>NZ_CP012549.1:1200000-1949753 GCF_025319965.1 Campylobacter sp. RM16187
CGATAAAAAGCTTCATACTTATCTTTGAAAAGTCAGGCGTTAGATAAAATTTAATTCCCTCCATAGCGCCTTCAAGAGTGATATTTTTAATCACCATGGTAATCATAAGCAAAAACAGTATCGGCATGAGATATTTCGCCGCCTTTTCGATACCGTCAACCGCACCTTGCGTCAAGATGATGTAATTTACCATAACAAAAACCAAGGCAGCAAAGCTAACGGCAAGCGGGTTGCTTACGATGTTTTGCTCGTAAAATGCGCTAGTCGTAGCAAAATCAACAACTTTTGAGAGATCAAGTATGCCAAATACGATCTGCGCGATGTAGTTTAGCACCCAACCGCCTATAACCATATAATAAGCCATAATCCCAAAAGCACCAAGCAAGCTCATATAGCCCACAGCTTGCCAAATTTTAGATATCTTTTTGCCGTTTAGAGATCCGCTAAAAGCGTCTATAACGTTTACTTTAAGGCGCCTTCCGATAGCGTTTTCAACCAAGATCATAGGAATTCCTATGACGATCATAGCTATACAAAAGGTAAGCACATACGCCCCGCCTCCGTTTTGACCGACCAGATAAGGAAAACGCCAAGTCGCGCCAAATCCCACAGTAGCGCCCGCAACAGCAAGTATATAAGTAAGTCTTGAGCTCCAAGATCTTCTTTTCATAAATCATCCTTCAAAAAAAGGGTGATTATATAAAAATTTACTTAAATTTAAGCCTACACGCCTCTAATCGTATGCAAAAACTGCATATGTTTGCGGTACTGCTCGACCACGTCATTTATGATAGTAGCCTCGCTCCAGCCCAGTATATCATAGTCCTGCCCACCCTCTTTTAAAAACACCTCAGCTCTGTAGTATAAATCATTTCCGTCAAGCGCACTAGTATAGTCAGGGCTCTCTCTGCGAACGAGTTTTACTCCGTAACTAAAATCCATCTCATCGCCAAGCCCGACGGTTAAATTTATAAAATTTCGCTTTTCGTCCTTTGAAATTTTAGCCTGCAAGCCGTTTTTCTCAAATTCAGCCCTCACCTCCTCAAAGACCTTTTCGATAACCTCGCTTATAAATTTGTCCGCATTTTTCTTATTAGGTAGCGATATGATCGTCTTTAGCCTCTCTTGCCAAGTTTTAGACATCTCAGAAACGGGCATGTTGGCTAAATTTCTGCTTTGCTTTTTAAGAAGATCTACTCTAAGAGCTTTAAAAAGTCCGTAAATCGCAAACAAAAGCGCGATCGTAAATGGCAAAGCCGAGGCTATCGTCATAGCTTGAAGCGAGGCTAGTCCGCCGCCAAGCATAAGAAAACAAGATACAACGCCTATCGCAAGCCCCCAGAAAATTTTCTGCCAAAGAGGAGTGTTGTCTTTGCCGTTTGAGCAAAGCATATTCATAATCATCGCCGCAGAGTCAGCCGAAGTGATGAAAAATATAGCAATCATTAGCACGGCTATGACGCCAAGCATGCTTGAAAATTTAAAGCTATCTAGAAACATAAATAGCGCTGACGCTGAGTCTGAATTTGCAACCTCAGCAAGCTCGCTAAAGCCGTTTTGAACGAGAGTTATCGCGCTATTTCCAAAAAAGGTCATCCACATAAAAGTAAATCCTGTAGGAACTAAAAGCGCGCCCACGACAAACTCCCTTATCGTTCTTCCTTTTGAAATCCTAGCGATAAAAAGTCCCACAAAAGGCGACCAAGATAGCCACCAAGCCCAGTAAAGCAAGGTCCAGCCGCCAAGCCAAGAGCTGTTTGCCTTCTGATAAGCGTAGAGGTTAAATGTGTTTGAGATGAGCGTGGATACGTAGTTGCCGCTATTTTGCACGAGTCTTTGAAGAAGATCGGTAGTGTTGCCTAAAAACAAGATAAAAAGCATAAATATAATAGCCATGATGATGTTTGAATTTGAAAGAATTTTTATGCCTTTATCCACTCCGCTTGCCGCTGAAATCGTAGCTAGCAGACACAACACTACAAGCAAAGCTATATGCATGCTAGGCGCGCCAAATACGTGAGTAAGCCCTGCATTTACCTGCACGACTCCGTACCCAAGAGAGGTAGCCACTCCAAAAAGCGTCGCAACTACGGCAAAAACATCTATCACATCGCCTATCTTGCCGTAAATTCGCTCGCCTATAAGCGGATAAAATGCCGATCTGAGCGTAAGAGGTAGGTTGTGTCTATACGCAAAAAAGGCAAGTATGAGTGCTACGATAGCGTAAGTCGCCCAAGCGCCGACACCCCAGTGAAAGAAGGTGATGTTCATCGCAAGTTTTGCAGCTTCCATGCTTTTAGGCTCGCCGACTGGGGGATTAAGATAGTGCATAAGCGGTTCGCTAACGCCAAAAAATACAAGCCCTATACCCATACCTGCAGCAAAGAGCATGCCAAACCAAGATAAATTTGTGTATTCGGGCTTTGAGTGATCGGCTCCAAGTTTAATATCTCCAAATTTGCTAAATCCAAGCATGATTACCGAAAGCACGATGATGGCGATAGCAAGCACATAAAACCAGCCGAATTTGATAGTAATGAAATCTTGCATAGATTTAAAAAATTTGCTTGAGTATGCAGGAAAAAGAACCGAAAAAATCGCAATCACAAATATGATAAAAACCGAAGGATAAAAGACAGAGGTGTTAAATTTCGAGTTTTTTATAAAAGTCATGGATCTCCTTGTTTATTTTAAGACTGCTTTTAACTTACTTGAATTTTGTAAATAAGTCAAATAAATTATAAATGTAAAGCGTATTAAATCCTTAAATTTAGGGAAAGCAAAAGCTAAATTTATTCTGTCTAAATTTTAATATAAGTGGTATAAATTTGAATTTGTATAAATTTCCAAATTTTGCTTTTAGGCTCTGTTTTAGGATATAAATTAAATTTAGCGGCTTTAAATTTCAATCTTGAGATTTGTAAAATTTGAAATTTTTAAAATTCTAATCAATATTTTTTATTATTTAAGAAATATTTTATTTTAAATAAGTATAATTCCGAAATAATAAATTTTATTAAAAGGAAAAAATTATGAGACAACTAACAACTACTTCAGGCAATCCAATCGCCGACAACCAAAACTCGCTAACGGCAGGTGCTCGTGGCGGCGTTATGATGCAAGATTATCAACTAATCGAAAAACTTGCTCACCAAAACAGAGAGAGAATACCTGAAAGAACGGTTCACGCTAAAGGTAGCGGTGCATACGGAGTACTTGAGATAACTAACGACATATCTAAATATACAAAGGCTAAAGTTCTTCAAAAAGGTGAAAAGACAAAGCTATTTTTACGCTTTTCAACAGTTGCAGGCGAAGCAGGAGCTGCGGATGCAGAGCGCGACGTAAGAGGATTTGCGATCAAATTTTATACAAAAGAAGGCAACTGGGACTTAGTAGGAAACAACACACCTATATTTTTCTTAAGAGATGCTTACAAATTCCCTGATTTCATCCATACTCAAAAGAGAGATCCTCGCACACACTTGCGTTCAAACGAAGCGGCCTGGGATTTTTGGAGCTTGAGCCCTGAAACACTTCACCAAGTAACGATCCTAATGAGCGATAGAGGAATTCCTGCGAGCTACCGCGAAATGCACGGATTTGGAAGCCACACTTATAGCTTAATCAATAAAGACGGCGAGAGATTTTGGGTTAAATTTCACTTCAAATCACGCCAAGGAATTAAAAATTTAACCAACAAAGAAGCTGCTAATATCGTTGCAAACGACAGAGAGAGCCACCAAAGAGATCTTTACGAAAATATCGAAAAAGGAAATTTCCCAAGCTGGGATTTCAAGATCCAAATCATGACTGACGAGCAAGCTAAAAAACTACCTTTCAGCCCGTTTGACTTAACTAAAACATGGTCTCATAAGGATTTCCCACTGATTGAAGTAGGCGTTATGACTCTAAATGAAAACCCTAAAAACTACTTCAACGAGGTTGAACAAGCGGCATTTAGCCCGTCAAACATAGTTCCTGGTATAAGCTTTAGTCCTGATAAGATGCTTCAAGCTAGAATTTTCAGCTATCCTGACGCTCAAAGATACAGAATCGGAACTCACTATGCACAACTTAAAGTTAATCAACCTATAAACGAAATAGGCACTTATACAGTTGGCGGCGCTATGAATAACGGCATGTACGAGATCGAAGACAAGGCTTACTACGAGCCAAACAGCTTTGGCGGCGCTAAAGAAAACGCTGATTTCTTAGAGCCTGATATGCAACTTGAAGGCGTGATGAAAAGATATAACCACAGAGATGAGGATAGCGATTATTACAGCCAACCAAGAGATCTGTTTAACTTAATGAACGACTGCCAAAAATCTCAGCTATTTAACAACATAGCAGAGAGCATGTGCGGAGTTAGCGACTTCATAGTTGAGCGCGCACTTGGACATTTTGAGAAAATTTCACCGGCTTATGCAGCAGGCGTCAAAGCTGCACTTAAGAAATAAGCTATGAACGATCAAAATTTAGAGATTAGCAAAGAAGAAGAGGCAAGGTATAACGAACTTTGCCTCATGGCGCTTGATTTTGCAAGAAAAGATGAAGCTAGCGAGCTTGAAAAGATGATCAAGGCTGGGCTAAATGTGAATTTAAAATCCGCTAAAGGCGATACGCTCCTCATGCTTGCAAGCTATAATAACGCCATAAATACGGTAAAAATGCTAATTGCAAACGGTGCACAGGTAGATGAGCGAAACGACAGAGGTCAAACGCCTCTTGCAGGAGCTGCATTTAAGGGATACTTAGACGTAGTAAAAGCTCTGGTTGAGGCGGGTGCGGACATAAACGCAAATAACGGAATGGGTGCAACGCCTCATACCTTTGCCGTGATGTTTGGTAGAACCCAAGTCGCAAAATATCTACTAGCCGCAAATAAAAAGCCAAGCCTGCTAGCTAAGATAAGCTCAAATTTGCTATCTCTTTTTAGTAAGAAGGCTTCATAACATTCCAAATTTAAGAGAGTTTCGGCTCTCTTAAATTTCTATTTACTTAAAAACTCATACTATAAAACATTTTTAAAGATTAGATAAAAATATTATATTTATAATAAGATTGTGTAATTTTAGTAAATTTTCATATTCTTTTTACATAGTTAATACTATTTTATAAAATTTTAAAGATCATTTTAATTATAATCTCTCTAAATTCTAAGCAAAAGGAGATTGTATGAACTCTTTAATCCTCATGTTTATAGGCTTTGCAGCCTTTATAGCTGGATTTTTTATATACTCGAAATTTATAGCCGAAAAGATACTAAGGCTTGATCCGAATTTCAAAACTCCATCAAATGAATTTGAAGATGGGGTAGATTACGTTCCTACGAATAAATTTGTATTATGGGGACATCACTTTACCTCTGTTGCCGGTGCTGCACCTATTGTAGGGCCTGCTATTGCCGTTATTTGGGGCTGGGCGCCTGCATTTTTATGGGTTATACTAGGAACGGTGTTCTTCGCAGGAGTTCATGATATGAGTGCAATTTGGGCAAGCGTGAGAAATAAAGGCTACTCAATAGGTACGATTTCAGGTCAAATTCTAAGCAAACGTGCCAGAAGCCTTATGATGGTAGTTATATTCTTACTGTTACTTATGGTCAATGCCGTATTTGCCGTTGTAATCGCAGGAATGATGATAAAAACTCCATCAGCGGTAGTTCCAGTATGGGGTGCTTTGGTGGTTGCATTTTTTATAGGTCAAGCCATATACAAATTTAAATTAAATTTGCCTTTGGTTTCTTTAGTAGGTGTTATTGCGCTATATTTTCTGATATATATAGGACCTAGTATGCCGGTATCTTTACCAGACAATGTGCTTGGACTAGATGCCAATGCCGCTTGGATCTTGATTTTATTTATCTACGCAGCAGTTGCTTCTATGCTTCCGGTTTGGATGCTGCTTCAACCAAGAGATTACATAAACGGCCTTCAGCTATTTGTAGGACTTATAGCTCTTTATGTATCTTTTATTGTAGTATCTCCTGATATAGTCGCTCCGGCATTTAATTCAAATTTACCTGCCGGAACTCCATCTATGTTCCCTCTACTTTTTGTAACTATAGCTTGTGGTGCGATTTCAGGATTTCATGGCTTAGTTTCAACAGGAACTACGGCAAAACAGATAAAGAGCGAGCCTGATGCTAGATTTGTAGGATACTTCGGAGCTATAGGAGAAGGATTACTAGCACTCGCCGCCATCCTTGCAGTAACTGCAGGCTTTGCAAGCTTGGCTGAGTGGGAAGCCGTATATAGTGCATTTGGTAAAGGCGGAATAGGAGCTTTTATAGACGGCGGAGGCAAAATTATGAGTATGGGCATAGGGCTAAGTCCTGAGCTCTCGGCTACTATGCTAACAGTTATGGCGGCTTTATTTGCCGGAACCACTATGGATACTGGAGTTAGGCTTCAAAGATATATCTTTCAAGAGTGGGGAGAGGTGTATAATATAAACATATTTAAAAACGGAAATATAGCTACTCTTTTTGCGGTAGGATCTTGCTTGCTTCTTGCATTTGGAGCGGGTGGAATCGATGGTAAAGGAGGTATGATAATATGGCCGTTATTTGGTACCACAAACCAACTTATGGCAGGGCTTACTCTGCTAATTATCACAGTTATGGTAATGAGACAAAAAAGCGCTATAAGATACACTCTGATACCTTTAGTATTCTTACTTTTTGTTACAATAGCGGGACTACTATTGCAGCTTGTAAGTTTTTACAATAAAGGAAATTGGCTTTTAATCTTCCTTGATTGTATTATATTAATCGCTACTATAATGGTCTGCTTAGAGAGCTTTGCTATCCTCAAGAAAGAATTTGTAAAAAAATGATAGAGAAAATAAAATCTTTTTTAGATGGGCTTGATGAATACTATCAAGCCCCTTATAGAAGCGCGCTAACAAAGAGTTATCAAGAAGAAAATGATTTTTTTATGCTGATGGCTTTTGCTGAAAGCCTTGGTGTGCAAAACCCTGCAAGCTTTTACACAATGGAGCTTTTGCCATTTTTACTAGAAGAATTTCACGCATGGCATAAAAGAATGGGCATGCAACACTCCCCGATAGAGCATTTCGGATGTTGCTAGAATCTATCACACCTATAATCTTTGTCGGCGGAAAAGGTGGCGTGGGCAAAACCACCATATCATCATCTATAGCTTCAAAACTAGCAAATTTAGGCAAAAAAACTCTAATCATATCAACAGATCCGGCCCATAGCCTATCTGACGCACTAAGCGTAAAACTTAGCGACAAAATAGTAAATGTAAGCTCAAATTTAGACGCTCTTGAGCTAAATCCTGATGAAATAGCAAATGAACACTTTAAAAATATAGAGGAGACTCTAAAGGGCTACGCAAAGCCGGAGATGTTTCCTAAAATAAAAGAGCATTTAGAGCTATCAAAAGAGACTCCAGGCGCACAAGAAGCGGCTCTTTTAGAAAAAATTTGCTCTCTTTTAGTTGAACGAAAAAATTATGAGCATATAATCTTTGATACTGCGCCTACGGGGCATACAATTAGACTTTTAGCTATGCCTAGCGTAATGTCGGCTTGGACCGAAGGACTAATGAAGCATCAAAAA
Source organism: Campylobacter sp. RM16187 (assembly GCF_025319965.1). Lineage (NCBI taxonomy): Bacteria > Pseudomonadati > Campylobacterota > Epsilonproteobacteria > Campylobacterales > Campylobacteraceae > Campylobacter > Campylobacter sp. RM16187. The sequence continues at coordinate 1,207,595 of NZ_CP012549.1, forward strand.
AAGCGCGACGAGGTAGCTGAAGCGGCAAAAGTATTTTGGAAAAATAAACCCGAATATGAATTTAACCCATTTACCCCAAGCAAAGAAATGAGATGGAAAAAAGCCGTAGCAAAGCTAGAAGAGAGAAAAAGCCTATTTTTAAGAGCAAATGAAATTTTACAAGATATAAATTTAACATCAATATATCTTGTGATGATACCGGAAGCATTGCCACTTTATGAGACTTTAAGAGCTCACGAGACTCTTAAAAAATTTTCTATCAATGTGGGTGGAATTTTTATAAATCAAATAATACCAAAAGAACAAAATAGCGATTTTTGGCAAAATAGAGTTAATAGACAGATTGAAATTTTATCTCAATTAAATAAAAATCTTCCGAATACAAAAAAAATACAAGTAAAGCTAAGTTCAAAAGATTTAAGAGGCATAGAAGAGCTTAAAAATATAAATTTTGAATTTTAAAGAGATTAGCCGTACCTATTTGGCACGGCTAAGATTTATTACCAGTCAGTTGGATCTAATGGCTCGTTTGGAGTAAATGTACATTCTTTACCTTTGCATTTTACTGTCGCATCGATATATAGGCCTTTTTCAAAGCCTCCTTTTTTAGCCTTTCCATAAGCTTCAAGAGAGCGTCCACCTGCAGAGCAGTGGAATATCACATATGTGTCTGGAAGTTTAGACAAAAATGCCTTTGTATCATTCTCTTCAATAGATATATGTAAAGAGCCGGGTACAAATCCAGCAGCTCTCTCTTCGCTTCTTCTTACGTCAACTATTGTTACGCCGGCCGGAAGTTTTTTATAGTTTTCCACAAACCAAGCGCCGTCTACAGAACCCTCATCTAGTCCTTTTTTAATAGGCCCCATAAACGGTTTACTTAATTTTGTTACAGCTCCGCCTATAGCGGCTTTCTCCTCTCCGCCTTTAGTAGTCTTTAACCCAGCTTGCTTCCATGCAGGAAGACCAGCTGAGTAGTTAGAAACTTTTGTATAACCTAGCGAAACCAGTTTTTGAGCCACTACATGAGATTTTTTGCAGTCATATCCTTGGCAAAATGTTATTACAGGAGTATTCTTATCTGTTGGAAAACGTCCCATAAGAGTAGGGATGTCTGTGTCATTTATAGATATAGCTCCAGGTATAGACTCGGCTAAAAATTTAGCATAAGGTCTAGCATCTATCAACAGTGCTCCGTTGGCATCAAATGCGTTTTTAACGACAGACGTACTAACTTCTATATAGTCTTTTTTGGACCACTCAGGATAGCCTGCTTGATACAGTTTTACATTTTTGTATCCAGCCTCTTTTAACATCGCCGCTACTTTAGGACTCTTTGCGCAATCCCAGCCTTGGCAAAATACTATTATCTCTTTATCTTTTGGAGTGCCATCTATTCTCTTTACGTGATCTTTAAAGTCCGTATCGTGAATTTGAATACTAGAAGGTATTGTTCCAGCGTTATAGTGCCTGTCAGGTCTTGCATCTATAAACAAAGCCTCGGTCGCACCTCTCATACCGCTACCTAGTTTGCTTCTAGTATATTTATAATCAACTACTTCAAGCTTATGCTTGTTTATTAAAGATTGAACAGCCTCTGTAGGCTTAGTCGCTATAGCTTGTGCGGCTACAGAAGATGACATAGTCGATGTGCCAGTTGCGCAACCGGTTAATAATAAAGCCGCACCGAGTGCAATAGCACCAACAAATTTTAAACGCATATATTCTCCTTTTTTTAAATAATATTTTTATGTTTTACTTTATTTAAATTCTTCCCGGAAGCATTCCGTGATATATCATTGGTTTCATTAGGTAAACTTTAAGTAACCACATTAGCCAACGCTCCTGCGTAGGATCAAGCGGGAATGAAGGCGCAGGCTTGCCAGACCAGTCAAATTCCGCAAACATAACAGTGCCTATGCTTGTTATAAACGGACAAACAGTGTATCCGTCATAAGCTGCAGGCAGTTTATCTTTTTTCTCCATTACAGCTATTAGATTATCAACAACAACATGGTATTGTTTTCTAGCGCTTCCACCTGTCTTTCCTAAAGGAACGGCAGCGCAATCTCCTATCACAAACACATTGGGATATTTTATATGCTGAAGCGTCTCTTTATGGGCAGGAACCCAACTAGCAGGTGAACCTAGTGGAGATTTGCCTACCGCATCGGGGGCTTTTTGAGGCGGTACTATATGTAGGAAATCAAATTTCTTAGTGATTCTCTCAGTTTTTTTGATCATCTCATACTCTTCTAAATCTTTATCCCACTCACCCTTTTCCATCCAAGTTTTTTCAAGAGTTGCAACTCTATTTTCAGTATCAACGGCAACAAGCCTTGTTTTAAAATCCCACTTAAAATCACGCTCTTTATATTGTTTTTCAATGGCCTCGGCATATTCTGGAACGCTAAATAATTTATCGCTATTCGTATAAAATAGCATCTCTACCTTATCTCTAACTCCAGCTTTTTTTATTAGATCGTGAGCGATATACATTATTTTTTTAGGAGCGCCACCGCATTTAATGGCTGTAGGAGAGTCTGTAAATATAAGCTGCAGCTTCTCGCCTCCTTTTATTTCTTTGGCTTGTTTTATGATATCTTGGATTCCTTCATAAGTATCCACGGAACCATCTGCAAAATAAAGAGAATATACGCCATTTTTACCTATTTTTTTGCGAACGACATCGCTATTGCCTAGGGTTGTTATCTCACCTTCCAATCCTTCAATAGCACCGTAGTTAAGAGTAACGCCCATAGCCACAACAAGATAGTCGTATAAAACTTCACTTCCATCTTCTAAAATTACTTTGTTGTTATCCGGATCAAAATTTTTAGCGGCTTTTTGTATCCACTTAGCGTCTTTTGGCATATAATCTTTTGTCTGATATATAATATCGTCTTTCTTATAAACACCTGCGGCGATAAGAGTCTGTCCAGCTTGATAAGATACCGAAATAGGATTAGGCTCTACAATAGTTACGTCTGGATTCTTTAGCTTTTTGCAAAGCTTTGCAGCCGTAGCAATTCCTGACAATCCACCTCCAACTATTACGATTTTACCTGTTGCAGAAGAAGCTTCGGCATTTGTAGGGGCTACCGTATTTGCAAACACACCAGCAGCTACAGGGGACATCGCTATAAGTTTCATCGCATCACGACGACTTATCTTATGACCCTCTTTCTCAAGTTCTTCAAGAACCTCATCAATAATCTTGTTTGAGTCCATAAAGCGCTCCTTTGAGTTAATATTTATTTTAAATTTTTATATTTTAAAATTTTAGATTACACTAATATTTTAAGAAAGTATAAAATTGTATCATTATGTTATTTGATTAATATGTGATATAGTCACATATTATTTACTAAATATTAAGATATGATTTCATACTCAAAATTTAAGTTTTTATCTTAAAATAAACAACTAAAATATATTTAAGGAGAAAATATGTTCTTAAACAAAAAAACATCAGCTTCAATGCTAACAAAGTTTGCATCCATAGCATTTGCCGCCCTAGTTGGTCTAAGCTTAACAGTAAGTAGCGCTTCAGCCGATCATGCGCGCGGACAAAAGCTATATCTTAAATTTATGAAAGACGCTACCGGTATAAAAGGTGATGCGTTTGCAGCTCAGCACACTATAGCCGAGTGGAAGAATCTTTGTTCAAACGAAGGTGCAGGATTTATAGATGAATATTCTAAAAAATATCCAAATGCAGCAGATTTCTTAAAAGGTCCTCAATTTAAGAAATTTCAGCCTGACATCTGCGATTTTGTGATCCACTACGCAAAAGATAGCGGCAACGTACCTTCTTGCTAATTTAAATTTAAAGGAGCGAAGCTAAGCGCTCCTTTTTAACTATCCAAATTTTCAGCGATTTCTAAAACTTCAAAATACTCTTCTTCTAAAATTTTAAGCTCTTTTTTAGCCGCTTCAAGCTCTTCATAAAGCTTTGTTAGTCCTATTTTCTGATAGGCATTTGGATCGCTAAGTCCTTCGTTTAGCTTTGAAATTTGAGCCTCTAAAGCAGCGATTTTATCAGGGTGATTTTGCAAAATTTGATTTTCTTTATAGCTTAGTTTTCTGCTTTTACTCTTTTGTTTTTCGGCTAAATTTTCGCTATCCGCACTCATCTGAGCTTCAAATTTATCAAGCTCGTTAAGCTCGTCTTCAAGCTCAAGATAGACGCTGTATTCTTGGTGCACAACTTCGATTTTAGTGCCCTCAAAAGCCCAAAGCTTGGATGAAATTTTATCCACAAAATACCTATCGTGACTAACTAGCAAGATAGCGCCTTCAAAGCTTTGCAAGTAGTCTTCTAAGATATTTATAGTAGCTATATCAAGGTCGTTTGTCGGCTCATCAAGCACGAGCACATCATATTCGCCTGTAAAAAGTAGCGCTAACGCGACGCGGTTTTTCTCGCCGCCGCTTAGCACGCCGATAGGCTTATCCAAAAACTCCTTTGGAAACAAAAAATTTTTAAGATAGCCGTAAACGTGCATATTTTTCCCGCGCACCTGCACTCTATCGCCACCGTTTGGGCAAAAGACTTCGATCAGGCTCTTTTCATCGCTTAGAGCACTTCTTGCCTGATCAAAGTAGCCGATCCTAACATCACCGCGCTTTATCTCGCCGCCGCTTGGTTTATCAAGTCCAAGCAAAATTTTTAGCAAGGTGCTCTTACCGCTTCCGTTTCGCCCGACTATGGCGATACGCTCGCCTTGCAAAACTCGCGTATCAAATTTTTCAAACAGCACCTTACTGCCAACGCTCTTGCTTAAATTTTTAATCTCAAACAGCATTTTCTTGCGGTTTGTCGAGTGAGTTTGGTTGAAATTTTTGCTTGCGCGCTCAAGCTCAAGTCTTACTCTTCGTATGACGCCCGGATTTTTCTTAGCCTCCTCACGCATCTGCATTACGCGCTCTTTGCGCCCTTCGTTGCGCTTTAGCCTTGCTTTGACACCTCGCCTTAACCACTCCTCTTCGCTTTTAAGCTGTTTTAGCAAGGTCTCGTGAGATTTGGCCAAAGAGAGTAAAATTTCCTCTTTTTTGGCTAAGTAGTTAGCATATCCGCCCTCAAAACTACGAAGCTTGCCATCTTCAACTTCAACACTCCTAGTCGCCAAAGCGTCGATAAAATAGCGATCATGGCTTATAAATACAATGGTTTGCTTCGAGCTTTTAAGCATCTCTTCAAGAAAGCGCACCATATAGACATCAAGGTGGTTTGTCGGTTCATCAAGCAATAGCACATCGGGCTTTTTAAGTATGAGCGCACCGAGTGCCACACGCCGAATTTCGCCACCGCTAAGGCTACAAACCGCCCTATCCTCATACTCTTTTAACTTAAATTCGACCAAAACCTGCTCGATCTTTCGCTCAATCTGCCAGCCGTCTTTTGCCTCGATAAATTTTATAAGCTCATCTTGTCTAGCATGAAGCTCTTTGTCATTTGGTCTATTTGCAAGCTTTTCAAGAACCGCTGCATATTCCTCTCTAGCGTCAAATATCTCCTTAAGCTCTAAATTTAGCGTCTCTTTTACGCTTGCGCCTTCGCTGAAATTTGGATTTTGCGCGAGCATCTCAACCTTTATGCCGTTTTGCACTACGCGCCTGCCGACATCAGGCTCATAGCTTCCTGCCACAAGCTTCATTAGCGTGCTTTTTCCGCTTCCGTTTTTACCTATGATAGCGATTATCTCGCGCTCATTTACGCTAAAATTTACCTGATTTAATATCTCGTTTGGACCAAATTTTTTACTTACATCTATTAGATCGACTAACGCCACAAAAAGCCTTGATTAAAATGAAATTTGCTTACTAAGCGCAATTATACAAAGTGTAAGAGCCATCGGCACATAAACATATCTACCTATGCTATACCAAAGATCACCCTGCTTTTTAGCTGCGCCCATGTTTATCTCATCCATAATCTCATCTTTTTTTATTATCCAAAACCAAGATACCGCTCCGATAACCGCTCCGATTGGAATAATATAGATAGAGACAAAATCCATCCAAGGCCCCCAGCTTGATATAGCCTCCATATTTACGCCTATTCCAAAACATATTACACAAAGAGCTATCAGCATAGGAGCGCGCTTAATATTTGGAAATTTGTGCATGATAGATTCCGCTACCGCTTCAAACATATTTTGCAAAGAGCTAATGCCTCCAAAGATTACAGCAGTAAATAAAATAATGGCAAAAATTTGTCCACCAGGCATATCTTGTAAAATTTTAGGAAGTGTTACGAAAAGTAGCCCTGGTCCTGCCGCAGGATCCATTTTGTAAGCAAAAACAGCAGGTATCATCACAAGCGCTGCAACAAGTGCGGCGATAGTATCAAAAATAGCCGTCTTTTTAGCAGAATCTACAACATCCTCTTGTTTAGAAAGATAAGCGCCATAAACTATCATTCCAGAACCCGTAATAGAAAGCGAGAAAAATGCTTGTCCCATCGCTGCAACCCAAACCATAGGATCGCCTAGCTTAGCCCAATCGCCTTTAAATATAAATTTATACCCCTCAAAAGCACCGTCAAACATGGCTACTCTAATCGCCAAAATAAAAAATAGTATGAAAAATAGAGGCATCATAATTTTGTTTGTTTTTTCTATACTTTTAGCTCCGAAAAATAGAGTAAAAAGTGTGCCTGCAACAACTATAAAGTGAAAAGGAACTACCGAGTAACTACTTAACGCGAAAGATTCAAACCATGTATTTGTATCAACACTCATTAAAGAGCCTGTTACCGCTTGAAACAAGGCCTTTAAAACATAAGCGATAATGACAGCATAGCCTATTGCTATACACATAGATCCTGCAAGAGGTATCCAGCCTACGATCTTGCCTATTTTTCCAAGTCCACGAGTATTAAATGCAAATTCGTAAGAGCCTAATGTGCCTGTTTTAGCACGTCTTCCTATGGCATACTCAGCAGAAAGACCAACATAAGAAAATATGGCAACAAAAAATAGATATATGAGCAAAAATGCCCCACCGCCATTTGTGCCGACCTTGTAAGGGAAGCCCCATACGTTAGCCATACCTACGGCAGATCCGACGCAGGCTATAATAAATGCCCAGCGAGAGGTGAAACTTTTCTTTTCCATTTTTTACATCCATTAAGTTGAAGATTTTAAAAATTATACTTAAGTAAACTAATAAGAAAATTATATTAGCTATTATTATAAAATATTTGAAAAAGACTAAAAGCAAGGCTTTTATCTTCGGTTTTATGAAATATAAATTCTATTAAATTTATATTCTGATATAATCAACCGTTATTTTTAGAAATCTTACGCATATATCAAAAGAGAAACTTTATGAACCTATCGCTTAAAAAGCTTGCGCTTCCCATATTTTTAGACATGTTTTTACATTTTGTAACACTTATTATAAATACATATATGGTTACAAAGGTAAGCATTCATCTAGTGGGTGCGATGGGTGCAGGAAATCAAGTCATGGATCTTTTCATGACCATATTTAGCTTTTTAAGCGTTGGTTGCTCTGTAGTAGTAGCTCAAGCCTTGGGCGCAAAGAATAAAAATTTAGCTACAAGAATAGTGCATGCAAGCATTACATTTAATACGATTTTTGGGATAGTTGCGGCTACATTTTTATATTTTCAGGGATACTTGGTGCTTGAAATATTAAGAGTGCCTGAAAATTTACTCGATGAGAGCTACAGCTACCTACATATTTTAGGTTTTGCACTATTTATCGATGGAATGGGTATGGTGCTGGCGGCTGTTTTAAGAGTGTATAATTTCGCAACAGCGGTTATGCTTGTATCGTTACTAATGAACGTTATTACGCTTATTGGAAATGCTATCGCGCTATTTGGCTGGTTTGGACTACCAAACTACGGTCTTTACGGAGTAGGAATTTCTACGCTCATAGGACGACTAGCAGGCGTTATCGTGCTATTTATAATTTTAATCAAAATAGCAAAGGTAAGAATTTATATAAAAATGCTTCTAACCCTGCCATTTAATATCCTGCGCAAAATTCTATCTATCGGGATTCCAAGTGCTGGTGAAAATCTATTATGGATGGCGCAATATATGGTCGCATTTGGCTTTGTAGCAAGCATGGGCGAGGCCAGTTTAAACGTGCAAACAATATACTTTCAAATAACTCTATTAATACTTCTATGCGGAGCCAGCATTAGCGTAGCAAATGAGGTTATCGTCGGACATTTAGTAGGCGCAATGAGATTTGAAGAGGCCTATATAAAGACTTTTAGAGCGTTAAAGCTAGGTTTTATAGCAACCTTAGCCGTTGTTTTAATAGCCTATTTTGCAAAAGATGAGATTATGAACAGGCTAAATTTAACAGACGAGCTAAAACAGATAATGCTTCCGCTATTTACACTATCGATAATTCTTGAAACAGGACGAACTTTTAACATAGTGATAGTAAATGCACTTAGAGCAAGCGGAGATGCGAAATTTCCACTAATCACGGGCGCTATATTTATGTGGGGTGTTAGCTTGCCACTTGGATACTATTTAGGAATCATGCAAAATATGGGCATAATAGGAGTCTGGATAGGATTTGTAGCCGATGAGTGGCTAAGAGGACTTGTAAATACATGGCGATGGAAGAGTAGAAAATGGCAGTCAAAACGACTTGTATAAAATTTGATAAATTTGATGTTACGCTCAATTTTAAAAGAATAAAATCAACTCGCATTAAAATTTCAAAAACAGGTGAAATTTCGCTCTCATTACCGTATTTTTGCACCCAAAAGCAGGTATTTGAAATACTGAATAAAAATATAGAGTGGATAGAAAAAACTCACTCCAAAATTTTAGAAAATTTGCCAAACAGTGATGAATTTAGGCTACTTGGTGAAGTTTATAAACTCCAATTTGATGAAAATATAAAAAACATAAAAATAGTTGATAAAGAAATTTGGACTCCGAGCTTAAAAAGGCTCGAAAAGTATAAAAAAGATGAGGCCAAAAAGATTTTTTATGAGCTGATAGAGAAATTTAGGCCATTCGTTGGTAAAGATATAAACAGAATCGTAATCAGAAATATGCAAACCAGATGGGGTAGCTGTAACTCTCGCAAAGGCTATATAAACCTGAATCTAAATTTGATAGAAAAACCAATAGAATTGATCGAATATGTAGTGCTTCATGAGCTCACACATCTAATATATCCGCACCATAAAAAGAGTTTTTATGATTTTATCGCTTCAATCATGCCAAATTTTAGAGATCTTGAAAAAGCCTTAAACAATAAAAATTTATAAATACCCAAATATGCGTTTTAAGCGCAATAGTAACAAAATATGTTAAAATAGCATATTATTAACTTTAAAGGATTTGTATGAAAAAAATTTTAGCATTTGCACTGCTATCCTTAAGTGTTTTTGCAGGTGATTTTGAAGATGGTTTAGCTGCATACAAAAATGCCGATTATGCAAGTGCATTTGAGAAATTTAACGCCGCTTGCATGAACAAAAACGCTGCAGGTTGCGAGCAAGTAGCGTTGATGTATCACACAGGTAAAAGCGTTAAAAAAGATGTAAGCAAAGCCTTTTCACTATATCTTCAGGCTTGCGAAGCGGGACAAAAGCATAGTTGCTCAATGGCTGGCGGAATGCAAGATATGGGAGAAGGAACAAAGATTGATAAAGAAAATGCAATGAAACTTTTAGTAAAAGCTTGCGAGCTTAATGATGCTCACTCTTGTGCAGTAGTCGGTTCTTTTCATCTTGAAAAACAAACGCCTGACAGTTTAAAAACGGCAAAAAATCTCTTTCAAAAAGCTTGCGATCTAGGCGACCGCTTGGGATGTATGTGGGCCGAGGATCTAAGTAGATCAAAGAAAATATAATATCAGTTACGGCGTTAAATTTGCGCCGTAACTTTAGATTTATCTCTACTTAATAGGACTGTTTATACCTATTATCATATTATCTTCTTTTAGGTATAGCTTAGCTGCATTTTTGATATCCTCATTTGTTATCATGCTAACAAATTTCTCATACTCATCCAGACTAAATATCTCATTATCATATATCTTGCTTGATACCAACTCATTTAGCCAAAAACCGGATTGCTCATATTTTTGTTTTAGCTTTAAAATAGTAGATTTTTTATAGCTTTGAATATATCTATCAAGCGCACCTTCGCTCTTTAAATTTGATATCGTCTTTTTTATTCCATCAAGAACGCTATCAAGTTTTTGAGGAGAAGTTGTAAAAGATATATCGACTCTTGAATGAATATAAGGATGTTTATTTAGTCTAGTACTCAAAGAGATTCCGTAAGTCTCGCCCTTTTCTTCGCGTATATTCTCTCTAAGTGCCATTTTTAGCACTTCGCCAAGAGCAGAAATTTTTATTAAATCAAATTTAGAATACTCATTTTGAACGTTTTTCATCTTTACTATCACATCGCTACGATTTGAAGTCTGATAAAATCGCTCAAATATATGAACTCCATCTAAACCTCTTACGCCGTCATCTATAAAATTTTCGCTATTAAATTTAGCAGGCAAGGTAGCTATGTATTTTTTAATAAGAGGCTCCATATCGGTCTCTTTAAAATCTCCAACAAAAACAAATGCATAAGATGAAGCGTTAGTAAATTTATCATTTACTATATCTTTTAAGTCATTAATTTTAACCGCCTCTATATCACTTCTGCTAAAATGCTTTTTACGCTCATTACCGTTGTAATAAAATTCGCTAAACTCTTTAGAAAATTTATAGCTCGGCAAAGACTCTCTTTTAGCAAGATCTTCTATTCTTTTAGTCTTAATCTTTTTTAGCATATCATCATCAACTCTTGGGGAATTAAACTCAAGATATATGGCTTCCATTAAAGACTCTATATCGCCAGTGCTACTCTTGCCGTAAAATCCATGAGATAAAGAGCTTATTCGCTTTTGATAGCTTAAGTATTTTCCGTTTAAAATTTTACTTATTTGGTAGTTATTAAACTCTCCAGCTCCACTTTCGTTTGAAAGTGTGGTCGCAAACTCTCCTAGCTGAGGTCTGGCAAGATTTGAGACACCTCCTTTACTAACAGCCGCGAAAGATATTAAATTTTTCTCATTTTTAAGAGTTTTTAGAATCACAGTAGCATTATTTTCAAGAGTATAACTCCAAATTTTATGCTTTTCATCAAATTTTTTTGAGATAATTTTGCCTGGTTTTATCTCTTTATTTATCAGTTTTGAAGGCAATTTAAAGCTTTTAAGATGAGATGTATATGGCTTTATATCATTTGCAAGCTGTTCAAATTTCTCCTTACCAAGCCTATATCCTTTAGAACTAAATATACTCACGCTCTTTTCATCAAGGCTCAAGATTCGTCTAAATTCAGCATTAACCTCATCAAGAGTTATTTCGTTTAAAATTTTAAGACTTAAATTCCTGCTATCAATATCGCTTAAAATCACATTTCCAAGCTCAAGTGCATAGACTATATCTCTTAGATAATCGGCTGATTTTTTACTCTTTGATTGCAGATATCTATTATTGATAATGTTGATTAAATTTTTCTTCTCATCATCAAAGTCGCTTTGGCTAAATCCATGAATTTTTATGCCGTTAATAACGCTTAACATATCTTTTATAGAGTCCCCTTGTTTATCTCCTATGATTTTCATATCAAAGCTATACATTGTCTTTTGCGCCTGAATCGGCATATTTGTAAAAACCGCTCTTTGAATAGAATTTTCTCTATTTGTTTTCTCTTCATAAAGCGTATTTATCAAATTTGAAATATATAGATTTATAATCGCTTTGCGAATTTGCGATTCAGTTTGTCTTGGTGAAAATTTATCAAAAAATGAAATTTTAATAGAATTTTCAGCGGTTTCATTTGAATCGTAGTTATAAACATAAAGTCCGTTTTTAGCAGGTATAGTTCTGTTTGCTTTAGTACCATAATTCGTATTTTTAACAGAAGAAAAACTATCTTTTATATAGTCTAAAATTTCATCCTTTTTAAAATCTCCTACAGCCACAAATTCCATAAGTCTAGGCTGATACATCCTATTATAAAAGTCTTTCATCTGGCTTACGCTAACATTTCTTACTATATTCATATCACCTATCGGGGTTCTACTAGCATAGATACTCCCTTCCAGTAAATCATCCCAATGTAGTTTATAAAGCCTATATTCAGGAGTATTTCTAGACCTATCCTCCTCTATAATTACCCCGCGCTCTTTATCAAGCTCATCTTTATCGAAGTTAATTCCATCCATCCAGTTACGAAAAACCAAAAAAACATCTTTTAAATTTCGCTCGTTTACCTCTATATTTAGCATATATGCCGTAGAATCATAAGTCGTATAGGCATTCAAATCGGCACCAAATGCCACGCCTAAACTCTCAAGTTTTTGTATCAACTCGTTTTTACTAAAGTCCCTACTCCCATTAAATGCCATATGTTCAACAAAATGCGCTAAACCAAGCTCGCTTGGCTTTTCATCCGCAGAGCCTGCGCGTACAACAAGCTGAAAATATGCCTTATTTTCCGGCAATCTATTTTCTTTAATATAATATTTTAGTCCGTTTTCAAGAGTACCTGAGGTCAAATTTGCATCTTGCGAAAGAGCAAAAAGACCAATAACAGTAATTAAAAGTAATAAAATTTTTCTCATATCTTCCCTTTTATAAAATTTAATCTATCAAAATCATCCGATCAAGTCGTTTTAAATATCTATATATCCTATCCAGCTCGACTTGACTATCTACTTTGGAGTCTGAATAGTAATACTCTATTTCTTGAGTCGAATCCTCAAGCAAATTTACCCTCTCAAGTTCGTATTTTAGCTTATTTACAGTCCCTTCATTTCCATCTATAAATTTTATATTCGGTGGCAAAATTTCTCTTAAAGTATCTTTAAAATAGTTAAAATGCGTACATCCTAGCACAAGCGAAGAGTAATTAGCAAGATCAAATTTTAGCAGTTCATTTTTTAAATATGCACGCACTCTTTGAGAGTAAAACTCCTCATTTTCTGCAAATTCAACAAGCTTAGGCAAAGCAACTAAATCTATTAAACTCTTATTATCAAAACGAGCTATAAGATCTTTTAGTTTTTTACCTTTTACCGTTACAGGAGTTGCAATTACGATGGTACGTGAGTTTTTAAATATATCTGCAGCCTTTTTAACAGCAGGCTCCATCCCTATAATAGGTATAGCAAACTCCTCTCTTAGCTCGTTTATAGCTGCACTAGTGGCGGTATTACAAGCTACAACTACCGCTTTTACGTCTTTTTCTTGCATAAATTTAAAAGCATGAGTAGTGTAAGATAAAATTTGCTCTTTTGTTTTTAATCCATAAGGAACATTTTGCCTGTCCGCGTAATATAAAAACTGCTCGTTAGGCAATTTTTTAATAGCCTCATTTAATACGCTAAGCCCGCCAAGCCCTGAGTCAAATATCCCTATTTTCATCGCGCATTCCTCTTTATATTTGCCAAATTAACTCCAACCACTCCAAGTATTATAAAACTTGCTCCTAAAAAATGATAGATTTCAAAATTTTCATCAAGCAAGAATATTCCGGCAATTATTGTTACCAAGGTTGAAAGATTGCTAAAAATTCCTATCTTAAAAGCTTCTAATCGTTTTAGTGAATAGCCGAACAAAAAAGAGGTTGCTACGGAACTAAAAATTGCTAAAAATAGTGTCGAAATAGTAAATTTAATATCTAAAAAAGGCGCGAAATAAAGCTTTAATTCTCTGGATTTTAAAATATAATCACTCAAATTTAACATATTAAAAAATATAAATCCTATAAAAATAGTAACTACAACTAACTTTGAAATTTCAAATTTTGCCAAAACACGCCTTGCAAAAACATTATAAAGCGAGATAGCAATAACTGATAAAATAATTAAAAAATTGCCTATTAGACTTGAATTTTCACCAAAATTACCAGACATATAAATGATGTAAATAATGCCAAAAACAGAGACTAGCGCAAAAAATTTCTGCCATATATTTGTATATTCTCCAATAAAGAAATGCGCAAAAACCATTGTAACAACTGGAGTGCAAGCATGAAAGATTCCAGCCATAACCGAGCTGGTAAATGTAAGTCCAAAGGCTTGAAAAGCAAAAAATAAACTTGGATATAAAATGGCTATAAATGATATTTTTTTAAAATCTTTTAAGCTTATTTTTTCATTTATAAAACCGAATTTTATTAAAATCAGTACAACTATAAAGGCTATGCTAAATCTATGCGCCAGACTTTCAAATACGCTTGCAAACTCAAGTGAAATTTTGACAAAAGCAAATGAAAAACCTACTATAAATGTAGCAGCTAAAAGCGATAGATAGGCTCTTAACATAGATAGTTAAGAGCTCTTTTTCTCACTCTTATTTCTCATCCATTGATATGCAAAAATAAGTCCGTAAATACCTACTCCGATAGCGTAAGATACATATTCGTTTGGAATAGCGGCCATATATTTAACGCACATATTTGGAACCAATACAAGAGGCACTACCGCAAGTAGCAAAACTCTCTCCCAAATTTGCACTCTGGTTACAAAAAAGCCTTGAAGTGCGGAAGAAAAGGCAAACATACCTATAAGCGCAGTTGCAAATATAAGTAGCATCTCAAGAGGATTTGTTATCCATACAATACCCTTGGCATCATTTGGAGCTGCCGGATTTATACTCTCTATCAATAAAAGTTTATTATTAAATACAAAAGCAAAAGGTAAAACCGTAGTTCTTAGATCGTAAAAGAAGCCTTGCACACCAACTGTTACAGGATTTGCTTTGGCAATACCGGCAGCGGCGTAAGCGGCAATTCCTACAGGAGGCGTATCGTCGGCTAAAATTCCAAAATAAAATACAAATAGATGCACCGCAATAGCAGGAATTAAAAATCCGTTTTTATAAGCTAAAAATAAAATTACAGGTGCAACAAGAGATGATACCACTATATAATTAGCCGTAGTTGGAAGACCCATTCCAAGTATCAAAGACATAACAGCGGTTAAAAATAGTATCAGCAAGATATTATTACCTGCTATAATCTCAACCACTTCAGATAAAACCTGACCAATACCAGTAAGAGAGATTGAGCCCACTATAATTCCGGCTAAACCTGTAGCTATAGCTATAGTAGTCATATTTCTGGCAGCCGTTACCATAGCCCAGAAAATATCCGCAAAGCCTATAATAAAATCGTTTTTATTTACTTTTTCTCCCATAGCCATTTTTTTAATAGGCTCTTGGAATATAATTATCAAAAACAAAACATTTATAGCGTTAAATGCTGCGGATATCGGCGACTCTTTGGCTATCAAAAGGGTATAAAGCATAACCAATATAGGTATTAGATAGTGAAGTCCGCTAAAGAAAATTTTCAACTTAGAAACGCTTCTATCTTGTTTCATTCCTTTTAAGCCAAGTTTGCAAGACTCCAGATGCACTATAAAAAATAAGGATGCATAGCAGACAAAGGCAGGAATTACAGCAGCTATCATTACATTAGTATAGCTCATGCCTAAAAATTCGGCTATTATAAATGCAGCCGCACCCATAATAGGTGGCATAAGCTGTCCGTTTACACCAGCTGCCACTTCGATAGCTCCGGCTTTTGTACTAGTTAGTCCGGCTTTTTTCATAAGAGGAATGGTAAATGTTCCAACGGTTACAACGTTTGCCGTTGAGCTTCCGGAGACCATACCTGTTAAACCGCTAGCTATAACAGAAGCCTTAGCAGGACCTCCTCTAAATCTGCCAAGCAGAGCAAAGGCTAAATTTATAAAATACTGCCCCGCTCCAGCTCTTTCAAGAAGCGAACCAAACAAAACAAAAAGATATATAAAGCTCACACTAACACCAAGCGGCACTCCAAATACGCCCTCGGTAGTTAGATACATATGCCCTGCGAGTTTATTTAGACTGGCACCTTGGTGAGCTATGATGTCTGGCATATACTGTCCAAAATAGTCATAACACAAAAATATAGCCGCGATGATGCCAAGCGCAGGTCCTATCACGCGTCTACCGGCTTCAAATAGTATAAGTACGGCAGCACTTGATATCAAAACATCAAATTTAGTATAGTCTCCTGGTCTTTGAGCAAGAGAGTAAAACTCTACAAAAGGATAAAGTGCCGCTATGACACCCACTACACAAAGCAAGATATCATAAATCGGCACGCTAGTTTGAGCCTTTTTGTGAAATTTCACAGGATAGAGCAAAAATACAAGCGCTATCGCAAAAGAGAGGTGAATGGAACGTGACATAGTGGTATTCATAGGAAAATACGCGATATATAGTTGGAAAACCGACCAAGCAAAACAAATTATACTTGTTAAATAGATATAAAAATTCGAGTTTATCTCTCTTGTTTTTACCTCTACAAACTCCTCTTTTTCCTGAGGTATTGCATTTTGCTCTTCTATATCCGTATTTATATCCTTGTTTTTTAAATCACCAATTTTGCCGTTTAGCTCCATTAACCCACCCTTAAAATTATTTAATTATTCCATGTTTTTTAAACTCAGCCTCAGCAGCAGGGTGAAGCGGAGCTGAAAGACCCTCTATTAAAGACTCTTTAGTGACCGCACCAAGTGCCGGATGAAGTGTTTTATACTCATCAAAGTTATCTAGTATCGCCTTAACAACAGCAGTTACCGCTTTATCGCTCATATCTTTGTTTGTAACCAAAACAGCCTTAACGCCGATACTTTCTACATCTTTATCAACGCCTTCGTAAGTGCCTTTTGGTATCACGCCTTTTGCAAAATACGGAAACTCTTTAAGCATCTTATCGATATTTTCACCGCTAATATTTACGATATCAATCGGCATAGAATTCGCCGCGTCAGTGATGTTTGCCGTAGGGTGACCTACCATATAAAAATATCCGTCGATTTTCTTATCTTTAAGCGCGTGCGGGCACTCTTGAGCTGTTAAAACGCCGTGATGTTTTAGCTTTTTAGCGTCAAAGCCGTAAGCATTAAACACCGTAAGCGCAGTCATTTCGTTACCGCTGCCAGGATTTCCTACGTTGATGCTTTTGCCAGCGAGATCATTTATTGAAGCAATTCCGCTTGCTTTTGATACGACAAAAGCCAAAAGTTCAGGATATATCGACACAACCGCACGCAAATTCTTATCGCCCATATCTTTAAATTTGCCTACGCCGTTATATTTGTCATACACTACGTCGCTTTGAACAAAGCCGAAATTTAGCTCTTTTTTAAGAACGTTATTTACATTATATATAGAACCGCCCGTTGATTGAACGGAACATTTTATCTGAGGATCTTTATTAGCAAGTCTGCATATAGCTCCGCCCACAGGATAATAAGTTCCAGTCATTCCACCAGTACCGATAGAAATGAACTCTTTTGCGCTAAGTGTTGAAGCCAAAAGCAGTCCAGCCAAAGCCAAAGATGTTTTTTTCATAGTCAATCCTTTATAAAAAATTTGATTTTCTATCGTATCACAAATTCTATTTTTGCCAGAAATTTATTTGAGATTTTTTGAGACTAATTCTAAAATTTTTCACAATTTTACACATTTTAGGCTTAAAAAATAATTTTCTTAAGTTTTAATTTATATTATTTTTATAATGATTTTTTTATTTAAGTTTTATATAGAGAAAGATTGATTAAATTCTTAAGCTAAGGCACGACAAAGCTTAAGAATTTAAAATATATATAATTAATCAATAAAACGCTTTGTTAAATTTTGATACTCATCTATCCTACGATCTCTAAGAAATGGCCAAATTCTACGAACCTCTTCACTTCTTTTCATATCAATATCTACAATATAGCACTCTTCGCTCTCGCTATCGGCTCTAAATAGCTCCTCGCCCTGAGCACCAAAGACAAAGCTATTGCCCCAGAATTTTATTCCGTCCATAGCCCCGCTCTGATCCTCTTCAAAACCTACACGATTTACAGCTACCACAGGCAAGCCATTTGCGACAGCGTGTCCTCTTTGAACCGCTACCCAAGCATCCAGCTGACGTATTTTCTCTTCACTACTATCAGACTCAAACCAACCTATAGCAGTAGGATAAATTAAAATTTTAGCACCGCGCAAAGCCATAAGTCTAGCAGCTTCAGGATACCACTGATCCCAGCATACCAAAAGCCCAAGTCGCCCCACGCTCGTATCTATCGGCTCAAACCCAAGATCGCCCGGCGTAAAATAAAATTTCTCGTAAAATCCAGGATCATCCGGTATATGCATCTTGCGGTATCTGCCAGCTATGGAGCCGTCTTTTTCATAGACGTAAGCAGTGTTATGATAAAGTCCGTCGGCTCGTTTTTCAAAGAGTGAAGCAACCAAAACCACACCATTTTGTTTAGCTACATGCCCCCAAAATTTGACATCCTCTTCCCACTCGTTAGCAAGATCAAAGAATTTAGTATCTTCGCCTTGGCAAAAATACTGAGTTTGATGAAGCTCTTGACAGACTACAAGCTCAGCCCCACCCTCGGCCGCCTCTCTTATTAGCTCTATAGTTCTTTGATTCGTAGCCTCTTTCGAGCCATGAAATTTTTGTTGAATTAGCGCTACTTTCATAAAATCACCTCAAATTAAATTTTCAAAAAATTATATCACACAAAGCTTTTAAGCCAAATTTCTATCATCATAAGGATCTAAGTGAGTTGTTATCTCCCATCTAAATTCACTAAATTTATCCCTTATTTCATATTCGATTTGGTTGGAAATCTCATGCGCCTTAACAAGTAAAATTTCCTTATCAAATACCAAATGAACGACCATGTAGCAGATATCAGAACTCTTTCTAGTCGCCAACCCATGAAAGCTATTTATCTCTTTTTTAGATTTTATAATATCTTCTATTTGACTTACCATTTGAGACTCAAGAGCCTTGTCCAAAAGCACCCCTAAGCTCTCTTTCATCAAAGATATGGCTGAATTTACAATATATCCGCTAATTACGATACCAAAGATTGCATCTATTATCGTAAATCCTGTAAATTTGATAATAATTAAGGCTAAAATTATGCCAAAATTGGTAAAAAAATCACTTTTATAATGAAGTGCATCAGCCTTGATTATCAAATTTTTTGTCTTCTTTGCCACAAAATTTAAAAACGCAACAAGAGCACCCGTAACCACAAAAGAAAAGATCATCACATACAGGCTCAAATCGACATTTAACTCTACTTCGTCGGCTCTAAATTTAAGTATGCTTTCATAAAAAATAAAAACTCCTATACCTACGATTAAAATCCCTTCAAGCATCGCAGCTATGGCTTCTAATTTAGTATAACCAAAGTTAAATTTATCGTTTGGTTTGGCTTGAGATTTCCTAAGTGCAAAAAAGTTTAAAGCAGATACCAAAAGGTCAAGCATAGAATCAATCGCAGAGCTAAGCACCGAAACAGAACCGCTTGCTATACCTGCAATAAATTTAATAACCGAAAGCAAAAAAGCCGTAGTTCCAGCGACTATTACGGCTAATCTTTGTAAATTTTTATTTTCTATCCGTTCCATCTCTTCTTAAAAACCTATTTTGACTTGAGCAGTGAAGCGAACCGTTTTGACGCACAAAAACGAGTGAATTTACGCCTATGATTTTATGATCTGGAAGTGCTTTTGCAAGCCTTTCAAGCACGATTTTATCGTTTGGATCATTATACGTAGGCACGATCAAAGCTCCGTTTACAAAGATAAAATTTGCGTAAGTACACCCAAGCCTCTTGCCTTCATAAAATTTAGCCTTTGGAAGCGGCAGCTCAAGCAGTTTAAATCCCGTAGTCTCAAGCTCTTGCTTCATCTTTTTAAGCTCTTCATAGTGCTCATCATCCTTATCGTCCGTGCAAGCATAAGCTATCGTATCAGGCGAGATAAACCTAGCCAAAGTATCAACGTGAGAGTCGGTATCATCGCCCTTTATAAAGCCATGCTTTAGCCAGATAACGCGCTTTAAGCCAAAAAGCTCTTTTAGCTTGGCTTCTATCTGCTCTTTATTAAATTTTGAATTTCGGTTGTCGTTTAAAAGGCAAGTTTCGGTAGTTAGCAAAGTGCCCTGCCCGTCAAATTCGATACTTCCGCCCTCTAATATAAAATCAACTTCGCGCAGATCACTTTTAAAATGCTTGGCAAGCTCTAAATTTACGGCATTATCCTTTGAGCTCTCAAATTTCCCGCCCCAAGCGTTAAATTTAAAATCATAGCTTAAAATTTTATCGCCGTTTTCAACGTCAATCATCCCGTAATCGCGTATCCAAGTGTCATCCGTATCGATCTTGATAAACTCAACATTATCAAATTTGGCAAATCTTGAGTTAAAAATTTCCTCATCGGGGCAGATTAAAACTACTTTTTGAAAAGGCACGATAGCTGCCACAAGCTCTTCATAGCTATCTAAAATTTCATTTAAATAAGGCTTCCAGTCGCTGTTTTCATGTGGAAGCGATAAAAATATCAGCTCTTGTTTTTCCCACTCTGCATAAGCTCTCAAATTTTACTCCTTAACTTCTCTTTTATCTTTATAAATTTTAAAAATTCCATATAGCGTTATAAAAATCCAAAATACTTCTATCAAAAACGAACCTAAATTAAAATGCACGAAAAGCGAGATGATAAGCAGTATGGCTCCTGCTAAATTTATAAGCTGATAGCTTAAATCAGCGCTTGTCATCTTGCCAATCTGAAGTAAAAAATATGCAAGCACGATGCAAATCATGCCCAAAAATCCGATAAATTGAAAAATATCCATAAAACCTCTGTCTTTAAAATTAAAACTAATTGTAACATATTAAAAAAATTCTAGTTTTAAAAATTAAATATTTTTTACGCCAAATTCCTGTAATATTTTAAAATATATTTTAAATAAAATTTAAATAACTTTATCATAAGGAGATTTTATGAAAAATACCGTTTTGCTGATGGCTGTGCCGCTTTTAGTAAGCAGCTCATTTGCGTTTGACGCGGCTAAAGATAAGGCTAAAAGCGCTTATCCGTTTGAAGTAAAAGTTCAGGAATTTAAACTTCCTGTGGGAATTGACGAAAACGGCGTCATAGACGAAGCTAAGCTCGGCGACTCTCCTTATGCAAAAACCGTTATATTTGGCTCAAAGCTATTAAACGAAACTTCAAGATACCTTGGTCCTATGGCAAAAGATGAGAAAAAGCGCTTTGCGGGCAACAACCTCTCCTGTTCAAGCTGCCACTCAAAGGGCGGAGTTGAGCCGGGACACTCTCCTTTCGTAGGAATTACGGCTAGATTTCCTCAATACAACTCAAGAGCCGATCAGGTCGTAACTCTTCAAGATCGTATAAACGGCTGCTTCCAACGCTCAATGTCGGGCAAGCCGATCCCTGCAAACTCAAAAGAGATGCGCGCGATGGTAACTTACATGCACTGGCTATCGACAGGATATGAAGTGGGCGCAAAGGTTAAAGGTCAAGGACTCGTTAAGGCCGAGTATATAGACCGCGCGGCAGATCCTAAAAAAGGTAAAGAAATTTATGCAGCCAGATGCGCATCGTGCCACGGCGAAAACGGCGAAGGTATGGTAAATCCCGACTTTGCAAACGGTGGAGATTACTATGTATTTCCGGCTCTTTGGGGCAATGATAGCTACAACACGGGTGCCGGCATGTACCGCCTCATAAAAGGCGCTCAATACGTCAAATCAACGATGCCTCAAGGCGATGCGACCCTAACTTGGGAAGAGGCTTATGACGTAACAGCCTACATGAACTCACACGAAAGACCGATCAAGCAAGGCCGCGAGAAGGACTTCCCTGATCTTGATGTTAAGCCTATGGATATGGACGTAGGGCCTTACAACGACGGATTTGACGAGAACGCTCATAGATTTGGACCTTACAAACCTATGCTTAAAAAATAAATTTTTCTTTGAATAGCGGTATTAATACTAATTTTGTCTTTAAATTTAGTATTAATACGCTAAAATCCCCCTCAAATTTAAATAATTAGGCTAAATTTTATGGATTTTGAGTTTATCAAAGAATTTTCGCCGATGTTTGTAAAAGCAGCGTTTTTAACGCTAAATTTGGCTTTTTGGGGGATCTTGCTCTCTATCATCATTGGCATCATCTGCATGGCTATAAAATTTTACAAGATAAAATTCCTAATACCAATCGTAAACGGCTATATCGAGCTTTCACGCAACACTCCGCTTCTCATACAGCTATTTTTTCTCTACTACGGTCTGCCGAAACTTGGTATAAATTTAAGCTCGTTTTCTTGCGCGGTGATAGGGCTAGCGTTTCTTGGAGGAAGCTACATGGCTGAAAGCTTTAGGCTTGGGCACGAGTCGGTAAAAACCTCTCAGATCGAAGCGGGTCTTAGCATAGGACTAAGTCAAAATCAACTTCTTGCCTATGTAATCACTCCGCAAGCCTTTAGCGTGGCGCTTCCAAGCATCAGTGCAAATATTATATTTTTACTCAAAGAAACTTCGATCGTAAGCATCGTAGCACTTGCTGACCTTGTATATGTAGCAAAAGATATCATAGGACTATACTATATGACTGATGAGGCGCTATTTATGCTAGTTATTAGCTATCTTATAATTATTTTGCCAACTTCACTTCTTTTAACTTGGCTTGAAAAAAGGATGAAACGTGCAAGGAGCTAGCATCTTATTTGATGTGCAAAATTTAATGCGCCTTGGCGAAGGACTTATAGTAAGCCTTGAAATCTCTATAATATCGATAGTTATTTCGGTATTTGGCGGTTTATTTATGGGCGTTTTAATGAGCTCAAAAAATAAATTTATATATTGGATTTGCAAATTTTGCCTTGAAATAGTCCGTATCATGCCTACTATAGTATGGTTATTTATATTTTACTTCGGAGTAAGCAGAGCTTTAGGGCTTCATATCAGTGCGTTTACGGCTTCGCTTTTGGTCTTTAGCGTTTGGGGCATATTTGAGATGATGGATATAGTGCGAGGCGCGATAACTTCGATACCAAAGCATCAGTTTGAAAGCGCAGCATCGCTTGGACTTAGTAAGATGCAAATTTACACAAATGTCATCGTCCCGCTTGCCATGCGCCGTTTGGTTCCCGGTGCCGTAAATTTACTAAGCAGGATGATAAAGACAACTTCGATAGTCGTGCTAATAGGCGTGGTAGAAGTGGTAAAAGTCGGACAACAAATTATAGAAAACCACGTCTTTACAAACAACATGGCGCCGTTTTGGATATACGGCTTTATATTTTTTCTATATTTTATCATCTGCTATCCGATCTCAAAGCTCTCAAAGAAGCTTGAGGATAGATGGAATTAGGAGAATTCATGGATAAATACATACTTCAACTTAAAAATTTACAAAAATACTACGGCGATACGCACGCCCTTAAAAATATAAATTTAAACGTAAAAAGTGGCGAAGTTGTCGTTATATTAGGACCTTCAGGTTGTGGTAAAAGCACTACACTTAGATGTATAAACGGTTTAGAGCATATTGAAAATGGGGAGATAATAATCCACAATCAAGTAATCACAAAAGACTTTAAAGACTGGACTAAAATTAGGCAATATGTGGGCATGGTCTTTCAAAGCTATGAACTATTTGACCATATGAACGTAATAGATAATATCCTACTAGGGCCGGTAAAGGCACAAAAAAGAGATAAAAAAGAGGTAGAAAAAGAAGCTGACATGTGGCTAGCAAAAGTTGGCTTAAGCGGTAAAAAATACTCATATCCAAAAGAGTTAAGCGGTGGTCAAAAACAAAGAATCGCTATCGTGCGTGCACTTTGTATGAATCCAGACCTAATGCTATTTGACGAGGTTACGGCAGCCCTTGATCCTGAAATTGTGCGTGAAGTACTAGATGTAATAATAAATTTAGCCAAAGATGGCATGACAATGCTAATTGTAACTCATGAAATGGAATTTGCTCGTGCGGTTGCAGACCGCATAATATTTATGGATGCCGGTGAAATAGTAGAAGAAAATACACCTAACGAATTTTTTACAAGTCCGAAAACGGAACGCGCAAAGAAATTTCTAAATCTATTTTCATTTTAATTAAGTATTTGTTAGTCAAATTTATTGCATAATTTACCTTATTTCAATCAAAGGAAAAAGAATGAGAAATTTTATGCTTTCATTTTTGGCAATCTTCGCCACTGTATTTTTAACAGCTCAGGTAGCCGAAGCAAACGACGCTTTGACCAAAATAAAAGAGCGTGGATATGTGCGCATAGGAGTTTTTAGCGATAAACCCCCATTTGGGTACGTCGATAAAAACGGCAATAATCAAGGATATGATATTTACTTTGCAAAACGCATAGCAAAAGATCTGCTTGGCGACGAAAGTAAGATAAAATTTGAGCTTGTAGAGGCCGCTAGCAGGGTTGAATTTTTAGTAGCTGACAAGGTTGATATTATTTTAGCTAATTTTACACATACGAAAGAGCGCGCTAGAGTCGTTGATTTCGCGCTTCCTTATATGAAAGTATCGCTTGGTATAGTTAGCCCTGAAGGCAAAGTAATAAAAAATATAAACGAGCTAAAAGGCAAAAAATTAATCGTAAATAAAGGCACTACAGCTGATGCATACTTCACAAAAAAACATCCCGATATTGAACTTTTAAAATATGATCAAAACACAGAGACATTTGGCGCACTGTTAGATAAAAGAGGTGCGGCTCTAGCTCATGATAATGCCCTACTTTTCGCATGGGCTAAAGAAAATCCTGGCTTTACAGTAGGTATAGAGTCGCTTGGTGATGTAGATGCAATAGCGCCTGCAGTCAAAAAAGGCAACAAAGCTCTACTTGAGTGGATAAATAATGAAATAATCGAACTTGGTAAGGAAAACTTCTTTCACAAAGCATACGATGCTACACTTAAACCAATATATGGCGACAGTGTAAATCCGGAATCTCTTGTAGTAGAGGGTGGAAAATTATAGATTTTTAAGAAAAGAATACATAAATTGATTCCCCTTTGTTTGTTTACAAAAGGGAATTTTATTACTGGCAGCTTACATCATGCCGCCCATGCCACCCATTCCGCCCATATCAGGCATTGCCGGCATTGCAGGTTTGTCCTCTTTTAACTCGCTTATAGTAGCCTCTGTTGTAAGAAGAAGGCTTGAAACGCTAACTGCATTTTGAAGTGCTACACGCTCAACCTTAACGGGGTCGATGATGCCTGCTTCAAACATATTTACATACTCGCCTGTAGCAGCGTTAAAGCCGAAATTTGCATCTTTGCTTGTGCTAACAGCATTTGCGACAACACCTGCGTCAAAGCCTGCGTTTTCAGCTATTTGGCGAAGCGGTGCAGTTAAAGCGCGTCTTACGATAGCGGCACCTATCGCCTCATCGCCGCTTAGATCAAGCTTTACTCTGGAGCTTGCTTGTATAAACGCAGCGCCACCGCCGATTACGATACCCTCTTCAACAGCGGCTTTTGTAGCGCTTAGTGCGTCATCTACGCGGTCTTTTTTCTCTTTCATCTCAGTTTCTGTTGCCGCACCTACTTTTATAACAGCCACACCGCCGCTTAGTTTGGCTAAACGCTCTTGAAGTTTTTCTTTATCATAATCACTTGTAGTCTCTGCGATTTGAGCCTTGATTTGAGCTATTCTTGCATCTATAGAAGCTTTTTCGCCAGCTCCGTTTACGATAGTCGTGTTATCTTTATCGATAACTACGGTTGAGGCTTGTCCAAGATCGCTTAAATTTGCTCCTTCAAGTGTTCTGCCGAGCTCTTCGCTTATCACTTCACCGCCTGTTAAGATAGCGATATCTTCAAGCATCGCCTTTCTTCTATCTCCAAATCCCGGCGCTTTAACGGCAGAGATATTTAGCACGCCTCTAAGTTTATTTACAACCAAAGTCGCAAGAGCTTCTCCCTCGATATCTTCAGCTATGATTAAAAGCGGCTTACCGGTCTTTTGAATTTGCTCTAAAATAGGCAATAAATCTTTTAAATTTGTAATCTTCTTATCGAATAGCAATATATAAGGATTGCTTAGCTCTACTTGCATTTTTTCAGCGTTTGTAATGAAGTATGGGCTTAGATATCCACGGTCAAACTGCATACCCTCAACCACATTTAGCTCATCATGGATTGATTTTGCTTCCTCAACAGTTATAACGCCGTCTTTGCCTACTTTTTCCATCGCGTCGGCTATCAATTCGCCTATCGTAGCATCTGAATTTGCCGATATTGTAGCGACTTGAGCTATCTCTTTTTTATCCGTTACTTTTCTAGCCATAGCTTTTAGCTCGGCTATGATAGCAGCCGCTTCTTTATCCATTCCGCGTTTTACTTCGATTGGATTTGCACCTGCAGTGATGTTTCTAAGACCCTCTTTAAATATAGCGTTAGCCAAAACCGTCGCGGTTGTAGTTCCATCACCTGCTTCGTCAGCCGTTTTGCTTGCTACTTCTCTTACAAGCCCTGCGCCCATATTTTCAAGTGCATCTTTTAGCTCAACCTCTTTAGCTACGCTAACGCCGTCTTTTGTGATGGCAGGAGCGCCGAAACTCTTTTGGATAAGTACGTTTCTACCGCGTGGTCCCATAGTTACTTTTACGGCGTCGTTAAGTTTTCTAACACCTTCGTATAGTCTATTTCTAGCTTCATCTGAAAAAAATATCTCTTTTGCCATTTTCTTTTCCTTAAGTATTAATTTTTAAAATCAAATTTTATTTAATAACGCCCAAAACGTCATCTAAATTTAACACAAGATAAGTTTTACCTTCAAGCGTTATCTCTGTTCCGGCATATTTGCCAAACACCACGTCATCGCCCGCTTTTATGCACTCAACTTCGCTGCCCACAGCTAAAACTTTACCGCTTAAAGGTTTTTCTTTAGCATTGTCAGGTATAATAATACCTGTTGCTGTTGTCTTAACGTCCTCAAGGCGTTCAACTAATACACGCTTGCCTAATGGTTGAAAATTCATAATTCATCCTTTTGGTTAATTTTCATTTTTAGCACTCTTTTATTTTGAGTGATGAAAGTATATGATATTTTTTTGAATTTGTCAATAAATTAGTCAAATTTCTTAGTAAAGTTTAGTCTATATAACTAAACTTCCCTGAATGTATAAATTAAATTTAAAGGAAAAATATGCGAATTCTAGCTGTCATACTTGGACTTATTATACTGTTGCTTTTTGGCTCTTATATCATCGCTTTTACCGATTTTGGAAACGGCATCGTAAAGCCTTATGTTGAAAATATTATTAAAGAAAAAAGCGGATTTAACGTCAAATTTGATAAATTTCAGATAAGACCTACAACTATTGATATAGCAACAAATATAAATAGCGAAATAAACGCTAAAGTAGAGGGGGAATTATCCTTATTTAGCCAATCTCTTGATCTTAAGTATAGCGTAGTGGTGGACAACTTAGTCTCTCTTGGCGTTGAACTTAAAGAAAAAATGCTATTTTCTGGAACAGTTAAAGGTAAATTTAGCGATTTTAACGCAAATGGAGCTGGAAATTTACTAGGTTCCAATCTTAAATTCGCAGCAAACTTAAAGGATTATAAACCGCTTGCACTTATTTTAGATGCAAAAAACATAGAGCTTGATAAGGCTCTGGCTTTAGCAAATCAGCCGATATACGCTAACGGCAAAATAGATATCACAGCAAATATAGCGGATGAGGGCGGCAAGCCAAACGGAACGGCAAACATCGATATTTTAAACATTAAAACCAATAATGCTTTAATCGCAAAAGACTTTAATGTCACGCTGCCTTCAAATTTTAGTGTAAACGGAGCGATAAAAGCAAATATAAAAGATTGGCTAGTAAATGCTAAAACAGCCTTTGTTGCGCCTATAGCTGTGGCGGGAAGTGAAAATACCATATATGATATCAACTCACAAACTCTAAGTAGCGATTTTAGAGTGATGATAGATGATTTAACCAAATTTGAACCTATTATAAACCAAAAGATTACTGGCACACTAAACATCAAAGGCAATACAATAGTAACCAAAAACCAGCTAAAAAATTTTGAAGCCGATATGAACGGCTTTGGAGGCAGTGTCAAAGCCGTATTAAATAACGATAAGCTAACAGCTAAAATAAACTCATTAAGGCTTGAAGAGCTTATCAAAGTAGCTGCGATGCCGGCCTTTGCAAGCGCGGTTATAAGTGGCGATGCTATACTAAACGATATAAAAAATACAAAAAATATCTCGGGCAGTATTAAACTGACAGCCAGCAACGGCAAATTAAATCCAAGCGAGTTTAAAAAGCTTACAAATTTAGATATTGCCAGTGGAGTAAATTTTAACCTTAATGCAAATGCAGATGTTAAAAACGGAGAAGCGAAATTTGACGCAAACTTTCTTTCTAATTTGC
Source organism: Campylobacter sp. RM16187 (assembly GCF_025319965.1). Classification (NCBI taxonomy): domain Bacteria; kingdom Pseudomonadati; phylum Campylobacterota; class Epsilonproteobacteria; order Campylobacterales; family Campylobacteraceae; genus Campylobacter; species Campylobacter sp. RM16187. The sequence goes on from NZ_CP012549.1 coordinate 1,235,935, forward strand.
TCAATTTAAAAGACCTAAAAGGCAGCTATGATATTGATAAAAAAGCCCTTGCAAGCAAATTTAGTCTAAACGTAGAAGACCTTGCAAAACTTGAGAGCATAGTTGGGCAAAAGCTATCCGGAAAAGTCGATATAAACGGTGATGTAAGCACGATTAACAATCAATTAAAAAGCCTAAATATTGACGGAAACGCGCTTGGCGGAAATATTAAGGCGAATTTAAAAGATGAAAAACTAACCGCAAATCTAAATTCGCTTTTACTTAAAGATATCTTTATCTTGATAGGCTCTAAGCCTTTAGCAAATGCTACAATAAATGCGGATGTGAATCTAAATGGGTTTGATATGAAAAATCTAAACGGAACAGCAAAAGTAAATATTAAAGATGGCCTGATATACGAAGCTGAAATGAGCAAAATGCTAGAAAAAAAGCTTCCGGCAGGGCTTAAATTTAGCGCAAATAGTGATATAAATTTACAAAAAAGCGTAGCAAATTTTGATGTGCTTGCAAATTTACTATCAAGCAATAATACAAATTTAATAGCTCTTAAAAATACGAAAGGAAGCTTTGACATCAACCAAAATAGCCTAAAAAGCGTGTTTGAGCTTGATATACCAGAACTTAAAAATATAAGCTTTTTAACAGATCGCGTTCTATACGGACCGATAAATTTAAAAGGAGACGCTCAAAAACAGGGCGAAAACATAACGGCAAACGTGACATCAAAGCTATTTAACGGCGATCTTAAAGGAAATCTACAAGATAATAAACTTGTAATAAATTTAACTAAATTTACAGCCAAAGGGCTAACAGATATGTTAGGTTTTGCCAATATATATGATGGAGTTGGCGATATGGCTGCTGATTATAACCTTGCCACACAAAGCGGTAAATTTAATGTTTTAGTAGATGAGGGAAGGCTTGTCAAAAATAATTTTACTCAAACTGTAGCGACATTTACAGGCAGAGATATTACCGGAGAAATTTACAGAAACAGCAAAATTTACGGAACTATAGATAAAAATTTAATAGACTTCAATGCCGATATGAATGCTACAAGGAGTCAGATAAATGTCGCAAATGGTAAATTTAATACTGCAACAAAAGCTATGAATATACCTGTAAAGATGAATTATGAAAAAACAGATATAGCTATCAATATAACCGGAACAAGCGATAATCCTAAGTATAATATTAGCTCGGATTACATAAAAGGCAAAGCCTTAAAAGAGCTAGATAGATTTTTAGATAAAAAGCTTGGCGGATCGAAGAGCGATAGCAATGAAACAAACTCTACTGGTGGAATAAATAAAAACGATGTGATTAAAGACCTCATAAAAGGACTCTTTTAATTAATTGGAAATTTGAGTGAAATTAACTTTCACTCAAATTTTACTTTGTATATTATTTTATTGTATTAACGGTATTGCAAGCCTGCTCATTACCGTATTTGCAGCCTTTTGATAAAAGATCTTTGGCTTTTTGCATATCTTTAGCCACCTTATCTACCCCTTTACTATAAATAAGACCGCCTTTTAAACAAGATATATCGTCTCCGTGTTCACAGCCCTTTTCATAGGCTTCAGCTGCCATTTTCACATCTTTTTTGATAGATTTAGTGCCGTTTTCATAGATTCTACCTACGGCGCCACATCCAAAGCCTAGCTTGTTTTCACAGCTCTTTTTATAAATTTGTAGAGCTTTTTTCTCATCCTTTAGCACTCCTCTGCCATTTTCATAGAAGTTAGCTAGATTATAACAGTTAAACATATGTCCTTTTTCGCAAGATTGCTCAAAAGCTTTGGCTGATTTTTCATACTCTCCGGACAAAACAGCCTCATCCAATACAGGCCCCACATGACTATCAGAACCCATAGAAAAGGCAAACGAACAGGCTGCCGCCAAACAGAATATAGTTTTTTTCATCTATTCTCCTTGTAATTTATTAAATCTTATTCTAAATCTATATTTTAATCATACAGGCTTGATTTTAGCAGAGATTTGATAAATTTAAAAGCAAATTTATAAGTTTTGTATAGAAATATTAATTACATTAATGATTTAAGATCAATCTCTATCTTTTAAATCTGTCAAAAAACCACATAAAGGCGAAAAGTAATCCAGCAGCTTTGACCATATTTTGATCATACATAAAATCTCTAGCCCTATTTACATCTATATAGACAAGATCGATATTTTCGCCATCTATTCCACCACCCTCACTTACTTTCATACTATCGTTTATGGTTGCATAAAACATAGTTTGAGAATTTCCTCCAAATCCAAGCGCTCCGTGAGTTACCACTATTTTTTCAGCATCCTCTATCTTAAATCCTACTTCCTCCATCACCTCTTCTATTATTGTATCTTTTTCACTAAGCCCTTTATCCATAAGTCCTGCACAAAGCTCATACGTATAGCCCATTTCATAATAGCTCTTGCCATCTTTATGTAAGTTGTGCCATACAGCCGGACGAAACTGCTTAACCAACAAAAACGCATCCTTTTCTTCATGATATAATAAAATAGACACGCTGTTATGCACTTTTACACAATCCCAATATTTTCGAGTTCCGTTTACGGAGTATCCTAAGCGATAAGGCTTTATGAAGTTAGATTCTTCTAAATTTAAAATTTCAATATCTTTTATAACAGTATCCATTTGGCAAGTCCTAAAAAGCTAAAAAATCCGACTACATCGGTAACTGTTGTAAGCAAAACGCTTGAACCGACAGCCGGATCTATATTAAATCTCTTTAAAGTTAAAGGTATTACGGTTCCAAAAAAGCCGGCAAAAAAGAAATTCATAAGCATGGCAGCACCTATAACCACGCCAAGCATCGGTCTATCAAACCAAAACGAAGCCACAATACCTATCAAAACAGCAAATATCACACCGTTTGTAAAGGCTATGCCAAGCTCACGTTTCAAGGCGTGTTTTGCGTTTTTAAACTCAATTTCACCAAGAGTCAAACGTCTAACCGTAACAGTAAGAGCCTGAGTGCCGGTATTTCCACCCATTGATGCAACTATAGGCATTAAGATAGCTAGAGCTACATAACTTGCGATAGTGTCGTCAAAAAGACCTATAATACTAGATGAAACAATGGCTGTAAATAGATTTATCAGTAGCCAAACACCGCGAGATCTGGTAGCTTTTAGCAGGCTATCATCCTCTTCTTCGTCAGCATCGCCTACGTTTGCAAGGTTATAAATTTGCTCCGTTGCACTATCTTCTATAAAGTCATGCACATCATCTGTCGTAATACGTCCTAAAAGCACACCTTTGCTATCAACTACAGGTATAGAGTTCAAATCGTAGTTTTGCACTCTGTCTACGACATCCTCTATAGGCTCACTATCCATAGCTACGTGTGGCTTATACTTATCCTCTTTGTTTTTTTGAATGATCTCTTCAAGAGTTTTATTAAAATCAAATAAGATCAAATCTTCAAGCGGAATGGCAAATTTTAAAATTTGATCGTCATCTATTATAAAAAGCTGAGAAACGTTTTCCAGCTCACCATTTTCCTTTTGTTCTCTTAGTCTATTAACGGCTGTTTGCAGTTTTTCTTTTAAATTCGCGCTAAAAAGCTCCGTCTGCATATATGCACCGGCTTCATTCTCATCGTAGCTTCTAATCCTTAAAATTTCCTCTTGATCATCTCTGTCAAGACTATCAAAAACCTCTTTCGCCTTTTTTTCGTCAATATCCTCGATATATTCTAAAAGCTCTGCAGCATCGTCACTCTCTAGTTCTTCTATAGCCTCTATAATCTTATCCGTAGGCAGAGTCTCGATAACATCTTTAAGCATATGATCAGGAAGCTCTATCGCAACATCACCTAAAATTTCAGGTTCAAGCTTCTCTATATACTCGGCAAAAAGTTCCTCGTCATGCTGCCTTACAATCTTTAGATGCTGGGCTATATCAGCGGGACTCAGCTCCTCTTCGATAGTATCGTTTAAATGCGAATCTATGAGCTCTTTGGCTTCGGCTAATCGATCATTTTCATTCATTTTAGTCCTTAAAATTCCACAAAGTTATCAAATGACTCTTCTTTTTCCGATACTACTTCTTTATCTAAATATTTTTTTATTTTAGAGTCATTTTCAGCCATAATCTTTTTAAATTCAGCGCTTACAGAGCTCTCTACACTACTCTTTTTTACTTTTAGCATATTTTCCGGATTTATGGCCTTTTGATTTTTATACAATCCAAAATGCAGATGTGGTCCGGTACTCATTCCGGTATTTCCTACGTAGGCTACAAGTTGATTTTGCTTGACTTTTACACCTGATTTTATGCCCTTGGCAAAACCATTTAAATGCGCGTACAAGGTCTCATATCCTCCACTATGCCTTATTATCAGAACCTTGCCGTATCCGCCCTTTCTGCCTACAAATTTTACTGTTCCATCGCCCGCGGATTTTATAGGAGTACCTTTAGGTGCACCATAATCAACCCCAAGATGAGCCTTATATCTTTTTAATACTGGATGATACCTCTTAAGTGTAAAAGGCGATGTTATGCGTGCATTTGCTATAGGTCTTATGAGAAAAAATTTATCATTTTGCCTGCCGCTCTTATCATAAAATTTATTCTCAACTCTATATACGGCATACTTTTTTTTGTTCACCTCAATCATTGAAGAGTGAATTTCAGGCACACCAAAAACTCTACCAAGCCTTCTTTTTTGAGTGTAAACGATGATAAGCCTATCGCCTTTTTTAATCTTTCTAAAATCCACCTGACCGCTCATAGCAACGCTAAAAGCATTTGCAAGTGCTACATTACCGGTGTGATCTAAAATATCTTGATATGGAGAAATATTTATCTTGATGCTTAAAACTAGATCTTCTATCTGATATGATATTGGAGTTAACTGCACTTTAAATTTATCATTCACATCTTTATATATTTGAATTTGAAGCTCTTCGTTTATAGGGATTAAAACCTGTCTAATGCCGCCCTCGTCATCCCTTAAAATTTGATATTTTACGCCTGCCATTATCTCGCTTACAGCTTCTTTATCCTCTCTATCCAAATTGTAATAGATAGATAAAGGTATAAAGTTGCTTTCAAGGAAGGTTAAAAATGTAGCGCCATTTGGCCATATAAGCTCTTCTACACTAGGTTTTGCGGCAAATAGCTGTAAAAAAAATGTCATAAATAATATTATTTTTTTTACCATAAGCTCCCTTGGATAAAGAATGGATTTAATTATACTTTGAACTTACTTATATTTTGCAAAACTAAAGCGGTTTTAGGCTATAATCCTTTAAAATCTTAAAAATTTAGGAGAAAATTTGAAAAATATAGTAGCTTTTTTAGTTATTTTTATATCATCTTGTTTTGCGGCACAATTTAGCATGAATGAGTATAATACTCCGCTAATAGAAGCAAAAGACGGATACGGCACAATAATAGACAGCCCTGATATAGTTGTCGGCTCAAGTGGTATAGTAATGCATAATTTTGGTCTGTCAAAAAGATCAATAATAGCTCGTGCGAGTGTAACAGAAAAAAGTGGTGGGTTTGCCAAAGTTCGCTTTGAAGTATTTGACTCTTTGGAGCAAAAGGCTATGCCAATACCCGGAATTCTTCCTGCAAGAGGTGATACTATCATACTAAACTACTTATATAACCGTTCTTTAATAGTAGTTCCAAATAAGGAAATTTATGATGAAGTAGTAAACTCTTTTAAAAGCATGGAGTTTATACATCCTGATATTGTAGGCTCATATTTAAGCTACGAATATAAGCCAAATCCTAGTCGCAACGACTTTCGCAAAATGTGCTCTCAAAGTGCGGCCGGACTAATATTTATAGCGATGAACAACGAAGCCTTGTTTGCAGATTGTCAAAGCTTTGAAGTTTTAAAGAGATTTAAAAGCGGTTCGGTAAGCTACTATCAACTACCGTTTTATACTCGCGTTAAAGACATAGATACCGTATTTTGGAAATTTGGCTCAAGTAAAATAAGCGACTTTGATCGCCACTACAAATCACTTTTGAAAGAGAAATAATGGAAAAAAGACATATAGATTTTTTTACTAGACTACTAAATCAAGACAATGCATATTTTGATAAGGCGCACCTGCTTGCTTACAGCTATGACGCAACAAGAAAGCGCCATCTACCGGACGGAGTGCTTTTCCCAAGGGACGAGAGCGATGTGAGTGTTATTTTAAAATATTGTAACGAAAATAAAATTCCTATAATCGCACGCGGAGCTGGAAGTGGCTTTACTGGAGGCTCTTTGGCTATAGATGGCGGTATAATTTTAGCCTTTGAAAAGCATATGAATAAAATTCTTGAAATAGATATGCAAAACATGGTTGCAGTAGTGCAGCCTGGCTGTATAAATATGGATTTACAGCGAGCGGTAGAGGCAAAAGGGCTATTTTATCCGCCAGATCCTGCTAGTCAGGACTACTCTACCATAGGCGGCAACGTAAGTGAAAACGCAGGCGGCATGAGAGCAGCCAAATACGGTATTACCAAAGACTATGTAATGGCGCTTAGAGCCGTTCTTCCAAACGGAGAGGTTGTAAGAGCGGGCAAGCGCACTATAAAAGATGTCGCAGGATATAATATTGCTGGTATTTTAATAGCTTCAGAGGGCACTCTTGCTGTAATAACCGAAATTACCCTAAAGCTAATCGCAAAGCCGAAATTTAGAAAAACCGCTATGGGTGTATTTGACAGTGTAAATTCAGCCATGAATGCCGTATATAAGACCATGGCTGCCGGAGTAACACCTGTGGCGATGGAGTTTTTGGATAATCTAAGCATAAGAGCTGTGGAGAGCAAATTTAATAAAGGCTTGCCTACAAATGCGGGCGCGATTTTAATAAGTGATGTTGACGGCGATATAGAGGCCGGTTTAGTGCAAGATCTAGAGATAATACAAAAGGTATTTAAGGAAAACGGGGCTAGCGATTTTAAAGTTGCACGTGATGAAGCAGAAAGAAATGATATATGGTTTGCGCGCAGAAACTGCTCTCAGGCGATAAACATATATGGAACCTTGAAGCTAAACGAAGATATTACAGTGCCTAGATCAAAGCTTCCTGAACTGTTGGAAAAAATTAGCGAAGTAGCGGCTAAATACGGAGTGCAAGTACCTTGCTTTGGACATACCGGAGACGGCAACGTACATACAAACGTAATGGTAGTGGACAAGAACGATCCTGCACAGGTACAAAACGGGCATAAGGCGATAGAGGAAATTTTTAAGATCACCGTTGATCTTGGTGGCACACTTAGTGGCGAACATGGCATAGGTATAAGCAAGGCCGAATTTATGCCACTTGCATTTACAGATGCGGAGATGGCTCTATTTAAGGAGATAAAAAAGGCCTTCGATCCGAATAATATTTTAAATCCGAACAAGATGGGGCTGTAAAACAAATTGAAATTTACAAAAGACGACTTAAAAGCATATATTAAAATCGCATTTAGTATCAAAGATAAGCAGTTGCTTCACTACGCTTCAAGCCTTAGCTTTCATACTATGCTTTCGATTATACCTGTGCTTTTAATCTCGTTTTCGATATTTACTCAAATGCCCAGCTTTAGCGTATACTACGGCAAGATAAAAGAATTTATATTCTCATCTTTACTACCTTCAAATCAAGAAATGATAACAGAACATATAGAGACCTTTTTACAAAACAGCTCGGCCTTAGGAGTGCTTGGTCTTGGCGCTATTATCTTTACTTCGATAATGTTTTTTATGGATTACGAATATGTGATAAATAAAATCATGAAGAGCGAAGGAAGAAATTTTTGGAGCTCTCTAAGTGTATATTGGACGCTTATTACACTAGCTCCCATAGGGCTTGGGCTTAGTTTTTATCTATCCAATATGCTTCAAAATTTATTAAATTCAAACTCATACACAAATTGGATAAATTTCTTAAGCATATTTCCATATCTAATCATTTGGGCGATTTTTTGCATCACATATCTCATATCAGTAAGCCGGCCTATAGCTATAAGAAACGCTCTTTTTAGCTCCTTTATAGCCTCTCTTATCTGGTATTTTGGTAAAAACATATTTGTATTTTATGCGGTTAATAACAAGACCTATCTTAGTATCTACGGCTCGTTTTCTGTCGTTCTTTTGTTCTTTTTGTGGGTTTATGTCTCTTGGATCATATTTTTATACGGAGTTAAACTTTGTAGCTTTTTAGAGCAAAGAGATAAAGCAAAAGAGATTGGAAAAAACGAGCAAGAGAGCTAAATTTCTATTTTTTATACTAATTAAACTTAAAATATTATAGATTAAAAAGATATATAAATTTATATCCAAATTTACACTATCCATCCTTAACTCTAAAAACCAAATTAAATTTTCATCGAAAATCCCGCCTAAATTTAGTAGATGAAGCACCAAACTAAGAGGGTAAAAAATCACAAAAATTAAACTTAAAGGCAACACGGCAAACTGCTGAAAGCTAATCAGAGGGAAAAAATATAAAACCGGTATTATCATAGCCAAATACACCCATAAATTTAGCAAGATAACATGAGTGAGATTTGAAAATTTATTACCAAAATGATGCAGATAAAGATAGATATAAAACACTCCTGCACAAGAGAGATAAAAGCCGATACTAAACAGTAAAGAGGGCATAAAACTAACCGCAAAAGCTATCAAAATAAACAGAGCTTCAAAACTAATAATTCGCACATTTCTACTAAGCATATAAAAAATAAGCAAGCTCATCAAAAATGCCCGCAAAAAAGACGGCACAAAGTCTATCAGCATAAGATAGCCAAATAAAAATATAAAAATAACTATACTTAGATCAAATTTCTCACTTCTAAAAGGAAAAAATCTAGCCTGAAAATAGCGATAAATAGGGTGCAATATAAAATACAAAAACCCAAAAATAATCCCCAAATGATAACCGCTGATGGCTATTAGATGGGCTATTGCAAAGTGATTTACATCGCTTCTTAGCTCCTTTGATATAGAAGTGGCTAAAAAAAGCGCAGTATATAGCTCTTTTGCTTTTGATATGTCGTGTTGACTGGATATAAAATCATAGATTTTTTCTCTAAATTTATCTAGATATTTGCTATTTTCACTATATCTTATCTCTAAAATTCCAAAATTTGGCAGATAAAAACTACGGCTTAAATAATCGATGAAAGTAAGTTTATTTTTAATAGGACGAAGCAAAATTTTAGAATTTATCTCGGGCTCAAAATCCACTTTGGCGGTCGTATACAGAGTAAAATTTCCTGTTTTTAGCCTTAAAACTCGGTAGATTTTACCCTTATCATTTGTTTTTAGATAGCTTTGAAGCACCTTGGCTTGCAAAATTTTATACCTATCTGCCTTAAAGTTTTTGAATTCATAAAATTTGATAGCTAAATTAAAGGCTAAAACAAAAAGACAAAAAAGGCAAAACAGCCCTATTTCACGCTTGCTTTCAAAAACTTTATTACTATACATAAAGTGTTAAATTGCGAATTTAGCAAACGACCAAAACTCTATCAACCGGTAAATTCGGCCATATGAATTGCGCCAAAACTCTTATCGACAAAGCGGGTAAATTCTTTTTGAAATATTACATCAACCGTGCCTACAGGTCCGTTTCTGTTCTTGCCGATGATGATCTCGGCATCCTCTTCGATCTTATTTGGGATAAATCTAGGACTATATTCTTTACCTTCAGCCTTTGCTTTTTTTTCTCGCTCTTTTTCCTCCTGCTCGAGATAGACCTCATCACGGTAGACGAAAAGTATCATATCCGCATCCTGTTCGATCGCTCCCGATTCTCTTAAATCACTTAGCATCGGGCGCTTATTTGCTCTCGCTTCAAGGCTTCGGTTTAGTTGGGATAGAGCGATTATCGGCATATCAAGCTCACGCGCAAGAAGCTTTAATCCGCGCGAAATTTCAGCGATCTGCAAATGCCTGTCGGAGTAATTTGACGTAGCCATCATAAGTCCGATGTAATCAATCACACAAAGCGAAATTTCAGGATGGCTCGACTTTAGCTTGCGCATCTGAGTTCTGATCTGATGGATATTTATATATCCGCTATCATATACGAAAAACTTCTTATTAGACATATCCTCGCAAGCATCGCTCATCCTGCTCCACTCCTCATCATCCATTTTTGCCGTCATTATGTTTTGAAGCGGGATTGAGGTTTTAGCAGAAAGCATCCTTAGCATGATCTGCTCGGCAGGCATCTCAAGCGAGAAAAAGACAACTCCGTTGCCCCGCTGTAAAACATTACTCATTAAATTTAGACATATAGTGGTCTTGCCCATGCCCGGACGAGCGGCAATGATGATAAGATCGCCGTTTTTAAAGCCTTTTGTTTTTTCATTTAATTCTTTAAATCCTGTATCTATTCCTACTATATCCTGGTTTTCAAGCATCTTTTGCTTCTCAAGATGAGCTAAGACATCTACTATGATCTCTTTGCTTTCCTTTATGACTCCAGCCGCCGAGCCCTCCACAAGTGAATAAAAGCTCTGGCTTAGCTCATCGACCATATCCCGGCTTGGCTTATCTTCGCTTACTTTATTTGGGATCTGGTGGGCTATCTTTACAAGCGAGCGCTTTATGGACTTTTCGCGCAGTTCGGTTGCGTATTTTTTGATATCAAGGATAGAGTTTGTGCCAACAATGCTGGCTAAAATTTCCTCATCAAATTTGGCCCCCAGCTTAGTCTTTAAAAAGCTAGTTTCTATCGGCAAATCGGCATTCATACACTCAACCATCGCCGTATATACATCCGCATGACCTTTGAGGTAAAAGTCTCCCGATGAGACGATGTCAAAAATTTCAGCCAAATTTTCACTGCTATAGATAATCGAGCTTAGTATCGCGCGCTCCATATCAAGGTCATAAAGGTTGTGCATATCGATATTTTGTGCTTTTGCCACGTTTTCTCCAATCATTTATATTTTAAATTTCAGCTATACAAAAGAGCTAAATTCTTTAAATCGCTCGCAAATTTGGTTGAAATTCCACCGCCGGCTAAAAACCAACGGCAAATTTATCCCGCCCAAATCAAAAGCAGGCTAAATCAACTACGAGATTTTATCTCCTCGTCAAGTTCGAGCAAAAATCTATCCACTAGCTCGCTCTCTTTCAGTCTTGCTACCACTTCGCCGCGGCGCATTATAAGCCCGCTTTCCTTGCCAAACGCTATCGCCACGTCAGCGCCTTTGGCCTCTCCGATCGCGTTTACCACGCAGCCCATGACAGATACGTTAAGCGGCTCTTTGATATGCTTGGTTTTTTCTTCCACTATCTTTATCGCAGCCATCAGATCGCTTTGAAGACGCCCGCACGTAGGGCATGAGATGATGTTTATGCCCTCTTTTTGGCGTCCGCTATCTTTTAAAATCGCCTTTGCGACCTTTATCTCCTCTTCAAGCTCGCCTGTAATGCTCACTCTCATCGTATCGCCGATACCTTCAAGGAGTAACCCACCAAGAGCTATAGCCGACTTTATGGTTGCATGAAAGGTAGTGCCGGCCTCCGTAACGCCCAAGTGAAACGGATACTCAACTTTTGGACGCAAGGCACGATAAGCAGCCATAGTGCGCTCGACATCGCTTGACTTTAGCGAAATTTTGATATCGGTGAAGTCAAAATCCTCAAGCAAATTTATGTTATACATCGCAGAAGCCACCATCGCTTCGACCGTGCGACCGTATCTGTTCTCAAACTGCTCTTCAAGTGAGCCTGAATTCACGCCGATTCGTATAGGCAAATTTCGCTGCTTACACGCTTCAACTACAGCCTTTATACGATCTTTTGAGCCGATATTTCCGGGATTTATTCGCACCGCATCGACAAATTCGCTCACCATAAGAGCGTAGCGGTAGTTAAAATGAATGTCGGCAACCACAGGAAGCGGACTTTGCGCGACCACCTCTTTTAAAGCGCTTGCGTCCTCTTTATCAAGTACCGCACAACGCACTATATCGCATCCTGCAAAATAAAGCCTGCTTATCTGCTCTAAGGTGCCTTTTATATCCCTTGTCTTAGAAAATGTCATCGACTGCACCGAGATGGGAGCATCACCCCCTATTAAAACATCACGAATTTTTATCTGTTTAGTTGGATATCTTTGCAAAATTTGCCTTTTAATTTTTTGGGTAATTATAAGAAATTTTCACTTTCAAAAGGCTCAAATTTAAATTATAAACCAAATTAAATTTAAACTGACACAAAACATCTAAGCATACATGCAATTTAATGCTTATTAAGCTTAAAGTATATAAAATTAACAGCTGTTTTACTATTTATAAAACTTGATCAGGAGCTTAATATGAACTCGAAATTAGCAAGAAGTGTTACGATTTTAATCTCATTTTTACTAGTAATAGCACTAAGTATATTCTCTTTTGTCTCGTTTAATATAACAAAACAAGAGACAAAGACACTTATATCCTCATCTCAATACAGTATAGTAAAAGATGCGATAGAGTATATGCAAAACTACATGGATTCAAAGCTAAGCATAGTAAAATCAGTAGCTTCCTATATAGAGAGTTCGGAGTATAACGAAGATAATTTTGAGCAGATATTAAAGGTAGGTAGCCAATCTGGTAAATTTGTATCTTTATATGCAGGTTTTGAAAAAGACGGCAGGATGCTACGATCAAATGGAAACCACCAATACCCAAGCCTAAATGGATACGACCCAAGAGCAAGAGGATGGTATAAACAAGTCATATCGGCTAAAGATGCCGTTATCACAGATCCTTATATCTCGACCAAAGATCAAAAACTAACCATATCGTTTGCAACTCCTATTAATAAAGGTGGCGAAATAGCAGGTGTTGTGTCATCGGACGTAACTCTTGAAAGATTAAGCGAAGTTATATCAAATATGAAGCATAACGAGGATGACTACATACTGCTTATAGATAAAAATGCAAAAAGCATCATAAATCCTAATAAAGAGCTTTTGATGAAAGAGTCTGAGGTAAATAAAAATTTACTCAACTTCTTTAAGGATAGTTCTACAAAATCAACAACATACGCATTTAACGATAATAACAATGATATGGTTGCAGCGTGCCTAAAAGATGATATTACTGGTTGGTTACTATGCTCAGTAACCACAGCAAAAACATACAATCAAAGCATAGACAATCTATTCATATATCAACTCATCCTATCCATATGCTCTATACTGCTTATAGTGACCACTTTGGCTGTTGTATTAAATTTAAAACTAAAACCTCTATCCAAGATTAAAGAGGGGCTGTTTGAATTTTTTGCATATCTAAACGATAGCTCTAGGGAGTGCAAGCAAATAACAGTAAAATCAGACGATGAATTCAAACAAATGGCGGATCTTATCAACGAGAATATTAAAAATATAGCAGACGGTCTAAAAAAAGACACTAAAATGATAAATGATGCTAAGATGGTCTTTAAATCAGCATCTACAGGCAATCTAGGGCAAAATATTAACCAAACTCCTAATAATAGAAATTTAGAAGAGTTAAAAGACCTTATTAACAATTTTGTAAATACGCTAAAAACCGATATTCACGGCGTTGTTGAAATTTTAGGACTTTATACGAATAATGACTTTACAGCCAGAATCGATCTTGGAGATTCTAAAAGCGAAAAAAGAAAGCTTGGGGAGGGCATAAATTTCTTAGGTGAAGAGATGAGCAATATCCTTAGAAATTCACTTGAACAAAACAAAATGCTAGAAGAGAAATCTCAGGTGCTAAATTCATTTGTTAACAACCTATCCGAAGGCACAAACAAGCAAGCGGAATCTGTCCAAGAGAGCGTGCTAGCGATAGAAGAGATAAATAACTCAATGCACTCAATAAACGACAAAGCAAATCAAATCATAAACCAAAGCAACGACATAAAAAATATCGTCAGCATCATAAGAGATATAGCCGATCAGACAAATTTACTAGCCCTTAATGCAGCTATAGAAGCGGCACGTGCAGGAGAGCATGGGCGCGGATTTGCCGTAGTAGCGGACGAGGTAAGAAATCTAGCCGAAAGAACGCAAAAATCACTATCAGAGATCGAGGCAAATATCAATATGCTATCTCAAGGCATAAACGATATGAGCCATAGCATATTTGAGCAGACCAAAGGCATAGATCAGATCAATCAGGCCATAGTCGAGATAGATAATGTAACAAGAGAAAATATTAAGATAGCAAAAAATACTAACGAAATTGCCTCACAGGTAAACGAAGCGGCAAAAATCGCTACGCAGGATGTGCGTAAAAAGAAATTTTAATTTTATTTGCAGGATCCGATTAGGAGAAATTCATCGGATCCATATCCACATCAAAGCCGAAATTTGAGCAAATTTTACCCGCTTTAATAAGAGCTATATGAGAATTTGACCTTAGTAGTATCTCGTATCTATACTTGCCGGAAATCATCTCTATAGCGCATTTTCCATGCCCTACTATCTGCAAATTTGACTCCTCGCTAGCTAGATTATTTAGCTCTTTTAGACACTCATTTAGCCTCTCTTTAGCTAAATTTTCATTTTTATCGCTTATAACTACTCGTAAAAGTCTAGCAAAAGGCGGATATAAGCCATCCCTGTAAGCTATCTCGTCAGCTAAAAACGAATCATAATCATCTATATAGCTTTTAAAAAACTCTTTTTGCAGGCTTTGTATCACGACTCTACCACGCCCTACTCGTCCCGCCCTGCCAGCCACCTGCATCGCAAGAGCCAAGGTTCTCTCACGAGACCTAAAGTCAGGAAAATTTAGAAGCTCATCTATGCCCATTATTACAGCTAAATCCACGTTATGATAATCATGCCCTTTGCTTAGCATCTGAGTACCTACTAGGATTTGCACTTCACCGTCATTAAAGGCCTTTAGGCTCTTTTCTAACCTGCTTTGAGTTGTTATCTCATCTCTATCAAATTTGGCTATTTTGGTATCTTTAAAAGCCTCTTGAAGCTTTGCGGTAAGTTCATCCGTGCCTATTTTTTTGGCTTCTATCATCTCGCTTTCACAATTTTCGCAAGTTTTTACAACAGGCATTGTAAAACCGCAGTATTGACACTTTAACATATTGCGCCTCTTATAAAAGCT
Organism: Campylobacter sp. RM16187; assembly: GCF_025319965.1. Taxonomy (NCBI): domain Bacteria; kingdom Pseudomonadati; phylum Campylobacterota; class Epsilonproteobacteria; order Campylobacterales; family Campylobacteraceae; genus Campylobacter; species Campylobacter sp. RM16187. The sequence continues at coordinate 1,251,029 of NZ_CP012549.1, forward strand.
CATTCCAACGCTACAGAACGGACACTTTATCGTATGTCCGCAATCCCTGCAAACAAGATATTTAAAATTCGCTCTCGTAGGTACAAAGACCACAGCTTGCTTGCCTATACTTATACTTCTTTCAAGCTCTGATAAAATTTTTTGACTTAAACCCGTCTCACTCTCATCGTATATAAACTCTTTTTCACTCTTATAAAATGTTCCCTTTAGCCTAAAATTTGCTTGCTTAAAGTAAGTTACAAGACTTGGAGTTGCAGAGCCTAAAAGCACTTTTACATCAAATTTATTAGCTAAAAACAAAGCCAAATCTCTAGCGTTATATCGCGGATTTTGAGCTGATTTATAGCTCTCATCGTGTTCTTCATCGACTACTATCAAGCCTAAATTCGTAAACGGTAAAAATAGAGCCGATCTTGCACCGGCAATTAACTTTATCTCACCGCTTAAAAATTTAGCTAAAATTTCATTTCGTTTTTTTGGAGTGATTTTAGAGTGCCAAAGTCCGAATTTATCGCCAAAATAACTCTTAAGCCGCTTTTGCATCTGAGGAGTGAGTGAAATTTCAGGCATGAGAAACAAAACTTGCTTGCCTTGATTTAGATATTCTTTTATTAAAGATATATACACTTCACTCTTACCGCTTCCAGTATCGCCAAAAAGCAGGCTAGTTTTATGCTCTTTAGCAAATTTAAGAGCTTCTTTTTGATCATCACTTAAATTTGGCTCTTTATTAAATTTATTATCCTCTAAAATAGGCTTTATGTTATCGTTAAAAGGAGTAAAAAGTCCTGCGCTAACACATAAATTTGAAATATAGTAGTATGAGATGAAATTTAGAAGCGAAATTTGAATTTCGGTTAGTTTGGTCGGTAAAATTTCTAAAATTTCAAGAGTTTTAAACTCGGGTTTTGATATTTTTTTAAACACATAGCCAAGAGTTTTTTTGTTTTTTATATTTATAAAAACTTGCGTATAAGAAGCGATTTCATAATTGCTATGATAGGTAAGCGGCTTATAGTTTAAGCCGCTTGGTATTATCTCGTAGTAATTCATTACTCCGTTAGTTGTTTGCAAAGATCTTTGTTGGTATCGTCAGCACAGCCAAAAGAGCCGTTTGTTTTATCGTATTTAAATGTTACAGTTTTTCCAGCTACAGTAAATTCATAGTCATCTCCGCTCTTTTTCCAGCCTGAAGTGCCGCCATCACCTTTAGGCTTAATTCCGTCTCGCAAAACATTATCGAAAAGATTAGTGCTGGTAGCACTTTTTTCAAGATCGGGATATGTAAAAGTTCCGGATAGCATATTGGTATTTTTTATATTTACTATCGCACTTCTAATAGACGATATGTCAGCTCTAGCTCTAGTAATAATAGCATCATCTCTAGTGGCGAATAGTCTAGGGACGGCAATAGCAGCTAAAATTCCCAAAACTACAATAACAAATACAAGCTCAACCATTGTAAATCCGCGTTTCATTATCATTCCTTTAATTTTATGTCATTTTATCACATATAAACTTATAAGTAATCTATTCTAAGGATTAAATTTGACATTAGAACCACTAAATTTATGGGTTTTAGTAAGTTTTTTTACAGACTTAACCTCATTAAAAGCTACACATATAGTATCGTTGCTTGTCCCTATATTTGAAACAGTTACTATACCGTCAGATACGGATATTTTTGAACAACCTTTATTTTTGACACTTAAAAAAACATCTGTATTTATAGAAGTAGTATTGTCAATAGCGGAACCTGAATTATCTAGTAACAAATTTACATTGGTAATGTTTTTCCATTTAATATCAGACTTAAACTCCCCTACGCTTGTATAATATGACGATAAATCCATAATAAGAATAGATAAATTTGACGCACCTTTTGCGATCTCTGCGTCATCTCTGGTAGCAGCTAGTCTTGGGATAGCTACAGCAGCCAAAACAGCCAAAAAAACGATAACAAAAATAAGTTCAATCATAGTAAAAGCACGTTTCAACTTATTTCCTCTAAAATTTAGCAGAATTTAAAAAGCCCAAATCTGCTAAAAAGCAAATCTGGGCTTGATATATGAAATTTTAATTAGAACAAACTAAAATATTAATTAAAATTTAACTTGAGAGCCACCAAAATCATGTGTTTTTGCAGCGCTTCCGTCACCTGCAATAGCTTGAACCGACTTTATACCTTTGAATTGATCGCATATGCCACCTGTTCCTGCTTTAACTTCCACTTTAGAACCATCTATCTTTAGACTTACACAACCTTTATCTTTTACTTTAAGAAACGCTGCAGTAGTAACAAGAGTTTCACCTATATCAGCTCCATCTGCATTGCTTGCCATAGCAACATTAGTAACATCTTTCCACTTAACAGCTGTTGTAGTTGTTCCTGTGCCTCCTGGTCCTGTTGTTGTAGTGTTAAAACTTCCTTTACTTGTATAGTAGCCTGATAAATCACTCATAAGAGTAGCTAAATTTGATGCACCTTTTGAAATTTCCGCATCATCTCTTGTCGCATTTAGTCTTGGGATAGCTACGGCAGCCAAAATACCTAGTATAACGATCACGAAGATCAACTCAATCATTGTAAAACCTTTTCTCATAAGAGACTCCTTAAATTTATTTCTACATACATTTATGTAGTTAAACGAATTATATATTTTTAATACTTAAATAGATATAAATTTATACTAAATTTTTATAAAATCTTATATAAACAAAAAGAAATATTAAATTTTTAGCTATTTAAAGCCATATTGGCAGCCTTAGTCAAAAAGGCGGAACAAATTAAGATAACTTTATCTATGACTTCAATATCGCTTTTTATTTATATCTAAGCGTATTTAATAACAGAGTAGGATACTACGAATAGAGCTATGACTATACACAGAGTCAAAAATATAGTCGCCATTTTATTTCCTTTCTTTTAAATCGGTTAGTTCTTTAATCTTTTTATTTATCTTCTTAAAAAGTACAGATATTATGATCGATAATACAACTACGGCTATACCGACTAAGATTATATCTAAATTTTCCGCTTTTTGTCTGATAGTTACTATCCAACCTATAACAGCAAATAGAGCAGTAAGAAAAAATATAATTAATGATTTTAAAAAATCTATATCAGCTTTTAATCCCTCATTCTTACTCATAAATACCCTTAAATTTTATTTGGATTATAACATATTAAAATTTACTACAATATGGATTTTATAATATAAGTAATGATGTTATTGTGGGTTTGATACTAAATTTCAGCTTATCTCTTGGCTTAGTTTTCTGGCAAGATTTTCCAAATCACGCTCTTGCTGGTAGTTTTCGTAGCATTTTTGCACAAAGGCGCTTAACAGCTCTTTCACATCAAGATATTTTTTGCCGCCTAAAAATACCTCCCAGTCGCGCTCAAAGCTCCTAGCAAAGTCATCTTCAAGGCTTATAGTATAGTCTCTTGATGCGATTGTAACTGTTATTTTTTTCATTATTTACCTAAAACGGCTTCGATTTTGCGGACTATATCGTCAGATTCTATATTTTTATTTTTGAGTTCATCTTCAAGGCGTAAAATCTGATTTGTTTTGGCTTCGTTTTGAGCTTTAAGTGCTATAAGCTCATTACGTAGCGCTTCGTTCTCATCACAAATTTCATTATATTTGACAAGCAGGTCGTTTACTTTATCCGTAAGAGTATTTAATACTTTTTCGTTTTCAAACATAAGATCCCTTTATTTGGTATAATTTCTTCGAATTGTAACATAAAATAAGCTGTTTTTTAAAGAGGACAAATGAAAAATTTTGAAATTTCATCCAAATTTAGCCCAAGTCCTGATCAGGCAAACGCCATAGATGGTATAGTAGAGTCTATCAGATCGGGTTCTAGCTATCAGACCCTGCTTGGGGTTACGGGTTCTGGCAAGACCTTTACTATGGCAAATGTAATAGCAAGGCTAAATATGCCAACCCTCGTAATGACGCACAATAAATCTCTTGCGGCGCAGCTTTATAGCGAATTTAAGGGCTTTTTCCCAAATAATCACGTGGAATATTTCATAAGCTACTACGACTACTATCAGCCTGAAGCCTATATACCAAGAAGCGACCTATATATAGAAAAAGATAGCTCTGTAAACGAGGAGCTTGAGCGGCTTAGGCTCTCAGCTACGGCAAGCCTATTAAGCTTTGACGATGTGATCACGATAGCTTCGGTATCTGCAAATTATGGCTTAGGAAATCCTAGCGAATATCAAGGGATGGTGCTATATCTAAAGACGGGAGAGGCTCTAAATCAACGCAAACTGCTTAGTAAACTCGTAGATATGGGCTATAAAAGAAACGATGCTTATTTTGACAGAGGAGATTTTAGAGTAAATGGCGATGTAGTCGATATATATCCTGCATATTATAACGACGAGGCACTTAGGATAGAGTTTTTCGGAGACGAGATAGATGAGATGTATCATTTTGACGTTTTAGACAATAAAAGGCTTAAAAGCATAGGCAAATTCACGCTTTACGCCACGAGTCAATTTATAGTCGGGGATGATAGGCTAAAAATCGCCATTAAGCAGATTGAAGCGGAGTTAGATGAGAGACTAAAGGAATTTAACGAGCAAGGCAAGCTCGTAGAGGCTCAGAGGCTAAAACAAAGGGTTGAATTTGATCTGGAGATGCTAAATTCTACCGGAATGTGCAAAGGTGTAGAAAACTATGCTAGACATTTAACGGGACAAGCTCCGGGAGAGACGCCATACAGCCTATTTGACTACTACGAAATAAGCGGCAAGGACTATCTAGTAATAGTTGATGAGAGTCACGTGAGCCTGCCACAGTTTCGCGGAATGTATGCTGGCGATAAAAGTCGTAAAGAGGTGCTGGTGGAGTATGGATTTCGTCTGCCGTCCGCACTTGATAACCGTCCTTTAAAATTTGATGAATTTATCAATAAAAGAGCTAAATTTCTCTTTGTATCGGCCACTCCAAACGAGCTTGAGCTTGAGCTCTCAAAGGGGCATGTGTATGAGCAAATTTTGCGCCCTACGGGACTTCTTGATCCGATAATAGAAATAAAAGATAGCGATAATCAGGTGGAAATTTTATTCGACGAAGCAAAGCGAGTAATAGAGAGAAACGAGAGAGTTTTAGTAACGGTGCTAACTAAAAAGATGGCGGAGGAGCTAAGCAGATACTATACGGAGCTTGGTATCAAGGTCAAATACATGCACTCAGATATCGATGCAATAGAGCGAAACGAGATAATAAGAGGGCTTAGGGGCGGTAACTTTGATATGCTAATAGGCATAAACTTGCTTCGCGAAGGTCTTGATCTGCCGGAAGTCAGCCTAATAGCCATAATGGATGCCGATAAAGAGGGCTTTTTACGCTCTACTACAAGCTTAATACAAACAATGGGGCGAGCCGCCAGAAACGTAAATGGCAAAGTGATGATGTTTGCCAAAAAGATCACTAAATCCATGCAAGAAGCGATGGATACTACAAATTCTCGCCGAAAAATACAAGAAGAATACAATAAAGTTCATAATATCACACCAAAGAGCGCAAGCAGAAATATCGAAGAGAGCCTTCATATAGAGGATGAGGGCGAACTATATAGAAAAAATAAGAATTTAGAAAAGATGCCGGCCGCAGAGCGCGCTAAAATCGTAAAAGAGCTAAGAAAACAGATGCTTGAGGCAGCCAGCAAGCTTGAGTTTGAAAAAGCGGCGGCTCTGCGAGACGAGATAGCAAAACTAAGAAAATTATAAATTTAAATTTGGGCTAAATTTAAGCCCAAATTTTAGCTCTCTTTGAGCAGTTTTGAAGCTATATGCTCTCTTTTTGCATTGTCATTGTCTTTTTTAGTGGTTTTATAAATTTTACTTACATACTCTTCAAAAATTTCTTGAGAATTTATGATATTTTCGCCCTCTTTTACCTTTGTTTTATAATACTCTCCGTCTTTATGAAGCTCGAAAGCAAGCTCGTTATCGCTTAGTTGGATTCGTAAAAACTCCAGCAGTCTATCTTGTAAATTTTGCTCGTAAATCGGTGTCATAAGCTCTAATCTGCGCTCTAAATTTCTAGGCATCCAGTCCGCACTAGAGATATAAAGCTGCGGTGTGGCGTGCTTGAAGTATAAAATTCTTGCATGCTCTAAATATTTGCCGATAATTGAGCGCACGCGAATGTTCTCGCTAACCCCTTTTATGCCCGGTCTTATGCAGCAAATTCCTCTAACGATAAGATCTATACTAACCCCTGCTTCACTAGCCTCGCTTAATGCGTTTATGATATCACTATCGACAAGCGCGTTCATCTTCGCGATTATTTGACCATCTTTACCTTTTTTGGTCTCATTTTTTATCATTTCCAACACTCGCTCTTTAATCTGCATAGGAGACATAGAGAGAGTATTTAGTCTGCGATTTTTGGAAAATCCTGAGAGGATATGAAAAAACGTAGTGCTATCGTGAGCAAACTCGCTTTTGCTTGTAAAATAGCTTACATCGGTATAAATTTTAGCCGAACCGCCGTTATAGTTACCTGTGCCAAAGTGCATATAAAACTTAAGCTTGTCTCCTACTTGGCGGATTACCTGGCTAACCTTGGCATGAACTTTAAAACCCGCGATTCCGTATATCACGTGAGCGCCGGCATCCTCAAGCGCTTTAGCCCAGTGGAGGTTGTTTTCTTCGTCAAATCTAGCCTTAAGCTCTACCATCACAGTTACTTGCTTGCCATCACTTGCCGCATCTATTAAAGATTGAATAATAGGTGAGTTTTTATCCACTCTATAAAGAGTCATTCGTATAGAAATCACTTTAGGGTCTTTGCTCGCCTCTTTTATAAATTTGACAACAGGATCAAAACTCTCATAAGGGTGCAAAACAAGTACGTCTTCTTTATCTATCGCATCAAAAATAGGCATATGCTCACTAAAAGGCAAAAGAGTTCTAGGTGTATATGGCGGAAGTGCAAGATGAGAAAATTCCTTATTTCCCACTATCTGCCAGAGCGAATTTAACGTGAGTGGAACCGTGTACTCATAGATATCTTTGTAAAAAATCTTCATGTGAGTGTTTAGAAACTCGACTATATCGGCATCGGCGTCCTTTTGTATCTGCATACGGACAAAAGCGCCTTTTCTGCGAAGTTTAAGCCCCTGCTCCAATATCATCATAAAGTCATCGGCTTCTTCTTCCTCGATGATAATATCAGCATTTCTGGTGACTCTAAACGCCGCAGAGCTAATGAGTCTATACCCCGGGAAAATTTCTTCGGCATGCTCGTGGACTATAGTTTCAATAGGCACATAGACATTGTCCTGCGCTTGATAAAATCTTGGCAACACTCTAGAAATTCTTATCATTCCGTATTTTAAAATCTCAGGATGTTCGCTGTCTGCAAGCTTAACAGCCAGCGAAAAGCTAAGATTATTTAAGTGAGGGAACGGATGGGTCGCATCTACTGCGATTGGAACTATTACGGGAAGAATATTTGAGAAGAAATAGTCATCGCATTTTTTTCTAAGAGACTCGGGAATTTCGCTATAGTTTTTAATAAATAAATTTTGCCCTCCAAGCTCTTTTAAGGCATCTTTATAGTGTTTTTCCACTATATTAAGCTCATCTTTTATATATTTTCTAATCTCCCTTAACTGCTCTAGTGGAGTCATCTCATCACTTCCACTAGCAACTATACCTGCGGCAAAAAGCTGCTTAAGACCGGCTATCCTAATCATATAAAACTCATCTAAATTAGTCATATAAATGGCTATAAATTTAAGCTTTTCAAGCGGTGGGATAGGTTTTTCACACTGAGCTAGAACACGAGAGTTAAAACGTAGCCAACTAAGCTCTCTATTTATAAAAATACTTTCTTTATCACTCATCATTTAATCCTTTTGAATAATATTAATTTTATACAAATTTAATTTTATTCAAGCTTTAATACTAATATTTTTAATAATTTTATTTTTTATTGTGTATAATTATTTTGAGTCAAGTTACCACAAGGAATAAAGATGAACGAATATGTTCTGGCAATCGGACTTTTAATAGCTGTTATGATAGTTTTTTATATTCTCAAGAAGATATCGATAGATTAAAATTTAAAAACCCTGCCTGAAATTTCAATGATTTAAGGCAGGGTTTGGTAGATTAGAGTTCTTTTTCTTTTTTATACTCCAAAATCATAGCATAGGCTTCATCTTTTAGTCTTAGTTTTTCGCGTTTCATCTCTTCAATGCGAATGTGATCCAAGTGACTTCTACCCTCTTCGGCATCTATGATTTTTTGATCCAAATCATTATGCTTATCAAAAATCGAAGCAAATCTCGCATTTGAGACTTTTAGCTCAGTGATTATATCCCTGTATTCGTGTAACATCTACCCTCCTTGAAATATTTATATAATTTTAGCAACTTAACTCTAATAAATGGTTTAAGAGCGATAGTCTGCGTTAATACTTACGTATTTATGACCCAGATCGCAACCGTAAGCACTAAATTGTGCATCTCCGACATTCAGATTGCAACTTATCGTATAGCTTGGTTTTTTCATTACCTGATGAGCTGCGAGTTCTCTTTTTTCATCAAGCTCTTTATGAAATTTATCATAAACCAAGACATCATCGTAATAAATTTCAAGCTTATCTTCATCGCACTCTACTCCGCTTGCGCCTATAGTGGATGCGATTCTACCCCAGTTTGGATCCTCTCCGAAGATAGCGGTTTTAACCAAAAGTGAATTTGAAAGAGCCTTTGCGGCATGCTCCGCCTCTTTTAAATTAAGTGCACCGCTTATATTAAATTCGACCACCTTAGTAGCTCCTTCTCCATCTTTAACAAGCATTAAAGCCAGCTCTTTAGTAATTAGTTTTAAAGCCTCTTTAAAAGCCTCTTTATCATAGACCCCGCTCTTTCTTGAGGTTAAAAGCATAACGGTATCATTAGTGGATGTATCGCCATCTACGCTTACGGCATTAAAACTACTCTCGCAAGCCTCTTTTAACAGCTCATCCATATCGGGTTTTGAGATATTGGCATCCGTTAAAATAAAACATAGCATAGTAGCAAGAGAAGGATTTATCATACCTGCACCCTTACAGATAGCGGCGATTTTAAACTCTTTTTTATCATCAAATTTCACGCTTACGGCTATCTCTTTTTTAAAGCTATCCGTCGTCATTATGGCACCGACAACTCCATTGGAATCTCTTGAATCAAAATCGAATTTATCAAATGCGGATATAATTTTTTCTTTTTTAAGGCGATATCCTATGACTCCCGTAGAGCTCATAACGGGATTTACTAAATTTATATTTTTACTCAAATTTTTAAAAATTTCATCTATATCGTTTATGCCCGCTTCTCCTGTCATTGCATTTGCGTTTTTAGAGTTTAGCAAAATGAAATTTGTTCTAAAATTCTGCCCCTTTTTTAAAAAATGCCTAATTGGGGCGGCTTGAAATTTATTGCTTGTAAAAACGGCACTTATATCAACAGGTTCACTTGATCTTATAAATCCAAGATCATTACCCTCTTTTTTAAAGCCCGAATTTACCCCGCCAAAATAAAATCCATCTATATTCTCAAGTCCATTTTCAAGACGCTTTATCTCATACATATTTACACTCCTCAGGCTTATGCTTGCTTTTTACTACTTTTTTGGTCATTCGTATAGATTCTGCGGTGCCTATGACAAGCAGCTTCGTACCTGTACCTATCAAGGTGTCTCCTCTTGGCATAGGAATAAATTTATTATTCATATCCCTTATGCCGACAACATCCGCATTTGTAATATTTCTTAAATTGGTCTCCTTAAGACGCTTAAATCTTATCCAAGAGTAATCAGGCACACTGATCTCTTCGATATCTATAGGGGAGTCCTTTTTGTATAAAAATTGCTCCAATAAATTTTCCATATCCGGGCGCACACTCATTGCACTTAAACGTTGCGCTACTAGTTTGGAAGGGCTTACGACATTATCTGCACCCAATTTTTTAAGGCGCTCCGTATCATCATCATTATCAGAATTTGTCATTATAAAATATGGTTTTTTTCTACCTATCTCTTTTTCATACAGTCTAACAGTGGCGATAAGAGCGATATTATCAGCGATATTTGGACTAAGAGTAATAAGCCCTTTGGCGCTTGAAAGATGGGTTTTTAAAAGTGCAATTTGAGTATGAGGCTGAGACATTATATAATAAGGATATTTGTATTTTTCGGCTATCTCGTGCATATCTTCGCGCGGATCAACGACAACAAAAGGGATATGATTATCTCTAAACTGCTTACTAAGTTCTATCGTATATAGACTATGATAGCAAATTACAAAGTGATTTTTGAGTCTAGCGATCTTATAGAGCATTCGCCTCTCCTTTAAAATATTTATCAAAGAGCCTTTTTTTAAAACTTCCACTAGAATACCGATAGAAAATGTAAAAACGCAAAATCCAAGCAGAATAAAAGTGATAGTAAAAAGGCGACCGGCGGGTGAAATTGGAGCAACTTCAGTAAAACCTACCGTAGTAAAGGTCATTCCGGCCTGATATATAGCATCAATAAGACTGAAATTATCTATAGCAACATAGCCCAAAGCACCGACCATCATCATCAAAACGACTAGGATAAGCGGTAGGCGAAATGGGCGAAGTTGTTCGTATAGTTCTGTATTTAAATTTATTTCCGGTTTAGAGAAGCTAGACCAGTTGAGGAATTTTTGGATCTTTTTTATAAAAGACATAATCCCTCTTTATTTATAAAGCTTGCAAATTATGAACGCGATTGCTTTCTCATGGTTCTAAGCGTAGAAGCGGCTACCTTAATTCTTCTCGTTGTTCCATCTTCGAGCATTACTCTAATAGTTCTAAGATTTGGCAAAAATCTTCTCTTGGTTCTATTTTTAGCGTGACTTACATTGTTTCCAACCATAGGACCTTTGCCTGTGATATCGCATATTTTTGACATATTTTTCCTTCAAAACAAAAATTTCTGCTGATTTTATCCAAAAAAAGCAAAATATTAACTTAAATAAATTTTAGAATATAGGTTATCTTAAAATTATTATATGCAATATTTAAACTCATTTTATGAATATAAAGGATAGAATATTAAAAGATTATTTTTACAAAATTGGCAGATAGATACGATAATGATAAAACAAGAAAGTATAGATGAGTTAATCGCTCAAATACCTGCGATTCCGGCTATTTTAAAATCATGTGAAAATACTCTTGCTTCCGGAGATTTAGCCAAAGCAGCTGCTATTGCCAAAAACGATTTGGCATTAGTAGAATATATGCGCTCTATCATCAACAAGCCGATTTTTGGATTCAAAAAAGAGATCAAAGATATATCTCAAATCTTTTCCGCTCTTGGCGCAGATAGAACTACCGATATTTTATACTCTTATTACGTATTACTGACGACACCTAAAAAATGGAAAATTTTCAATCTAGACACACAAAAATTTGCAAATTTGCAAGCCAATTTTATGATCGATTGGGGAAAGATATTAAAAGAAATAAAGGTAGATAATAAGGATATTTTTAAATCCATAACAATAATACCATCAAGCATATCCGTATGTGAAAAAATATTCTCGGAAAACGCAGAAAATTTAAAACACGTATTAAGAACTAGCGGACTTAGCTACAATACGATTTTAAAGAGAGAAATAGGTTTTGATATATTTGAAATATGTTGCAAGATAGCTGAAAAATGGCAGCTAAGCAACATTGTAGTAGATATTTTTCAAAATTTATCCAAACAAGAGGAGCAAACAACAATAACCAAATATATACATTTGCTAATATCATACGAGCTATCAAAGCCGGAATTTGCAAATTCCGGCTTTGGAGAGATGTTTGAGTTTAATTGTAACGCCTCACCTAAAGAGCTTGAGACTTTTATGAAAGCGATAGGGTATGAAACCAAAAATTAAAGATAATGTAGTCATATTCTATCCTCACGGCTTTTTAGACGGAGATGCCTCAAAATATGAGATAGACTTGGCAACCAAAGAGTTAATCTTTTCAAAAAAAATAGAATGCATACTAATATCGCTTAAAAAAGTTGTCTATTTTAACAAAATAGGCATTAACTCTATCTCATTGACAATGTATGAAATGGCAAAAAAAGTGTATGCCAATGTGGCATTTTGCGACTATGACGAGACAAAATTTAAAGCGCTAAGAGAGATGTCTCCTCAAAGCCTAAATCTATCATTCTTTGATAGTGAAGAGATAGCCATGCTATTTTTTGGAAATACCGAAAAATCAACCAAAGAAAAAAAGATAATCCTATTTCACGAAAATCAAGAGCAAAAAAATCAAATTTCACTAAAGCTTGTCGGAAGAGGCTACATAGTCTATACAGCAAAAGATGTAAACGAGTTTAAAAACTCAGCTAAAAACTATAATATCAAAATTCATTTAACACATATCAATATAAATGAAAAAACCATAGCCGTACAAGTAAGAGAAAATGTCGTTATTTATAAGCTTACGGGCTTTATAGACTCAAATTTTGCCGAAAATTTCGACATGTCGGCTCACAACAACTCTCTTAAAATAGGGTTTAAATTTTTCGTATTCGATGCAACAAAAGCAAGATCGGCCAATATTCACGGTGTAAGCTTTTTAGCCAAACTATCTATATCAAGCGCCGAATACGGTGCCACTATTGCGATTTGCGGACTTAGCGGCTCAAATACATCTGAAGCGCTTAGAAACGACTTGGAAGATTCGGGAATTTTACTATATAATAACGTCGAAGATTTTTTCAATGATGACGGAAGTATAAACGGCGGTCCCGGAATGAAAGAGTCGATGCCACATAACATCACTAGAAATTTAGTTCAATTATTGCCTATCATTTTAGAAACAGCTATAGATACCTTATCCTCTATGGCAAAAATTAAAGTAGAGCGCGGTGAAATTTTTGTTAAAACATTTGACTTCGATCAAAAAGCGCTAACAGGATGCATAGGCTTTTACGGCGATATTGACGCTAAAATTTTACTCTCCCTTGATAAAAGTATAGTACAAAAAGCTTGCGCTATACTTTTGCAAGATGACAAAGAGGCATCATTAAACAGTGCTTTTGGTAATTTTATGATAATAATAGGAAATAAAATTCTATCCTTATTAGAGTCAAAAAAGATAAAGGTAGATATTACGATGCCAAATGTTTTTGAAAACTATATTCAAGACGGCGATACCGTTAGCAAAGGCGCTTTTATTGAGCTTGTTAGTGATGGAACAAAGGGCGCTTTATTTTTAAGTAGATAACAAAGGATTTATATGTACGTTGCTCCGAGTATTTTATCGGCTGATTTTGGAAATTTGAGGGCTGAGATAGAGGCGATCTGCGAGGCCGGATGTGATCTTATACACATTGACGTTATGGACGGGCATTTTGTGCCGAATTTAACTATCGGACCGCTTGTGGTAAATGCTGTCGCAAAGGCTGCTACAAAGCCGCTTGATATACATTTGATGGTGCAAAATAACACATTTTTTGCCGACCTTTTCTTGCCGCTTAAGCCGAAATTTTTAAGCTTTCATATCGAAGAAGAAAAGCACCCGTTAAGGCTCATAGATCATATCAGAAAAAACGGTGTAGGTCCTGCTATCACGCTAAATCCACACACGCCGATAGAAACGCTTGAATATATCATAAACGAAGTTGATATGGTGCTTTTAATGAGCGTAAATCCCGGCTTTGGCGGGCAAAAATTCATCCCTTCGGTGCTTGATAAAGCTCGCAAACTACGCGAGATGATAGAGCGCAAAAACGCAAAATGCATGATAGAAGTTGACGGCGGAGTTACGGGACTAAACGTAGCCGAACTTGACGAAGCAGGCGTTGATATCGTGGTTGCTGGCAATTATATATTTTCATCAAACTCTTATGCCGAGGCTATAAGAGCGCTAAAGCTTGAGTTTTGAACCAAAAGCTAGAAAATCTCATAAACCTCCTTTGCAAGCAAAATTTAAGCTACTACGAATTCATAGCAAAAGCAAGACAGATAGAGGAATTTAGCTCTATCTTTGACGTGCGAGATCTTGCCATGTGGCAAATTTTAGGGCTTGATATAAAGCGAAACGGCTCAAACGAGATAGAGCTAAACACAAGAAAAAGAAACATAGACGAGCAGACGTTTTGCGTTGTGGATATCGAAACGAGCGGCGGCATAAACAGCGGACAGATCATAGAGATAGGTGCGCTTAAAATGCAAAACGGCGAAGAGATGGAGCGCTTTGAAACGCTTGTGCACGCTACTTTTATACCGGAAAACATCTCTGCGCTTACAGGCATAAGAGTAGAAGATCTTAAAGGCGCCCCAAGTCTTGCAAGCGTGCTTGAAAAATTTAGACTTTTTCTTGCAGATAGCGTTTTTGTAGCGCATAATGTCAAATTTGACTATGGATTTGTTAGTGCTAGCTTTGAGAAATTTGGGCTTGGCACTATGCTAAACCGCAAAATTTGCACCATAGATCTAGCGCGTCGAACTATACCGTCGCTTAAATACGGTCTTGGCGCGTTAAAAGAGGTTTTAGGCATAGAAAACACGCACCATAGAGCGATGAGCGATGCGATAGCTGCGGCTGAAATTTTTAAAACCGCGGTTAAAAGCACTCCAAGTTCGGTTAGATACACCGAAGACTTAATAGAGTTTAGCAAGACTGCAAACACGGTTAAAAGACCGACGGCTAGCGCTCAAACCGTGATAAATTTTGAAGAGTAAATTTCACACCTCTACCCGCTCGGAATTAATCTAAATTTTATAAAGGCTTAAATTTAGAGCTTGTGGGCTTTAGCTCTCAATTCTCTCGCCGTTTATTCTCACGACTCTAGCAGGTATGCCGACAACCGTTGCATTATCTGGCACATCTTTAAGCACGACTGAATTTGCGCCGATTTTTGAATTTTCTCCTATCGTTATAGCTCCAAGCACCTTTGCGCCCGCCGCTATCACAACACCGTTTTTAACGGTCGGATGGCGCTTGCCGACCTCTTTGCCCGTGCCTCCAAGTGTAACCTGATGATACATCGTCACGTCATCTCCGATCTCGGCGGTTTCACCGATAACCACACCCATACCGTGATCGATAAAGAGCCTTGAGCCGATCTTTGCGCCAGGATGTATCTCAATGCCCGTTATAAATCTTGAAATTTGAGAGATAAAACGTGCGGTAAAAAAGAATTTCTTCACGTATAAAAAGTGCGAAAATCTATGAAAAACTACCGCGTGGATACCCGGTGTATTTATGAGCACCGCCCAGAAACAACACCCGTTTGCGGCGGGGTCTTTCTCACCGACAGTGGCAACCAGCTCTTTTATCTCTTCTATTATCTTCAAATTTTAAGCCTCGTATAACGCCGTACTTAGGTATCTCTCGCCGTTATCAGGCGCGATAAACAGCACCTTTTTTCCATCGCCTAGTCTTTTTGCAGTTCGGATGGATACCGCAAGAGCCGCACCTCCAGAGATCCCAAGCAAAATTCCCTCGCTTTTTGCCAAGGTCCTAGCCGCTTCAAACGCCTCTTCGCTTGTCACAAGCTCTATAGCACTAATAAGCGAAGTATCAAGCGTATCAGGGATAAAGCCCGCTCCTATGCCTTGAATTTTATGTGCACCTGCCGGATTTCCGGAAATCACGGCGGAATCCTTTGGCTCAACTGCGATTATCTGTGTGTTATAGCCGTTTTCTTTAAGCACCTTGGCAACTCCGCTTAGCGTCCCGCCCGTGCCAACGCCCGCCACAAACGCGTCAAGCTCTTTAAAATCATCCATTATCTCAAGAGCTGTAGTTTTTACGTGAGCTTGCGGATTATAGGCGTTTTCAAACTGACTTAGCATCACGTATCCCGGCTGCTTGGCAAGCTCATTAGCCTTTTCGATGGCGCCTTTCATACCCTTTGCACCCTCGGTTAGCACAAGTTTGGCTCCATAAGCGGCTAAAATTTTACGCCTTTCGACACTCATCGTCTCAGGCATAGTTAGCACGACCTCATATCCAAGCGCACTTGCCGTCATAGCTATGCCGATGCCAGTATTTCCGCTTGTAGGCTCAACTATGATATCGCCTTTTTTCAAAGCGCCATCCTTTTGCATCTCAAGGATCATATTTGCAGCGATCCTATCCTTAACCGAGCCGCCCGGGTTGAAAAACTCAAGCTTAGCATAAATTTCAGCCATACCGGCTTGCTTTAGACTGTTTAATTTTACTACAGGCGTCTTTCCGATCGTTTGAATTATATTTTCATATATCATTTTATTCCTTATTAAATTTTGCTTAAAATTTCATCTATATCGCGGATATATTTATCCATACTAAATGTTTTTATAATTTGTTTATCAGGCACTTTTTTAGTCGGTTTTTTAAGGCTTTCAAGACATTTTAAAAGCTCGGCGCTATCTCGCTTTAGGATATAAAAATTCTCTTTATTGGATGAGATTTCATAAATTTCTCTTATCGCGTCAATATCAGAAAAGATCGCTCCAAGTCCATGACTAAGAGCTTCTAAAACCACACGCGGCATACCTTCTGTGCTTGAAAAACCAAGTAGATAGTCGTTTTGCGAGTAAATTTTATCCATGTTTTTAACAAAGCCAAGATTTGTTACTTTGCCCTCTTTTTCTAAACGATTTAATTTTTCTTGCGTGCTTTCTTTAAATTTACCGCCTCCTGCAAGGCTAAGTCTGATATCGTTTCGCTTTAGCTTAAGTAGTGCGTCAAACACTAGCTCATGTCCCTTAAGCTCTAAAAAATTCGCGCTCATTATCAAATTTATACTATCTTTTGGACTTTTATCTTCTAAATTTTGCTCGCAAATAACAGGATCGTAAACAACATTTTTTTCTATTTTTAATTGATCGTTATAAAATTCATGCGTCGAATTTGAAACGCTAATAGAGGCAAATTTAAGCTTTTTTAAAATTTCAAGCTTAAATTTTTCTACTTCGGCATTTTTTCTTAAATGCTGAATAACTTTGATACCAAGAGTGTTTGCAGCTTCGATATATGCCAAATTTGTTGAAAAATGGTTATTTAGATAAACAATATCGGCTTTTACGCTTTTAAGTAGCTTTAGTGCAAATTTAAAGTCGTTTTTGTATAAATTTTTAGCCAAATTTTCTTTTGAAAAAGCTCTTAAAATTTCTCTTTTGATCTTAGAAATTTGCGGCTTTTCTTCAAACA
Organism: Campylobacter sp. RM16187; assembly: GCF_025319965.1. Taxonomy (NCBI): domain Bacteria; kingdom Pseudomonadati; phylum Campylobacterota; class Epsilonproteobacteria; order Campylobacterales; family Campylobacteraceae; genus Campylobacter; species Campylobacter sp. RM16187. Next base: position 1,268,237 of record NZ_CP012549.1, read on the forward strand.
CTATAAACTCAGCTCCTATCTCCTTAATCACACTAGACAGCGGTTTACCGTCTATCTCGTAATCCTTTTCAAAAAATACCGAAATGCTATAGCTGCTTCTTTTTACAAGCTCTTTAAGTAAAAAGATAAGGCTTCTAGTTCCGCCTCCGCACTCAAGACCCGTGTCGATAAATAAAATTCTTTTCACAACCCTACCTCAACTCTTCAAGCAAAGTAACTCCCGCTTCATCGATCTTTTTTCCTTTGAAGTGAGCTTTGCCAAACTCAACTATCTTGCCGTGATAGCGAGCAAAAATTTGATTCAGACTAAGCTCTCTGCCGTAAGCTTTGCAAACCGCGCTTGTATCGATATCCTCAAACCACTCTCGCGCCTCTTCGTAGCTTTCAAATTCATATCCAAAATGAGCTAAAATCCTAAGTGCGTAGCTATCCACGCACATCACTTCACGCTCGCAAGCATAGCAAAGTATCGCGTCGCAAGTCTCAGCGCCTATGCCTCTAATTCCAAGTAGCCACTCTCTGCTCACGTTTTGTTTAAAGCTCTCAAAGCTGCCAAATTCCTCGTAAATCGCCTTGCAAAGCGTGCTTAGCCTCTTTGCTTTGGTGTTATAAAATCCGCTTGGCTTAATCATAATCGCAATGCTCGCCGTGTCTAAATTTGCCAAGCGTTCAAGAGTTAAATTTCCGCTATTTTTTAGATTATCAAGCGCTTTTTGAGCGTTTTTCCATGCAGTATTTTGCACTAAAATTGCACCTACAACCACTTCGAAGCTACGAGAATTTGGCCACCAAAGCTCATCTTCTAAATCCGCTTTAATGCCAGCGTTTAAAAGCGCTATTAAGAGTTCTTCACTTCTCAAATTTTACCTACTTATCAAATTTAAGTGCCTTTTGCACTTGCATATCATCTATGCCGTCTATCACCCTAACCTTAAAAGCATCCACGCACCTGCCCTCTTCGCACTCAAAAACTATCATCTGAAAGATCCGCCTGCACTTTTCATTCACCTTAAAAGAGTGCTTAAAGCCCGTTAAAAAGGTCTTTATAGGAGCTTCTTTATCCATGCCGATAACTCCATCAAAAGCACCGCTTAAGCCAACATCGCTTGCATAAGCGGTATGGTTTAAAATTTGCAAATCATCAGTTCCGACATGAGTATGCGTACCAAATATCGCGCTAATCTGCCCGTTTAGATAGCCAAATATGGCGTTTTTCTCGCTCGTGGCTTCAGCGTGAAAATCAATAAGTATGTTTTGGCTCTCGCACTCCTTTAGCGCGTTTTGCACCTCTAAAAAGGCGTTATTTGTGTGGGGCATAGCGTAATGACCCATCAAATTTATGACACTCAAGCTTGCTTCGCCTCTTTTTAAATTTATCACGCCTTTGCCAGCAGTGCCTGCGAAGTGATTATATGGACGAATGATCGGCAAACTGTCCATAAGTAATCCGATCTCTTTTTTATCAAAGCTGTGATTGCCACCGGTTATCGCGTCTATACCGCACTCTAGCAGCTCGGCTGCGTTTTGAGCGCTTAGTCCAAAGCCCCCGCTTGCATTTTCGCAGTTTGCGATGACGAAATCAAGCCCAAATTTATCCCGCATCTTTTTAACGTTTTCAGCGACGATCTTACGACCGGCTCGCCCTACGATATCGCCTATAAATCCCGCTCTCACAAAAGCTTCTCTTTATAAGATAGATAAAACTGCTTTGCGGTTCGCCCTGATCTGCTCGCTCTAAGCGCGGAGTAGTTTTTGGCAAGCTCGTGTAGCATCTGCCTATCGCCTGTGTAGTCTTTAAAGTAAAAATCCACGATCTTAAGATAATCAGCAAAGCTTCCTTGATAAAAGCTTATCCACAGACCGAATCGATCAGATAGCGAAATTTTCTCATCAACGCTTTCTGCGTAATGAATCTCGTCGCTAGTTACGTTTGTGCCTTCGTTGTCGCTTTTTAGCTCGCTGATTAGATGTCGGCGGTTTGAAGTGGCGTAGATAAGTACGTTTTTAGGGGCTTTTTCTATCGAGCCTTCTAAAATCGGCTTTAAAAATTTGTAGTTCGTATCGCCAGCTTCAAAGCTCAGATCATCGCAGTAGATGATGAATTTGTAATTCGTTCTTCTAACCTCATCGATGATATCAACCATAAATTCAAGCTCATCGCTTCTAAGCTCTATCAGCCTTAAGCCCTCGTTATGAAATTTAGTAAAAACAGCCTTTACCAAGCTGCTCTTGCCACACCCTCTTGCACCCCACAAAATGGCGTTGTTAGCCTCTTTGCCGTCTATGAAATTTTGCGTGTTGGCGATTAGCTGCTCTTTTTGTTTCTCCATGCCGATAAGGTTATCAAGATCGACAAAATCAATCTCATGCACAGCCTTCAAAGCCCCTGTTTTACGCCTAAAAACCGCAGCGTGAATCAAGCTCCAATCAATCATTTTGACGCCTTTCTTAGATGGATTAAAATTTCATCTATTATATCGTCATCATCTTTGCTTTTTGATTTTAAAACCGTTTTCTCATCGTTTAAATTTGTAAGAACTATGTTTTGACCGCTGTTTGAGATGAGTTTAAAGCCCGCTTTTATGGCTAAAATTTTAATTATTATAAGCGATAAAAACTGCTTAGTATAAACATCAATCTTGCCAAACCTATCCTCAAGCTCGCCCTCTATAGCATGCACCTCGCTAACCTCTTCACACTTGCCAAGGCGGCGATACAGCTCAAGGCGAAGCCTATCTTCGCGAATAAATTCTTGATTTAAAAAGGCGTTTATACTGAGCTTGAGATCAACTTTTTTACTCTTGAAATTCTCTTTGTTTAAAAGCTTATTTATCTCGTCTTCAAGCATTTTAATATAAAGCGAGTAGCCGATAGCCTCGATATGCCCGCTTTGAGCCTCTCCGACTAAATTTCCTCCGCCTCTAATCTCTAAATCATGATAAGCAAGCACCGAGCCTGAGCCTAAAAACGAATTGCTCTCAAGCGCCACAAGCCGCTTTAAGGCTTCGGGCGTGAGCTCGCTCTTATCCTCAACCAAGAAATAGCAATACGCCTGCTTATCACTTCTACCCACGCGACCTCTTAGCTGATGAAGGTCCGCCATGCCGAATTTATTTGCATTTTCTATGATTATCGTATTTACGTTTGGTAGGTGAATTCCGCTTTCTACAATGCTTGTGCAAAGCAAGATATCATAATCCCCTGCTTCAAATTTTATCATCTCATCCTCAGTCGTCTTTGCGTCTATCTTTGAGTGAAGTATCAAAATGCGCAAATTCGGCAAAATTTTCTTGATCTGCCTTTTTGCCTGCTCCATAGTGGCGATGTGGTTGTGGATGTAAAATATCTGCCCGCCTCTTCTTAATTCGCGCAAAATAGCCTCTTTAAGCACCTTTTCGTCCCACTCTCTCACGATCGTTCTTACATCAAGCCTTGAGCTTGGCGGAGTTTGAAGCACGCTGTAGCTTTTTACGTTGCTAAGTGCCATATTTAGGCTTCTTGGGATCGGTGTTGCGCTCATTGAAAGGATGTGCGAGTTGCTTGAAATTTCCTTTAGCTTCTCTTTTTGCTTGACGCCAAATTTATGCTCTTCATCGATGATAATAAGCCCTAAATTTGATGCCTTTAGCCCCAAAAGCGAGTGAGTGCCGACACAAACGCAAGCAAGCCCGTCTTCAAGAGCCTTTTTAACGGCTGATTTTTCTTTTGCCGAGCTAAATCTATCAAGTCTAAAAACAGGAATTTCAAATTTGGCAAATCTATCTTTTAAGCTCTTAAAGTGTTGAGCCGAAAGCAGAGTCGTAGGGACAAAAAATAGCGCTTGAAAGCCTGATTTTACGCATTTAAATATCGCATTCATCGCGATTTCGGTCTTGCCAAAGCCCACATCTCCGCTTAAAAGCCTATCCATCACTTTACCGCTTGCAAGATCTTTTGAAATTTCACTTGCAGCCTTTTCTTGATCGATCGTGTAGTCAAAGCCCGCATTTTGTAAGAAATTTAAGTATTGGGCGTCATCTTTTTGTATCACTTCGGCGCGAACCAGCTCTCTTTTAGCCGCAAGCTCGATGATCTTAGAAGCGATGATAAATAGCTTTTGGCGAACCTTTTCTTTTATCTTGGCAAAGCTAGCCTTACCAAGCCTATCAAGCACCGCTATAGAGCCGCTTTGCGCTATGTATCTATCGATCAAATTTAGATGCTCAACCGGCAAAAGCAACCTATCGTCGTTTTGATAAACGATGATCACAAACTCGCGAGTACTGCCTAGCACGGTTATCTTTTCAAGCCCGGCAAATCGCCCTACTCCATACTCTTCATGCACGACGTAGTCATTTATCTTAAGCTCATCGATTACTAAGCTCGCTCGCTTTGCGCGCTTTTTCTTCTCAAATTTATTAAGCGATATGATTATCTCGCTAGCGGAAGTTAAATTTACAACAACGTCGCTTTTAATAAGCTCTATGTTTTTGTATTCGCTCAAATTTAGCGAGTTAAAAAGTCCGTCGTTTCGCGAGATAACCTTGATATGCCTGTTTGCATTAAGCTCGAAAAAATCTCTGCTCGGTGTTACGGACAAATCTTTATAAATTTTTGCTTCAGGGATTACGCCAAGGCTATGAAGCGTGCTTGTATCTCTTTCAAAATCCTCAAATTTAAACTCTTTTGCAAGAACGGCTTTAAACTCCTTGGTGTAATCAACAAATCCATCTATCGCCCAAAATCCAAGCGAATTTAGATCGCTTATCAGAGCTTCGCTATTTAGCTCGTCTATTTTTTCGTTTGCCTTTTCAAGCTCATCTTTGCTAAGAGCTGCGATAAAAGGCGAAATTTCAACGCTTTCTAGCTCCGTTTTGTTTGAAATTTGAGTGCTGGTTGAGTAGTTTCTGATACTTTCTATCTCATCATCAAAAAGCAAAATTCTATGCGGTTCATCATTTCCCACGCAAAATATATCGATAATATCTCCGCGCAGACAAAACTCGCCTTCGCTCTCAACGATATCCACAGGCTCATAGCCAAAGCGCATAAGCTCGTCTGTTAGCTCGTTTAGATTTAGCCTGTCGCCAAAATTTAGAGTGATCTTTTGAAGATGTTTTTTGCCGGGAAGTTTGTTTAATATAGTTGAGATGGGAGCTATAAGAAGCTTTTTGCCCTTAAATTCGTAAAATTTATAAAGTTTAGCCGAAAGCTCGTAAAGCTCGGCACTAAAAGAGCGCAGATCATCACCAAAACGAGCTCTAAAATCAGGCAAGCAAAACGGCTCAATACCTGCAAATTTAACCGCATTTTCTATAAGCAAAGCCTCTTTATCATCCTCGCAAACGATAATTTCGGCTTCGTTTGGCTTTAAAAGATACTCATATATCTTAGCTTGCATCAAACTGCCTTAAAAAGGCCTCGACTAGATAAAACGAGCCAAAAGCCAAATATAACTCATCTTTATTTTCGCATAAATTATCAAAATTTGCCAAAAAATCCCTATGCTCGATATCTAATTCATGAAGAGTTTTTCTGATCTCATCGGTAGCTAGCTCACGTTCGCCACTATCATATTGATAAATTTCAACTCTTTTTATTATGGGCTTAAGAGTCGCTAACACCGCCTTATAATCCTTATCGGCAAAAGAGTTATATATCAAAACAAGCTTTTTACCGATAAATTTTTGAGCTATGACCTGCGCAGCAAGCTCGTTATGACCAACATCCACATAGATATTTTGGGCTACTTTCTCACATCTTCCACGCAGATTCAATTCGTCTAAATTTTCTATATCAATCTTATTAATAAGTCTTTTTGCAGCTGCGCTTGCAAGGCATAAATTCGATATTAAAAAATATGGAAGTGAAAATTTAATAGAATATTTTTTAATATTTTCCACATCCTCTTTTTCCAAAATTTCACTTGCAAAATTTATCCTTACTCTTCTTGAAGCTGCAATCAAAAATGCGATATGGACGCTTATGCTATCCATCTCATCATTTAATATAGCTTGTGAATTTACTTGCATGGCTTTAAATTTCGTAGTTGAAATTTGCTCTATTGTTTTACCCAAAACAGCAGTATGATCAAGCCCAATCGGAGTAAAAACACTTAAAATTTTATCAAAAACATTTGTCGCGTCAAGCTCACCGCCCATACCAGCTTCGCAGATGAAAAAATCACACTTGTGAAAAAGCACCGCCGCAAGCAGGGTCGCATACTCAAAATAGCTAGTCTTTACTTTAAACTCATCACTTAGCATAGCCTGCAAACTCTCATGAGCAGACTCTAAAAGCTCGCTTGAAACCACATCTCCGTTTAGCCAAAATCTCTCGCGAAATTCAAATATATGAGGGCTTGTGTAGTGCCCCACGCTCTTGCCTTGCAAGTGCAGAATTTGAGCCAGAAACCTTCCTGTTGAGCCCTTGCCGTTTGTACCGATGATGTGAATTATCTTAAACGGCTTTAAATTCGCCTTTATGCTATCCCATGCACGCGGCATACGAGTATAATCTATCTCTTTGTAAAAAAGCGGTTTATGACTTAAAAATTCATCCAACTTCATATAATACTTGGCATAACCTGATTTCTGCCGTTTTGTTTAGCGGTATAAAGCATCTTATCGGCGGATTCAAGTGTTGATGATGAAGTTTTATTGGAGCTTCTTAAGGCTACTCCGCAACTAATAGTAACATCTATTCGTTCGTCTTTATACATAAATTTTGAATTTTCTATAATATCACGAATTTTATTTGCGAAATTTACACTATCTACTAAAGAAATTTGAGGAAGCAGCATAACAAACTCTTCACCGCCATATCTAGCCACAAAATCAATCTTTCTTGAGTATTTTCTAAGCATCTTCCCAACGCTTGCTATGATGACATCGCCTGCATCGTGGCCGTAAGTATCGTTAATCTTTTTGAAATAATCTATATCAAAAAAACAAATAGAGTAGTCCGCATCATAGCGTCTATATTTATCTTCCATGCGATCAAGCTCTTCTATTAATGCTCTTTTTGTGGCGGTTTTAGTTAAGAAGTCCTCTTTGCTCTCGGCTTTAACCATAGCCAACTCACCCTCAAGACTACTAATTCTATCTTGAAGCTCTTTTATTTTTTTCTGATCACTACTAACCTGCAATGAAAACTGTTGTGTTTCGTTGCCTAAAGATTCAGCTATGATAATAAGCTTATCTCTAATAACTTCAAAACTATCTTCTTTTAAATTTATTGAGTTTAGATCCCTTTTTATATCTTGCATCTTAGCTCTGCTCGTAGAGGAGCTGCTCATCATATTTAAAAGCCTGGTATTTATCCCTTCAAGCACATCGTTTAAAACTGAAACTTTGGTTGAAATTTCAGCCCTATCAAGCTCTATACGCCTTTTAATCATTTGTTGTATATTATCTTGAGTTTCATCTAATTCTAATAGTTTAGGATTACTCTTTAAACTAAGCTCAAATCCTGAAATTTCAGCATTCATGCTTTCAGATATAGAAGGTGTAAGAGCACATACCAGAAGAGGAATCATCTTTTGGCATAGATAAGCGGTATCACCTGATCTTATAGAGGCATTATCAAGCTCTGTAATTGCTGTTTGCAAATCATCAAAACTCTTAACACCATAAAAACCAAGTCTTCTAATAAATAGATCATCATAATCTGTTAAAAACTCAAACCACTTGTCTCTAATCAGGTCGATAGACGATATGTCAAGTTTTTTATTAAGAGTATCTATGCTTAATTCTGCTAGTTTTTTAGCCTCTTTGTTATGAAGCATAGTCACTGCTTGAAATACTCTCTTACTCATAAAAACAAGCGAGTGTATAAGCTTTGCCGATTCATTAATATTTGACGAGTTTAATTTAGCCGCCATGAATGCAAATAACTCATCTATATTTTTAACTCTTTTTTGTTTAAGTTGCTCTACAAGATCGGCATTGAGTCTAGAAAGATACTTTTCAAGCTTTTGACAATCAGGGCTTATGTATCCATTTTTTTTCGCTATCTCACAAAAAACTTCTGTGTAGTTATCGGGAGTAAGTATTAAATTCCTCTCCTTAATAGTGCTAATGGTATCTCTTATAATCTTAGTGATTGTTGCTGACATTTTTAAACCCTTTAACCGCAAGAGCTGCTAAATATTCATCAAAAGCCTCTTTTGAAGCCTCTTTTATCGCATTATATCTATCTGTTTCACTGATTACGCTATCTGCATAGCGAACATCTTTTATTTTTTGAGAAATAGTAAAATCATATTCACCAGTAGTTACACTCTTATATATCTTTCCGTTTTCAAATTTAGTATCAAACTCCATTTTTAAAATAGCTTTATATAACGATACATATCCATCTTCATCATATAAAAGTGCTTGTAAACTTACAGATTTTACAGACGCTATTATCTTTGTTTTTGCATTTTTATCACTACTAAGTTTTCTGTTAAGCCTTGATACTATGCCCTCTTTTATACTATCGGCTATCCAAACACTGCTTTTTGGATCGGCTCTATCTATAGTCACATGCACGTAGATATCATCCCCAATCATATCTTTTGTGATCTTTGAAACAGGCTTATACCCGCACCCGACTAAAAAAACAGCGATGAAAACCGCAGCTATAAATCTCATATCTAACCTTTTACAACCAAATTTACAAGCTTTCCTTGCACGTAAATTTCTTTTACAAGCTCCTTGCCTTCAATCCATTTAGCGACATTTTCTTTGGCTGCTTTCAAAATTTCAGCCTCATTAGCATCGCTTGGCACTTCAACCTCGCCCCTTCTTTTTCCATTTACGGTAATGGCTAAATTTAGGCTATCTTTTTCAAAGACCTCTTCTTTGATATCAATATGCGTGAAATTTGCTCTGCCAAATAAATTCTCGCTTAGCTCATTTGCTATATGCGGCACGATCGGCTCAAGCAAATTTAGTATGATAAAAAAGGCTTCAGTGGTTACATCTTCGTTATTTTGCGCATTTACCGCGTTTAAAGCCTCCATGCACGCAGCTATTAAGGTGTTAAAAGTAAAGCTTTGCGTATAGACCTCTTGAGATTTTTTAAGCGCCTCATAAACCTTCGCGCGAGCATATTTTTCATCTTTAGCAAGCTTTGAGTGATCTATATCAGGAATTTTAGAGCATTTTTTAACGCCTATAGCTTTATCATAAAGTCTATTTAAAAACCTAAACGCACCCTCAACTGCGCTATCGTTCCACTCAAGCTCTTTTTGAGGAGGTGCGGCAAAGAGTATAAACAGCCTTGCGGTATCGGCGCCATAGTTTTTGATGATATCATCGGGATCTACGACGTTACCTTTGCTCTTACTCATCTTCTTGCCGTCTTTTAGCACCATTCCTTGTGTTAAAAGCTTTTCAAAAGGCTCATCATCGCGCAAATAGCCAAGGTCTCTAAGCGCCTTTTGGAAAAATCTCGCATACAAAAGATGCAGTATCGCATGCTCGATTCCGCCGATATACTGATCGACATTCATCCAGTAATTCACGCTCTTTTCATCAAAAGCTCGCTCATTCCAAGTCTTGTGATCGCTTGCATATCTTGCAAAATACCAGCTGCTTTGAAAAAACGTATCCATAGTATCAGTCTCTCTAACTGCGTCACCGCCGCATTTTGAACACTTGGTATGCTTCCAACTTGGATGTTTATCAAGCGGATTTCCTTCGCCCGTTATCTCAACATCATCAGGCAGAGTAACAGGCAGATTTTTTATATCTTCGCAAACCACGCCGCATTTATCGCAATGAATCATTGGAATAGGCGCACCCCAATATCTCTGGCGAGAAATTCCCCAGTCGCGAATTTTAAAATTCACAACTCTTTTTCCAATTTTTTCGCTTTCAAATTTCTCTATGATTTTAAGCTTTGCCTCTTCGTTATTTAGCCCGTCTATAAGCGGCGAATTTATACAAATTCCACTTTCCGTAAATGCTTTTGAGCCGTCAATTTTACCGTCAATAGGTCTAATCACTTTCTTGATAGGCAGGTTAAATTTGCTAGCGAATTCAAAATCTCTCTCATCATGCGCAGGAACAGCCATAACAGCACCGCTTCCATAGTCAGCCAAAACGAAATTCGCAACCCAAACAGGCACTTTTTCGCCGCTTAATGGATGGATAACATAAATTCCTAAAAATACGCCGTCTTTTTCTTTGGCTTGACGCTCTCTTGGGCTTTGATTTAGCATAGCTTTTACTTTTTGGCTTGTCTCATCACTTAAATTTCCGCTATCAAGCAGCTTTTTAACTATCTTATGCTCAGGCGCAAGTGCTGTATAACTAACTCCATAAATCGTATCGGGGCGAGTTGTAAAGACTTCAAATCCGTCCGCTTCGCCGCCTAAAAGCGCTTTAGAAGCCTCATCAAGACTAAATTTAAACTCAAGACCAAAGCTCTTGCCGATCCAGTTTTCTTGCATTGTGATTACTTGATTTGGCCACTTATCTTTTAACTTTTCAAGATCGGCCAAAAGCTCCTCGGCATAATCGGTTATCTTTAGATAATACCCCGGCAACTCGCGCTGAATCACGCTATTTCCACATCTCCAGCAGCAGCCATCCTCAACCTGCTCGTTTGCAAGAACGGTTTGATCGTGCTCGCACCAGTTTACTATGGCATTTTTGCGATACACAAGCCCTTTTTCATACATTTTGATGAAAAATTCCTGCTCAAATTTCGTATAAAGCGGATCGGATGTCGCAAATTCTCTATTTTTAGAAAATGAAAAGCCAAGAGATAATAGCTCAGCTCTCATATAATCGATATTTTCATAAGTCCATTTTTTAGGATGAATTTTATGCTGTATAGCCGCATTTTCAGCAGGCATACCAAAACTATCAAAGCCGATAGGATGAAGCACGTTATAGCCTTGTTTACGGTAATATCTTGCCAGCACGTCGCCGATAGAGTAGTTTCTAACGTGACCCATGTGGATACGTCCGCTTGGGTATGGAAACATACTTAAGATATATTTTTTAGGCAGGTTATAATCATTTTTTGGTTCAAATTCTTCGTTTTTCAACCAAATCTCTTGCCATTTTTTCTCAATTTTTAAGGCGTCATACTTCAAATTTTCAGCCATTTTATCTCCTAAAATTCTTCTTGGGTCTTACTTGCTTCAACCAAAACAAGCGAAAGTGAAAAAAAGTTTGCTATAGCAGCGCCGATTGCAAGCGAATAAACAACGGTCATATTTCCCGTGGTTTGAAGCACTACAAACGCAGGTATAAGGTGCAAATCCGCTACAAGAGAGCTGGCAAAAAGCTCGGCTGATAAGACATTTTTAACACCGATTTTAAGCAGTGTAGAGACTAAATTTATACTAGCTGCCACAAACAGCGCTATCTCATTTTTATCATACAAAAAACCCGCCGTAGTCGTTAGACTCATCAACGCAAAAAAGATATAAACAACCTTACCCCAGTTCATAAATCCTCCTTACACCACGCCTTTTTCAAACATAGCTCTATGTCTTTCGCGCTCTTTTTTCGCTTTCATCTTTTCAGCCTCTTTTGCTCTATATTTCTCCACGCTAAATTTAAACCAAAGAAGCATCGGAGAAGCTATGTAGATAGAGCTTAGAGTTCCTCCGACTATGCCTACCAAAAGCACTAAAGAAAAGCCGTGTATCATATCTCCACCATATAAAAATAGTGTTAAAACAACCATTAAAGTAGTTACAGATGTAAGAATAGTTCTTGAAAGAGTCGCGGAGACAGATTCGTTTATAATCATATCAAGAGCCGAATTCTTACTTGTGTTTATGCTCTCTCTAATCCTATCAAAGATAATAATCTTATCATTTAAAGAATAGCCTATGATCGTTAAAACCGCAGCCAAAATATCCAAATTTACATCAATCCTAAATAAGCATATAGCACCTAAGGCTATCACTACATCATACGCTTCGGCAAATATAGCAGCCATCGCAAATCTCCACTCGAACCTAAAGGCAACATAAAGCAAGATACCCAAAAGAGACATGGCTATAGCCATCATTCCTTTTTGTCTAAGCTCGCTTCCTACCTTTGGTCCCACGACATCCACACGGCGAACTTCAAAGCTGCCAGTATCTTTGAGTAATTGAGATACGCTAGAGCCGATATCACTACCCAAATTTGAGCTTGAGCCCGAAAAACGTATAGTAATCTCCTCTTCTGAGCCAAATTCGGTCACAGAGGCGTTTTTTAAAGTCTCATCTTTATACAAAGCCTCTCTAATCTTATCAAGAGGTGCTTTTTTATCATACTTTATCTGGATCAGCGTTCCACCAGAAAAATCAATACCGTAATTTAGCCCTTTGGTAAAAAGCAGAAAGATTGAGCCAAAAAATAAAATAGCAGCTACGGCAAGGGCGATATGACGCTTACCCATAAAATCATAAACATGTGCTTTTGAAAAAATTTGCATTATTACCCTCTCTTGTATCCAAACCAAATTTTGGTATTTCCGCTCTTCTCTATCTTGTCCATTATAGTATCAAACATGCCTCGAGTACCTAAAATAGCAGTTAGCATAGAAGCCGCTATACCTATGCTCATGGTTACGGCAAAACCCTTTACAGGACCCGTGCCGTATGCATACAAAACAACAGAGGTTATAATCGAAGTTAAATTCGCATCCACAATAGCACTCATGGCATTTTCATAGCCCTTTCTCACACTTAAGGCTATACCCTGCCCATCTCTTAAAAACTCCCTTATACGCTCATTTATAATTACATTCGCATCGACAGCCATGCCTACCGTAAGCACTATACCAGCCATTCCAGGCAGGGTCAAGGTAGCTCCAAACATAGCCATAACCGCAACCAGAATAAGGATGTTCGCAACTAAGGCTAAATTTGCCAAAATTCCTGCAAACCCATAATAAGCTATCATAAATAGCACTACAAGAACACCCGCACCTGCGAGAGCCATCATACTTTGATTGATACTATCAGCACCTAGGCTTGGTCCGATACTTCTCTTTTCAAGCATCTTTACCGGAGCTAAAAGCGCGCCGCTTCTAAGCGCAATAGCAAGATCATGAGCCTCTTCTACACTAAATCCTCCACTTATCTGGCCACTTCCACCGCCTATACGCTCATTTATAACAGGTGCCGAATAAACCCTACCGTCAAGCACTATAGCAAGTCTTTTTCCTACATTTGCACCCGTAAAATCTCCAAATATCCTAGCTCCTTCGGCATTTAACGTAAAATTTATAATTGGGGCGTTAGTTCGCTGATCAAAAGCCACTCTAGCATCCGTTAGCATTGAGCCATCAAGCACGGGAATATTTTTTACGGTATATTTCATTTGATCGCTTTTAACATCCGGATAAACGATTACACCATAGCTTTCAGCCTCTGCTGCGCTTAGAGTGTTTGCCTGCAACTGTCTTTTTTCATCAAGCGCCATCAGCTGCAAATGCGCAGCCTTAGCGATCAGCTCTCTTGCACGTTGCTCGTCAGCCTGAGTTTTCACGCCCGGAAGCTCGACTAAGATATTTTCTTTACCCTGCCTCGCGACCGTTGGCTCGGCCAAACCAAACTGATCAAGCCTATTTCTAATAGTCTCAACGGCTTGATTTATCGCATACTCAATCGTATGAGACTGCTCAGTCTCAGTTAGTCTAATAGTGTATTTGAGTCCTTCTTTTTGGACATTAAGCCCCTCAATCTCTTTTAGCATCCCATCTATCTTATTTTGATCATCGTTATCTAAAAGCTCAAAGCTTACATGCTCCTCTTTTATTTTAAAGTTATCTATCAAAATATCTTCTTTGCCCGCATAGTAATTTATACCAGAGGCCACGGATTTGACTTTAGAGTGTATAGCCTCTTGTGTTTCTACACCAAGAAGCATATATAGACCTCCTTGAAGGTCGAGTCCTAAATTTATCTTAGATCCACCATCTGTCTGTAAAAACGAAGGAGCTGAAAAGCCTATGCCAAAAATTAGAGCTATTAGAAAGATAACGAGTCTATATGTTACCTTGGCACTACGCATTTACTTTAGTCTCGATTTTTCTAGCGACAAACTCGCGTCCGATACGCACTATTACATCGTCATTAAGTTTAACTTTGATAAAATCATCTTCCGGTTTGATAACCTCGCAGTAAAGTCCGCCCGAAGTAATAATCTTATCGCCTTTTTGTAGGGCTGCAAGCATCTTTTGATGCTCTTTTTGCTGTTTTTGCTGTGGTCTGATAACCAAAAAGTAAAAAATCGCGAAAAGCACGATCAGAGGTAGTAATGAAGCTAAAAAATTGCCTTCTTGCATTGTATTCCTTAGTGAAAAATTTTTTAATCAAATATTTTAGCACTAAAATTATAAGAAAAGCCTTTTTTAGTGCTTTTTTGATATCAAATTTTATATTTTTTTCGCTTTTTGACTCCGAAGTGCTAAATTTCATCTCGCCATTTCTTGCCATTTTAGGCTTTTATCTGCTATTTCGGTTTGATCGCCATGAGTTTTTTACGACAGGATTTTTCGTAGGAATTTTGTGGTTTTATTGGATCAGCTTTAGCCTTGTTTATTACGGATTTGACTATCTTATCCCGCTTGAAATTTTATTTATCGGCGCAGTCTATGGGCTTATGTTTTTTATCGCTGGCATTCCTGCTCAAATTTGGCTTAAGGCTGTTTTGCTGATTTTAATTTCAAATTTGCATCCGTTTAATTTCAACTGGCTAAATTTTGAGACGATATTTATAGTTGGAATTTTTAAACCGAATTTATACGGGCTTATCTTTATATTTGCTGCGATTTTATCGCTATTTTACATAAAATCAAAGCTTAAATTTTTAGCTTTTATCACACTTTTACTTTTTGCGGTTCAGTATAACGATACCAAGGCTAAAATTTTGCCTTTTGAAGTTGCTCTTACAAATACAAAAGTTCCTCAAGCTTTAAAATGGGAAAAGTCGCTTAAAAATGAGTTTATAAACCAAAATTTAAAGATGATAGATGAGGCGATAAACGAAGGCAAAAGGGCTATAATCATGCCTGAGAGCGTATTTCCGACATTTATGACACATGAGCGAAATTTAGTAGCCGAGCTTAAAGAAAAATCGCAAAAGATCGCTATCGTTGCAGGAGCACTTGCCTATGAAAACGAGCAAAGCTACAACTCGACTTTTTTATTTGATAAAGGCGAGATGAAGCGATTTGATAAATTTGTGCTAGTACCCTTTGGCGAGGAGATTCCGCTTCCAAATTTTATGAAAAATTTGATAAACGAGCTATTTTTTGATGGTAGCAAGGATTTCAAAACGGCAAATTCAGTTAGCGACTACGAGATAGAGGGAGTTAAAATTCGAAATGCAATCTGTTATGAAGCTACGCGAGACGAACTGTTTAAAGGCGAATTTGACGTGATGATAGCTATTACAAACAACGGTTGGTTCGTGCCCTCAACCGAGCCAAATTTACAACGCCTTTTGATTAAATATTACGCCACTAAATACAATAAAACAATTTATCACAGCGTAAACGGCTCAAAAAGCGAGATCATAACTCCTAAAGAGAGTTTGATAAGGAAAATTTTAGATAGCAGATCTTAAAAAGCATGCTTTAAATTTATATTCAAGATGGATTGTGTGTAGTTAATATAATTTTTAGTGGGCAAAATAAATAACTTTATTCAAGACATAAAATTTAAAAGCCTGCCGACCGAAAGCACTAATTTGTGTGTGATTATAAGACAGGCTTCTTAAATTTATTCTAAAATCCGTTATTTATGCGGAATTAAAGCTTTAAATGTATCTATGGCGTCTAGCTTCTCCCACGGATACTTCGCATTTCCAACCTGCCCTTTTGCTGCAACTTTTGCGTATAAAAACGTATCTTTGCCGGGCTTATCAAGTCCAAATTTTTGAGTTATCCATTTTGGAGTTAAAGGGAAATTTTGCATAACGAAATTTGATAAAATATCATCATTCAATCCGCTTATCTGAGTTCCCATTGTATCTACGCTAATAGATGTTGGCTTAGCAAGTCCGATAGCGTAGCTTAGCTGAACGATACATTTTTTAGCAAGTCCCGCCGCAACGATATTTTTAGCTATCCATCTGGCAGCATACAGTCCGCTTCGATCAACTTTCGTATAGTCTTTTGAACTCTGTGCGCCGCCACCTATAGGAGCGTATCCGCCAAAGCTATCTACGATAAGCTTTCTGCCCGTTAGTCCGCTATCGTGAAGTGAGCTGTGATTTACATATCTGCCGGTTGGATTTATATAAATTATTGTCTTATCTTTATCATATAGCTCTTTTGGAAGACCGGTATCATCTATAAGCTCCTCAATAAGAGCTCTAAGTTCCTCTATCTTCATACTCTCTACGCAAGGAGCTGAGACAACGATAGTGTGTATGCTTTGCGGTTTGCAGTTTTCAAAGTTATCCTTACTATTATAATCAATTGTAACCTGAGTCTTTATGTCAACACCCAGCTTATCGGGATTTGCTTTAGCAAATTTATATACTTTATCACAAAGCATTCTTGCATAAGTAATGGCTGCCGGCATATATTCTTTCGCTTCGCAGCTTGCAAAGCCAAACATTATACCTTGATCGCCTGCGCCTATCTCGCCACTAGCTTGATCTACGCCTTGATTTATATCGCTACTTTGCTGATTTATACAAACCTTAACCTCGATATCATCAGGATGCAAGCACTGCTCTTTAGTAAAATTTGACTTGCCATCATATCCGATTTTGGCCAGAGCGCTTTTGACTATACTTTCATAATCTTTAAAACTGAGCTTAACTTTTGAGTTTATCTCACCACCGATTACTATGTTTTTACCGGCTACAAATACCTCGCTTGCAACCCTACCGTTTGGATCCTGCATTAAAATACTATCTACTATACTATCAGCGATAATATCTGCGCATTTGTCAGGATGCCCCGGACTTACTACTTCAGATGTAAATAAATACATATCTTTCCTTAAATTTTATATTAAATTGTAAAATTGTAGCATTTCATAATAAAATTTATATTAATTTTTTTGTTAAATTTTAAAAAATTTCAGAATCTTTTAGTTATACTTAAATCCAAATTTTAAATTTATAAAGGTGTAAAAATGAGTGGATTTAGCAATATCGCTAAGCGTTTTGCCGATGGAAATTTGATTGTTCAAATACTAATCGGTATCATTGTCGGTGCTATTTTTGGCTTTTGGGGGAATGCAAGCGGAAGTGAATTTGCCGACAAAATTCTAAACGGTATTTCGGTTCTTGGAAATTTATTCGTAGGTGCCTTAAAGGCTGTCGCTCCTATTTTGGTCTTTGTATTGGTTGCTACATCAATTATTACTAAAGAGTTTGGCGAAGCAAAAGGTATGTCAAAGATTGTCACATTGTATCTAATTGGAACTTTTTTGGCGGCTGTAGTCGCAGTTGCAGCTAGCTTTATGTTTCCGGTTGAACTCGTTTTAAAAGGCGTAGAAACAGCAACTATGAGTGCGCCTCAAAACGTAATAGACGTATTAAAAGATCTCATTTTTAAAATGGTTCAAAATCCGGTACAAGCCCTAAGTGCAGGTAATTATATAGGTATCATTACTTGGGCTGTAGGTGGCGGTATAGCCATGAGAGGCTGCTCAAGTGAGACCAAAAAAGTATTTATGGATGTAAGTGATGGTGTGACAAGAATTGTTAGATTCGTAATCCGCTTAGCTCCATTTGGAATTTTTGGTCTTGTTGCTATTAGTATCCACGAGACAGGATTTGCGGCTCTAGCGGGATATATGAAACTAATTGCGGTTTTAGTTGGTGCAATGCTATTTGTGGCATTTGTTGTAAACCCTATTATTGTATTTGTGGTAACCAAAAAAAATCCATATCCGCTTATAATGACTTGCGTAAGAGAGAGCGCCGTAACTGCGTTTTTCACAAGAAGCTCGGCTGCAAACATACCTGTAAATATGGCACTTTGTAAAAAGTTAGGACTTAGAGAGGAGCTTTACTCTATATCCATACCTTTAGGGGCTACTATAAATATGGCAGGAGCTGCGGTAACCATCAGTGTTTTGGCTCTTGCTGCAGTAAATTCTATAGATCATATCACAGTTAGCTTTGCAGACGCTCTACTTCTTAGCTTTATCTCTGCAATAGGTGCTTGCGGAGCTTCAGGCGTTGCAGGCGGATCGCTTCTTCTCGTGCCTCTTGCTTGCGCTCTTTTTGGAATAAATAACGACATAGCCATGCAGGTTGTTGCCGTAGGCTTTATAATAGGAGTTATTCAAGACTCGGTAGAAACTGCGGTAAACAGCTCTTCAGACGTTGTATTTACAGCGATAGCTTCAGAAACAATGAAATAAAACATAAATTTAGTGTCCATTATTTGGACACTAAATTTGATAATCTCTTTCTAAAAACTTTAAATTTCATTATATTTTGTGTAAAATATCCTAAAAAATTTCAAGGATAAAAATGACAACATGGGATTTAACTCCGCTTTTTAAAAATGAAAAAGAGCTTGAAAAAAGCGCATTAAGCCTAAAAAATGAGTGTGAAAAATTTGAAAAAAAATATCTGGAAGACTTTTTAAATTTAAGCACAGATCAATTTTTAGAGGCGTTTGATGAGTATGAACAGCTACTTTCTAAAATTTCAAAGGTTACAACTTATGCGTTTTTAGTATTTGCAAAGGACACAAGCAAGGGTGCTTTTTATGCCAAATTTGAAGAGATTGCCATAAAAGCTCATGAAAATTTAATATTTTTTGAGCTTAAATTCAATGAATTTGACGACAAAAAGCAAAAAGATATTATTAATGCATCTAAAAATAACAGATACTATCTAAGCAATGTAGCTAAATCCAAAGCGCATCAACTAAGTATAAAAGAGGAGCAAGTCTTGCTTCGCACAGCAAGCACCGGAGCTGATGGATTTGCAAGGCTATTTGACGAGACAATGAGCAATATGAAATTTAAATTTCAAGGTAAGCTTTTGAGCGAAGAGGAAATCTTAAGCAAGCTTCACGACAAAGACAGAAATGTAAGAAAAGCGGCCGCTAAAAGCCTGAGTAGCGAACTATCTCGTCACCAGCATCTGCTTGGCTATATATACAATATGATAAAAACCAATCTAAAAACAAGTTGCGAATTAAGAAATTTTAGCTCTCCTGAAGAGCCTAGACACGAAAGCAACCAGATAAGTAAGAAAAGCGTGGACGCACTTATAAAAACAACCGAGGCGAATTTCTCTCTGGTCAGTAAATTTTATGATAAAAAACGCAAAATTTTAGGCTTTAAAAAACTATATGACTATGATAGGTATGCACCGCTCGATGAGGGTAGAAAATATGAATTTAACGAATGCAAAGAGATAGTCTTAAAGGCGTTTAACGACTTTAGCCCGAAATTTGGCAAAATTGCTCAAAAAGCTTTTGATGGGGGCTGGATAGATGCTTATCCTACGACAAATAAAAGAGGTGGGGCATTTTCACACTCAGGTTCATTAGATGCTCATCCTTACGTGCTTTTAAACCATACGGACGGAAGAAGAGATCTATTTACTCTAGCTCACGAGCTGGGTCATGCCATACATCAAAATTTATCTTACAAAGTTGGTTACCTAAACTCGGATACGCCGCTTACTACGGCTGAAACCGCTTCGGTATTTTGTGAAATGCTAGTGTTTGATTACGTTAAAAAAGAGCTAAGCGACAAGGATAAAATTTCGCTTCTTGCAGGCAAGATAGAAGACATTTTTGCCACGCTTTATCGCCAGATAAATTTCACTACCTTTGAGCGCATAGTCCATGCTCACAAGGGTGAAATTTCACTTGAAGAGCTAAATAAAGCTTGGCTCGAAGAGAGCAAAAAGATGTTTGGCAAAAGCGTTACGCTAAATGATTATTATAAGATTTGGTGGAGCTATATTCCACACTTCATACATACGCCGTTTTACTGCTATGCTTACTCTTATGCGCAGCTTTTGGTGCTTGCTATCTTTGGTCTTTACAAGAGCGGCAAATGTAAAAATTTCGTGCAAATTTACACTGAATTTTTAAGTCTTGGCGGAAGCCAGAGCCCAAAAGATATGGTTGCGAAATTTGGCTTTGACATAGAGGACTCAAAATTTTGGAACATAGGAATAAATGAAATTAAAAAATTAGTTAAAGAATTTGAGGAGTTATAATGCTTGATAAAATTTTAGATGATGAAAAATTTGCACTACTTATGAAAATGCATGTTTACGAGTGCATAGACTATTTGCTTCAAAACAAGCATCCGTTTTCGGTAATGACAAACTCGGACTTAGTAAAATTTGAGCCGGAGCTTCCAAAGAGTATAAGCTCTACTTTTACATCTCCGGTGATTCTTTTTACTCTTGATGGATATACATTTTCCAGTGCTAAATTAATGCAAGACAGCCTTAGTTTTGAGGCGGGTTTTGGCAGTGATGATTTTGCTTCGCTTGTTAGCTTTCCGCTTGGAGCAGTAGTTCAAATTTTAGTAGAAAATAGTCCGATTTTAATCAACTTTTCTATCCACAAGGAAAAAGAAAGCAAGAGTAAAACTCAAAAATCAATGTCAATATTTATGTCAAATCCTAAAAACAAAGATTTTTTCAATAAATAAAATTTAGCAGACACAGAATCACTATGTCTGCTATAAATTCCTAAAAATTAAAACTAGTTTTTATCTTTAAAAAGCTATTTAGTATATCTTCATTCTCTTTAAGGGCGGCTACATAAACTGAGTGCGTAAGCTTTATTCTATTGATTTTGATCTCAAAAAGTTTTTCGTTTTTTAGATGATCTTCTATTAAAAATTTAGGCAAAAAGGCAACATAATCTTCAGCAAAATTATTTAAAATTGCTCTTTTTACCATTATTGAACCGTCTAATACATAAGCACTTTTTAAATCATTGTAATTTATTCCGTATTTTACGAAAATATCATTAAGATAGTATTTTGTGCGATCTTTTATCAATTTGTATTTATAAAGCTCTTCGGGCTTAATAGAGTCAACCAGTTTTTTATTGGAAACTAAAATAATCTCATAATCAAAAAGCTTTTTAACTATCAGATTTTCATCATAAGACTGATCTAAAACCATTGCAATATCGCTTCTTCTATCCTTTAAATGTGGAATTAGATCGTTTTGCTCTTTTATTCTTATGTCAAGCTCCGCATCGGCAGTTTGCGAAATTTTATCAAGCAATAAAGGCACAAAAGTTTCTCCGATAAGCTGAGTGGTTGATATTATAAGTGGAGCTTTGTCATTTTTGATATGAGAAATTTCATCTTTAAATCTAAACATTGCACTTTCAAATCTAAGACAAAGTTTATAAAATTTTTCACCCTCTCTAGTTAAAATTATTCCATTTTTTTTACGCATTATTAGAGTTGCTTGTAAAATCTCTTCTAGTTTTTTTATTTGAAGCGTAACAGCAGGCTGAGATATACCAAGAGTCTTTGAAGCCTTAGAAAAGCTCCTCTCTTTAACTATCTCCATAAAAGTGTAAATTTTGCTAAAATCATTAATCATATTTATCCCCTCTTTGATAAAGTAATATATATATTACTTTAAGTTATAAATTATAGCGGATATAATTATATTAATATATACTAAAATTTTACTGAAAGCGAAACGGTAATATTAATTCATGTAGGCGGGGATTTTTAAGCTTATTGTGTTAAAATCTATAAATAATATATTTTTGGAATTTTAATGCGAGATATCCTAGATAGTTTAAACGAAGAACAAAAAAGAGCTGCCACTCATTTAGATGGAGCTATGTTGATTTTAGCAGGTGCCGGAAGTGGAAAGACAAAGACTATAACGACAAGGCTTGCCTATCTAATAAGCGAAGTTGGAATAGATCCCACTAGTACGCTTACTCTTACTTTTACAAATAAAGCCGCTAATGAAATGCGAACCAGAGCCATTAATATGCTATCTGAAAATAACAAAAATTTTACTCCATTGCTCTGCACTTTTCATAAATTTGGACTTTTGTTTTTAAAATTTTATATAGACAGACTCTCTCGTAAAAACAGCTTTGTCATAATCGACACCGATGATAAAAAAAGAATACTAAAAAGCTTTGAAAGCTCAATCGCAACATCGATATTATCAAGTGAAATATCAAATTTCAAAAACTCCCTTTTAAGCGTAGAAGATGTTATCTCGAGCACCAATTTATTTGGCAATAACGAAAAACACAAAGATGGTTATTACACTAAAATAGCAAACATATACAAACAGTATGAAGAGTATTTAAGCGCAAATAATTTAGTGGATTTTGACGACCTCCTATCTCTGACTTATAAAATTTTGGATAAAAACGAAGGACTGGCAGATGAAATTTCACAAAGATATCGCTATATAATGGTAGATGAGTATCAAGACACCAATGATTTACAATATAAGCTTCTTAAAAAGCTTTGCAAAACCCATGAAAATATCTGCGTAGTAGGTGATGATGATCAGAGTATATATGGCTGGAGAGGCGCAAAGATAGAAAATATCTTAAATTTTAAAAATCAATTTAAAGATACAAAAATAATCAGACTGGAGCATAATTATCGCTCGACAAATTCTATCCTCAAAGCCGCAAATGAGCTGATAGATCACAATAGAAACCGCCTAGGCAAAAAGCTAATAGGCACCAAAGACGGCGGTGAGGATATAGTATTTATGGAGTCAGTTGACGAAACTATGGAGTCTGGCAAGATAGCAAAAAGCATCAAAGAGCTACTTGCAAAAGGCGTAGATGCAAGCCAAATAGCCATATTATACCGTATAAACGCACTCTCTCGCTCCCTTGAAGAGGGTCTTAATAAGGAAAAAATACCGTATAAGATGGTTGGCGGTGTAAAATTTTATGAAAGAGCGGAAGTAAAAGATGTTATTAGCTATCTTAGGCTAGTCGCCAACGAAAACGATGACTTTTCGTTAAAACGCATAATAAACCGTCCAAAACGCGGTCTTGGTAAAGTAAGCATAACCAAGATCGAGAAGATAGCTTATGAAAATAAAATTTCTCTATTTGAGTCAATATCTACTCTGGATGAAAAAGATGAAGCCTTTAGCAAAAAAACAATATCTGCTCTAAACGATTTTACAAGCGGTATAAAAGAGCTAAAGGAATGCGGCTCTTTATATGAACTAATTGATAAGCTAGAGTCTAAATTCGGTATTAAAAAATATTACGAGAGTCTTCCTGACGGTGCTGAAAGAGTAGCAAATATCGATGAATTTTACGCGATGATCAAAGATCAAATCAAGCAAAATCCGGAATTTGAACTAGAAGAGTTCTTAAACGAACTTGCTTTAGCCAGCGAACAAGACGCCATAAGCGATAAGGCTATCTCTATAATGAGTATTCACGCAAGCAAAGGGCTTGAATTTGATCATCTTTTTGTAATCGGGCTTGAAGAGGGATTTTTCCCGCTAATAGGAGACGGAAGCGATATAGAAGAGGAGAGAAGATTGGCTTACGTGGCAATAACAAGGGCTAAAAAAACTCTTGTTCTAAGCTGCGTAAATTCAAGATTTTATAAAGGACAAAGAACAAGACTTGAAAGAAGCAGATTTTTAAGCGAGGCCGGAATATGCACGGGAAGCCTAATAATCCAACCTCAAACTACAAGCGAATACAAAAAAGGTGATTTGGTAAAACATAAGATATTTGGCATAGGACGAGTTACATGCGTAAGTAAAATCAAAAAAGATCTAAAGCTAACTATAAATTTTGGCGGTATAGAGCGCGATATAATGTCAAATTTTGTAGAAAAAGTCGTATGAACGCTCTATTTGTAGCGAATAAACCGATCGCAATCAGCTCAAATCACTTTCTAAATCGTATCAAAAGAAAATATCCAACTAAAAAAGCAGGCTTTTCAGGCACTTTAGATCCTTTTGCCAGCGGTTGCCTGATAATAGCTCTTGGTAACTATACAAAGCTGTTTAATTACATCAGCAAATCTCCTAAAATTTATGAAGCCACGATGTGGATAGGGGCAAAAAGCGAGAGCGGGGACAATGAAAATATAAGCGAAATTGAAAATTTAAATCCTATTGATTTAAAAACAATTGAGCTTGCTAAAAATTCCTTGCTTGGTAAAATAAGCTATACTCCGCCAAAATTTAGCGCAAAAAACATAGACGGAACAAGAGCTTACAAGCTAGCTAGAGCGGGAGTTGAATTCGAGCTTAAAAAAGAAGAAATGGAAATTTTTAGCTGCGAAATAATGCACTACCGTCATCCGTTTTTAACATTTAAAATTAGCGTAGACGAGGGATCATACATAAGGTCATACGCTCAAATTTTAGCCAAAAAACTGGGAGTAAATGCGACTCTTAGTTCGTTAAAAAGATTAAGAGAAGGCAAATTTAAATTTGAAAATGAAAAGTTTTTAAATCCGCTTGATTTTATAGATCTAAAAACTAATGAGTATTTGGGCGATTTAAAAGATATCGAATTTGGTAAAAAACTTGAATATACAAGCTTTAAAAAGTGTGAAGATGGAATATATTTAATAAAATTTGATAAATTTTTTAGTATTATTGAGATAAAAGATCAAACGGTTTCGTACCGATTAAATAAGGTTGAATTATGCTGATACTTTCGCGTAAAGAGGGTGAGAGTATATTGCTTGGAAACAATATAAAAATCACTATCGCAGGGATTTCAAAAAGTGGAGTTAAAGTGGGCATAGATGCTCCTAAAAATATGATGATATTGCGCTCCGAGCTTGCAGAAGAAGTGGCTAACGAAAACAAACAGGCTATAAATTTAGCCGACGAGATAGAGCTTATCGAGCTTAGCCAAAAAATAAAAAAATGAAAAGCTTTGCAAAAATAAATATATTTCTTAAGATAGTCGGAACCCGCGCAAACTATCACGAGCTGATCTCGCGCTTTATTTTAGTAGATGAAATTTACGATGAAATTTGGTTTGAAAAGAGTGAAAAATTCAAGCTTGTTTGCGATAGTGTGGATATAAAAGACAATATTGTATTAAAGGCCAAAAAAGCACTTGAAGACGCTGGATTTAAAAATGAACTTGATGATTTTTTCAGATCGCATAAAATAGTTTTAAAGAAAAATATCCCTATGGGGGCGGGGCTTGGCGGAGGAAGCTCTAATGCGGCCGCTTTTTTAAATTTAGCAAATAGCGAACTAAATTTAAAAATTTCAAAAGAACGCCTTTATAAGATAGCAGAGAGCATAGGTGCCGATGTGGCGTTTTTCGTAAGCGGATTTAAAAGTGCAAACGTGAGTGGTATAGGCGAGATTGTAAAAGAATTTGATGATGAAATTCCTAAAATTAAAATTTTTACGCCTGATGTTTTTTGCTCCACTCCAGAAGTTTATAAAGAATTTAGAAGAAATTTTATGGATAAAATAGATACAAATTTGGCAAATAAGATGCAACATATAAAAAGTAGCGAGTTGCTCGCAACTTACAAAAATGATGTGTTAAACGATCTTTATGCGCCTTGTTTTAAAATTTATAACGATATGAAAGAGTATAAGGATATGTTTTTAAGCGGAAGTGGCAGTACTGTTTTTAAGGTAATAAATGGGTAAAGATTTAGCAAAAAATAAAAAAGCACTTCACGACTTTAGCATACTTGAAACTTTTGAGACCGGCATAGTGCTAAAAGGTAGCGAAGTAAAGGCACTTCGTGCAGGACGGGCAAATTTAAAAGATAGCTTTGTGAGAATTATAAAAGGCGAGATGTTTTTACTAAATGCGCACATCAGCCATCTTAGTACGACACATTCGACATTTCGCCCTGACGAAAGAGCTCCAAGAAAACTGCTTATGCACAGAAAGCAGATAGATAAACTCTTTGGAGCGGTAACACAAGAAGGTCTTACTTTAGTTGCGCTGGTGCTTTATCTAAACGATAAAAATATAGTAAAAGCTAAAATAGCCCTAGCCAAAGGTAAAAACTTGCATGACAAACGCGAAAGTTTAAAAAAGCGAGAGGCCGACAAAGAGGCTCGTGCAGCAATGAAAAGATATATATAAAATTTAAAGGAATAATATGAAAAAAATATTTTTAGCAATTCTATGTGTGATTTTTTTAGTCGGTTGCGGCAAAGAGGACGAGACAGCAAAAGCTCCTGCTAAGGTAGAGGGTTACAAAGCAGGCGAAGAGATCAAGCTTACTAGTGTATTTGGAAAAGAGCTAACCTTGCTTAGAACACAAGGTGGATTTGTCATAAAAGGCGATGAGAGTAAGATAATAATGTTTGATATCTTTGGCACATTTTGTCCTCCTTGTCAAAAAGAGGCGCCTGAACTAATGGATTTTCAGCTAAAAAACAATAAAGATTTTACAATAATTGCATTAACTCACTTTGAAAATGTAACAAACCAACACGTTATAGAGAATTTTGCACAAAAATACAACGCATATTATTTCATCTCAAACGATATGCCTGTAAACGATAAGCTTAGCGCTCAAATTCTAGAAGATATCAAATATCCGCATCTTGAGTCTGTGCCAATAAAAATGGTGCTTAAAAACGGAATCTATCAACCACTAACAGATATTGCCAGCGGAAAATTTGGAGTACATTACTATCTGGGCGGGATTCACTTAGACAAATTGACTCAGGATTTTGAGAGAATCAAAAATGTCAACTAAAACTAGCGAAAGAACGCTGAAAAATACGAGTCTAAAAGAAAAAATTAAATTTCCTAAAAAATTTAAAGTTATTTTATTAAACGATGATGTGACAAGTATGGATTTTGTAGTAGATGTTTTGACGCAAATTTTTCACTATAGTGCACAAAGCGCCATTGCATTGATGTTAAAAGTTCACAACGAAGGAAGTGCTGTATGTGGGGTTTATATCAAAGAAATTGCTCTTAGTAAGCAAAACGAAGTTAGAAAAGCAGCTATCAACGCTGGATATCCGCTAAAAGTAGATATAGAGGAGGAGTGATGCTGGATGCAAATTTAAGCTATTTTTTGGAAAAAGCCGGACAGTTCGCATACTCAAATTCGCATGAATATTTAACAAGTGAGCATATATTATTTGTGTTAATCAACCTAAATGAAGAGAGTAGAGACATGCTCGCTAGTGCAGGACTTAGAGATATTGAAGGATTAAGAAACGATCTTAAAAACTATCTTGCACAAAATAACGAACAAGTTACACAAAACAAACAACCTAAAATGACACTGTTGCTTGAGCAAATTTTTAAAGAACTTACAGATGAAACAAAGGCTCAGAATAAAAATATAGGAATTAGAGAGCTTTTGTATAAAATTGCGGTCAGCAAAGATAGCTTTTGCTCACAAATTTTAGATTTTTATGGGGTAGACGCACAAAAGATAAAAGAGGAAACAACGGCTGACAGCGATAAGTTTGAAAATTTAAGTAAATTTGCAATAAATCTAACAGTTCTTGCAAAAGAGGGAAAGATTGATCCTATTATAGGCAGGATCAATGAGCTAGAAAGGCTTATGCAGACCCTAAGTCGCCGCAAGAAAAATAATCCTTTATTAGTCGGTGAGGCCGGAGTAGGAAAAACCGCAATAGTAGAAGGATTGGCCCTAAAAATTTCTCAAGATAAAGTGCCAGATAAACTCAAAGGGTCTCAAATTTTCGCCCTTGATATAGGAGCTATGATAGCTGGCACAAAATATCGCGGTGATTTTGAAAAACGACTAAAAGATGTCATAGATGAGGCTAGCAATCACGAAAATGCAGTACTTTTCATAGATGAGATTCATACAATAATAGGAGCAGGTGCTACAAGCGGCGGAAGTCTTGATATGTCAAATTTACTAAAACCAGCCCTTGCCAACGGCTCACTTAGATGTATAGGCGCAACTACATATACTGAGTATAGAAATTTTTTTGAAAAGGAGAAGGCTCTATCAAGACGCTTTGCCAAAATAGACGTGGAGGAGCCAAGCATAGAGGATAGCGTTGAAATTTTAAAAGGGCTTCGCACCAAATACGAGAAATTTCACAACGTTAAGTATAGTGACGAGATTTTAAAACTAAGTGTAGAGCTAGCTAAAAAATATATCAATGATCGATTTTTGCCAGATAGTGCGATAGACCTTATAGATGAGGTTGGAGCAAGGTTGGCATTAAAAGAGAAAAAAAATGTAAAAGTTAAAAAAAGCGATATAAGCGAAGTTTTAAGCAAGATTGCAAATATTCCTAATACAACCGATGTAAAGACTAATGACATTTCATTTTTAAAAGATCTTGAAAAGAATTTAAAATCTGAAATTTTCGGACAAGACGATGCCGTTAAAACTCTAGCCGATGCGATAAAGCGCTCGTATGCAGGACTTAAAAATCCTACTTCACCTATAGGCGTATTTTTATTTACAGGCTCAAGTGGTGTAGGTAAAAGCGAGCTGGCAATATCGCTGGCTAGAAATTTAAACATCAATTTTGAGCGCTTTGATATGAGTGAATACATGGAAAAACACAGCGTCTCAAGGCTTATCGGAGCGCCTCCCGGATATGTGGGCTTTGAAGGCGGAGGTATGCTTACAAATTCGATCAAAAAGCACCCTTATAGCGTAATTTTGTTTGACGAGATCGAAAAGGCAAACGACGAGCTTGTAAATGTCTTTTTACAAATTTTTGATAGCGCAAGCCTAACTGATAACACCGGCGCAAAGAGTGATTTTAGAAATACTATCATAATTATGACTTCAAATTTAGGTTCAAAAGAGGCTCCAAAAATGGGCTTTAGCAAAGATGAAAGCAGTCGAAGCGATAGTGCTGTTAAAAATTTCTTTAGTCCAGAATTTAGAAATAGAATCGATGCGGTAGTTCATTTTAACGATCTTAACGAAGATATTTTAGCTCGAATAACTCAAAAAATAATAGACGAATTAAACTTCAACCTAAAAGAGAAAAAAGTTATAATCAAAGCCGATACAAAAGCTAAAGAATATCTTTACAAAAAAGGCTATAGCAACGAATTTGGAGCTAGAAATTTAAAACGCATAATACAAGATGAAATTTCAACTAAAATTAGTGATGAAATTTTATTCGGAACTCTTAAAACTGGAGGGGTAGTCAATATCGGCATAAAAGATGGCAAACTGGCGTTTAAATTTGAAAAAGCGCAATAGATAATTTAGCCTGGCGGGATAAAGTTGCAAAATAGTTTTAAAAGAATTTATCACTTCCCAAACACCCACCTAGCTCCTGCGAATTCGCCTCTTTGTATGGGTGGCGATTTAAGCGTGGAAGCCTTAACTCAAGCATACGAAAAAGGAATTTTTCCTTGGTTTTTACCACACGAGCCAATTTATTGGTGGTGTCCGGATCCTCGCGCAGTTTTACTTCCAAAAGAAGTTAGAATCCAAAAAAGCATAAAATCATCTCTCAAAAAATTTAGCGTTAAATTTGACCATGATTTTGCAGGATTTTTAAAAATTTGTAAAAAAGAGCGAGCCAACAAAGAAGATACTTGGCTAAGTGATACCATCGTAGAAGCCTATACGGCGATGTTTGAAGCAGGATTTGCTCATAGTGTAGAAGTTTACGAGGATGAAAAAATTATCGGCGGACTTTACGGACTCATATTCGGCAAAGTTTTTTGTGGAGAGAGTATGATAAGTCTAAAAACAGGCGCTTCAAAAGTAGCCCTTATAAGGCTTTGCGAAGTTTTGGCAAAATTTGATTTTTTAATAGATTGTCAGGTTATGAATGATCATCTTAAATTTATGGGTGCTGTTACTATGCCAAGAGATGAATTTTTAGATAAATTTGAAATATTAAAAAATAATGATTCTGGATTTAAAAACTTCAAAGACTTAGAGAAATTTTTATAATTTTAGGAACAATATTTGCTTATATCTATAGTGAATTTTAAATAAAAGGCTAAAGATGTTTGCAGGAATTTCAAGCTCTAAATCAAAACAACTGGTAGAAAGCGCACTGGCTAGCAGAAATTTGCGCCAGCAGCTTATATCAAGCAACATCGCAAACATCGATACGCCGTTTTATAAATCACGCGATATCGCATTTGAAAGAGCGCTTAGCGAAAGAGCTGCTGAAATTTACGGCAAAAAAGAGACTAAAGAGCTTGAGTTTGCCCAAACTGACGCGTCTCACCTGCCAAAGGTAAATTTTCCTGACTCAAAACTAGCTACGATCTTTCTTCGTGACGGACACATGGCTAGAAACGACGGAAATACCGTTGATCTTGACGTAGAGACAACCGAGCTTAGCAAAAATGCGATCATGATAACTGCGCTTGATAACGCAATGAAGCGCGATAGCGCGAACTTTAAAAGCGTGATTGAAGCAAGTAGCAAGATTTAAAGGAAATTAAGATGAGTTATTTAAGCGATTTTGATATAAGCGGATACGGACTAAGCGCACAGAGATTTAGAATGAACGTAATTAGCTCAAACATAGCTAATGCAAACACGACTAGAACAGCAGAAGGCGGACCGTATCGCAGGCGCGAAGTGATATTTAAAGCAGTTGATTTCGATAGCACGCTAAATGAGCAAATCGCAAAAAAAACGAACATGCTTGAGTATGAAAACCCGCTTGATGATAG
Organism: Campylobacter sp. RM16187; assembly: GCF_025319965.1. Lineage (NCBI taxonomy): Bacteria > Pseudomonadati > Campylobacterota > Epsilonproteobacteria > Campylobacterales > Campylobacteraceae > Campylobacter > Campylobacter sp. RM16187. The sequence goes on from NZ_CP012549.1 coordinate 1,298,759, forward strand.
CTTTTGGCAAAAAGACGCAAAACCTGCTATAATGAGTGTCGTAGTTGATAAAGTGGTGCGCGACGATAAGGATTTTAAACTAAAATACGATCCAAGCCACCCTGATGCTAATGCCAAAGGATATGTCGCATATCCAAATATAAATCCGGTCGTCGAAATGGCTGATCTGATCGAGGCTACAAGAGCCTATCAGGCAAACGTCTCTGCATTTCAAAGCGCAAAGACGATCGCCCAAAGTGCGATAGAACTATTAAGAGGTTAATAAAAATGACAAATATCGATAAAATCGGCTCTGTTGCTTCGCCATTTAAAAAAGAAAATGCAAATTTAACTCAAAAAAGCCAAAATGAATTTGCAGCCATGCTTGATAACTCGCTTAAAGAACTAAACGAAGTGCAAGTAAATGCCGATAAAGCAATCGCCGATCTAGCAACAGGCGAAGTAAAAGACCTTCATCAAGCCGCAATCGCCATAGGCAAGGCGGAAACCAGCATGAAACTAATGCTTGAAATTCGCAACAAAGCGCTAAGCGCGTACAAAGAGATATCAAGGACACAAATTTAGCCTTAAATGAATTCCAAAAAATCAAAAATTTTAATTTTATTTTCACTAATTGTATTTGGGATATCTATATTTTTAGCAGTTATCTTTTATAGAGCAAACATCGAAAGACGCTTGCCAAAGCTTGAAACAAGCGAAGTAAATACCGCACTTCGCGGCAATATAGTCACAAAAGACGGATTTAGCGTCGCAAGTAGCCAAAAACTATATAAAGCTATGGTAGACACAAGAAATATCGATCCTGATAAGAAAGATATGTTTATCAAACTTTATTCTTTATATAGCGGCGACAATCCAAAAAGAGTTAAAAAGATACTAGACGGAGCAAAAGGCATCGTAACATTGTCTTATAAGATTGATGCCAAAGGTGCCGCTTACTTAAAAGAATTAACCAGAAAACTATATAGAAAAAAAATTTTTATCCCTTATGAAGATCCAAATACCGGCGTTGCCAGTCTAAGAGGTATGAGCATAGTCGAAAGCGGGGAAAATAGACAATATATTTCAAAAGATTCTTTAACTCCAGTTATCGGATACGTTAAAAAAGTAGAAAAAGATAACATTACAAAGGTTGAAGGCGTAAAAGGGGTTGAAAAATCCTATGAATACTACATCTCAGCTATTCAAGATGCAAAACTTATAGGACCAAAAGATATAGGCAATAATATAATTTTGACAAGCGATTCAAATCTGGCAAATAGAGTCGATGGATACGATACGATCTTAAGCATATCGCTTAAATTCCAAACAATGCTTGAAAAGATCATTGACGAGAAAAAGGAATTTCTAAACGCAAAAGAGATAATAGTAGGCGTTATGGATTCAAAAACAGGAGAGATGCTAGCACTTGCCACAACCTCAAGATATGACCCGTCAAATATCAGAAAGCAAGATTATAAGGCACTAAATTCAAGCGCTACGGAATACGCATACGAGGCTGGTTCTGTTTTTAAGCCTTTTATGTTCTCAGTTTTACTAGCCAATAATAAAATAAATCCCTTAGAAATGATAAACACATATAACGGAAAATACCAACTAGGAAAACGAATAATAAGAGATACTCATCCGGAAGCCTATATGACAGCGGAAGATATTATAGTGCATTCTTCAAACATAGGTATGATTCAGATCGCTCAAAGGCTTGACGGGCATCAAATTTACTCGGGACTTTTAAAATTTGGCTTCACTCAAAAGACTGGAATCGATATGCCGTATGAGCAGGTAGGGAATATGCCTCCTATAGTCAAGATGAATTCGCAAATTTATAAGGCTACAATTAGCTACGGTTACGGTCTTCAGGCAACTTTTATACAGCTTTTAAAAGCCTATAATGTATTTAATAATAAAGGTATTATGGTAACACCAAAAGTCGTTAGCTCACTTTATAAAAACGGTAAATTTTATATTGTTAATAAGCCCGAACCGGTAGAAGTTTTAACACAAGATGTGGCAAAAAGGATGAAGAGAATCCTAATAAAGGCCGTTGAAAACGGAACAGGGAAAAAGACAAAAACTGCCGGACTTGAAATAGGCGGCAAAACCGGAACGGCACATATCGCATCAAAAGATGGCGGATACGCCAATAACTACAACGGATCTTTTTTCGGTTTTGTTAATGATTCGGAAGGAAACAGCTACACCATAGGAGTGCTAGCTAGAGAACCTAAAAAACCATACTACTACTTTGGTGCTCAAAGCGCACTTCCAGTATTCAAACAAACCGTTGATCTAATGGTGGATGAAGGATTTTTAAAGCCTAGCGATATAAACAGAACCAACGAAAATATCGTAAAGTCCGCCACTCAAAAACAAAAATTATAATTTTTGCAGGATAGAGCTAAGAGGAGAACCGTTTTGGCTAGCCGATGATAATCTTTGTTGTTTTTGCAATAAAGAGTTATTTTGTAAACTTGCCAGCAGATCCTTTTTAAACTGCTCTAATAGATCTTCAAGTATATTTTTTAGTTCTAAAATTTCATCTTTGCCTTTATTTTTTAAGCCCTCTTCATCAAGCCCCAAGGTCTTTATCAGTTCCTCTTTTTTAGCAGCTATTTTCTCTTCGATTTTTGATTGATTTAATTGACTTAAAAATGCCGTAGCGCCTAGATTTATCAAATTTTGTTTAAATTTGTCTAAATCCATACTGATTTTTGAATTTATATTGTCAAAATTTGAGTTGGTATCTTTTAAATACTTTTCAAAATCATCATTATGACTTGATGAACTTTTGGCTAAATTTAAACCTTTTGCTAAATTTTTTAAAGATAAAAGATATGAATCTATATTTTTAGACTCCATTTACTTTCCTTATAAATAATTTTATAAAGGGAAAGCAAATTTTATTCCGTTTAAGTTCTAATTTGCAGTGTTGTTGTTTATATAACTTAAGCCGGTTTGAAATATAAATTTAGCAAATTCTTCACTGTCATTAAGACAAGGAACTACGTCGTAATACTCAAATTTAAGCTCATTGGCAACATCTCTATACTCTTTTACGAGCTCAAAAACAGTCTCTGAGTTGTCGATGCAAAACGATATGGGATAAATTAAAGCCTTTTTGTTTTTAATACCTGCTAAGGTATCACCCAAAGAAGGTTCCAGCCATTTTACCGGTCCGAGTCTTGATTGATAAGCCAATCGAATATCTGCAAATTTCATATCTTCATTGATTAAATTTGAGAGTATTTCTACATGAGATCTTATATGTTTTTCATAAAGATCACCATTATCTATTGTTTTTTGCGGAAGAGAGTGAGCTGAAAATATCAAGGTAATATCATCAGTTTTTATATTTCTTACACTATTTCTTACACTATTTAAAACTGCATCATTATATGTTTGATTTTCAAAAAATGGCTCCACAATTTTTACTTTTGACTTCAAATTAAGCTCATTAAACGCCAAATTAAAATCATCTATACTCGATGAAATGGTTGTCACAGAGTGATGAGGATATAGTGGAAAAACTACAATTTCATCAAAATTTTCATATTTTTTTAACACTTCTTTGGCAAATGGAGGCGTGTAGTTCATCGCAAAATCAACCGCATCAAACTCACTGCTTAAATTTGAAATTTTAGAGCATAAACTAGCTGTTATTTCACAAAGAGGTGACTTGCCTCCGATTTGATTATAGTTGCTTTTAGCAGCCTTTAGTCGTCCTTTTGCGATCATAAAACCAACGAATTTACGTAAAATTTTATTTTTGATACTAAGAATATACGGGTCATTAAACATATTTTTTAAAAAAACTTCAACCTCTTCTATATTGTTTGGGCCACCCATATTTAATAGCAAAAGCAATCTTTTCATACGCATATTTCATATACCTTCAAAGCATCATCAAGCGATGCCAAATTATTAATTTTATTATTTTTACAAAGTTCAAAAAATTCTAAATGAGCCTTTTTAATAGGCGAAATATCACTATCTACTTTTAAATTTTGCTGTCCATAATCAGTGTATTTATTTAATTTCATTCCTATCAAATCTCCAAAATATATTCCGCTATTTGCCGAAACTTCGATTATAAACCGATCTATAGGATAATTTATGGAGTTATGTATACTCACTAAAGTTTGATTTTTCATTTTCAGCTGACAAAGAGTATTTGTTGGATTCTTTTTATCCTCTTTATGAACTTCAAATTTAGAAAATTGCGCTATATCACTAGCCGCTACAAATCTTGCCAGATCAATATTTTGCAAGATTTCTAAATTTAAATTCCTGCTTGAACAAAAGCCTCTTGTAATATTTATCGAATAAATCTTCTCTTCTCTCTCAAGAGATTTTTTTAAAGATACTATCACAGGATTAAACCTATCAAAAAATCCAGCCACACTCATAACTCCACTTAGATTAGAGTAATATTTCATCTCATGAATTGCACCTGTATTTTTAGCTATAGGATGATGGATAAATATATGTTTACAGGTTTTCACACACTTTGAAAAAAGCTCAAGATACTGTATTCCATCTGTTATTATAATAGCTTCCGGATCTGCGGATTCAAACAGCTCGTTTAGATCGCTATAAATTTTTATACGCCCAAAAGATTCGCTATTTTTTTGACAATACACACCGACAAGATCAAATTCATCGGACCTTCTAAGTTCATTGCAATGAAACTTTCCGACATCATTAAACCCTATGATAGCAAGTCGTTTTTTCATAAAATTTTTCCGAATTTATCTTTTTTATAGCGATTATAATACAAATTGGTAATTATATAATTAACTTACTTGAAAATTACAAAACACTCTCAATTTAATATTATAATTTTCCACACATTGCACAGTATACAGGTGTCTTAGAATTTATAATTTTTATGCTAAAATCAGAACTATTTTATAAATTTTAAATAGGAAAATTAATGAAAAATTGCGATACAAATATTTTTGATGTCAGAGAAGCTTTTTTAAATTTTTTCAGCTCAAAGGGACACGAAATAATACCTTCCGCTCCACTTGTTCCAAATGATGCAACACTGCTTTTTACAAACGCTGGAATGGTGCCTTTTAAAAGTATTTTTACAGGTGAGATTCCACGCCCTACCCCGCCGATTCGCACAAGCTGCCAAACCTGCATAAGAGCGGGCGGTAAACATAACGATCTTGATAACGTGGGCTATACAGCACGCCACCACACTTTTTTTGAAATGCTTGGAAATTTTAGCTTCGGAGAATACTTTAAAAAAGATGCGATAGCTTACGGATGGGAATTTGTAACAGAGATATTGAAACTACCAAAAGATCGCCTTTACGTAACAGTTCACGAGAGTGATGATGAAGCGTATGAGATGTGGCAAGAGCATATAAGCAAGGATAGAATTTATAAATTTGGAGATAAAGACAATTTCTGGCAAATGGGCGATACCGGACCTTGCGGACCTTGTTCTGAGATATTTTACGATCAAGGAGCAGAAAATTTTAACTCCGATGAAGACTACATGGGTGGAGACGGAGATAGATTTCTTGAAATTTGGAATCTCGTATTTATGCAGTATGAAAGAGACGCAGACGGAAAGCTAAGCCCTCTTCCAAAACCTTCAATAGATACAGGCATGGGACTTGAACGTGTAACGGCAATAAAAGAGGGGAAATTTAGCAACTACGACAGCTCTCTTTTCATGCCTTATATAAATGAGGTTGCAAGGCTTTGTAAAAAACCTTACGAGTATTCAACCGGAGCAAGCTACCGCGTAATCAGCGATCATATTCGCTCGGTTACTTTTTTGTTAGCTCAAGGAGTAAATTTTGATAAAGAGGGTAGAGGATACGTTCTGCGCCGAATTTTACGCCGCGCTGTTCGCCACGGATACTTACTGGGTATAAAAGAGCCTTTTATGTATAAGCTAGTTGATAAGGTATGCGAACTAATGGGCGGACACTACGCTTATCTAAATGATAAAAAAGAGGCGGTTAAAGAGCAGATTAGATTAGAAGAAGAGAGATTTTTTGCAACTATAGCATCGGGTCTTGAGCTATTTAACAGCGAGCTTAAAAATACTAAAGATGTCTTTAGCGGAGAGATCGCGTTTAAGCTTTATGATACTTACGGCTTCCCACTTGATCTTACAGCCGATATGCTAAGGGATAAAAATCTAAAAGTAGATGAAGCAAAATTTGAAGAGCTGATGAATGAGCAAAAAACTCGTGCAAAGGCCGCTTGGAAAGGAAGCGGAGATAAGAGTGCAAAGGGAGATTTTAAAGAGCTTTTAGAAGAATTTGGAGAGAATGAGTTTATAGGATATGAAAGTTTGAGCTCAAAAAGCAAAATTTTAGCCTTGCTTGATGAGGATTTTAAAAGGGTTATGAGCTTAAAAGCCGGACAAAACGGTTGGGTAATGCTTAATAAAACTCCTTTTTATGCACAAAGCGGCGGACAATGCGGAGATACTGGAGATATTTTAAATTTTGCAAAAGTGGTTGATACGCAGAAATTTCACGGATTAAACCTATCATCTATAGAGCTAAAAGCAAATTTAAGCGCAGGAGATGAGGTTGAAGTAAAAGTAAGCGATGAAAGAAGCGAAATAGCTCGCCACCATAGTGCAACACACCTACTTCACTCGGCACTTAGAAGAATTCTTGGAATACATGTGGCACAAGCAGGATCAAGCGTAGAAGCTACCAAGCTTAGATTTGACTTCTCTCATCCTAAGGCTCTTACAAGCGAAGAGATAAACAAAATAGAAAATTTTGTAAATAACGCCATAGCCAACGGAGCCGCTGCAAAAACCGAGATAATGGATATAGAAAGCGCTAAAAACAGCGGTGCTATAGCTCTTTTTGGTGAAAAATACGACGATAATGTAAGAGTGCTAAGTTTTGGCGATGTTAGCAAAGAGCTTTGCGGAGGAACTCACGTAAAAAATATTAACGAAATTGGAGTGTTTTTTATAACAAAAGAGAGTGGCGTTAGCGCTGGAGTGCGTAGAATAGAGGCGATATGCTCAAAGGCTGCTCTAAATTTCGCAAAAAATTTAAGAGAAGAACTTGAAGAGATAAGAACCGAGCTAAAAAGCATAGAGCCAATGAGTGCAATTAAAAAGCTAAAAAGCGAGATAAAAAATTTAAAAGATGAGCTTAAAAACGCCGGCGGATCAAAGGCTATAAACCTAAGTGATATTAGCGGAGTAAAAGTCTGTGTAGAAATTTTAGAAAGCGGAGATATAAAAACTGCAATAGATGAGATAAAAAACTCAAATGAACGCGTCGCAGCTCTATTTATTCAGGTTAAGGACGAAAAAATATCCATCGCGGCAGGTGTTAAAAACGCAAACATAAAGGCCGGAGAGTGGGTCAAAATGACGGCTCAAATTTTAGGTGGAAATGGCGGTGGCAAAGATGATTTTGCAACTGCAGGCGGAAAAGATATAAGTCAGTTGGATAGAGCCAAAAAAGAGGCTTTTGAATTTATTAAAGGAAAATTAGCTTAATGCCTGAATTTAACATAGCTTTTGCAAAACTTAGTCATATTTTGCCATTTTTGCATACGGTCGCTACTATAGTATTTGTAGGTTTTCAAGCCAGCTTTTGGTTTATGGCTAAATTTTTTATGAAAGATATTGCAAACAATCACAAAAGATATATTCTAGTAATCTCTGCGCTAAAATACCTCGGATGTGCGGTTTATATATCCTTAGCAGTGATTGTGGTAACTAGTATGTTAATAGGCGAAGATGACTACTCTAAGGTTGCAGATCCTATGCTAAATACGATTCTAGCTACCAAATGGACCGTGTTTAGCTTCTTGCTAATTAACGTAATATATGTGACTTATAGAATTAATAGAGCGGTAAAATCTATGAAAAAAGGCGAATATATAGAGCTTCACGAAAATTTGATAGTAGTTATATATTACTTTATACCGCTAAATGTCGTATTTGCACTGTTTGCAACCTATCTTGGTATAGCTTATAGGGCGTTTTGATGATAAATCTAGCCTCAAGCTCTATCACAAGAGCTAAAATTTTAGAAGAAAATAGAGTTAAATTCAAGCAGTTTTCTTTTGATTTTGACGAAAGCGGAGTTGATAAAAATTTAAAACCCGCAAGTTATGTTTTAAAAGTAGTTCAAGCGAAAAAAGAGCAATTTTTAAAAGAGCATCCAAATTTAAAAAATCTCCTTTTTGCAGATAGTGCGGTCGTGTGTAACGGTAAAATTTTAGGCAAGGCAAAAGATAAAAAAGAGGCTTTATATATGCTAAATTTACAAAGCGATAATGAAGCTAAAATTATAACAGCCATGATATTTTTAGGTGAAGAATTTGAACTTATTAATATAAGCTCTACAACATATCAATTTGCCAAATTTAGCCAAGATGATTTAAACGAATACATAAAAAGTAACGAATGGCAAGGAAAAGCTGGCGCAATGATGATAGAGGGATTTAATAAAAAATATATATTAAAAAAGATAGGCAATGAAAGCACGGCCAGAGGCTTAAATGTCGAGCAATTAAAGGTCTTTTTATGATTAGATTTTTATCTTCACTTTTTTTTATAATTTTTGTCTCAAGCGGCGCAGCCTTTATATACCTATATTCTCAAATTCAGCCCGATATAAGTGGAATAATAGAATATAAGCCAAAGCTTACTACACAAATTTATGACAAAAATGGAAATCTGATAGCAAATCTTTTTGAAGAAAATAGAATTTATGCCAATTACGATGAAATTCCATCTCGAGTAATAGAAGCCTTAGTAGCGATAGAAGATACAAGCTTCTTTGAGCACGGAGGCATAAATCCCGAAGCCATAACAAGAGCCATTATAAAAGATATAAAGGCCGGTAAGCTTGTAGAGGGCGCTAGCACAATCACTCAGCAGCTAGTAAAAAATATGATCTTAACCAGAGAAAAGAAATTTACTAGAAAAATACAAGAGATGATTGTGGCGATGAAGCTTGAAAAAGAGCTTACCAAAGAGCAAATTTTAGAAAGATACCTTAATCAAGTATATTTGGGTCACGGATATTACGGTATAAAAGCTGCGGCTAAAGGGTATTTTAGAAAAGAGCTAAACGAGTTAACCATAAAAGAGATAGCTATTTTAGTAGGCTTACCAAAGGCTCCAAGCGCTTATGATCCCACAAAGCACCTTGATCTATCTCTTGGTAGGGCGAACAATGTAATCTGGCGTATGAATATGCTTGGTTGGATAAATGAGGATGAGTATAAAAAAGCCATAGCCGAACAACCTATAGTATATGATGATACTTTAACTCAAAACGTCTCTCCTTATGTGGTGGACGAGGTTATTAAAGAAGCTTCAAAGATATTTAGCGATATTAGAGTTGGCGGATATAGGATAGAGACTAATATCGACCTCAAAGTTCAAAAGATGGCAGAAGATGCACTGAAATTTGGCTATAGTGAAATTTTAAAGCGCGATAAAGACGCCAATGCCTCGGTTTTAAACGGAGCCATCGTCGTAACGGCACCAAAAAGCGGTGAAATTTTAGCCCTAGTTGGCGGAGTTGATTACTCCAAAAGCAGCTACAATAGAGCTACCCAGAGCATGAGACAGCCGGGATCTAGCTTTAAACCATTTATATACCAAATTGCGCTTGATCTAGGCTACTCTCCGATGAGTAAAGTAGCCGACATATCAAGAGTTTTTAGTTCAGGAAACGAGCAAGACTGGAAGCCAAAAAATTATAGCGGTGGATTTCAAGGCTATATAACGCTAAAAAATGCATTAAGACAGTCAAGAAACTTGGCGACTATAAATTTGCTTAACGAAATTGGACTTGATACGACATATAAGCTCATTAGCGATATGGAATTTAAAAATATATCCAAAGATCTATCTATGGCGCTTGGAAGCTTTGGCATATCGCCTTTGGAATTTGCCAAATTTTACTCTATGTTTCCAAATGGTGGAGAGATAGTCGAACCTCAACTTATACGAAAGATTATAAATCCACAAAATTTAGAGACAGCATTTGAGACAAGGCGAATTCAAGCAACAAAGCCGGAGCAAGCATATCTAATGGTAGATATGCTAAAAACGGTTGTAAATAGTGGTACAGGACAAAACGCAAGAGTAAAAGGCATTCAGATAGCTGGCAAGACAGGCACTACAAACAACAATATAGACGCTTGGTTTTGCGGATTTACTCCGGAAGTGGAAGTTGTGATATGGTATGGAAATGACAATAATACGCCTATGAGAAAAATAGAGGGTGGAGGAAGAACGGCTGCGCCGGTATTTAAGGCTTTTATAGAGCAATATATAAAAGAATTTCCCGAGACAAAGAGAAATTTTATAGAACCCGAAGGGATATTTCATACCATGTATGAAGGAAAAGATGAGCTATATACCAAAACTTCTCCGCTTCCTAAACAAGACGCACAGGATAATCTAATCAAGCAAGATAATGAAGGAATGATATTTTAGCCTAATCTACGAGCTTAATCTGCTCGGAGCATAGGCTTTTCCAAGAGCTTTCAAAATTTAGCCCGACGCACTCCTCTAGATATAGCTTAGCATCTTGTGGGCGTTTTTGCTTAATGTAAATTTCTGAAATTTGTGCTAGTGCCCTTACTCTATCAACAGGCTCAAGCTTAGTTTCTAAAATACTTTTTAAATTATTAAGAGCCTCATCCAATCTATCAAGCCTATTAAGAGCGTTTATGTAATCAAATTCCACTTTCGGACTAAAAGTATTGATATTTAGTCTTTTTTGCATATCTATTGCCTTCTTGGCATAGATTACAGTATTTAAAAAGTCTTTGTTCTTTTGTGTGATTTCAGACATCTTTGCATACACTTCAATAATCCTAAAGTCATTTTCCCTCAAATCCTCTATGGCCTTTATCGTAGCCATTGCATCAGGTATTCTATCCAGCTTTATAAGCGCATCAAAGCGGTCGAAAAATACAGGAGATACATCAGCATACTCCTCATTTGCAGCTATTGCCAAGGCTTCATCGGCAACACGAACCACATCTTTATATTTTTGCATTTTAAGCAATACAGAGCTTAAATTTACAAGCCACTCAACCCTATCTAACATATCTGGCGATGTTATATTCTCTTTAGCTAGCTCATAAGCGCTCTGATGTCTAGACATCCTCATAAAGCAGTTAAATAGCTTAAATTTAGCCTCTATATCAGCTCTTATCTCATAGCCTTCCACTAAATCCACTACAGCCTTACAGTTATCCTTTCTTATCATGTCATTCGCCAAAGCAAGAGCTGCGAGGTTTAAATTTTTATCATTTTCAGTGTCGTTTATATCTCTTACGGCATTTGTATATCGTAATACATCATTGAATTTTTTCTCTTTTAGGTATAGGGCAACCTGCTCTTTTAGAGCCTTTTGACCTATGTCATTTTTGCCGTATTTATCCATAAGCAGATCATAGTGCTGATGAAGCTTTGTAGAGTTTGTTTCATTTAACTCAAAAAATAGCCTATCCATACCCTGCTCAACCTGAGCTATATATCCGCCCTCTCTAAACTCATTTTGATATTTTTGCAGATATTTATAAGCCTTCTCTACATCTTTTGTGCCGACAAGGCTAAGAGCTAAATTTTTAAGAGCTATCTCATATCTATCATCACTCTTTTTTAAATTTAAGACCAAAATTTCATATATCTTAGAGGCTACGTCATTGATATTTTTATCTCGAAAAATTCCAGCCAAATCCATTGATTTTGAGATATCGTTTAGCAAGTAATTTGGATTGGCGTTTAAAATTTTTAGCATATATCCTTTGGCGGCTTCAAATTGAGAATCGTCTATGCTACTATTTACTAAGCTCAAAGACGCTCTACTTGCCACATCAATATTATTAGACGAATAGAGCACATCCTCATACATCCTAATCGCATCTTGTCGCTTTCCTGTGTTATATATCCTGTCGGCAAACTCCAAGATCGCACTTTTAGTCCAGCTAGAGTCCTTATGCTCATTCATCAATATATCAAGTATATAGTTTGCATCACTTGTCATGTCTTGCTTGAGATATGATTTCATGACTAAATAAAGCACTTCAGGATAGTTTTCATCCGAGGCAAAGAGCTTCATCCAAGCCCTACCCTCATCTACCATATTTGCAGGCGATAAATTTTCATGACTATCTTTTGTCTCAAAAATTTTATCGAGCGCCCTTAATCTATAGAGCATAAATTCGCTTGTAAAAATGCTGTTTTGATGCTTTCTAAGTGCGGATTCGCTGCTGCTTATAACATAATCATAATGTTTGCTTTCATACTCTTTTTTAATACTAAGATATGAATTTATATCATGACCATCTGGATTTTCGATAGGTGCTTTGTTTAGATCAAGAGCTCCTACGCTCGGATACTTCATATCTTTAAATATCGGAGCGAAATTTATCCCATCCATTTTTGGCTTATCAAATTCACTAAAAAGCGGATCTATGATAATAGAATAATGTTTAGATAAATTTTTATCAACCATCATTACGCTATCTGTGGTAAACAACGGCTTTTGGTATGAGATTAGCCTAGAATTGGCTCTTGGAGCTACTGTAATCTTTGTTGAGTTTAAATCCTGAGTAAATTTAATCTCTACTAAAGAGAGAATTTTATCATCTATCTTTGGTATCGCTTTATCTTTTATCTCGCATGTATAAATTTTATTATCGTAGACTAAAATTTCCTCTTTGCAAGCAAATTCACTATCGTCTTTTAGGTGAAGAATGCTATATGTCACTCCGCCCTCTTTGCCGGAATTTAATACCAAAGAAAAGGCGAAAGCAAGTATCGGAGAAAATAAGAGTAAAAATGTTTTTTTCATATTGACATTATAAAATTTTTAAATTTAAAAACCACTTGCGATCACGAAACTTGCGATAAATTCAAGTAATGAGTCTATCATAAATATAGCTCCTATAGTAGTTATCGCAGCAAACCCTACAATAGCTTTAAGCGCGCCAGATGTATTTGCGATATATAGGTTTTTATCGCTTACAATAGGCTCTTTTAAAAACATCACGACAACTAGCTTTAAATAGTAATATATCGCTATCGCGCTATTTAAAGCCATTACAACAGCCAAAACTACATGATTTCCTGCAATAGCCGAAGAAATCAGATACATCTTGCCCCAAAATACGCTAAATGGCGGAATTCCGGCTAAAGCAACCATAAAAATCGCCATTATCACCGCATAGTTTGGAAGTGTTTTAATAAGTCCTGCAAATTTCTCGTAAGGATGTTTAAACCTTTTATCCCAGCAGACCGTATCATCGCATCTTGCAACCCAAAGCATAGAAAATGCACCCAAATTTGCAAACAAAAACATAATCCAATACAAAAATAAAGATACATTTGCTTGAGAAGTGCCTATAACTATGGCACAAAGCACAAATCCGGCATGTGCAATAGAGCTAAACGCAAGCATCCTCTTAACATCTCTTTGAACTAAAGCCATAATATTGGCAAGAGTCATTGTCAAAATGGCAGAAATATATAGCATATAATGCACCCAATATATATCCGAATGAGCAAGCGCCTCAAATAGCCTTAAAGCCACTATAAATCCAGCCACTTTTGGTACTACAGACATATATCCCGCCAAAGGCGAATTGGCACCCTCATAGACATCTGGCACCCAAGTATGAAAAGGTATCAAAGAGAGCTTAAATCCAATAGCGCCAAACATAAACACACATCCAAGAGTTGCTATCATACTGCCTTGCAATCCGGATTGCTTTATCACATCGGCTATTAAATTTATCTCGACACTTCCTGTCGCCATATAAAACATAGCAGCGCCAAATACAAAAAATCCGGAACCAAGCGCCCCCATCGTAAAGTACTTTATCGCAGCCTCTATTGACTTTATTTTATTGTGAAGCGCAATTAGCGTATAAAGCGCCAAAGAAGATGTTTCAAGTCCTATAAATATCAAAATAAGATTATTACTACTAACCATAAATTCAAATCCGGCTATCATAAATAAAAATAGCGCATAAAATTCACTTATCTCATATTCAAAAAACCTCTTAGTGCTAAGTGAAAGCGGGATAAATAAAGATGAAGCTATCAGAATAATAATCTGAGATAAAACGGATATGCCATCAACTAATAACAGATCAAAAAAACCTTTTGATAGTATATTATGATCTATTACTATTCCTAGGTTTAGCATAATGGCTATCAGACAAAGCACTGTATAAAAGGTCTTTGATAGATCTTTTTTAAATGTGCTTATACATAAAATTAAAAGAGCAAAAAAGATCAAAGAGAGCATTGAGGCGACTGAGGATATATTTAGCTCTGCTAGGCTTACGAATACTAGCTCATTCATTGTCCGCCTCCTATTCTATTGGAATTTGCAATAAACTCTTTAGTCTCGCTTTTTAAAGATTTGTTATACATCTTAACCATCATTTGATTTACACTCATATCTATAGGTTTTAACATAATATTTGGGCTAACTCCAAGATAGATTACAAGCAGACAAAGAGGCACGAGAGTAATAAGCTCCCTTAAATTTAGATCTTTTAGTTCTAAATTTTCTTCTTTATCACATACTCCGTAAAATACCTTTCTAAAGAGATTTAGCATATATATCGCACCCACTATGATGCCTATACCACCTAAAATAGCATATATGAAATTCGCTTTAAAAATTCCAACCAAGCTTAAAAACTCACCTACAAATCCTATGGTAAGCGGAAGCCCGATACTGCCAAGCATGATTACACAAAAAACCAAAGCGTATTTTGGCATCACGCTAGCAAGTCCTCCAAATTCGCCTATCATCTTAGTATGTCTTCGCTCATATATTATACCAACTAACAAAAATAGAGCACCGCTAACTACACCGTGGCTAATCATCATAAATATAGCTCCGCTAATGCCTTCTACGTTCATGGCAAAAATTCCAAGCACTATAACACCCATATGAGAAATAGAGCTATATGCGATAACCTGCTTCATATCGTCTTGAGCATAAGCTATTAAGGCTGTATAGATAACCATGACAATGGCCAAAATTGCTACTATATTAAATAGTTCAACGCTAGCGTCCGGAAACATAGGAAGAGAAAATCTCACAAAGCCGTAAGTTCCCATCTTAAGCAAGACCGCTGCAAGCAACACAGAGCCTATAGTTGGGGCTTGACCGTGAGCGTAAGGAAGCCAGGTATGAAACGGAAACATTGGAGTTTTTACCGCAAAGGCGATAAAAAACGCTAAAAATAGCCAAATTTGAGTATTTAAAGGAAGTTTTAAATTTTGCCAATCAACTATAGAAAAGCTCCAAATGCCATTTATCTTATAGTGCAGATAAGCCATCGCCAAAATAGCTACCAGCATAAACACTGAGCCAAAAAATGTATATATGAAAAATTTAATCGCAGCGTAAATTCTATTCCCGCTTCCCCAAGCGCCTATTATATATAGCATAGGTAATAAACTAAGCTCCCAAAATATATAGAATAAAATCGCATCAAGAGCCAAAAATACACCCATCATCGTCATCTCTAAAAATAAAATCGATATGATAAGATGTTTTAAATTTCCTTTTAAATTTAAAGATATAAGCCCGATAAGAGTCGTGAACGAGCTTAAAATAACCAAGAATAGTGAAATTCCATCAACTCCGACAGTATAATTTACATTTAAAAATCCAATCAAAGAGATATGATTTATCAGGCTAAATTCCTGAGACACTCCACTAAAACTAAACCACATAAAAAGAGTCAATAAAAATTCTATAAAGGCTATACAAACTCCGTAAACCTTAATACTCTTCTCATCTATCAAAAAACCAAGCATCGCAGCAAGAGCCGGAAAAAATATTATCAAACTAAGCATTTACGGCCTTTGTAAATAAAAATGCAAGAGTGAGCAAAATAACAAATCCAAGCACCATCAATCTAAGCATTATACTTAGATCCCCGCTTTGCATATTATCTGAAAATTTAGCCAGAGAATGGATCGATTTTGCGATAAAATCAACACTTCTATCTATTATAGCCTCGTCAAATTTTCTGCATATTCTTGATACTATCTGATAACATCGTACAAAAAATCTATCATAAATTTGAGGTATATAGTATTGTCGCTCTAAAATTTTATAAACCCAAAATTCTGTAACATCCCCTTTGAAAATCCCTTTTTTATATGCAAATACGGCAAAACCGGTTGAAAGAGAAACTATCAAAAGTGTAAAAATTACCATCAAATTTCTAGTGCCGTCTTGAATATCAAATAGATAATCTGGTAAAACTATAGTTGAAATGATCTCAAATTTGTGCTCTAAAAATCCTGCCAAAAATGACATTATCACAAGAGGCGCAAGAGAAATTATAGTAGATCTGTTCGCCTCATGCGGATGGTGCTCAAATTTGCTATCTGTAAAAAATACAAGCATTATAAGTCTAAAGCTATAAAATGCCGTCATGGCGGCTGTGATTAAAAGAATGGCATATATGATAAAATTTCCTTCGCTAAACGCTACTTCTAAAATTTTATCTTTAGAGAAGAATCCTGCAAACGGATAAAATCCAGCCAAAGCAACAGAGCCGATTACCATAAATATAGCAGTTATCTTCATAAATTTATAAAGCCCGCCCATCTTTTTAATATCAAGCTCATCATTCATCGCATGCATTACATTACCAGCGCACAAAAACAACAATGACTTAAAAAAGGCATGCGTGGCAAGATGAAACAGCGCTATCCAGTAAGCTCCCAGCCCTGCGGCTACAAACATATAACCAAGCTGAGATAGCGTAGAATAGGCTATTATCTTTTTCAAATCTCTATTAACTATGGCCATTGATGCAGCAAATATCGCTACAAAAGCACCAAGATAGGCTATAAAGCTACTAATTTCTGGAGTAAGAGCAAAAATTTCATTGGCTCTAATAACCAAATAAACTCCGGCGGTTACCATCGTAGCGGCATGAATGAGTGCCGATACTGGAGTTGGACCCTCCATTGCGTCTGCAAGCCAAGTATGAAATGGAAATTGAGCACTCTTGCCCATCGCACCCACAAATAAACAAGCCGCAATTAGTATTATCAGATAAGAATCAGCGCTTGAGAGCATACTAAAAACTTCATCATATCTTACGCTTCCAAACTCTTGATATATCAGAAATATTCCTATTAGCATAGCCAGATCCGCTACTCTATTCATTATAAAGGCTTCATTTGCCGCCCAGCTTGCACTCTGCTTTTTATACCAAAAGCCAATTAGCAACCAAGAGCATAATCCCACGCCCTCCCAGCCTATAAATAGCCCGATAAAATTATCGCTCATTACAAGTATTAGCATAGAGAAGACAAACAGCCCAAGATAGCTAAAAAATCTATTAAATCCAGCATCATTATGCATATAGCTTATAGAATAGATATGCACTACACCTGCTACTATACCGACAACAGACATCATTATGACGCTTACTTCATCTATAATAAAGCTAAATTCGCTCTCAAATCCGCCCGCTACGATAAAATCTTTAAGATAAATCTCAATCTCTCCGCCAACTATTACCAAATTTAAAAATATCAACGAAGATACCGTGCTTAAAGCTATAAGAACAGAGCATATTACTCCCACAAAATTCATCTGTCTTGAGTGTGAAAAAATACCGGCAAATATTGCAGAGACAAGCGGTAAAAATAGCGAAACTAGAAACAAAACAGCTTGATTCACGACCCTCTCCTCATGCTCTTCATGCTTGAAATCTCTATAGAGCCTGTCTTTTTATACCAAAGCACCAAGAGTCCAAGCCCTACCGCTACCTCGCTAGCAGCAACAGCTATAATAAAAAAGGCAAAAATTTGCCCTGTCATATCTCCGCTAAATTTAGATATCGCAGCTAAAGCTACGTTGGCTGAGTTTAATAAAATTTCAGTAGAGAAAAATAGCATTATTAGGTTAGTTCTTTTTATGATGCCAAAAATACCAAGTCCAAACATAATTGCCGAAACTATCAAATAGTGACTAAGCGTTATCATCGCTATCTCCCCTGTCCATATCTTTATGAGCGAGCACTATCGCACTCACCATAGCAACAAGTAGCATTACAGCCGCCAATTCAAACACAATTAGATATTTTGTAAATAGCAAAATTCCTACTATCTCGACGTTACCGACATTTTCTACGATAGGATATTGAGCGTCTAAATTTGATGAAATGATCGGAGCTGAAAATATAAGCACCAAAATCAGAGCGGACAATACGCTAAGAGTGTATATTAGCCTGTTTGCCGCCTTGCTTCTATTTTCCACTACGTCTTTACTGACATCAAAGAACATCATCGAAAATGCATACAGAACCATTACGGCTCCGGTATAAACGATTATTTGCACAACTCCTAAAAATTCAGCCCCAAGCAAAAAGAAAAATCCGGAAATAAAGATCATTCCGCCAGCTAATGCGCTCATAGAATAAAGAATATTTTTACTAAATACGCTTATACCAAAGCATGCTATCGAGGTAGCGGCGAAAAAATAAAAGGCTACTACTTCAAACATCTTTACTTTCCTTTGAAATTTCACTCTGTTTTTCCGGCTTATTAGAAATTTCATCTATATTTATATATGCATTTGGAGTTGCTTTGACAAATTTATCCGCATCCTCTCTTAAACTGCCATATCCAGGGAATTCCACCTGTTCACAAAGCTTATCTTTTGGAGTTAAAAGATCATCTTTAAAGCCAAAATAAGCTCTTTGCTCGCTTGCGTTTTCATATTCGCTTCCATGCACTATGGCAATTTCCGGACAAACATCGGCACAAAGCCCACAATATACACATCGGCCATAGTTTATAGAATAATTTACAACTCTCTTTCGTCCATTCTCATCAAGCTTAGTCTCCATAGCGATACAGTTACTCACGCAAATTTTCTCACAGAGCCCGCATCCTATACATCGTTCGTTTTCACTCTCTATAAATCTCATAAGCTTATGCACAGCCCTATATCTAGGGCTAAGCTGCATCTTTTCAAGAGGATATAAAAGAGTATGCGACTTACCGCCAATCATCTCTTTTAGAACTATCCAAAGCCCTTTAAAAAGCTCAAGCTTAAAGGTTCGCCTTACTAGCCTTTTAAATTTATCAATATTAGAGATCGTCGCATCATCTGTTTTTATAAAAATATAATCTTTCATCTCACACCAACACTAAACCGGTTATCAGGATATTTAAGAGAGCCAAAGGCATCAAAACCTTCCAACAAAGCCCCATAAGCTGATCAACTCTAACATGAGGCCATGCAGCCCTAGTCCAAAGAAATAGGAAAAATATAAAACTAACTTTTAAAAGTATCATCAGTCCGCCCGGCAAAAACCAAACAGGATTAAATCCGCCTAAAAATACAAGACTTACTAAAAATGAAGCTGTTATCATATTGGCATACTCACCTATAAAAAACATAGCCCAACGCATACCGGAATACTCGGTGCCATAGCCGGCGATTAACTCCGTCTCATTTTCGGTCATACAAAATGGAGTTCTATTAGTCTCTACAAACGACGATATCAAAAATAGTATAAAAGCTAGTGGCTGCTTAAAGATAAGCCAGCCTCCAAGACCTGTATTTTGGTAGTTGTTGATATCTATTAAAGACAAAGAGCCAACCATCATAATCACGCTTAAAAGAGAAAGCCCGGTTACCACTTCAAAGCTAATAAGCTGCATAGAAGCTCTTGCCGCGGCTATAAGAGCATATTTATTGTGGCTTGAAAGTCCGGCAAGAAGCGGGGATAGCACGCAAACTCCTCCGACTCCAAGCACATAAAGCACTCCGACACCCACATCTGCTAAAATTGACCTAATTGTGCGTCCAAAAAGTGTAAATTCCGGGAAAAACGGCACTACAGCAAGTGCCGCAAAGGCTCCAACAGCAGAAATAATAGGCGCTATCATAAAGATGGGCTTATTAGCAAACTGAGGAATGATATCCTCTTTAGTAAAGAGCTTTATCATATCCGCAACAAGCTGTAAAATGCCTCCAGGACCCACCATGCTTGGTCCTATTCTACGCTGCATATAGGCTAAAACCTTTCGCTCGGCATAAGTTCCAAGTCCAGCAAGAGTGGCAAAAACAGATATTACAATTAAAGATTTTACGATAGTTTCGACTATAAAAAACCCATCCATCTTATGCCCTCTCTATCTTTAAATTTGCGTATCTGCCGATAAAAAACGGCTCTATATCAATATGATCGTCAAAATCTCCAATATATGCAACAACACCTTCTAAATCGCTATCCAGCTTTAACCTAATCGCTAAAGTTAAATTTTCATTTTTTAAATTTACTATCTCGCCATCCTTAAAGCCATTTTCATCTAAAAATCCGCTTGATACATACAAGGCTCCTGTTTCATTGAGCTGAGAAGCCATATTTGTAAATTTTGAAAATTGATGAATAGGATTTGCCCTATATATATTAAATTTAATCTCTTCGCTCTTTAAATTTTTAAAATCAAGCCTTGCTTCACTATTTATTTTTTGAGATTTTAAGAGATACCCTCTTTTACAAGCTCCTGAATTTTCATAAAAATTATCAAGCTCATCAAACTCCACTCTCTTAAATTCATCAATATCTCCAAGCTTTAACGTATAGTCAATTGTCCATTTAGACCTGATTCCAAGCTCGTTTGCCAAATCGTTTAGAGTATAACCATCATATTTTAAAGCCGCATTTGTAGGCACAACCCGCTTATCGTAATTACTAAAGGTTCCTTCTTGCTGAGTAAGTGCAGGTGCATCAATATCGCCTTCGGAAATACTCATAGTAAAATCTGCCTTTTCGTTATATCCAAAGCTAAACCCGCTCTCCTCATTTGATAATTTACAAATTTTAGCAACTCCGAGAGAATTTGTTCTAGGTGGGATTAAAATCACCTTAAACTTCGTAAATTTGGCTATAAGTCCTGCAAGAGCGGCTAAGGCAAGAGCATTTTCATGACAGTAAAAATCTTCTCCGATAATCAGTGCAAAGCTTTGCTTCTTATCGGTTAAAGCCTTTATTCTATCCTCATCAATGCCTAAATTTAGAGCAAATTTTGAAACTTCTACGCTTATTTCCTGTTCTTTTTTTTCATTAACCTGCTTTTTAACTACCTCTTTAATCTCTTGCGTTTCGCCGTTTTCATCGGCAATCTTCTTAACAATCTCTTCTTCTATCTCTTTTGGCTTTAAAATTTCTACTATTTTTTTAGAGATTATTAAATTTTCTTTTAAAAATTTATCAATATCACCATCTAAATTTTTTGCAAAATTTTGCAAAATCCAAAGCAGTATATCAAGCTCCAAGCCCGCTTTATGATGAATAAAAAGCAAATTTTTAGAGTAGTTTTTAATAACCTTATCTACTATTGCGTGAAAGCATATTACCGAGGATTTATTGATTTTAAGCGCGTTATTTAGGGCATAACTTATATTAGGACTGTCATATCTTAAAAGAGTTCCTACACTTACAATAAAATCCGTTTTATTTAAACTCTCTACATCGCCGTTATATAGGCTCTCGCCGCTAAATTTAGCAAATTCGTTTAAAAAGTCTTGATATTTTTTAGCCTCACTATTTACTAAATTTAACCCGAATTTTTGCCTTAAACGCTCTAAAATTAAGGCTTCTTCATTTGTGATAAAGCTATTAAATTTTATATTTTTTACTTCACCGTTTTTAAATTTATCCACTATCTCTTTAAATTTACTCTCATCTTTTTTAGCATTTTCATTGGCAAAATCATATCCGTATCTAGCTGCCGTATTTAAAGTGGTAAAGTGAAAATCGTTACTAACTCTATAAATTCTCTTTTTGCGATTTTCTATCCCGCTCTCTTTAATGTCGTAATACATCAATTCACAATCGCTTGAATGCGGATTTGAAGCAGGTATTTTGGTTAATTCCCATGCGTTTGAGCTGTATTGAAACTCACTTCCTACAAGAGCTCCAACGGGACATACGCTAGTGCACTCACCGCAAAACGAACAGTCCAAATTTGCTCCCACACTAGGCGCTATAAGACTCTTTTGAAATTTGTTCCAAACAGCAAAAGCATCTTTTGGCATACTGTCTTTTAACTCCTTAGCAGGCTGATCGCCGCCTCTTGGAGTAGTTTTTAGCGCACTTTCGCCGATCTTATCAGAGCATACGGTAACGCACCTCTCGCAAACTATGCAAAGAGATGGATCGTAGTTTATCTTACCCCAATTTTTATGAGGTTTATGAGTATCTTTGATGGCGTATTTTTGACTGTTTACTCCCATGAGCGTAGTAAAATTTTGTAACTCGCATTCTCCGCTTTGATCGCATACTCCACACTCAAGAGGGTGATTTATACAATAAGTTTGCATAATAGCATTACGCTCTACGCTAATTTCATCGGTATTTGTAACTACATTCATACCCTCTTTGACTTTCGCATTGCAGGCATATACTCGCTTTCCATCAGCCTCCACCATACATAACCTACAGGCTAAAGTCGCCGAACATCCGGTAAGATAGCAGATTGCAGGGATAAAGATCCCATTTTTTCTTGCAGTGCCAAGTATATACTCACCTTCATATGCTTTGCATTCTATGCCGTCTATAAAGAGGGTGATTTGCTCACTCATATTATAATCTCATCCTAATTTGCTAATTTTTGCTACTTTGAAGTTATAGCCATTAATTTGACTATCTTTAAATATCGCCACAGTTCCTTTCATAGCGCTATTTAGTCTAAATTTTCTCTCTATATCAAGTCCATTGGCTCTTACTTTAACCTCATCTCCATCTTTTACCTTAGCTGCAATAGCAAAGCTAGAAGACCCTACAAGCTCGCCACTATCTCCAATAAGTCCGAAGATAACGCTTCCATCAAAGCTATCAAGCTCTTTTAGCTCATCCAAATTTCCGTCAGTATTAACTTCTTCGATCTTACTGTCCGCTACAACAGTGTTTAAATTTAGCAAATTTAAACATTCAAATATCATCTTAGAGTCTGGATGTGAGAAGAAAGTGCTGTCTATTATGATATTTTCGCAATCCTTCATAAAAATAGCCAGATCCTCAAACTCCTCTTCTCCGATATTGCACTCTCCGCTTAAAAAGCCTTCATCAAGCTCATCAAAATACTCTTTGACGTCGCTTTCAAATTTTGAAAAATCAAGGCAGTATTTGCAAAGAAGAGCCAAAACATAGCTAATAGATCCTATTTCGCAACGAATTAAATTTTTGCTGCCTAAAATTTCATCCTCAAAACAAGAGATATAGATAAAATCTTGATTTTTTAGCTCGTTTGCCAAAGTCAAA
The DNA here is from genome assembly GCF_025319965.1 of Campylobacter sp. RM16187. Lineage (NCBI taxonomy): Bacteria > Pseudomonadati > Campylobacterota > Epsilonproteobacteria > Campylobacterales > Campylobacteraceae > Campylobacter > Campylobacter sp. RM16187. The sequence continues at coordinate 1,322,072 of NZ_CP012549.1, forward strand.
TTTTGAAGGCTAAGCAGACTTGCAAGACTTAATGTTTTTGCACCTTTAAACTCTTTAAATTTCATATTCACCCTTTAATTTTCTTCACTACTATAGTCCAATCTACCTGATTAAATTTAAGCGAATTTATAAGCTCACAGCTCTCTTCTCGTATCAAATTTACACTTTTTTCGATATTGTCAAACTCTACAGGCTCAAATAAAAATATACAGACCTCGCCATCGTTGAGCCTTTTTGCCTGATTACTTAATTCGCTTAAAAAATCACCTTTTAAATGTCTTAAATCAACTCTTTTCATCTATCGATTTCACCTAAAATTATATTGCTACTACCTATTATAGTAACCACATCAGCCACATATTGCCCCACCAAAAGCTCCTCGTAGAGTGCACAGTGGAAAAAACTTGGAGCGCGAATTTTCAAGCGATATGGACTACTCTCTGCAGTAGAGTAAATATAAAATCCAAGCTCTCCCTTTGGCGACTCGGTAGGATGATAAATCTCTCCGCGCTTTGCCTTAAGCCCTTGAGTAACCAGCACAAAATGCTGCATCAAAGAGTAGTTTTGTGTCATTATCTGCTCTTTGCTGGCGCTTACAAATTGAGGCGAACTGGCTAAAATTTCAGGCCCTGAATTATTATAAAGCTTCTCGCATTGAAGCAGTATTTTTACACTCTGCCTCATCTCCTCCATATAAAGCTTATATCTTGCATAACAATCACCGGTATTTGAGTATGGCACTTCAAAATCAATCTCGTTATATACCAAATATGGCTCAGCCTTTCTAATATCAAACTCTACACCGCTAGCTCTTAGCATAACTCCTGAGCATCCCCAGCTAAGAGCCTTTTCACGGCTTAAAACACCAACTCCCTCAAGTCTCATACGCCAAATTCTATTCTCGCTTAAAAGTCCCTCATAAGTGGCTATATCGCTTGGAAATTTATTACAAAATGCCAGCAGTTCCTCAGTCCAGCCGCTAGGTAGATCAAGAAATACTCCGCCTATCTTAATGCTTGAGTGCGTAAGTCTAGCACCACAATATTTTTCAATCAAATCCAAAATATACTCACGCTCTCTAAAGGCGTATAAAAACACGGTCATTGCGCCCACATCAAGCGCGTGGGTGGCTAAAAACAGAAGATGCGAACTTATGCGGTTTAACTCCAAAAGCATGGTTCTTATTATCTGAGCTCTTCTAGGCACCTCGATATCGCAAAGCTTTTCAACTGCCGCGCACAAGGCATAGTTATTAGCACTTGAAGCTATATAATCGACCCTATCAGTTACCGGCAAAAACTCTTGAAAGGTCATATTTTCAGCCATCTTTTCAACGCCTCTATGCATGAAGCCAATCTCAGGCATAGCGCGCACAACCTTTTCACCGTCAAGCTCAAGCACTAGCTTTAGCTGCCCGTGCGCGGAAGGGTGCTGAGGGCCGAAATTTAGTATCATTTTTCCATTATTTTCTTCAAATTCTATATTTTCAAAAAATGGTCTAAGTTTGCTTGGATTTTGCATTCTAAGGTCTTTTTTCTAAAATTTTACTACTACCGCGTTTTACGCGCTTAACAAAGGCTACACCGCCATCTTCTTGATACTCTTGTAAAATTTTCTCGTCTCTTGGCTCAGCCCCACGCTCAACTTCGTGATAAATTCGCCCAAAGTTAAATGTGTCTTTGCTATCTATTTTGGCGCTATCTCTATTCTCAGGACCTATTGTCTCGCGATATTCACGACCGAAAATTTTATCAACCTCATACCATCTGGCATGCTCATCTCCATGCAATGGATAGCTCTTTAAAAGAGGGTGCGAATGCCAATCATCAGGCATTATAAGACGTTTTAAATTAGGATGGTTTTGTATAAAAATTCCAAACATATCATACATCTCTCGCTCCGACCAATTGGCACTTTTGTAAATTTCAACCACACTTTTAAGCATTTCGGCTTTTTTTACAAAGCATTTTACTCGCGCTCTTTTTTTATTTGATATAGACAAAAGCTGATAAAAAACTTCAAATCCACCCTTTTGAGAGATAAAATCAATCGCCGAAATCTCAGACAATACCTCGTATCCAAGAGATTTAAATATCCTGAGAGCCTTTAAATTTTCACTACATTTTACATAGACTACAAATTGACCAAGTTCTATATATGAGTCTAAAATTTCTAAATTTTCAGAGTTTAAAGCCTCTAAATCCTCATTAAATTCACTCTCTTGCACATTAAATTTCTTAGTTTGTTCTGCAACATAAAATGAATCCTTATAATAGTGCTTTTTCTGAGCATTCTTTCTATCTTGATACTCTCTCATCATACTAACCTTTTTGGAGCTTGAGCTCTAAACGGACTCTCTTTGCGAATCTTTTTTTGAAGTATCATTAGCGCATATTGAAGAGTTTCTGGCCTAGGCGCACATCCTGGCAGATATATATCAACTGGTATTATACGATCCACTCCTTGCACGGTTGAATAGGTATTAAACATACCTCCGGTATTTGCACAGCTTCCCATCGATATGACCCATTTTGGCTCGGCCATTTGATCATATAGCCTACGTGTAAACTCAGCATGCTTTTTAGTGAGAGTTCCGGCTATTATCATTACTTCAGAGTGTCTAGGAGAGGCTCTAAAAATCGTTCCAAACCTATCAAAGTCATATCTGCTGGCTCCGCTTGCCATCATCTCTATCGCACAACACGCAAGCCCATAGCTAAGTGCCCAAAGCGAGTTGCTCCTGCCCCATTGCACAAGCTTATCAACCGTAGTAAGCACCACCGGCAAACCGCCGTTTTGTGCATAATTTATCTGATGTCTTGCCACGTAAACGCTCCTTTGCCCCACGCATAGATAAATCCTATCGATAAAAGTATGATGAAAAACGCCATCTCAATAAATCCAAATAATCCTAAAATTTTAAAATCCACAGCCCAAGGAAACATAAATATAACCTCAACATCGAAAAGCACGAACAAGATAGCGTATAAAAAATAGTGAATATTTATCCTATTTGGTTGCTTGATAACCTCTGGTCCGCACTCATAAATAGATAGTTTTAGACGCTCCGAGTTTTTATTTGCCATTTTACTACCTATTTTGCTTGATAAAATCACAATTAAGCTAAATACTATAATCGACAAAATAAGTATTACAAAAGCACCAAAATATGAGCTTGTGAATTCAAAATGAGACATCTAATGCCTTTTAAAATTTGTATTAATATAGATTTTATAGAAATTTGTTTTAATAGGCGTTTAAATGTATATGTTAAAAGCGGTAAGTAAGCTAGCTAGTATAAAATATCTATTTCTCAAGACTAAATTTTACGGCAGCCTTAGCAAGCTCAAGAGTCGCATCAACAAATTTATCTTTTTTCTTTGCATAAGGCAAAAATAGCGGTATTTCGGTACAAGCAGCTATATAAACATCGGCTTGGACTTGATCTATAGTATCATTAAAAAGCTCAACATACTCTTTTAGCTTATTTGCTTTCGCGCCTTTATAGATACAATCCATTATATTTTCAAGTAAATTTTCTGGGATTTGCACACACTCAAAGCCGTTTTGAATAAGCTTATTCTCGTAAATTTTAGCCTTTGTAGTTCCTGTTGTCGCTATAACAGCTATTTTTTTAGCATTTGGATACTCTTTTTTAATCGCGTCTACGGCAATGCCTGCTATATGAAGTAGATTAATCCCAGTCTCTTCTACAAGCCTATCTGCAAAATAGTGAGCCGTATTGCACGCCATGCAAGCCGCTTCGCATCCTGCGTTTTTAAGCCTTAAAGCAGCCTCTTTCATAAAAGGAAACGGATCTTGACCGCCATGAAGTATATAGGCTGTTCTGTCTGGAATTTGTGGATAATTATCGATGATTATAGGTATATTATCTTGATCTTTTTTTGCATCTGTAAGTTCAACTATCTTAGCATATAGATCTATAGTGGCAAGCGGTCCCATTCCGCCTAAAATTCCAACTCTTTTCATCTTATTATCCTTTAAAATTTAAAAAAGCCAAGAGAGTATCTCTTGGCAAAAATTAGTTTGTTCTTATATAAGAACAGGAGCTATTAAAAACCCTAGCGCAACTGAGATCGCAACCATGATTGTGCCAGGAATGAAGAATGAGTGGTTAAATACAAATTTACCAACCTTTGTAGTTCCCGTATCATCCATTGCGATAGCACCTAGTGTTGTAGGATATGTAGGTAGAACGAATAGTCCTGAAACAGCAGCAAATGAAGCAACTAAAATCCAAACATGTTGTGAATTTTCAGGGCTTGTCATACCAAGAGCAATTGCAACAGCAGGCATCATAACACGAGTTGTAGCAGCTTGAGAATATAGCAAGCAACTTAGGAAATAAAGCGCAACAGCCAAAATAAATGGATATTGAGTAACTACGTTTTTAGCTATCTCTTTGATACTATCAATGTGTCCGTTAACAAATGTTGTTCCAAGCCATGCAATACCTATAACGCAGATGCACGCATTCATACCGCTTTGGAATGTGCTTGTTGAAAGCAGCTTGCCTGTATCAACTTTACAAAGAACTACAATGATAAAGCCGATAGTTAGCATAAAGCTAATGATAGCATTATCTCTTGTTAATATAGGATTTTCTATAAGACCTACACTCTTTGAGATAGCAAGTGCATAAGCAACAATGATTAAAACTCCTATACCAAATATCGCAACAGATCTCTTTGCATAAGGTTTAAGTTCTTTATACTCAGCATCTTTAACTTCTTCTACTAGACCTTTTGCAAGTCTTTCTTGATATATAGGGTCTTTTGAAAGATCTAAATCGTAAAATTTATTTACAAAGAATGCAGTTGCAAGCATAGCGACAAATGTTGTAGAGATGCATATAAATAGCAGCATTGGGTAGCTAACACCAAGCGGCTCTACAACACCTGTCATCGCAACGAAAGCTGCTGAAATCGGGCTGGCAGTAATTGCAACCTGAGATGAAACAACAGAAAGCGCAAGAGGGGCTGAGGGCTTAATGTTTTGTCCTTTAGCAACTTCTGTAATAACTGGAAGCATTGAAAACGCCGTATGTCCGGTTCCTGCAAATATTGTTAGCAAATATGTAACAACAGGAGCTAAAAAGTTAATTTGTTTTGGATTTTTGCGTAAAATTTTAGATGCAACTTGAACCAAGAAATCAAGACCACCGGCAACTTGCATCGCAGTAATAGCTGATATAACAGAAGCGATAATGAGGATAACATCCATAGGGATACCCTTCATCTCTACCTTCATGCCAAGCATTGCTAAAACAACGACACCAAGACCACCTGCGTAGCCAACACCCATACCACCTAATTTAACACCTAGGTAGATACCTCCGAACAGGACTATAATCTGTAAAATCAGCATTATATCCATAAAAACTCCTTTATAAAGATTTATTTCAAAACACAAATCTTAAGCATACCAAATTTATTTTGGTATGCTTAATTAAATTTATTTACCCATATGAGGGTTTAGCATATTTTTAGGCTCTAAAATTTTATCAATTTCTTCTTTGCTTAGATAGCCTCTCTCTAGGCAGATATCTCCAACTGCTCTACCTGTTTGAAGTGCCTCTTTGGCAATGTTTGCAGATTTCTCATATCCGATATAAGGGTTAAATGCTGTAACTATACCAACAGATCCAAGAACTGATTTTAAGCAAGCCTCAGGGTTTGCGGTTAGTTTTCTAATAGCTTTTTCAGCTAGAGTTTTCATAGCATTTTCTAGGATAAATATAGAGTTAAATAGCGCATAAGCGATTCCTGGTTCAAACGCATTTAGCTCAAATTCTCCTCTTTCTGAGCAAAGCATTATAGTAACATCGTTGCCGATTACTTCATAGCAAGCCTCTCCTACAACTTCAGCTATAACAGGGTTTACTTTACCAGGCATAATTGAGCTTCCTGGTTGCATTTGAGGTAGATTAATTTCACCCAAACCGCATCTTGGGCCAGAGTTCATTAAACGAAGGTCATTTGCTATTTTGCTAAGTCTAACGGCAGCTGTTTTTAATGCGCCACTTACATGAACGAAATCCGCAGTATCTTGAGTAGCAGCTATGAAGTCGTCCGCTGGTTTAAAGTTTACACCTGTAATTTGGCTTAGAATTTTATGAACAGAGGCTTTATAGTCCGGATGGCAGTTAATACCTGTTCCGATAGCAGTAGCGCCCATATTTAGGTATGTCATTGACTCACGAGCAGCTGTAATTTTTTCTATATCACTTTTAATATAGCTTGCAAATGCATTAAATGTATTTCCAAGAGTTGTAGGAACAGCATCCTCAAGCTCAGTTCTACCCATTTTTATAATATCTTTAAAATCTTTTGCTTTTACTTCAAGTTCTGTTTTAAGAATCTCCATAGCCTTTAAAAGATCTGTTAGTTTTGCATAAGCGGCTACTTTGATAGAGCTTGGGTATGTGTCGTTTGTACTTTGACCTAAGTTTGTGTGGTCATTTGGATGAAGATATTGATATTCGCCTTTTTTATGTCCCATGCTTTCAAGTGCAATATTTGTAATAACTTCGTTTGAATTCATATTTGTAGAAGTTCCGGCGCCACCTTGAATCATATCAACAACGAATTGATCTTGGAATTCTCCTGCAATCAATCTATCGCAAGCTTTTGCTATAGCGTCGGCTTTAGCGCCATCAAGTACGCCAACTTCTTTATTTGCTAGCGCAGCAGCTTTTTTAATTTGAGCGAAAGCTTTTATAAAATAAGGATAGTCACTAAGTTTTCTTCCGCTCATATGAAAGTTCTCGAGTGCTCTGAAAGTTTGAACACCATAATAAACGTCGTTAGAGATCTCAAGCTCACCTATAAAATCATGTTCTTTTCTAAAACCCATAACGGTCTCCTTTAAAAAAATTTTGATTACTGAAACTATACTACAAATTTCATAATTTTTAAATTAAACTATTAATTTTTTCTTTATTTTTATTTTTAAAAATATTTATAATTATTAGAAAATAAGCTCATTAATATTAGATAAAGCTTTAAAAAGATTAAGTGTGTTTTAGATTAAATATATATACAAAATACTATGCTAATAAAATTTTTAAAATTAGCATATTAAAGTATTTTCAGGCAATTGCATTTTAAAAGTATCATTAAAATAAACTTAAAATATAGAACATATTTTGTTGAATATTGATAATATTATTGGTATTAATTTAAAATAAAATATTAGTATATTTAAAATAGAAATTTATAATAGTATTAATACAATTTGCGATACGATATCAAAACCTATACATATTCTAATAAAATTATTTCAAAGTAACAAGTAGGTAACTCTACAAAAATGAAATTTTAATTTCAAAAATAATATACAAAGTAACCTTTATAACAGTTAAAAATAAAATTTAAAAATTTGAATATTGGTAATTTCATAGTTATGTAGCACAATGAATAATATTTTTTGTAGCAAAAAACCAATATAAAATATTTTGTTTTATATTAATATAAAAAGTTCTTTTTATTAATTAAGTAGTTTAATTTAAAATATAAATAAAAGAGTAGAGGTGAAATTTATAAATTTCACCATTTTTCAAAAAACAATAAATTTTACTTTTTAAGCTCTCTAATACGTGCAGATTTACCGCGTCTATCGCGAAGGTAGAATAGTTTCGCACGTCTTACGCGACCGCGTCTTAACACAGTTATACTTTCAAGACTGTCACTATAGATCGGGAAAATTCTCTCAACGCCAACGCTGTTTGCGCCGATTTTTCTAATCATAAATGTTTCACCGGTTCCGCTTCCGCGTCTAGCTATACAGACACCTTCAAAGTTTTGAACTCTGGTTTTATCGCCCTCTTTAATACGAATAGCTACACGAAGTGTGTCGCCGGCACGAAATTCAGGCACAGACTTGCTTGCGATTTGAGCATTTTCAAATGCTTCAATATACTTATTTCTCATCTTTTATCCTTCATCAGCGGCTTGTATTTTCGGTATAAATCAGGACGGAAAAACCTAGTTTTGAAGCACGCCATATCATTTTTTAAAGCCCTGATTTTAGCATGATTTCCCTTTAAAAAGTCTGAAACAACATTTAAATTTTCATATGAATTTGGCTTAGTAAAAGCAGGTGCCTCCAAAAGCCCTTGCTCAAAACTCTCTTCACTTAAGCTCTCTTCATTGCCTAAAACTCCGGCGATATTTCTAGATATAGCGTCACTCAAGCAAAGCGCTACTAGCTCCCCGCCGGTAAGCACAAAATCACCTATGCAAAAAACTTCATCTACATATCTTTCAACAATTCGCTCATCGATACCTTCGTATCTTCCGCAAATAAAGCAAATGTGGTCTTTTTTGGCAAGTCTTTTTGCATCGTTTTGATTAAATTTCTTAGCGGCAGGTGTTAAAAAAACGATATGAGTATTTTGATTTTTGCTTTTTACAAATTTTATAGCGTCCTCAAGCGGTTGAGCGCTCATAAGAAGTCCCGCTCCGCCACCTATCATGTACTCATCAACTTTTTTATGTTTATCTTTACTAAAATCTCTTGGATTTACAAACTCTAGTTTTATTAGTTCTTCACTAGTTGCACGACCCAAAATTGAGTCCGTAAAGTAAGGCTTCATTAAATTTTCAAAAAGCGTGATAAAAGTGAATTTGATCATGAATTTTCTAAGATTAAAAGAGCATTTTTGGTGTAAATTATCTTATTTTCTATATCTATTTTTTCTATGTAGGCGTTTATATAAGGGATGTAAAAATTATTAGCAAGTCCTTTTTGCACAAGCTCTTCATCTGTTTTTATATAAAAAAGATGATTTGCGCTCGCATCTTCTATATCTTCGACCACTCCTAAAATTTGCTCGTTTTCACAAATTTTACAACCTAAAATATCAAAGTAAAAGAACTCATCTTTTTTTAGCTTGCAGGTTTGCCTAGTAAGTTCCTTGGTTGTGTATATCGTGCGATTTGTGAGAGTTTTAGCCAGATCAACATCTTCAAAATCATAAAAAAGGATAGAGCTATTTGTGCTATTAAAGCTTTTTACAACTAGCTCATTACCGTCTTTATCTATAAATTTTGCGTCTTTTTTAAATTGTTTAGGAAAGTCACTTTTGTCATGAAGCTTGACAAAGCCCTTTAAGCCGACACTCTTGCCAAGTATGCCGACTTCTACCAGATCACTCTTCAAGCGGCTTTACCGTAACCCTATATGAGGTCGCATCTTTTGCCTTGCAACCTATTATTACAGTTTTTATAGCGTTTATCATTCTGCCGTCTTTGCCTATAAGCTTGCCGGTATCGACTTTATCGGCATAGACTATTACTTCGGCAAAATTTTCTCCAAGCTCAACTCTTTCGACTTTTACTTTATCGGGAAAATCCGCTATAAGCTTCGCGTATTCGCGTAAAAAATCTTCAACCATTGTTATTATTTACTAGTTATTTTTGCAACTCTATCGCTAAGTTGTGCACCAACACCCTTCCAGTAAGCAAGGCGCTCAGCATCAAATTTCACAACTTCAGGCTCAACCATTGGGTTATAATATCCTATTGACTCTATCCAGCCACCGTCTCTTCTTTTTCTGCTGTCTGTTACAACTATACGATAAAATGGTCTTTTTTTGCGTCCCATTCTTGTTAGTCTTACTACTGTTGCCATATCTTGTTTCTCCTTCTAAATTTTTAAATAAGGCTTAAATTTAGGCACAATTATACCCAAATTTAAGCCCATTTTTAATTAGGGCGATTTATCTTAGCTTGAGAAAGCAAATTTCCAAGCCCTCTCATGCCGTCTTTTCCTGAAAATTTCTTAGCTATCTTTGACGCGTTTGTAAACTGTTTTAAAAATCTATTTACTTCCATCTGGCTAAGACCTGCACCTTCTGCCAAGCGTCTTTTCCTGCTATTATTTAGCAAATCAGGATTTTCGCGCTCTTTTAAAGTCATAGAATTTATCATCGCTCTTATATGAATTATCTCTTTTGAATTATCCAAATCTATATCTTTTATCTGGTTTGCAACACCCGAAAGACCTGGGATCATGCCGATTAAAGACTTCATATTTCCAAGCTTTTTAACGCTTTCCATCTGCTCTAAAAAGTCGTTAAAATTAAACTGACCTTTTTTTATCTTTTTATTAAGTCTCTTCGCCTCTTTTTCATCGATGATAGCGCTTGTCTTCTCAGCCAGTGTCGCTAAGTCGCCTTCACCCATGATCCTGCTTACTATACGATCAGGTATAAAACTCTCCAGATCGGCAGTTTTTTCACCGATTCCCACAAATCTAAGTGGGATATTCAGCTGTTTTGCGATGCCTATAGCCACGCCACCCTTACTGTCCGAGTCAAATTTAGATAACACAACACCGGTAATTCCCAAAGCTTCGTTAAATCCTGCGGCAGACTTTATACCGTCTTGTCCGCTCATCGCATCGGCTACATAGAAAATTTCATGCGGATTAAGCTCTGATTTTATGCTTTTTATCTCATTCATCAAAGTTTCATCTATCGCAAGACGGCCCGCTGTATCGACAAGAAGCACATCATAAAGTCCGCTTTTTGCCTTCTCAAATGCAGCTTTAGCAACTTTTATGGGATTTGTTTCATTTTCTATACTAAAAAGCTCTATCTCGTTAGCTTCGCAAAGCTGGCGAAGCTGCTCAACCGCTGCTAGTCTTTGAAGGTCACAAGCCGCTACTAAAACTTTCTTTTTTCTAAGCTTTAGATAGTTTGCAAGCTTTACAGTTGTAGTTGTTTTGCCGCTACCTTGAAGTCCCGCCATCAAAACTACAGTTGGCGCAACAGGTGCATATACAAATCCTTGATTTCCAGGAGCTGTTAAAATTTTAGTCAAATTTGATTTTATCGAGTCTAAAAACTGTTTTTGTCCTATGCTGCTTTGCTTAAGATCAGCTTCAATAAGAGCTAATAAATCCTTGGTAACTTTATGATGAACATCAGCTTTTAAAAGAGCTTTTTTAAGTACATCAAGCGCGTTTTTTAGCGCTTTTTCATCATCAACAAATCTGATTTTACTAACAGCCAAACGAAAAGATTCACTGATTTGTTCAAACACAACTTTACCTTTTTTAATTTTATTTACAAGCCAAATGCGGCTTTTAGCTCATTTTAAGCACTCAAAAACGCTTAAAATTTTGCCTATTTATAATCAATTTAAATACATAAGGGACGCATTCTACTAAATTTTAGCTTTATCACTCTTTAAACTTCAAAATTCTTGCCTATCTCAAAGCCAAAATCATTAAAATCACTTCCCAAATTCGCTCTAAATTTATATCCTAAAATTTCTATCTTATACGCATGCAGATACATTCGTTTTGATCTATTTTTGGCATATTTTTCATCGCCGACTATACCAAATCCGATATGATTTAGATGCACTCTTATCTGATGCGTTCTGCCTGTTGGGATTTCAACTTTTACCAAGCTTTTTTTGCCTGCAACCATAATAGGCGAGATTATAGAGACGGCTTCTTTTCCATCTTTTGAAATTTTTGAATACGCTCCGCCTTTGTTTTTAAGCGTGATGATGGGCTCATCAACCCTTACATCTTCACTCAAAATTCCTTTTACCATCGCGATATACTCTTTTTTTACGCGGTGATGCTTAAATTCCTCGATAGCCTTTTTTTGAAATTCCTCATTTTTAACAAGCAAAAGCACTCCGCTAGTCTCCTTATCAAGGCGGTGTAAAAGCGGAAATTTATAGATTTGACTTACTTTTTCGGATGTTAAAAAAGCGGGCTTATTTATAGCGATTAAATTTTCATCCTCAAATATCACGCTAGGCTTTGGCATACTTTGCACGCTAAATTTGGTAGTCACACTCATCATCGCTCTTGCAACTACAATTTTTTGCCCTCTAGCACTTACCAGTCCGCTATCTATGAGCTCTTTTGCCTCATTGTTTGAAATTCCCTCTTGCAAAGCAAGCAGTTTATACGCTTTTTCCTCTTTCACAACTATCCTTAATATCTTTTATGATCTCATCTGCACTGCCAAGCGACTTGATCTTGCTCTTTTTTAGCTCTTTTTTAAGCATCTCGCCAAGATCTTTAGCCTTAGCAAATACCACATCGCCAACTTGCTCAAAAAGAGCCTTTTGGTTAAATACAAACTCGCCCGTAATTATACTATTTTCAAACTGAGCCGCCTCGATGGGATTATGTCCGCCAACATTTGGCACGAAACTACCCCCAAGTATCACGATATCTGATATCGCATATATATTTACAAGCTCGCCCATAGTATCAACTAGCACGCATTTGGCACTGAAATTTTTAGCTTTTGAAAATCTCTCAAAACTAAAGCCGTGCTTACTAGCAAATTTAGCCAAAATTTCGCCGGCCTCATCAAACCTCTCAGGATGTCGAGGCGCCAATATAAGCTTGTCATTTTCGCTTAAATTTATATGATTTAGCAGTAGCTCTTCTTCGCCTTTGTGCGTACTTGCAAGCACTATCATGCGCTCGTTTGGTTTGGCATAATTTTTACTAACAGCCGGCAAAAAAGCTGATTTGATATTGCCATTCACTACAATATCTCTTGCACCAAGGCTGATTAGCCTCTTTTTATCAAGCTCGCTTTGTGCATAAACTTTGTCGATAAATTTAAAAATTTCTTTATAAAAAAAGCCAAATTTCAAGTATCTCTTATAGCTTCTATCCGAAATTCTAGCATTTATCAAAATCACTCTTGAGCCTTTAAATTTAGCCCAAAATACAAGCATAAGCCAAAGCTCGGCTTCAAAGATAACTAAAATTTTAGATCTTCTAAGCCAAAACGGGATAAAAATTTCAAACGGCAAAAACCTTGTGTTTGGCGTTATCTTTTTAGCCTCGTCAAATCCCGTTTTTGTTATCACGCTTACGGCGATACTCTCAAATTTCTTTAAAAGTGGCGCGATAGAGCGAATTTCGCCAAACGAGCAAGCATGAAAATGGATGTCCGCTTCATTAAATTTGGGATTATTAAAAAGAAAAAATCTAGCAGGAATCGACTTGCGATATTTTGATTTAAAAGAGGCTAAAATAAGTGGCAAAACCCCGATCAAAAAAGCGATCAGGGCTAAAATATAATAGATTATTATCAAATTTCAGGGCTATTCAGCCGTCTCTTTGTATAAAATTCTTCCACAGTGTGGGCAAGTAACTACATCTTCACCCTTTATAACAGCAGAATAAGTTTTATCATTTATCTGCATGAAACAGCCATAGCAAGCTTGTTTTTTTACAGGCACTACCGCAGTATTGTGCGCCCATTTGCGAATTTTCTCATAGAACGTAAGAATTTTTTGATTCATCTCGCCGATTAATTTATCTTTTTTCGCATAAATTTCAGCTCTTTCTTTCTCTATAGCGCCCACTTCTTGAGCGATGTCAGCTTCTATCTTTTCTAAATTTGCAGCAACTTCCGCACCTTTTGCTTCAAGCTCAGCTTTTAGATCGTTTTTACTTGCAATTATCTTTTCAAGTCTTTCTATCTCTTCGTTTGCCGCCTCAAGCTGCTCTCTGGCAAGCTCATCTTCAAGCTGAAGAGCCTTGATCTCTTTTTCAGTTTTTGCTGCTGAGCTTTTCTTTGATACATCTTTGATCTTAGCTGAAAACTCCGCGATATGAGCGTTTGTTTGTGATTTTTGAGACTTTAGCTCGCTAACCGCTTCATCAATGTTTGAAATTTGCTCCGTGATGCCTGCTTGCTCGTCCTTTGTCGCTCTTAAAACACGCTCGACTTTCTCAAGCCTAGGTCCAAATCCATCAATCTCTTTGTCGATTTGAGCAAGATCGACAAGTTGCTCTAAATACTTATTCATAACTTTCCTTTTTGTTTAGCAGTATGTAAATGGGTTTTTTGAATTAGATATTATAGTGACAATTGCGAAATTTTGCAAATATTTCGCCAAAGATGCCCCAAAATAGCGCTCAGTCTCAAAATGTCCGATGTCTATCAAATTTAGCCCGTTTATCTTAGCCTCAAGCGCTTGGTGGTATTTAAAATCCCCGCTCAAAAACGCATCGGCTTTAACTTTTGATATCAGATCTCCGCCGCTTCCCGTGCAGAGTGCAAGACGGCGAATTCTCTTTTCATTTGTGGTTTTTGCAACTCTTAGAGTTTGCAGGTTAAATTTATCTTTTATAAAATCACAAAGCTCTTCAAAGCTAAAATCCACATCCATGTATAGCAAAAATTCATCTTTCTCATACTCTTTAAAGCCCAAAACTTCGCTTGCCACATACTCGTTTAAGTGGCTTAAGTCGTAGTTTGTGTGAAGGCTGATTAAGGAAATATCCTTTTTTATCATCTGAGTTATGAGCGAGCTTGGATAAAGGCTTGAATTTATGCTTTTTAGTCCTTTAAATATGAGCGGATGATGCGTGATGATAAGCGAATTTGGCTTAACTTCGTTCAAAAGCTCAAAATCAATATCAAGGCTTAGATAAATTTGACTCACTTCATCATCAGGTGAGCCGATTATAAGCCCACTATTATCCCAGCTTTCTTGATTTTCAAACGGGCTTAGTTCGTTTAGAAATTTATAAATTTCAGCTATTTTCATCTATAAATTCGCCTCTTGCTCATCTATACTAGCCTTATAAGTTAGCGCGCACTCTTTGGCTAGTTCGCGAATTTTAAGTATATAGTCTTGTCTTTGAGTTACAGAAATTGCTCCACGCGCGTCAAGCACGTTAAAAGTATGAGCCGCAAGCATACAATAATCATAAGCAGGAAGCGAAATTTTAGCCTCCAAGCAGTTTTTACACTCGTTAAATGCGTTTTCAAACTGGTTAAAAAGCATCTTTGTATCGGCAACCTCGAAGTTATACTTGCTCCACTCATATTCGCCTTGTTTGTGTACATCGGCGTAAGTTACTACATTGCCGCCACTATTGTCCCAAACGATATCATAGACGCTATCAACATCTTGCAGATACATCGCAAGGCGCTCAAGTCCGTATGTTATCTCGGCACTTACCAGATCGCAAGTGATGCCGCCAACCTGCTGAAAATAAGTAAACTGCGTTACCTCCATACCGTCAAGCCAAACTTCCCAGCCAAGTCCCCATGCGCCAAGAGTCGGGCTCTCCCAGTTGTCTTCTACGAAGCGAATATCATGCTTTTTAAGATCAAAACCAAGTTTTTCAAGGCTTTTTAGATAAAGCTCTTGGATATTTTCAGGGCTTGGTTTGATTAAAACTTGAAATTGATAATACGCTCCCAAGCGGTTTGGATTTTCTCCGTATCTGCCGTCGGTCGGGCGGCGAGATGGCGCCACATAAGCCGTAGCCCAAGGCTTTTTGCCAAGGCTTCTTAAAAATGTCGCTTGATGGTATGTTCCTGCACCTGCGGGCATATCGTATGGCTGAAGTATCACGCAGCCAAGCTCTTGCCAGTAGTTTTGCAGTGTTAAAATTATTTGTGAAAATGTCATTTTTATCCTTACTTTATAGATACATAAATTTCTATTTTGTCTTTTAAATACTTTTCAAAGTCCGTTGCGTAGGCTCTTTTTAAATTTGAGTTTTCAAAAAACTCCCAAATTTCACGCCAAAGCTCTATCACCGCTCTCTCGCCTGCACCTTCTTTGCTAAATACGGCATATTTGCCAGCTTTTACGCTAACTTTTTCATAAACTCCACGCGGCAAGCCTTTAGTGCCAACAAGCAAAGAGTAAGAGCCGTTTATATCGCTTTCATACTCATGATAAACAGCGTAAATTTCATCAGTTCCGTTATAGCCGGAGTTTAAAAATTCTCTCCATAAATCAGCTATTTTGCCGCCCCCACTCATCTCGCTAGCATTATCCGTGCGAATTTTTAGTCCGCAAATTTCAAAGCTTTCTTTTAGCTCTATGATTTGCACTAACTATCCTTAAAATTTTCTACAGCTTTGTTCCACATGAGCTTATATTTACGCTTTAAAAACTCTATCTCTTCGTTAGCCTTTTTAAGCTGCTCGTTAAGCGTATCTATCGTCTTTCTATCCTCATCGTAAAGCTCTTGCATAGAAAAAAGCGCCTCTTTTAAAAATTTATTCTCGTTTCTTAGAGCGTCAAGCGTTTCGTCTTTAGCGTCAAGCACCTTTTCGTGCAAATTTAAGATAGTTCCTATCGTCTTTTCAACGAAGCTAAACCCCTCGCTTGGCTTGCTTGTTATGCTTAAATTTGCGCTTACGCTTGGCACCACGCTCATCGTGCCTTCATTTGCTTCGATGTAAATTTTGCCGTTTTCCTCTTTTGTGTTTAGCACTCCACGCTTTATCATCCCTTCGATGACTTCACGCTCTAAGTGCACGAGCTTGCAAAATTCATCAACGCTTAAATAAGTCTGCATTTTAGCTCCTTTTACGCGAGTAAGACCTCCACTTTTTTCGAGTCTTCCTCGACCGCTTTTGCCTTAGCTTCTCTGTCAGCCCTTAATCTCTCGTCAAGCGAGCTATCGTTAAGCGCTAAAATTTGAAGAGCAAGATACGCCGCATTTACCGCTCCTGCCTTGCCGATAGCAACGGTTCCTACCGGCATGCCTGCCGGCATTTGCACGGTTGAGTAAAGCGCATCAACGCCGCTTAGCGAGCTTCCACCCATCGGTATGCCGATAACAGGTCGAGTTGTGTTTGCAGCGATCGCTCCTGCTAAGTGAGCCGCCATGCCAGCTGCTGCTATAAATACTTGAGCTCCTCTGCTTTCTGCGCTTGATACATATTCGCTGGTTCTCTTTGGGCTTCTGTGAGCTGAAGAGATGATAAGCTCGTAGCTTACCTCAAATTTCTCTAAAACTTTTGCCGCTTCGTTTACTATCTCGTAATCGCTCTTGCTTCCCATTATGATCGAAACAAATTTCATCTTATCTCCTCTCTTAAAAAGCTAAATTCAGGCAGCTTTACGCCCAAATTAACCTCATTTTCATTTCCGCTGTGAATTTCGCTCATCTCTTTGCCTTTTTTTGTGATGAGTTTCTTAAATTCTATAAATTTCTTGCCCTCTTTAGCATAAATTTTACAAATTTCATTATCCGCTTCGCTTACGTCTTTGCCTATCGGCATGACAAGCTCGTAAGGTCTGTTTAAAACTATCTTAAATTTGCACTTAAAGAACTCTCCGTCCTCGCTTATGGCATTTACTTGATGAGTGCCCTCTTCTAGGCTGCTGAAGTGATTTTGAGTGCTTGGTCTTTCAAACGGTCTATGCACCAAATATCCATCGGTAAAGCCGCGATTTTTAAGCGTATTTAGCTCGGCATCATAAATTTGTGCGTCAAATTTGCCCGCCATCGCGTCATCTATCGCCATTTTATAAGCCCTTGCCGTACAAGCTGCGTAATATTCGCTCTTTGTGCGACCTTCTATCTTGAAGCTATCAACTACGCCTGATTTTATGATCTCCTCAACGTGAGCGGCAAGCTTTAGATCCTTTGAGTTCATGATATGTGTGCCGTTTTCATCCTCTTCAAGGCGAAATAGCACTCCGCTTTCGTCGTTTTTGGCGTAAAGCTCGTATTTAAAGCGACAATCATTCGCGCAACTTCCGCGATTTGCCATGCGTCCGCTTTGCACCGAGCTTACCAAACAGCGCCCCGAATACGCAAAACACATCGAGCCATGCACGAAAATTTCGATATCAAGCGTAGGGATTGCCTCTTTTATCTTTATCACATCTTTTAAATTCATCTCGCGAGCCACGACTATACGCTTTGCGCCCATGTCGTGATAAATTTTAGCATCCAAGAAATTTAGCACGTTTGCCTGTGTAGAGAGGTGAACCTCTATCTCAGGCGCTATCTCTTTAGCTAGGCTCATAACGCCCGGAGTTGCGATGATAAAAGCATCGGGCTTCATCGCTGAAATTGTTTTTAAATGGCGCTTTAAAGGCTCGATTTGCGAGTTAAAAGGAAAAGCATTAACCGTAGCGTAAAATTTCTTACCCTTTGAATGGGTGTAGCTTATCGCCTCTTCAAAGGTTTGCAAGTTAAACTCTCTTGCCGAGCGAGTTCTAAGCGAAAAGCTAGCCACACTGGCATACACGGCGTCCGCTCCGTATTCAAGTGCGATTTTTAGCTTGGTTAAATTTCCCGCCGGACTTAGTAGCTCAGGTCTTTTCACTTCTTACCCAAACTTTCGATCAAGGCTTCGATATCATCGTTGCTTACTAAATTTTCAGTCGTAGTATCGCCCGCGATATGCACGGCAGATCCTACGCGCTTTTCATCATCGATCTTGCCCTCAAATAGGCTGCTCATATACTTGCTAAGCGCGCGCATAACGTTTATAACGCGCTCTATCTTTTGGCGGTGGATGTCTTGATACTGCATCATATCCATGGTCATCATAACTTCATCTTCGCCCATTTGGATATTTCCAAGCACGTCTTCGGCGCTGTTTTTAAGCTCGCTGTTCTTATCAAGGGCTTCTTTAAAAGCAACTACATTTGGGAATTTTTCATGCAATTTCGTAAAAATTTCTATGTTGTATTGAGCTGCGCTTATGATATCCCTGCAGCCGCTTTCGGCATCCATGAAAAAGTTATTGATCGCATCAAGCTTATCAAACATCTGAGTGGCTTTCTCTTCGCTATCTTTTGTGACATCATCAAGCTGATGAACCATTTTGTGATCGTCAGTCGGCGGAGGCGGAGGCCAAGCTATATTTGCCGATACGCGGTATTCGCTATAAATTTCAACGTCATCTAAGCCTTTTACCTCGCTAGCAGGCTCTAGTTTTTTCTCCTCTTTTGCCTTTGCGGCAGGCTCTTCTTCTTTTATCTCTTCCTCATCAAGTCCGTCAAGTCCGCCTGCCATAAGGGCGTCTAACTCTTCTTGCGTCATAACAACTCCTAATCCAAATTTGGCAAGATTATATTAAAATTTAACGAAATATTAGTTTAAACAAAAATTTTGCTCTTAAATTTAATAAACTTTTGATAGCATTTTAACTGCTATTTAAAGTAAAAGGAAATTTGATGAAGGTGGATCTGCACAACCACACTCCGCTTTGCAAACACGCAGTAGATGAGCCGCGAGAGTACGTTTTCGCGGCGATTGATTCAGGAGCTTCTTATTTTGGATTTTCAGATCATGCTCCGATGAAATTTGACGAAGCTTACAGAATGAGCTTTGATGAGATGGAAATTTACGAAAAAGAGGTGCTTGCTCTTAAAGATGAGTTTAAGGATAAGATCGAAATTTTGCTTGGGTATGAGGTTGATTTTTTAGAAGGCTTTATGGATGAGCGAGTGCTAAATAGAAAGGTTGATTATCTAATCGGCTCGGTGCATTTCATAAACGGCTGGGGCTTTGATAATCCCGAATTCATAGGCGAATACAAAAACAAAGATATAGATAAAATTTGGGAAGATTATTTTTACTGCATAAGCGCGCTTGCAAGAAGCGGGAAATTTGACATCGTGGGACATCTTGATCTGATAAAAGTCTTTAAATTTTTGCCCAAAAAAGATGTAAGAATGATAGCTAAAGACGCGCTAAACGCGATCAAAAAGGCAAATTTGGTAGTTGAAATTAACGCCGCAGGGTTTATAAAGCCGATATCCGAGCAGTATCCGTCAAATCCACTCCTTGAAGAGCTTGCGAATTTAGATATCGCTATAACTTTTGGCTCTGATGCGCACGCAAAAGATCAGGTTGGGCTAAACGGGCAAAAATGCGAAGATATCGCTAGAAAATTTGGCTTTAGCAAATGCGCTTGCTTTAAAAACAGAGATAAATTTATGGTTGAATTTTAAAACGGGTGAAATATTAATATAAAAACAAACTTAAACATTAAAAAATGTGGTAAAATTACGAGATTTAAATCCAAGGAGATATAAGATAATGGGAAAATTTGTAAAGAGTGTCGATCATTTTTTTGAATTTTGTAAAGAAAACGAGGTTAAATTTGTAGATTTTAGATATACCGACATGAACGGCGGATGGCACAGTCTAACTTATAATGTAAAGGCGGTTGAAAAAGATCATTTTATCAACGGAATTCCTTTTGACGCGAGCTCTACAGGTGGCTGGCAACCTATCGATAAATCGGATATGATTTTAAAGCCTGAAGCAGAAAGTGCGTTTTTAGATCCATTTACGGCAGATATTACCGCTGTGGTATTTTGTGATGTATTCGATATTTACAAAGATCAAATGTATGAAAAATGTCCGCGCTCGATAGCCAAAAAGGCTATGGCTTATGTAAAAGAAAGTGGCATGGGAGATGTGGCGTATTTTGGTCCAGAGAATGAATTTTTCGTATTTGATAACGTTAAAATAATAGATCAGCCAAACTGCGCGATGTTTGAAGTGGACACTGAAGAAGGAGTCTGGAATGATGCAAGAGACTTTAAAGATAGCTACAATACAGGTCATCGTCCTCGCACAAAAGGCGGATATCTAGCCACTCAGCCGACAGATAGCATGGTTGATCTGCGTGCGGAGATGGTTCAAGTGCTTGAGCAAGTGGGCCTTGAAACCTTTGTCGTGCATCACGAAGTGGCTCAAGGACAAGGCGAGATAGGCGTGAAATTTGGCACTTTGGTTGAAGCTGCCGACAACGTGCAAATTTACAAATACGTCGTTAAAATGGTTGCTCACCTAAACGGAAAAACCGCTACATTTATGCCAAAACCTCTATATGGGGATAACGGAAGCGGCATGCATGTGCATCAATCAGTCTGGAAAGACGGCAAAAATTTATTCTACGGCAAGGGAAATTACGCGAATTTGAGTGATTTTGCACGCTGGTATATCGGTGGAATTTTACATCACGCAAGAAGTGTGGCGGCATTTACAAACCCGAGCACAAACAGCTATAAGCGCTTGATTCCTGGATTTGAAGCACCTTCGATACTAACCTATTCAAGCCAGAACCGCTCGGCTTCTGTTAGAATTCCTTACGGTTCTGGTGAGAAATCAGTAAGAGCGGAAATTCGCTTCCCTGATAGCACAGCAAATCCATATCTGGCATTTTCAGCTATGCTTATGGCGGGACTTGACGGCGTTAAAAAGCAGATCGAGCCGGTTGGTCCAATGGATGAAAATTTATTTAAACTACATCTTGACGAAATTCGCGAAAGAGGTATAGAACAACTACCTCACACTCTAAGAGGAAGCCTTGAAGCTCTAATTCGCGATAATGAATATTTAAGCCCTATTATGACAGATATATTTATAGATGCATTTCAGCACTATAAATTTGAGACGCAAGTCTGGCCTTATGAGGCTCGCCCTACGGCTTATGAGTTTAAAACTTGCTATTCTTGCTAAAACAAGGGGTGATTCCCTTGTTTCAATTTATAAATTTTAGTGTGTTTTTCGATATTTCTTCATATATTCTTGACAAATAAGTTCTTTTTGCGTATAATCACACTTCATTTTCAAAAAATTGTCTTGTTAGCTCAGCAGGTAGAGCATTTCACTTTTAATGAAGGGGTCGCTGGTTCGAGTCCAGCACAGGACACCATTTTCGGTCGCTTAGCTCAGTTGGTAGAGCGCCACCCTTACAAGGTGGATGTCATAAGTTCGAGTCTTATAGCGACCACCATTTATCTTGGTTGCGGCGGTAGTTCAGTTGGTTAGAATATCGGCCTGTCACGCCGGAGGTCGCGGGTTCGAGCCCCGTCCGCCGCGCCATTTTAAATTTTATCAAATGTCTTGTTAGCTCAGCAGGTAGAGCATTTCACTTTTAATGAAGGGGTCGCTGGTTCGAGTCCAGCACAGGACACCATTGTTTAGGGTTATGACCCTTTCGTCTAGTGGCCCAGGACTCTACTCTCTCAGTGTAGCAACAGAGGTTCGAATCCTCTAAGGGTCGCCACCAAAAGCTACATTTTAGCTTTTTTGTTATTTAGTTTTCGGTCGCTTAGCTCAGTTGGTAGAGCGCCACCCTTACAAGGTGGATGTCATAAGTTCGAGTCTTATAGCGACCACCATTTATCTTGGTTGCGGCGGTAGTTCAGTTGGTTAGAATATCGGCCTGTCACGCCGGAGGTCGCGGGTTCGAGCCCCGTCCGCCGCGCCATTTTAAAATCTTAGTGTGTGCCTCGTTAGCTCAGCTGGTAGAGCATATCACTCTTAATGATGGGGTCGTAGGTTCGAACCCTACACGGGGCACCATTTGATTTTGCTTGATGGCCCATTCGTCTAGCGGTTAGGACACCAGCCTCTCACGTTGGTAACACGAGTTCGAGTCTCGTATGGGTCACCAATTATTATTCTTAAAACAATATTATCATTATTTTTGTATAAAAGTCTAAATTTATTATATTTTTAAAAAATGTACAATAAATTTTAAAAATTTATAACTATTCAAACTATTTTATCCATCAGCAAACAAGTCTTTAAATTTATGCGTTTATATATTACTTTTTTGATGGCAATGCATTAAGTATCTGTAGATTATATGTCTATTTTTATAATCTATATACTATTTAAAATCATAATGCTTATAAAAATATACAAAATTACTTATATTTTTTAATATTTATATAATATCTTTGTACTATAATTTTATTAAAATTCAATTCAAAAGGAGTCAAAAATGAAAAATATATTAGGTAAGATATTTTTATCTTTAATTTTTTTATCCTCATATGCATTAGCTATAATAAATATTAATACGGCTACAAAAGAAGAGTTAATGAGCTTAAACGGCATAGGAGAGGCAAAAAGCTGATGCTATTATAGAATATAGAAAAACAAATACTTTCAAAAGCGTAGAAGATCTAAAAAATGTAAGCGGAATAGGAGATAAAATATTTGAAAATTTAAAAAGAGATATTTCTATATCAGGAAAAACCAAAATACCTGAAACCAAATCAAAAGACAAGACTAAAGAAGCAAAAGATAAAATAAATAAAAAAGTGGACAATGTAAAAGAAAAGACTAAAAACAAAGAACAGAATATAAAAGAAAAAGTAAAAGAATCAAAAGATATTACAAAAGAAAAATCCAAACAAAAAACAGAAGCAAAAAATAAGATGAAAGACAAAAAAGAAATTATCAAAGACATCAAAAATCAGTAAAATAATCAATCGTCTCTGAGTAATAAACTTACTCAGATACTTTTATATACTCATTCTAACAAGCAATCTCTCTAGTAAAAAATTTAAGACCCTATAAAATAAATTGTGTAAATGGCTGAAAAATGATATACTAGGAGAAATATTATGACAGCCAAAAGAAAGAAAAAAGAAAAAGATGTAATCGATTTGATGCTTGACAAGCTAGATTTTCATGGGATGACAAAAGACGAACTTACCGGTAGTGATGGGCTTTTGAGACAGCTTACGAGTAGGTTCTATGAGCGGGTGTTGGAAGCCGAAATGGATGAGCATCTTGGTTACAGAAAGCACGACAATGCAGGGGACAACACCGGTAACAGCCGTAACGGTTATACTGAGAAGAGTGTAATTTTGGATGATAACAGTACTACTGATATACATGTACCGCGAGACAGAAACAGTACATTCGAGCCTGTTATTATTCCTAAGCATGAGAAACGAAGTCCATTGTTCAACGATCAGATTATTTCGATGTATTCATACGGTATGAGTTGCCGTGACATTCAGCGACACTTACAGGAAGTGTATGGTGTAAATGTTTCAGCGGAACTTATTTCGAATGTAACGGAATCAGTAATGATGGATGTCAGAGAATGGCAAAACCGTCCGCTAGATAAATCATACCCTATTTTATTTCTAGATGCTTTACGTGTTAATTGCCGTCAAGACGGAAAAAACGTCAATAAAGCCTTATATGTAGCTTTGGCAATCAATTGGGAAGGCAAAAAAGAGGTATTAGGGCTTTGGCTATCTAATACAGAAGGAGCAAAATTTTGGATGGGAGTTCTTAGTGAGATAAAGAACCGAGGGACTGAAGATATTCTTATAGCCTGCATGGATGGGCTTACCGGATTTCCTGAAGCGGTAAAAGCAGTATTTCCGGATACTCATATACAGCATTGCATAGTTCATATGGTTAGAAGCTCTACCAAATTTGTTTCTTACAAAGACCTTAAAGCTGTATGCAAAGACTTGAAAGAAGTATATTCAGCTATAAATGAAAAGGCCGGAGCCGAAGCTCTTGAAGATTTTGGAAAGAAATGGGATGAGAAGTATCCGATGATTAAAGCTGCTTGGCAGAGGAATTGGAATGAGCTTGTTGAATTTTTTAATTATCCTGAAGAAATCCGAAAAGCTATTTATACTACGAATGCGATTGAATCGTTAAACTTCAGCTTAAGAAAAATCACTCGCAATAAATCAAGCTTTCCGGATGATGATTCGATATATAAAGTGATGTATCTTACGATACGCAATGCGAGTAAAAGGTGGACTATGCCTATAAGGAATTGGCCTCTTGCCGTTAATCAATTTGCTATACTATTTGACAAAAGGGTTTCTTTTTGATAAATTAAAAGAAAGCATTTACACAGTTTTTTGGACAAGGTCGTAGTTTGCTAAAATCAATCGGTTATCTATTTAACACAGCCAGATCTTTCTTTTTAAAACATCCATCCTACAATCAGAATACTTCTTAAATTCAGCCTGCTATGTATAAGGAGAATAAGACATTAGGTAAAGATTTTAAATATAAGTGTTTATAAAGCTTATCTTGTATAAATATATAAATGTCTTGATGTTGATATTATCGATATAAATATTTTAATAGCCGTTTAGATTAGATGTTTATGATAATGTTTTAATGAATTTTAGTGATTTAAATAAGTAGTAGCTTTGTATAAATAACAAAGCCCGCAACGACCTACTTTTCCAGCATCCCAGTAAGGGAGAGTATCATCAGCCAGGACGAGCTTAGCTTCTTGGTTCGAGATGGAGCAAGGCGTTTCCTCGTCTGTATAGTCACGGGCAGTGTTAGTTAAGTAAATTATCGGTTCGTCTTTTTAGTATCTTTGAATGAGTTTGCTATTTTTAATACTCACGGACAACACGTCCGCTCCGTTTAAAAACAGCCTCACAACATTCAAATCTATCTAAAAATACTTCACCTTGCCTATAATCTATAGATAAATTTGCTTAACTAACACTGTCTTTTAATTGCTAAGAGTTAAAGCGTTTTAAATAACAATCTTTTCTTGTAAGGTTTTTGAATTGAGAACTAGTTTTTCGCTAGGCAAGGCAGACGAGTAAAGACGAGGGAGCATACATATAGTATGTGACCGAAGTCTGAAACGAAGTCTAACGAAGCATAGTAGAAAAATTAGGAATCAATTTTACCCTTAACAAGGAAGTGATGCTTATTAAAAGATAAGCAGACGACCTATTAGTACTGGTCAGCTAAAGGACTTTCATCCATTACACACCCAGCCTATCAAACATATAGTCTTTATGAGGTCTTAAAAGAAGATTCATCTTGGAGTTGGCTTCGAGCTTAGATGCTTTCAGCTCTTATCACGTCCCAACATAGCTACCGAGCGGTGCCCTTGGCAGGACAACTCGTACACCAGTGGTTGGTTCAACCCGGTCCTCTCGTACTAGGGTCAACTCTCCTCAATCTTCTTACGCCCACGGCAGATAGGGACCGAACTGTCTCACGACGTTCTGAACCCAGCTCGCGTACCGCTTTAAATGGCGAACAGCCATACCCTTGGGACCTGCTCCAGCCCCAGGATGCGATGAGCCGACATCGAGGTGCCAAACCTCCCCGTCGATGTGAGCTCTTGGGGGAGATCAGCCTGTTATCCCCGGGGTACCTTTTATCCTTTGAGCGATGGCCCTTCCACACAGAACCACCGGATCACTAAGACCGACTTTCGTCTCTGCTTGACATGTACGTCTCGCAGTTAAGCTGGCTTATACCTTTATACTCTACGAACGATTTCCAACCGTTCTGAGCCAACCTTTGTAAGCCTCCGTTACATTTTGGGAGGCGACCGCCCCAGTCAAACTACCCACCAGACATTGTCCTGCATGAGGATAACTCATGCCAGTTAGCTATCAGAATAAAAAAGAGTGGTATCTCAACAATGGCTCACTATAAACTGGCGTCTATAGATCAAAGCCTCCCACCTATCCTGCACATCTTTATCCCAATAGCAGTGTCAAGCTGTAGTAAAGGTCCACGGGGTCTTTCCGTCTTGCCGCGGGTAGGAGGAATTTTCACCTCCACTACAATTTCACTGGATCCCTCTTCGAGACAGCTCCCATCTCGTTACGCCATTCATGCAGGTCGGTATTTAACCGACAAGGAATTTCGCTACCTTAGGACCGTTATAGTTACGGCCGCCGTTTACTCGGGCTTCGATCAAACGCTTCGCAGAGCTAACGTCATCAATTAACCTTCGAGCACCGGGCAGGCGTCACACCCTATACATCCTCTTACGAGTTAGCAGAGTGCTGTGTTTTTGGTAAACAGTCGGGAGGGACTCTTTGTTGTAACCTTCTTTGCTTACGGAGTGAATCCTTAACAAAGTTAGGCACACCTTATACCGAAGATACGGTGCTATTTTGCAGAGTTCCTTGAAGAGAGTTCTTCCACGCGCCTTAGAATACTCATCCCACCCACCTGTGTCGGTTTACGGTACGGGCAACTATTACTAAACTTAGAAACTTTTCTTGGCTCGACAGTATCAAGGATTCACACGCTGTTCCGAAGAACTTTGTGTGCCTGTGGGGTCTCGGCTTAAAAAGATCCGGATTTGCCTGGATCTTAACCTACACCTTTCGACCAGCACTACCATCCGCTGGCTCCTCTAACTCTAAGCGTCCTTCCATCGCACATAATAGTTGGCATTGGAATATTAACCAATTTTCCATCGCATACCCCTTTCGGACTTTGCTTAGGACCCGGCTAACCCTACGATGACGAGCATCGCGTAGGAAACCTTGGGTTTACGGCGTTGGGGATTCTCACCCCAATTATCGCTACTCATGCCTGCATGCTCACTTCTATCCGCTCCAGCGCTCCTTACCGGTACACCTTCAACGCTGAATAGAACGCTCTCCTACCACTTGCACTTAATTATTCATACTATCAAAATTTATACTGTAAATTTTAGTGCTTAATCTGAAATTTAAAAGAACGGATTAAGCGAAGTATTTTGAGATGGATTTAAATGTTGTGAGATATTTTTCGATTGAGACTAGCCATATAGGCTGTCGATTGAGAAAAATACAAACTCATTTAAATACGCTCAAAAGACGAGCTAGTATAAATGATTAAGTGCAAGTCTAAAGCTTCGGTACTCATTTTAGCCCCGTTATATTTTCCGCGCAGAATCACTAGACCAGTGAGCTATTACGCTTTCTTTAAAGGATGGCTGCTTCTAAGCCAACCTCCTGGTTGTTTCAGTAACTCCACATCGTTTTCCACTTAAATGAGATTTAGGGACCTTAGCTGTTAGTCTGGGTTGTTCCCCTCTCGACGACGGATTTTATCACTCGCCGCCTGACTGCCATGATTACACACTAGGTATTCGGAGTTTGATAGGGTTTGGTACATTGGTGTATGCCCTAGCCCATTCAGTGCTCTACCCCCTAGTGTTACTACATGACGCTATACCTAAATATATTTCGGAGAGAACCAGCTATCACGATGTTTGATTGGCCTTTCACCCCTATCCACAAGTCATCCCATAGCTTTTCAACGCTAGCGGGTTCGGTCCTCCACTGGCTCTTACACCAGTTTCAACCTGCTCATGGATAGATCACATCGTTTCGGGTCTGCAACATCTGACTAAACGCCCTATTAAGACTCGCTTTCGCTACGGCTCCGGGTTTCCTTAACCTCGCCAGACATCACAACTCGCAGGCTCATTATGCAAAAGGCAGTCCATCACCCTGATAAATCATAGGGCTCTGAATGATTGTAAGCAAATGGTTTCAGGTTCTATTTCACTCTGATCACCTCAGTTCTTTTCACCTTTCCCTCACGGTACTTGTGCACTATCGGTCTAGTAGTAGTATTTAGGGTTGGATAGTGGTCTACCCGGCTTCAGACAGAATATCACGTGTTCCGCCCTACTCAGGATACTGCTAAGTAAAACATCGCTTTCATATACGGGAGTATCACCCTCTATGCTCAACCTTTCCAGATTGTTCTATTAGCTTTGCTTAGTCTATGTTGCAGTCCTACAACCCCGTTAGTAAACTAACGGTTTGCCCTCTTACGCGTTCGCTCGCCGCTACTAGCGTAATCTCGTTTGATTTCTTTTCCTGTTGGTACTAAGATGTTTCAATTCCCAACGTTCGCTCCATATAGGTAGTTAAGTTCGCACTTAACTGGGTTGCCCCATTCGGAAATACCCGGATCAAAGCCCCTTGACGGCTCCCCGAGTCTTATCGCAGCCTGGCACGTCCTTCATCGCCTCTACTAGCCAAGGCATCCACCACTTGCTCTTAGTAGCTTACCTTTTATTATATTAGATTAATATATTCTAATTCGCATCACTTCCTTGTTAAAGGTAATTTATAAATTTAAAGCTTTATCTATTTATATTTATATTTATTTTAAGATAAATAATAAAAATAGAAAAGTTAGTCAAATTTACTTTGCAATTACTAAATTTAAACTCTCATCCCCAAGACGGAAAGCATTAACTGATATATAGATAAGTTTTAAACTCCATATATCTTGTGACGTTAAACTTCTGAATACTGATTATATTCAAGAGATAAGATATTTAAATCTTTAACAAGTCCTGTAAAATTGTTTTATTTAAAAACTTGCTTGTGACTCTTAACAATGATAATTAAAAGAACTTTTAGACTTCGCATGCTAGCAAAGCTAGTATTTGCGACCAAAGAGCAAAGCCCTTTGGAAACCCCTAAAGCACACTGCCTCTTTCAGAGGCACCGTAAAAAATAAGGATATTAATCAACTCAAAGTCTAAAGCAAATATTCTTTCATTCTTTTTAGAACACTTGATTTAAACCTTGATGTATATTTAGTTAAACTAATTTTTATCTATTTACTAATTAATGGTGGGCCTAACAAGACTTGAACTTGTGACCTCACCCTTATCAGGGGTGCACTCTAACCAGCTGAGCTATAGGCCCTCTTGCTTGCTCTTTTGCATTCTATACTGCGTCAAAGCTTGGTCATAACTTCGTCACGTAGTGTATCTACGCTCCTTGTTACTCGGTCACTTTTCCTTGTCTAGAAGAAAAATAGCTTCGCACTTAAATTTGGTGGAGAATAGCGGGATCGAACCGCTGACCTCCTGCGTGCAAAGCAGGCGCTCTCCCAGCTGAGCTAATTCCCCTTAACATCCTTACTTCGTATACTAGCAAGCTAGTATTTACGAGCAGGAGTTTTGTTCCCTGCACCCACCTAAAGTTATAAAGTTTTATTCTAAACTTCGTTTATCACAAATTTAGGTTTTTGTCTAGGCAATTAAGGAATTAGACAAATTTATTAGCTGTCAATCTTTCAAAACTAAACAAGGATGATTGAGTTAAATTTCAATCTTGCAGATTGAAACATATCTTTCTTATAGATATCTTGTGAGAGAATATCTATATGTACTCTAGAAAGGAGGTGATCCAACCGCAGGTTCTCCTACGGTTACCTTGTTACGACTTCACCCCAGTCGCTGATTCCACTGTGGGCGGTAGCTAGTTTAGCATTCCGACTTCGAGTGAAATCAACTCCCATGGTGTGACGGGCGGTGAGTACAAGACCCGGGAACGTATTCACCGTAGCATGGCTGATCTACGATTACTAGCGATTCCGGCTTCATGGAGTCGAGTTGCAGACTCCAATCCGAACTGGGACATATTTTATAGATTTGCTCCATCTCGCGATATTGCGTCTCATTGTATATGCCATTGTAGCACGTGTGTCGCCCCGGACATAAGGGCCATGATGACTTGACGTCGTCCACACCTTCCTCCTCCTTACGAAGGCAGTCTATTTAGAGTGCTCGGCCTAACCGTTAGCAACTAAATACGTGGGTTGCGCTCGTTGCGGGACTTAACCCAACATCTCACGACACGAGCTGACGACAGCCGTGCAGCACCTGTCTTAACATTTCTGCAAGCAGACACTCTTCTATCTCTAGATGATTTGTTAGATATCAAGTCCGGGTAAGGTTCTTCGCGTATCTTCGAATTAAACCACATGCTCCACCGCTTGTGCGGGTCCCCGTCTATTCCTTTGAGTTTTAATCTTGCGACCGTACTCCCCAGGCGGTATACTTAATCCGTTAGGTGCATTACTGCCAAGACTAGCTTGGCAACAACTAGTATACATCGTTTAGGGCGTGGACTACCAGGGTATCTAATCCTGTTTGCTCCCCACGCTTTCACGCATTAGCGTCAGTTAAGTTCCAGCAGATCGCCTTCGCAATGGGTATTCTTCTTGATCTCTACGGATTTTACCCCTACACCAAGAATTCCATCTGCCTCTCCCTTACTCTAGATTATCAGTTTCCCAAGCAGTTTAACGGTTAAGCCGTTAGATTTCACTCAAGACTTGATAATCCGCCTACGCGTCCTTTACGCCCAGTGATTCCGAGTAACGCTTGCACCCTCCGTATTACCGCGGCTGCTGGCACGGAGTTAGCCGGTGCTTATTCCTTGGGTACCGTCATAATTCTTTCCCAAGAAAAGGAGTTTACGCTCCGAAAAGTGTCATCCTCCACGCGGCGTTGCTGCTTCAGGGTTTCCCCCATTGAGCAATATTCCCTACTGCTGCCTCCCGTAGGAGTCTGGACCGTGTCTCAGTTCCAGTGTGACTGATCATCCTCTCAGACCAGTTACGCGTCATAGCCTTGGTGAGCCATTACCTCACCAACTAGCTGATACGATATAGCCTCATCCTACACCGAAAAACTTTCCCGACTTAACTTATGTAAAGAAGGAGTATAGAGTATTAGCAGTCGTTTCCAACTGTTGTCCTCTAGTGTAGGGCAGATTAGCTATACATTACTCACCCGTGCGCCACTAAGATATAAGAGCAAGCCCTCATATCTCCGTTCGACTTGCATGTATTAGGCACGCCGCCAGCGTTCACTCTGAGCCAGGATCAAACTCTCCATATTAATCTTCTTTAGCGGTTTGGCAAAGCCAAACCTAAGAAGCAATACTAAAGATAAAGATTTATTCCAAACTACGTTTGTCATAAATCGTAAATTTAAGGTCTTATTCAAAAAGCGGATTAAGCTTTAGAAAACCTTAGAGCTCTTTAGTTAAATTTATATGAAGTTTTAATCAAAAAACTTTTAATTTTATAATCTACGATCTTTTAAATTAGCAAGCTAATTAAAAGATGATTTTTTAGTTTTTCTACATTAATTACTTTCCAAAGAAAGCCTATTAAAGTAGATGGCTCAATCGATCACTTGTTTAGATTTCAAAGATTGACTAATTAGTTTAACATTGGTAAAGTTATAGAACATGACGATTAAAAAGAAAAAGCTTTATTAACTTGAAAGAAGAAGTTAAAGGTGGTTTCTTAATTCGTGAGCTGGAATTATATAAGAGGGAAGCTTAAAGGGAGGTTAAAAAACATACACCACAGAAATAATTTTATCTTAATCAGTATGAGACCCTAGCAAAACCGGTTTCAGGAGAGATATATATAGTAGCATTTCTGTCAGCAGTACTTATAGAAATAAAGCAATTATTGCCTGAAACCAATATCCTATCATATCCCCTTTGTGCTCCGCCTGTGGTGCCGGTAGTGCTGGCTTTTTGCATCGGACGCCCAAATTCATCAAACGATATAGATGTTGTATTGGCAGCACCGCAACCATTTGAAAAATCAATATTAGTTATTCCAAATTTTTTTGTTATATTATATTTATTGCTAGCATTTTGGCAACCGCCTCCCAAAGAGCCGCTATCCCAACCGGCACTCATGATTTTTGACGGATCTTGAGGATCTCTAGCGACCTCATCTATGCTATTTAAATTTCCTGTAAATTTTCCTACGCCATCAAAATAAACACTATATGTCCAGTCAGTATTTTTACTGCCACAAAAACCGCCTGTATTAAAAGAGAGAGTCCATCTTCTTTTAAACCATTTATCCACGGCCGGATCGAATTTATTATCCTGCATAGCAAGATGTTGAGTGTATCTTATATGAGAGATTATTTGATCAACAGCTTCGGCAAGGTTATCGCGCTCAAGTCTTGGTATAGCCATCGCGGCTAAAATTCCTATAACAACGATAACAACAACTAGCTCAAGCATAGTAAAGGCTTTTTTCATATATATTCCTGAGAGAGTTTAAATTTAGCAATAGGTTTACCAAATTTTTCTATGGTTATATTAGCATAATTATCTTTTAAATCTAAATTTATAAGTTTTGTTTTACCATTTTCGATTCCGTAAAATTTAAGCCTAAGCGCTAATCTTTCATCGGTTTGAACATTTTTAATATCCATTTCTTTGAGCTTTATTGAAAGCTCTTTTGCAACATGATACTTATAGGCAAAATGTTTTTTAGGATTTTGGGCATATATATAAAAAATTTCATTAAACAATACAAAAACAAAGCTTATAACTAATGAAAAAGCAACAAATGAGGTCATAAATTTATAGCTTTTTCTAAAAATTGGCAGTCTAACTCGATATGAGTTAAAAAAAACTCTCACTATAAGAGGAGTTGCTATGACACAAAAAGGTAAAAAATTTTCAATCTCAAGTCTTTGCCTTATGGATGCGACAAGACATAGACAAAAAGACGTTATCACAACAAACCAAAGCAAATTTTTTTGCTCTTTAACCCAAATTCTATACATACAATATACAAAATATATAAATACAAACGGCGAAAATACGGCAGCAAATATACTTATTGTGTCTAAAAAATATCCTCTTGGCTTCCCACCTGTATCAAAACCGTATATAGATAAACATATACTAAACAAAATAGCTGATAGCCACGCAAGTTGACCGTCTTTTTTATAAATTCCAAATATAAAAAGAGCAATAAAATATACCAAGAAAGAGTCGCTAGCAAAAGCAAGTAAAACCAAAACAAGATAAAACGCTACAGTTTGCCTGATTTGATAAAGATATATACCAAGCAATGCAAGCATTATAACTATACCTGCATCATTTACGAGTATCGCAGATGCAATAACTCCCGGTAAAAATATAAAGATCAAAACACCGATTACTCTATCAAATTTACGTTTTAGTATAGATTTTGAAATTTTATAAAGCAGTATTATGCTAAATATATGAGAAATCAAAAAAGGCAGTCTTAAAGCGTAGTCATTATGACCAAAAATAGATACAAAAAATCTAGACATAACTCCAGCCATTGAACCGGAGTTATAAAAAATCTCAGCTTCATAGTAGCTAATGCTAAGAGTTGAAACTGCATAGAGCAAACAACATAGACTAAAACAGCATATAAGAGATATCAAAAAAGATTCTGAATATAAAAAACCTTGTTTTTGCACTATGTTTTACTTTAACAACAATTATATATGAACATCCCAGAAAAATTCAACCCACTCATGCGCCTCTTTTATCTTAAAATCAGGTAACAACAGAGCCTTTGCTTTATAAAACACCGATGCGATTTTAATATCTATATGAGGATAAATTTTTAAGAGCTGCCTCTTAATCTCAACTATACTCTCACCAGTATCTATAATATCGTCAACTAGCAAAATTTTAGTAAATTTAGAAAGGTCAGGGATATTGAAAATTTCAATCGTATCAAGCTTTTTCGTATCCTCGTAATGGATAGAATTTAAAGTGAAAAGATTGCGTTTATTAAGAGCAACAGCCAAAGAGTGTCCTAATGTAAGACCACCTCTAGCAATAGCCAAAATTACATCCGGATTAAATTCATCCCTTACCTCTTTTGCCAAAGCCTTAATATCTTTTTCAAATTCCTCATATCCGTAATATATCATACAAAAACTCCTTAATGAACTAAAAATACTATCAAACCAATAAGAGCAAGGACTATAACACCGAAGTTAATTTGATCAAACTCACGTCTTAAAAGCCTAACTATCAAATATGCTATAAATCCTGCAGATAGACCGCTTGTAATAGAATATGTAAGAGGCATTAAAACTACTATAAAAAACGCTGAAATACCTATAGCCGGATCTTTAAAATTTACATTGGCAAGCTCACTAAACATAAGCACGCCCACCATCACAAGCACTGGATATACTGCATTTGAAGGTATCGATTTAAAAAGTGGGAGCATAAACACTGTAAGTAAAAATAAACATCCGCAAAATACTGCAGTAAGGCCCGTTCTACCGCCCTCTTCTACACCGCTTGCACTTTCTACGAAAGCCGTAGTAGTACTAACTCCTATCAAAGAGCCTGCAACTGTCGCTATAGCATCTGCTTCAAGAGTCTTTTCTAGTTTTCTCATGCCCTGCCGATTACTTTCATCAAATATTCCAGCCCTATTACCAACTCCAGCCAATGTACCAACTGAGTCAAAAAGATCGGTAACGAAGAAAGTGACTATAACAGGCAATAAAGCCAACGATAACGCCCCTATAATATCAAGTTCTAAAAACATCGGAGAAATAGACGCCGGGAGAGAAAAAACCTCGCTAGGATAAGGTGAAATTTTAAATACCCACGCAACAATAGATGTAGCAATAATGGATAAAATAAAAGCTCCCTTAACCTTCCAAGTCCAAAAAGATATTACAAAAAGAAGACCTATTAATCCTAAAATTACGTTCATATCTTTTAAATTTCCAAGCCCAACCAATACAGCATCGTTCTTTACTATTATGCCCATCTGCTGAAGCCCGATAAAGCTTATAAAAGTTCCTATACCAGCACTTATTGCACGTCTAAGATCAAGCGGAATAGACTTTATAACCCAGACTCTAAAATTTGAAAAAGATAGTATAAAAAATATAATTCCAGATATAAAAACCACACCAAGAGCCGTCTGCCACGGCATATTCATGCCAATAACAAGACCGAATGTAAAATAAGCATTTAATCCCATTCCCACACTCATTGCCACAGGTGTATTTGCCCATATTCCGTTAAATACGGTAGCAAAAAATGTTATAAGTGCAGTCGCAGTTATAAGCGCATCTATAGGCATACCAGCCTGACTCATAATAATAGCGTTTACAGGCACGATATACATCATCGTCAAAAATGTCGTAAGACCGGCGCTAAACTCTTTTTTAACGTCGGTATTATTTTCTTTTAACCTAAAATAATCCACCTTTCTCTCCTTAAATTTTTAATATACTTTTATCTCGTTATACATACTATCTCTCTCTACCGGAGTTAGTCCTGAGCTTCGGATAAGATCTATAAAGTTTCTCATGTCCATTCCGCTCGCACTTTTTGCTCCTGCAGCACTCTGAATGCTCTCTTTTTGTATAGTTCCGTCCAGATCATCAGCTCCAAATTCTTGAGCAACCATAGCTAAATTTATAGTAGAAGTCGCCCAGTATGCCTTAATATGAGGCACATTATCAAGAACCAAACGCGATATCGCCATAGTCTTTAAAATTTCGACAGAGCCCATAAATTTGCTAGCTTTTATGAAATTATTATCCTTTTGATACACAAGCGGAATAAACGCATTAAATCCATTTGTCATATCTTGCAAATCACGAATTCTAAGCATATGATCTATCCTATGTTTAGGCTCTTCTATGTGGCCAAATAGCATAGTAGCGTTACTTAGCCTACCTCTTTCGTGCCATTTTTTATGGATTTCAAGCCAATTTTTAGAGCCTACCTTGCCTTTGCAAATTTTAGCCCGAATGTCCTCATCAAATATCTCAGCTCCACCGCCAGGCATGCTATCTACGCCGTACTCTATCATCTTATCTATAACTTCATCATAGCTTAATCCGTGATGACGGGATAAGAAATCAACCTCTGCTGCCGTTAAAGCCTTGACGTGCAAATTTGGATACGCCTCTTTTATCTTTTTAAAAATTTCCAGATACCATTGCCAAGATGTATTTGGATTATGGGCCGATACTATATGTATCTCTTTTGCTCCGTTTTCTACGCTTTTTTCCACTATTTGCATAATCTCATCATAGCTCATTATATATGGATTTGGATTTTTCCTATGAGATGAGAAAGCGCAAAATTTGCATACATCAGCACATATATTTGTCGGATTAATATGACGATTAAGATTAAAAAAGGCTTTTTTACCGTGCAGTTTTTGGCGCTTTAAATTTGCAAATTTGCCTAATGTAAAAAGATCAAGGTCGTATAGCTTCAAGCATTCACTGGCTTCAAGCCTATCGCCACTTTGTAATTTTTCTATTAAATTTATCAATTTCATAGCCCATTTTGAATTAGATATTGGCGATTATAGATAAAAAAAGCTTTGTTTTTGCAAAATTTTAGTATTATTTATAAATTTAACTTTTAAAAAGGTTGGTAGAAGGTGGCTTTAAGAAGAGAGAAGGTTGATTTTTTAGAGCTAGAAAACATACGCAAAAAACATCAAAAAAATCTAAAAATAGAAATTTTAAAATTGCAAGGAAAAGGGTTTGCAAATTTTATAGCCAAAGATAGCGATGAGCTCATAAAACTATTTACAAATGCTGTGCTTAGCGATATTTTTAGAGATTTTTTACCGGACATAGATCACATTCCGCTTTGCGTCATAGCAACCCAAAAATACGGACAAAGTCTCATAAGCCCAAATTCCGTCTTTGAAGTTTTAATCGTATATAAAAATATAGACGGATTTAACATACGCCAAATTTTAAAACTTTTACATCAGGCATTAGAAGACTGCGGGCTAAATTTAAACATAAAGACAATTCAGCTTAATGAAATTTTCGAAAATTTTAAAAACGACTTTAAGGCAAAGGCTTCAATTAGTAAAATTCGCTATATATCCGGCTCAAAAAATATGTACAAACTCGCCAGAAGCGAAATTTATAAAACTAGAGAATTTAATCAAAAAGAGAATTTAAAATACTACATAAAATCTCTTGGAGCCTTTAAAGATATTAAAAATTTAAAACAAGAGCCGGATCTTAAGAGTGACTTTGGCGGAACAAACGATATTTACTATCTAAATTGCGCATTAAACGGCTTTGATAACGAAATAAGCTTTAGAACGCAGGCACTTAAATTTATAGACGAAAAAGAGCTAAGCGTATTAAATTTAGCGATAGATTTTATATTATGTATAAAAACAGCTCAAAATTTATCCACGGGCTCTGATATATTTAGCTCCGCTTATATCGACGAAATCACCAATCTAATGCAAACAAAGTCTAAAAAAACTCAAGAAACAGACAGTATAATCTCTCAAAAGTTGCTATCTTGCATGCATACCGTGGCTCTTTATTCAAGGTATCTTACCGCTTCTTTTTACAGATCGAATTTTAAAAGCGAGATGGGTTTTAAGCAGCTAAAAATAGCAAGGCTAAAAAATGGATTTTATAGAATAGAAGATACTCTTTATACTCCGCTTCATAAAAAATCAAAAGGATTAAATGATGTGCTGGGAGAGCTTTTAGAACTTAATGATATGGATTATAAATTTGACACAGGAGCTATCTTTTATATAAAAAGGGTTGAAGTTTTAAAAAGCGAGCTTGAAATTTATCTAGCGAATTTCAAAAAAATTTTAGAAAGAAAAAATAGCTACTGCCTGCTTAAAGCTCTGCTTGATGCTGAAATTTTGCCAATTTTAGTTAAGCCTATGGAGCACACAAGCCATCTTGCGGTATTTGACGGATATCATAAATTTACGGTTGATGAGCATTGCTTGCTTACAGTAAAACATCTAGAAAACATCAAGGATAAATTTATAAAGAACCTATATGACGAGCTTTGCGGCGAAGGCAAAATAATGCTAAAGCTTGTGGCCTTGCTTCACGATGTTGGCAAAGGACTAACAGGCGATCACAGTGTAGTTGGCTCAAATATTTTTAGGGCTTATGCTGCAAAACTTGAGTTAAGCCAAAAAGCGGTAAATACAGGGGTTGTTTTGGTTAGATACCATACTCTTATGAGCGATGTTGCAAACCGCGAGGATATCTACTCTCAGCAGACTATTTTTAGCTTTATATCAAAGCTTGGCGATAAAAATGTCTTAAAACTTCTGTATATCATCACGTATTGCGTTATCAACGCAACTAACGATAAATTTTATACAGCTTATCTTGCTAAACTTTTACGCGAATTATATCTGATATCTCTTGAAAGCTTTGATGACGAAAATCTACTTGACGAAGCCACAAGAAGAGCAAAAAAAGAGTATAGTCTAAAGAGAAATAGTGAATTTATAGGATTGGACGAGAATTTAAAGGAAAAAATCTTTAAAATTCCGGCAAATTTATTATTTATAAAATATCAGCCCTTAGATATAGTAAATATCGCCTCTTTAGCGCAAAATACGCAAAATTTAGACATAAACACTAAAAATCATCCAAGCTTTATTATCCAAATAGTCTCAAAATTCTATCCGAATCTAGCTATACTTTTATCAAATTTAGCTCATCTTGACCTTGCTTATATGGAAATTTTTGAGCTATTTGACGATAAATTTTATATCAAACTTGATTTTAATAAAAATGTCAAAAATAGCGAGTTAGAAACCATTAGAAATCTGATAGAAATTTCACT
Source organism: Campylobacter sp. RM16187 (assembly GCF_025319965.1). NCBI lineage: Bacteria > Pseudomonadati > Campylobacterota > Epsilonproteobacteria > Campylobacterales > Campylobacteraceae > Campylobacter > Campylobacter sp. RM16187. The sequence goes on from NZ_CP012549.1 coordinate 1,360,609, forward strand.
TAAAAGCATAGATAAAGCTAGCATTGATAAGCCACTGATTTTAAAAGATGAGCTAAATTTTGACACGAATCATTCAAAAGATTATGCTAAACTTTCGATAAATGCCAAAGATCAGCGTGGACTCATGGCTTATGTGATGGGGGTTTTGGAAAATCTAGACATAAAAATCACTAGTGCGAGAATTCAAACCATAAAAAATCGCACACGCAATCTATTTTTGATAGAAAAAAGCCAAAAGCTATATGCAAACGAGAGTGAAATTTTAAATTTATTGATAAGCGAGTAAAAATGTGTGGAATAGTAGGCTACATAGGTAGCGGTGAAAAAAGAGATATTATTTTAAACGGACTAAAAGAGCTTGAATACCGCGGATACGACAGTGCCGGTATGGCGGTAATGAGCGAAAACGAGATTAATTATTTTAAAGCGGTTGGAAAACTTGAAAATTTGGCTCAAAAAACAAAGGACTTTAGCTCTATAGGCAAAGGTGTGGCCATAGGGCACACTCGCTGGGCTACCCATGGGAAACCAACAGAAATAAACGCTCATCCACATTTTGGCGAGCACTCTTTCGTAGTGCATAACGGAATTATAGAAAATTATAAAGAGATTAAAGATGAGCTTGAAGATAAAGGCGTAAAATTCTTAAGCCAAACAGATACCGAGGTCATAGTTCATCTATTTGAAGCCAATTTAAGAGAGCTTGATGACGTTTTTAAGGCGTATGAAAAGACAATATCAAGACTTCAAGGAGCCTATGCGACTCTGCTTATCACAAAACTTGCTCCTAATAAGATATTTTTTGCTAAAGACGCTGCGCCTATGGCTATAGCAAAAGGCGAAAATAACGAGCTATTTTTCGCATCTTCTGACGCCGCACTAATAGGAATAGCAAAAGAGGTAATGTATTTAGATGACAAAAACTACGGATTTATAAGCATTGATGAGATAAAAATATATAAGCATGCCCAAGCTATTTCACCTGCATTCGTGCCACTTCCAAGAGACAAGAGCTATGCTCAAAAAGAGGGGTATAGATTCTTTATGGAAAAAGAAATTTACGAACAAAGCACCGTGGTTGCAGAGTGCATGATGGGGCGAATCAAAAACAAAAATATAGAGCTTGAAGGACTTAGTAACGAATATCTGGCAAATATCGATGATATAGTGCTTTGTGCATGCGGAACAAGCTATCATGCAGCACTTACGGCCAGCTATCTCTTTGAGCGATTGGCCGACTTAAGAGCAAAAGTAGAAATAGCCAGCGAATTTCGCTACCGTAAGCCAAAGCTAAATAAAAATTCTCTATTTATAGCAATAAGCCAAAGCGGAGAGACGGCAGACACCCTAGAAGCGTTAAAAATCGCAAAAGATACCGGACTAAAGACTCTGGCGATATGCAACGTCGATAACTCATCCATAGTTCGCTTGGCAGATACTACCCTGCTAACTCGCGCCGGTATAGAAAAAGGCGTAGCCAGCACAAAGGCTTTTGCAACCCAACTAATACTTCTATGGATGCTTGCATTACAAAGCGCAAACGCTAGAAAAAGCATAGCAAAAGAAGATCTTGAAAGCGAAATAAACGCCCTGCTTCATGTGCCTACAATACTAAATATCAGTACAAATTTACAGGAAAAAATCCGCCGCTTATCTAAACATTATCTTCATGGGCACGGATTTTTCTTTATTGGACGCGATATTTTCTATCCGCTTGCACTTGAGGGTGCTTTAAAACTAAAAGAAATTTCATATCTGCATGCAGAAGGCTATCCGTCGGGCGAAATGAAACACGGACCTATCGCGCTTGCGGACGAGAGATTATTCACTATAGCACTCATGCCAAAAAATAGCCTATACGAAAAGACAAAGAGTAATGTCGAAGAGCTTGCCGCAAGAGACGCCTACATCCTAGCAATTAGTCCGCAAGAATTTGAATTAAGCGATGATTTTATAAAAACAAGCGAACAATCTCATGTTATGAGCGAATTTTTTGAGATGATGATAATACTTCAAATTTTTGCTCTCGAAATCGCCGTTAGACTGGGCAATGATGTGGATATGCCAAGAAATCTTGCCAAAAGCGTTACCGTAGAATAAATTTAATAAAATTGAGAATTTTAGACCATAAAATTCTCAGCTAAATTAAAATTTCAGCCAACCTATCTTTTGTAACACTATTTAACTCACAAATAGTTACTATATCGCCATCTTCGCACATATTTGCATTTATAAATTTAGCGTATTCGCCAATAGCGTTTTTGTATCCGGCTCTAAGGCAAGCCCCTCTGCCTTCCAAAAACCCTGCACCTCCAAAAATCAAAGCTCCTAAGTCAAGCGCTATTTTAAGTCTAGCCCTGCCTGCACTTCTAATCCAGCTTAGAAAAATTTCATCATGTCTTAAGCTAAGCACCCCAAGTCCATCCGGAATAATAACAACGTCATATCCATACAAACTCTCACTGTAAATTTGAGGCACTATCTTTAGTCCATGCTCGTCTACTATTTCACTCTTAAAAGCGCAGATTTTAACATCATGCTTTGTTTGTAAATTTGAAAGCAGACTCCAAATTTCAGCCAAACTTACTAAATTTATCCTATCATACACAACTATTGCTATTTTCATGTTTATTCCTTGATTGCACATAGTATAGATTTAAATTGATTAAAATTCAAATTTAGATACAATCGCCTCAAAAAAGAGGTAAAAATGATATATCAAGATGAATTTATAAATATAGAACGCGAAAATAGTGAAATACCTTGGATTAAAATTTTTACAAATACTCCTTACGTTGAGCTTAGCGATTGTGATGAAGCCACTAGAAATAGGCTTTTTGAAGCAATTTTAATAGCAGAAAAGACAATGATTCAATTTTATAAACCAAAAAAAATAAATATAGCAAGCTTTGCAAACTATCTTCCAAGGATACATTTTCATGTGATGGCGAGATTTGAAAACGATAGCTTCTTTCCAGAGTCTATGTGGGGTAAAAAACAACGCGAAGGATCGCTTGAGCTGCCAAATTTTAATGAGTTTAAAGAAATTTTAGTAAAGAGTCTAGAGAATGAATAAAAAACTAGCAATTACTTTTTCTGTAACCGGTCTAATACTATTAGTATTTTTAATATTTTATTGGATTGAATACACAAAAGAGCTAGAAACGGAGAATATAAAGAAATTTTTTGATTTCCAAACTAAAATACTAAACAAAAATATAGAAGAAGAGAAGCTATCGGCAATGACGGTGGCGGTACTTTTATCAGAAAATGAAAATATCAAAAACTGCCTTTTGCAAAACGATAGGGATGGCTGTTTAAAGGCTCTGAATCAATTTACAAACATACTACAAAAAGTGCCTATATATAAAAATGTAAAATTTCATATTCATACGGCAGATATGAAAAGCTTTGTAAGAAGCTGGATACCGATGCACGATGACAATCTTTTGAGTTTTCGTTATATGCTAAAAGAGGTTAAAAAGGGAGCCGTGGCTGATATTGAGGTTGGAAGGGGAGGAGTCTTTGTAAGAGCTGTTGCACCGATTATTTTATCATCTAAGAACAGTTTCTTAGGAAGCATAGAGGTTTTGCTTGATTTTGAACATCTAAGTGACTTTTTCAAAGATCAAGGAATAGATCTCTTTGTGCTATTAAAAAAGAGTCCCGGCTCCCCATACCAAAGCCAAGACAATGAAAATATGATAAATGATTTTTATCTTATAAATAAAGATTATGCGAATTTGAATATTTTACCGATTTTACAGACAATCAATTTTAACGGGCAACAGTTTCATAAATTCAACACCCACAACTTTGCAATTGAGCCTATGAATGATACTATGGGCAATAAAATAGGCTATTTTGTAATATATTTTAATTCCGATCAAAAAGAAAGAAATTTATCAAAGCTAAATATATGGCTTAAGTAGTTAGTCTAGTATATGCTTAGAATAAGGAATAAATTTATACTTAAACACACTACCTTTTTTGAGCTCGCTTGTCACGGAGTATTCTATACCGTTTTTTATACATATTCCCGCTACTATATTAAGCCCTAGTCCAAAGCCACCTTGCACGCCCTCATCTCTTACATAACGCTTCCAAATTTTATTAGAATCCTTAATGCCTTCGCCAAAATCCTCTACTTCAAGCACAATCCAATCACTCTGAAGACTTAGTTTTAAATTTATAATACTTCCTGCCGGACTATATTTAATGGCATTACTAAGGTTGTTATCTATAAGCCTTCCGGCCTCAATCTTATTCATAAACACCTTCAAATCAGGCTCTACAAAGTCATAAATTTTAATATTCTTAGACATTGCAAGCCCCCTCATATAACTAGCTCGCTCAAGGCAAAATTCGCTCAGATTTAAAATTTCAGGCGGAAATAAAATATAGCTGTGCTTAATGTAATATTCAGTATCTTCGTATGTTATTTGCATCTGTTTTAAAGCCGCTTTTATACGGTTTGTGTATTTATTATCTATTCCGAGCATCTCTAAATTTATGCCGATTACTCCAAGCGGAGTTTTAAGCTCGTGCATAGCGTCGTTAAAAAAATTATTCATATATTTTTTTGCATCTTTATATGGTTTAATGCCGCTTACAAAAGATAGATACAACGTAACAAATACCACAATCAATGCAAATACAAGGGTTAAAACCGTTACGAATAAAATTCTCGCACTATTTTGCTTTTTGGCTAAAATCAGATAGTAAAAATTCTGTTCCAGTTGAAAATAGCTCTTATAAAAGAGATAGCCTTTCTCTTGCAAGGTTACAAACTGAAAGGTGCTTGGTGTAACCTCTAAATTTGATACTACTTTTTTCTCTTTGTAAGTGTAAATTCCATATTTATATATCAAAGATGATGGAATAGTTTGATTATTTTCTAGGCTATGGCGTATTTTACCCTCGTATTCAAGCAATTCAAACATATTTTTAGAATATTCGTCTTTAGCGCTTAAATTTATAATCTCATAGCTTTGGAAAATAAATAAAACCATTATTACCAAAGTAGAAAAAATAGGTATTTTAAGATTGTTTAACATCTATTTTATAGCCGAGTCCGCGGGAAGAAACGATAAAATCAGGCTTTGTTTTTTGACGAATTTTAAGAACATGCATTCTAATATCCGCCGAATCTATCTCTTTATCACCCCAAACCTCGGCCCTTATAGTCTCAACTCCGACAAAACTATTTTTATGATACAGCAAGCACTCTATCAGGTCAAATTCCTTCAAGCTAAGCTCTATTACTTTATCTTTAAAATGCAACTGTTTTTTAATAGTGTCAAGCCTAGAATCTTCGTCTATGGCGATTAAATTTTTATCATCTTTTCCATGATATTTACGCATTAGCTCATTAACTCTAAATTTAAGTTCAGCCAATTCAAAAGGTTTTTTTAGATATTCATTGCAACCAAGCTCGTAGCCGACGGATAAATTATTAATATCTACAAGAGAGGTCATAATCATTATCGGGGTTTGAAGACCAATGTCTTTTGCATATTTTATAACTTCGTGTCCGCTTATATGCGGAACCTTTATATCAAGAATAAGCAGGTGGTAGAAGTTTTTTGATATCTTATCACAAGCCACCTGCCCATCGGGTGCCTCGTCAACCTCATAGCCTAAGACTTGAAGATATTCCGAGACACTCTCTCTGTAATTAAAATCATCCTCTAAAAGTAGGATTCTCACTCTATCAAACTCCTGTGAATACCTGCCCTGCATATACAATATAGTATCTTAATAAAATTACGCCACAGATTACTACAACAGAGTTGGCTACGATATACCCTACTCTATAGGCGTGATTTTTAAGAGCGGTAGCTGCTATTAATATAGGAGTTGCAAGTCCGACACCAACAACGCCTAGCCAGAAGATTATAGCATAATGTCCCGTTGTAAGAGCTTGTTTTGCAGCAACTGCACTTACGCCGCCCTCGAAATATAGTCCTATGAAAAGTATTGCTATCAAAGGAATCTCAAACAATACCGCTCTAAGATCTAGCACTAGCAGATATTTCACATTGTCTTTGTTTATTAAGTGCTTAAAACATAGTAAGCCTACTAAAATATTCGCCGCAACACCCGAACTAAAGCCTGATGTCAAGAATAGAATCGGCAATATAGGCGTATTCCACAAAGGAAGCTTAGTAATCGCACTTAGCAAGAAGCCTGTATATACTCCAACTCCGATAGCTAGCAAGAACAAAATAGTCTCTATAGTCTTAGCCAAAGGTGCGAACGAACGAATAATTCTTGAAACCGGTCTTAAGATACTTAAAATAGAGTGTTTTTCTATCTCTTTTTCAAATATTATAATAGCGAACAAGAATGCAAAAGGCGTGTAAACCAAAAGAAGGGCAACACCTATTGACATAACAGACAAGAAGTTATACTTTAGCAAAATCCAATAAAAGCTAAGAGGCTTACCAAGGTCAAATACAAGAAGTGCTAAACCGACACAGATAGTAATAGGTGCGACAATAGCGCCAGCCTTTACCATTGCATCCCAAATAGTGTCGTTTTCTTGTTTGTGATAGTTCCACTTAACCAAAAGCGCAACCATCATAGAGCCCGCTGAAAGACCCGCCAAAAATAGATATACCGCGATCGGCCACGGCCAGTAAATTTCGTTATATTGAGCAACGCTTCCCCACATATTATTCATGGCTTCCTCCTTTGCGGTTTGCTATCATAGCTAGTTTTGGTTTAGTTTTAAGCTCTGATTTTGGATAGTAGTGAGCTTTTTCTCTTAAAATTTTACTTACTTCACTATTTTTATCGTTTAGATCGCCAAATGCAAGCGCATCCGTAGGACATACGGTTACACACGCAGGTTGATCTCCTTGGGATACTCTTGTATCAAAACAGAAAGTACATTTATCAACCTCTCCCGTTTTTGGCTCTACATATCTAGCATCATAAGGACAAGCAAGAACACAGTATTTGCAAGATACACAGATGCTGTGATCCATTAGAGTAAGTCCGTCTTCGGTCTTAAAACTAGCTCCCGTAGGACAAACATCCACACAAGGAGCATCTTCACACATAACACAGCTATTTCTTATAAAATCCGTCTTTAAATTTGGAAACGTTCCGCTCATCTTTGCATGCACTTGAAGTCTATAAACTCCGTTTGGAACGTTATTTTCACTTCTGCAAGCCACCGAACAAGCTTGGCATCCTATGCAAAGGTTTTCATTATGAACCATTCTATATGCTTTTTTCATCTTGCTCCCCCTTAAGCTTTCACTATATCAACGCCGACATTTGTAACCATAGTAGAGCACACCGGGCCTGCCGCAGGATCAAGCAGCTTGCTTTGGTTTGTTCCAACTCCGTCGGTTCTTTCAAGACCTGCGGACACGTGTCCAAATCCGTGATATAAAAATAAAGTATCCTCTCTAATACCCTCTGTTACAAATATAGTTGCCTTATCTTTTGAAAATTTATTTTGTAAAAATACCTTATCTCCAGTCTTTACTCCGTATTTTTTAGCCGTTTTTGGATTTATCCACACAGGAGAATCACTCATAAGGTCATTTAAGAAAGGAACATTTTGAGTGTGACCGTTAGTATGGATAGGAGTTTTTCCTGTCATTAAAGTTAGCTCATGTCCGCCATAAACATCCATATCTTTAACGTTATCTTCCATATTTCCTAAGCAGCCGTAAGTAGGGAATTGCGCCTCAACTTTTTCGCTAAATAGCTCGATCTTTCCGCTATCTGTTTTAAATTTCACCTGAGATTCCATAAGTCCGTTTTCGCCTACAAATTTCTCTGCGTGAGGAAATTTCTTAACAAACGCTTTTACGCTATCTTGTTCTCTAAACAAGATTCCGGGCACCTTCCAAGTTACGTAGCCGTCTTTTGCAAGTTGTGCTAGAAGCTCGGCGTTACCTTTAACTTGCTGCATTCTCCACTCATCCATAGTGTTGTTTACATATTTTTCATCTATCTTCATGCGTCTTGCAAGTTCTCTAAAGATATCATAGCCGTTCTTTGTATCGCCTACCGGATCGATTACTTTATTTCTTATCATATAAGCAGGTTTTTGGCTTGATTTATCTTCGATTCCCTCATCTCTTTCAAGATAAGTGCTTTCCGGCAAGATAACATCAGCGTAGATAGAAAAGTCGTTCATATAAACGTCAGAGCTTACTATAAAGTCAAGCTTTTTAAGGCTCTCTATCGTCTTATCAGTACCAGCAACGTTTATCATGTGGTTAAATCTGATATTAAACCAGCCTTTTATAGGATATGGTTTTTCTCTTAATATTGCATCAGGAATTTCCATCAAAACACCGTGGCTTCTGCCTACGAATTTGTTTCTTCCATCCTCGCCCGCAGCATCAAGTCTTGGAGTTTTTGGAACTTTTATAGCGGCATCAGGGTTTGTGATAGCAGGTATTAGCTCTTCGCCCGCTAAAGAGTTATATTTCTTAGCGTTTTTGCCGCCGAAAATTCCGCCTTTTTTCTCCCAGTTACCCATCATAGCGTTTGCTACCATGATAGCTCTTGTGCGGATATACTCAGCTTTTGCAGTTGTTGTTTTGTGACCAAAGTCTATGATTACTTTTGGAGCCGCTTTCCAAATTTCGCCTGCAATTCTCTCAACCGTTTTAGCAGGAATTCCTGTGATCTTTTCTTGCCACTGCGGAGTTGTATCTTTAGTGCTTTCTACAACTTTATCAAAGCCGATTGTAAATTTCTCTATAAACTCTTTATCATAAGTTCCATTTTTGATCCATGTATGAATAAGCGCTAACACAAACGCTAGGTCAGTTCCAGGTTTTACAGGTAGCCACTCATCGGCTTTAGCTGCTATAACGCTAAATCTTGGCTCAAGAACTAAAAATTTAGTATCGTCTCTCTCAGCCATTTTCGCAACTTTTTTAGTATCTGATATAACTAGTCCTTCAAAGAGATTGTGACCGAAATTTACGATATATTTTGCGTTTCCGAAGTCTCTTTTTAGTCTTCCGTCGCCATACATTTGCTCACATACCATTCTATATGTTATCGGACAACAGGACATGTGAGAAAAGCAGTTTGGAGAGCCGTAAGCACTTGCAAAAGTTGTCATCAGTTTATGAGTTTGGCTTGATTTTGCGGTAAATACAAAACTCTCAGGACCGTATTTTTCTTTGATCTCAAGCATCTTTTTAGCAACTAGATCAAGAGCCTCGTCCCAGCTAGCTTCGCGCCATTTATTCTCACCGCGCTCACCGACTCTAATAAGAGGTTTTACAAGTCTTTGCGGATCGTATAGCTGGCTATGTCCCGCGCCGCCTCTTGCGCAAACTGAAGTTGCAGTTCCGCTAACTTTGCCGTTTCCTTGAATAAAAATATTTTTTCCATCAACCACTCTAGCCTCTATAGGACAGCGAGTAGAGCACATCTCGCAAAAGCTATAAACGGCCTTATCGCTTGCTTGCAAAGCTTTAGCTCCAACGGCACCAAGCGTACCAGGAGCATAGGTCATAGCCATTAATCCGGTCGCGGTAGAAGCTTTCAAGAAATTTCGTCTTGAACTGTTCATGTTTCCTCCTTATTAAGTTTAAGTAGAATAATAAATATCCTGCGTAAATTATACGTAAATTAGCAATATCATCTTTTAATGATAATTGATAACTATTATCTTATACAAAGCTCGATATATTAGTAATCTTGACAAAAGTAGTATAAATTTTATATATAAGAAGTAATAAATATTATATTTATTATTATAAATAAATATAATATTTGCTATACTTTTTGACTGAATTGCTCTATTTAAATTATTTTTTATATTTTAAGCCAAGAAATAATAACAAATATTATAAATTAATAAAATAAGAATATTTTAAGCCAAAACAAATAACTTTAAAGTATCCTTTTGCTAGATATTTATTACACTAACGATTATTCCAGTAATTAGAAATTTATTATATAGTAACAAATATTTAAAAAAATATTGCTATAATTTTGCGCAGCTAAAATTAAAAGGATTCTAATGAGAGGCATTAAATCTCTGTTTTTCAGTATGACGTCGGCTATAGTTTTGTTACTAATATTCGCTATTGCAAGCGGTATTGCCACTATAGTAGAAACCGTTTATGATACAAAAAGCGCCTGGGCTTTAATATACGGGGCTACATGGTTTGCGCTTATTCAGTTGCTTTTGGGTATAAATTTGGCATACAATATTTATAAATATAAACTTATGGATATGAAAAAACTGCCTGTTTTTATATTTCATCTAAGCTTTTTATTTATGCTGCTTGGCTCTGCCATGACTAGATATCTAGGATTTGAAGCAAATATGCATATTAGAGAAAACACAACTCAAGATAGGATGTATGAGATGGGTTCAAGGCTTGAGATGAAGACTCAAAAAGATGGAAAAGAGTATAAAGTTTCCATTCCCAAGCAGATAAATGCCGTAACCCCTCATGAATTTAACATAGATCTGGATGTAGGCGGACAAAAAGCCAATCTAAAATATAAAGCATTCTATAAAAATGCAGAATTTGAATACTATGCGGCCAATAGCGGAGATCCTCTTATAGAGATTGTGGTATCTGATAGTCAAAACCGTGAAGATGTAGGGCTCAAACCGGGAGACGTCAGAGAGCTTGGCGGGGTAAGCTTTGCCTTTAATGCCGATCCTACACTGGAAAGATTTGTTAAATTCGAGTATAAAGATGGCAATTTTACAATGACTTCAAATCATAATGTAGGCTACTTCATAATGGCAACTAACGAAAAAGGAGAATATGAGGCTAAAAAACTTACAGAATTTCTTCCTATGCAATTATATACCATAGGAGATATAAATTTCGCTCCTAAAAATATCCTTAAAAAGGCTCAAAGAAGACTTGTAAGTAAAGGCGGACAATTTGACGCTTTAGTTGCCGATTTAAGCTTTAATGGAGAGAGTAAAGAGATTATACTTTATGAAAATTACATTATGCCTGTAGTCCAAACTATAGGAGGTCAAGAATTTACAGCATCTTGGGGGGCTAGAGAGATAATTCTTCCATTTTCTCTACATCTTAAAGATTTTGAGCTCAAGAGATATCCGGGCTCAAATTCGCCTATGAGCTACGCAAGTGAAGTTATAGTAAAAGATCCTCAGGCTGGAGATTATGATTATAGGATTTATATGAACCACGTTCTTGATCATGCAGGATATAGATTCTTTCAAAGCTCTTATGATAAAGATGAGCGTGGCACAATCTTATCTGTAAACAAAGACCCTGGTAAAATTCCAACCTATATAGGCTATTTCTTGCTTGGTCTTGGACTATTTTTTAACGTAGTAAATCCACATAGCAGATTTAGAAAATTGGCAAAATATATAAATGAAGATGCAATCAAAAATACAGCTAAAGCATGTATTCTGGCTTTCGCATGTATTTTTGTAGCTCCAAAAGCAAATGCTATGAATGTTGCTATTAAAATAGATGAAAACCACGCAAAAGAATTATCAACCGTAGTGGTTCAGAGTGCCGATGGGCGTATGAAGCCTTTTGATACTGTAGCAAGAGAAATTTTAAATAAAGTCTACAAAAAAGACATAATAAACGAAGCAAACGCAAACCAAATTGCACTATCTATGATGATAGACGCTCCTTACTGGAGAGAGATGCCTATAATAGCAGTTCACAATAAAGAACTAAAAAAGATAATAGGAATAGACGAAAACGCAAAATATGCCAAATTTAATGATTTTTTCGAATATGACCGCAATACCACAAGAAGCTCTTATAAACTAACCAAATACGCAGAATCTGCAAGCCGTAAACGTCCTGCAGAGCGTGGAACCTTTGATAAAGACGTGCAAAAAGTAGATGAGCGCTTAAACATCCTTTATATGGTATTTGTAGGCGAAATTTTTACAATGTTTCCAAAAATAGACGATCCTAACCATACGTGGTATGCTCCTGCAAGTGCTATGATGTATTTTCCTAAAGAGGAGCGCGAGCCTATTAGCAGAATACTACAAGAATACTTCTCGGGAGTAAGCGATGCATTAAATAGTGGAAATTGGAGCGTTCCAAATAGGGTTTTAGCAGAGATTAAAACCTATCAAGAGGAGCACGGCAAGGCTGTAATGCCAAGCAAAGAGCGTATAGATATGGAAATTTTATTTAACAAATATAAGATTTTTCAATCATTAATACCTATATATCTATTTGCAGGATTTGGACTATTATGTTTTGTATTTATTAAAATGGCTAAACCAAGATTAAATATAAATTGGATGTTTAAAATCGTATATTCTGTAAACATCTTAGCGTTTTTAGCCCACACCGCAGGACTTGCATTGCGTTGGTACATCTCAGGACACGCGCCTTGGAGTAATGCTTATGAATCTATGATATATATAGCTTGGGCTCTTGGCCTCTCTGGTATAGTATTTTCAAATAGAAGTCCTATTTCAATGGCGCTTACTTCAATACTCGCAGGCATAACTCTTTTTGTAGCACATCTTAGCTGGATGGATCCGCAGATCACAACGCTGGTTCCTGTTCTTCAGTCGTATTGGCTTACAATCCACGTTTCAGTTATTACCGCCAGCTATGGTTTCTTAGGGCTTTGTTCTCTTCTTGGTATGTTTGTACTTGTGCTATTTATTCTACAAGGCAAAAAAGAACATAAAGAGATGTCAAGAAATATCCTAGAAGCTACTCGAATTAATGAAATGGCTATGATTTTAGGACTTAGCCTTCTTACTCTTGGTAACTTCTTGGGCGGTGTTTGGGCAAATGAGAGCTGGGGAAGATATTGGGGCTGGGACTCCAAAGAAACTTGGGCCTTGGTTTCTATACTAATATATGCCGCAGTATTACATATAAGATTTATTCCGAAGCTAAATAACCAATATGCATTTGCAGTTACATCTATGTTTGCTTACTGGTCTATTATCATGACATATTTTGGCGTAAACTTCTACTTAAGCGGTATGCACTCATATGCCGCAGGAGATCCGGTGCCTGTGCCTGACTTCGTATGGATGAGTGTAGTGGTAATGTTTGCAGTGTCAATTCTGGCATATTTTAGAAGACCTGAAAAAATGGCAAAGCTATAGAATGGGTGAAAAATCTCTATTTATTGCAATAATTTTGGTAGCAGTATTAGTCTTTGTAGGCGTTCTGCTACTACTCTTTAAATCCAAAAACAAAAATCAAGAACCACAAAAAAAGAATACAAAATCCCCAAAAGCCGATGAAGATGTCACCTTTAATCAGCTTTTAGGGATCATATCTAATCCAAAGTCAACTAAAAACGAACTATTTGGCGCCCTTAAAATTTTCACAGATCAATTTAGTATACCACCTAAAAACAATGGGCAATTGCCAGATCTTGCAAAAAGTTATCTTAAATTCATACTTATAATGGCAAGCCACAAGAATGCCGATGCTAAACTAATAGCGTTCATGAGCAATGAGATTAAAAAGAAAAATCCAGAATATGCAAGAGAGATTGAAATATATGAAGAAGAGGGAAGATTAAGGCGAAAAAGGCAATATCAATCTTCGCCTTTTTAAATCTATCTAATAGAAATCAGCCAATCTGTTCCTATTTCAAGCTTAATCAAAGCTCCATAGCACATAGCACTTAAAAGACCTGCGAAAAAGCCCGCTAGCATATCATCACCCATCACTCCAAGCCCGCCTCTCACATCTCTATCGACTCTGCCGATAATAGAAGGCTTAACAATATCAAAAATCCTAAAAAACAGAACAGATAATATAAAGCTAAGCCATGAAGCAGAGCTCATTGAAATAGCAAGCCAAACACCAGCAACCTCATCTATGACTATGCTTTTATCATCGTGTACACCGGTTTTTGCCTCGTAGTCGTTTATTACGTTTATACTTGCTGCAAAAATCAAAATAGAAGCAAGAAAAAGCGTCTGATCGGATAAAAATATAAGTATAAGATAGGCAAATACTGCGGCTACCAGACTAGCTACAGTTCCCGGAGCCTTCGGACTAAGTCCGGTATAAAAAAAGGTCAAAAAAACTTTTTGCATAATTTTCCTTTTACTAAGTAAGTGACATAGTCTGATATAGCTGCATCAGCTCTTCATAAAATTCGCGCTCTGTGTGTTTCTCCAAAAGGCCGTTACTAGGAAATAGATCGTCATATAATTTTTGAAGATTTTTGAATCGATTCGGAAAGAGCTCACTCAAAATCATTGAGGATATATCGCGTCTCATCAAGATCGCAGGAGGTAAAATTCCCTCATTTAAAAGAGATTTTAAGGTGCTCGCATGATATTTTATATGGTGATGCTGACCGTGCGGGCAAGTTTTAGTGCTTACTATTGTTCTGCACTCATTGCAATATACAAGCTCTGGCAAAATTACTATCTCAAGTTTTAAAATTTCCTTATATCGCTCAAGCACAGTATGAACCACGTTATGATCATAAAACATCCCTATTCCAGCGTGGTTTTGCCCTACTACAAGTTTATCTGCGCCAAGGCTATTTGCGGCGATACACTCAAGTGTCGGATTCATATGCGCGCTAAATAAATTTGAGTTTTCAAAAGGTACTATTACAAGACGATTTCTAGGCAGATAGTTTTGAGCAAAATACTCCATTACCCGCCTTTTAAGATCAAATTTAAGCTGCCAATCGCTACTATAGCTTTTAAGCAAAAACAGTAGCACTAAATCGGCCTTATCTATAGTCATCCTAATAAGCCTCTCATGAGCCCTATTAAACGGTTCCGCAGTCAGCATTATCGCTGTAATTTTTTGTGCGTTTGACTCCTCTTGTATCCTCTTTATCTGCTTTTTTACATCACTAAAAGTAGAGCTATAAATCTCAACCTCACCGCTAATAGCGAGTTCACCACTTTGATTGACTTCATTTTGAATCATCTCATTTGCATGAAATATATTATTTATCCTATTTTTTTGATCGAATTTAAATATGGTATCAACAATAATATGTCCTACAATTTTATTATCTTTTATAAGCTCGATCTTATCGCCACTATTTGCGCCTCTTAAACACTCCTGATTTCGCTTTCCAAATGGTGCGAATATAAAACTGTAAGGCATCGGTTCGTTGTTTAAAAATCCTGTCTCATAGACCTCATTAGCCTCTTTTTCGTTCATCAAGCGGTTAAATTTGCTAAAAATTTGGTTTCGTATAAGCTCAAGCGCGCCATATGCCTCATGGTTTATTAAAATCGTATTATTTTTTCTTGACGACATCATATCTCTTTCTCTTTTCCCAAAGCGATTTTCGCGAAATCCCAAGCTTCTTGCTAAGCTCGGTGTCAGGATAGTTCTCTTGGTAATTAACGATAATATGCTTGATATAATCATCAATCGTTAGAATTTCATCTATCTGGAAATTTTTCTCATCGGTAGTGATGTTTAAAATCTCAAAATTTGCAGTCTCATTCGGATTTGTCGAGCTAATGATGAGCTTTCGTTTCATTGCGAGATTATAAATTTTGTTTTTATCATCGCTTCTTAAAATTTGAAAATTTGAAAAATACAAAAGCGCTCTGGGATTTTGCGCCGCGATAGCTTCAAAATCGGTATTTTGCTCAAGCGGGATAAATTTAAAGGATAAATTTAGAGCCTTTGCATACTCAAACACAAAGTTATCGGCGTTTAAAATTTTATTGCACTTTATGAGCATAGGAAGCTTAAATTTCTTAAAGTCAAAATTTAGATTAGAAGCTGCCTTGAAATGGTAGTTTAGATAGTCCTGATATGTCCTTATAAAGCTTTGAAGCCTCTTAAACTCTTCAAAATGCTTAATCTTTCGCACAAGCTCTTCTATCATAAAAGGCTTTTGGATATAGTCGCTTACGCCCGCTTTGATCGGGTTTGAAACCGTATCGTTACTGATATAAGTGATGAGGAGGATAATGATAGAGCTTTTAAATTTATGAATGATTTTGTAAAAATCCTCGCCCGGCAATGTCGCAGAAAGCAGCACCACATCGAAGTATTCATCCTTAAGACCCTCTTTAACCGTCCTTGCTATCTCGCACTCATAACCTAGATCTCCAAGCTTGGTTGCCATGCTCTGAGCTAAGTAAATTTCATTTTCTACTATTAAAACTCTCATATCTGTGTCCAATCATAATATCTAAGACTTGCCGTTACGCTTGCGGCTATGCCCTCGCCGCGCCCGACAAATCCCAATTTCTCCGTAGTTGTAGCCTTTACGTTTATCCTGCCTGCGCTTATATTTAGAGCTTCTGCAATATTTTGAGCCATTTTAAGCTTAAAGGCGCTTAGTTTCGGAGCTTGTGCCATGATAGTTATGTCGGCATTTACAAGCTCAAATCCGACACTTTGAACAAGCCTGTAAGCCTGCTTTAAAAGCCCTATCGAATCAGCCCCCTTGTATTTATCATCGGTATCCGGAAATAGTTCGCCAATATCGCCTAAAGATGCGGCGCCCAAGATAGCGTCTATCAAAGCGTGAGTTGCCACATCGCCGTCTGAATGAGCCTTGAACTTAAATTTATGCGGAACTTTCTCTCCACAAATTGTTACGAAATTTCCCTCTTCAAAGGCATGCACATCAAAGCCGTTGCCAAAATAAATCTCGTTTTTTGGCGCTTTTAAGCAAGGAATTTTGGCTAAGTCCTCTTTAAAAGTGATTTTTCTAGCGCTCTCTTCGCCCAGCACATACCAAATTTTAGCCCCGGCAGCCCTCATGGCAGAGCTATCATCTGTGTAAATTTGATCTCCCTCTATAGCCTTTTTAAGTAAGGCTGTGCGCGAAAGTTGCGGGGTTTGCACGAGCTTAACTCTGTCTCTGTCGATAATGTCATCTTCAAAATAAACAGTATCTGCGACCTTGAGCACAGGCACGACGCAGTCGGCGTTGTTTAGCCCTTCAATTATCTTTGAAAGCAAATTTGCACTTATACAGGGGCGAGCGATGTCGCTAACGAGTACAAATTCGCTACTTACCTCTCTAAGAGCGTTTCGTAAACTCTCCTGGCGTGTAACCCCACCACGCACGAAGCGATAATGTGGCGCAAATTTACTCATGTAAGCATCTTCGTTGCTAGCTATAATTATCTCTTTAAACGGATAATGCGAGCTTAAATTTTTAGTCGCAAAGAGCCATAGCGGTTCGTCTCCTATGCGCAACCACTGCTTTTTTACCGGCATTTCAAACCTAGTTGAATTCCCGGCTCCAAGCATCACAAGGGATATATCAAACAATTTTTATCCTTTTTATAAAAAGTGTTACGATATTATACACTCAAAAAGCTTTTTTTTATCTTTTTTTGAGTAGTATTATTTCTATTTTATTTAGGAGTATCCCTGATGAGAAAAGATTGGATAAAAGAGCGTTTGAACGACAAAACACCGACACAGATGTATTATGCTAAACGCGGGATAATAACAAAAGAGATGGAGTATGTAGCCAAAGTCGAAAATTTAAGCGCCGAGCTAGTGTGTAAAGAAGTAGCAAAAGGCAGCATGATCATACCTGCGAACATAAACCACACAAATTTAATCCCCATGGCGATAGGAGTTGAGTCCAAAACAAAAGTAAACGCCAATATCGGCAACTCAAGCCTAGCAAGCAACATCGATGGCGAGATAGAAAAACTTGAAATTTGCCTAAAATATGGCGCAGATACCGTTATGGATCTCTCAACCGGCGGCGATCTGGACGCCATAAGAAGAGCTATCATAGCTAAATCAACCGTGCCTGTAGGAACGGTGCCTATGTATCAGATCATACATGATGTGGGTAAAATCGAAAATTTAGACATTGACACTATGCTAAAAGTGATAGAAAAGCAAGCTCAGCAAGGAGTGAGCTACTTTACGATACATGCGGGATTTTTGCTTAAATTTATGCCACTAATCGCAAAACGCAAAATGGGCATAGTAAGTCGCGGCGGAAGCCTAATGGCAAGCTGGATGATGCACTATCATAGAGAAAATCCATTCTACGAAGCGTTTGATGAAATTTGCGATATCTGCGCCAAATACGACGTAGCGCTCTCGCTTGGAGATAGTCTGCGCCCGGGATGTTTATATGACGCCACCGATGAAGCGCAACTAAGCGAACTAAAAGTGCTTGGCGAGCTAACGCTTAGAGCATGGGAGAAAAACGTGCAGGTCATGGTCGAAGGTCCAGGTCATATACCTTTAAACGAAATTGAGTATAATATGAAAATAGAACAGGAGTTTTGTCACAATGCGCCGTTTTACGTGCTTGGACCGCTAGTGACCGATATCGGTGCTGGGTATGACCACATCACATCGGCTATCGGCGGAACGCTTGCCGCATATCACGGAGCTAGCATGCTATGCTATGTAACGCCTAAAGAGCATTTAGGCTTACCAAACGCGGCAGACGTAAGAGACGGCATCATCGCTCATAAGATCGCAGCACACGCAGCAGACGTGGCTCGCGGACGAAAAGGCGCGATAGAGCGCGACCATGCGATGAGCGACGCTAGGTATAACTTTGACTGGAACAAGCAGTTTGAACTGGCACTTGACCCTGATAAAGCACGCGAGCTGCACGATGAAAGCTTGCCGCAAGATGTCTTTAAAGAGGCTGAGTTTTGTTCTATGTGCGGGCCAAAATTTTGCGCATATAAAATTTCAAGAAATATTATAAAGGAGACAGATGTTAAGTAAAGAACAAGTTATCGAGAGATTAAAAGGGGTTATTTATCCCGGATTTGACAAGGATATCGTGAGTTTTGGATTTGTCAAAAACGTAGAAATCGGCGATAAAATTTTAGTCGAAGTTGAGATCGTAAGCTCAAATCCGGACATAGCAAAAGAGCTAAAAGTCGATATCGCAAGGGTTCTTGGCTCAAACGAAGCGGTTATCAACATAATTCAGCCAAAAATTCCGGACGAAAAGAGCAACAGTCAAAGCGGTAAAAATATCGCTCCTCAAATCAAAAATTTCGTCATGGTAAGCAGCGGAAAAGGCGGAGTTGGCAAATCAACCACAACGCTAAATTTAGCCATCTCCATGGCAAAACTTGGCAAAAAAGTTGGTGTTTTAGATGCCGATATCTACGGACCAAACATCCCTAGAATGCTTGGCGAGATAGGAACCCAGCCACAAGTCATAGGAAACAAGCTAAAGCCTATCTTAACTCACGGCATCGAGATGATGAGTATGGGCGTGCTTATGGATGAGGGCACGAGCCTTATCTGGCGCGGATCTATGATAATGAAAGCTATCGAGCAGCTGCTAAAAGATGTCATTTGGAGCGAGCTTGACGTGCTATTTTTAGATATGCCTCCGGGAACCGGTGACGCGCAGCTAACTCTAGCTCAAAGCGTGCCGGTAACAGCTGGAATTTGCGTAACAACTCCACAAGTTGTCGCACTTGACGATAGCAAAAGAGCGCTTGATATGTTTGAAAAACTTCATATCCCGATAGCCGGCGTTGTAGAAAATATGAGCGGATTTATCTGTCCTGAAAGCGGCAAAGAGTATGATATATTCGGCAAGGGAACAACAGAAGAGATAGCAAAAGCATATAAGACTGAGGTTATCGCCGAAGTGCCGATCGAGCCTGCCGTGCGTGTGGGTGGCGATAGCGGAAAGCCTATAAGCTTTTATGAGCCAAATTCCGTAACCGCAAAACGCTATGAAAAAGCCGCGGCTCGCCTTTGGGAGATAATCGAAAATATAAATAACGATGGCGGAGCCGATAACTCATCGATCCAGCCTGTAATGGACGGCAAGAGCGCTTGCTCGAAGTAAAATTTGGGAGAAACTTATCTCCCAAATTTATTTTTTTACATACATATCTAATCAATGCTTTTTATAGCGATATATTCAACTAAAAACTATTCCAGCCAATAAAAGTGAACAATAAGTACAGCATAGGAAAATAAAACAACTATAATATTTTAAATCAGAGAATTATTGCCAAAAAGTATCAGAATTAAAAAATACCCTATAATTAAAACCAAATGAGTATATTTCTCAATTGCATTTGATAAGCTAGAAGTAAAAATCAATATAAAAGATATACTGATACAAAAATAAAAAATTGATAATTTAGAATACAATAAGTTAATTTGATATAAAATTAATTATATTTATAAAAACTTGCCAAAGTGAATAATATGCCTGAGATTTCAAAAAGTATAAAAAATATACTACGCTTTGTATCTTACATCTTAATTGCCGTTTCTTTATTTTTATATGCAACATTTATATTAACTTATGAAAGAGTTTATGGTATAGAATCATTATCGTTTTATAGTTTGAAAATTTTTATAGTTTGTGCAGTGATGTGGATGTCAATTTTTGGACTTGTTTTATTATCAAGTGGAATATTTTTATATTATAAAAACAAGCCTGAACAAAAAATACTTTATCAAACTTCAATACCTATATTAATTGCTTATTTTATTATGATTCTTTTTGGCGGATATTTTGCTTGCCGTGAAGACAACATAATAGATCCCAATTGGTTTTTATTTTTCCTTGTATCAGTGGTATTCTCAGCTAGCATCGGAGCAGTATATGCTAAATATATAGAAACAAAAAATAAAAATTTGATTCTACATGCAACAATACTTATATTTATTATGCACATGATCATAATATGGCTTTTCCCGCAAATTTACGCCAAGGCTTTTGAGGTATTCTTTGTATCCAAAAAAATAGCTGCAACTAATATAGAAATTTATTTAGAGCAAAAAAAATATATGGTTGGACGGAAGGCTTATTCTAAGAGATAGTGAAATTGCTCATGTGGATTTTTATGAAAATAATACAGTGAAAAGAAAAATAGTAAATATTAAAGATATAGTTATACTTCCAGAGCCTGAAAATAAATTAAGCAGATTAATGGATTCTACAAGATAATTGAATTTAGTCTTAAACAATATTTCGTTAAACTTCACAAAAATAATTTCACAAGGAGTAAAAATGCCAAAAGAGTTTAAAACAGCCGACGAATTTAAAGAATTTTGCGAAAAATTTAGAGCCAAAAAAGGTTATAAAGACCCGGTTGCGTTCGCGATAGCGCGTGTTGATAGAGGTCAGCTAAATAAAGACAAAATTTTGCAAGCAAGCTATGCGGTGGTAAATTACAAAGAGAGCTTTTTGTCAGCCGCAGCACTCATCTACGCGCTTGAAAAATGCGGAGTGGAAGTTGATTTCAGTGATAGCGAATTTGTAGCCGAATTTACTCCAAAAGTTGCCAAAAAGGCGAGCAAACTCTTTAGTGTATTTGAAAACGAGCTTGAAAAACATAAAAACGTGCAAGTTTTACACATGATAAAGCATGCTTTTGAAGAGGATTTGGAAAATAACGAGGATAAATTTAAGATCGCTTTTATGTTTGAAGACGCCAAGCCAAAGAGCGTTGAGATCGTATATCTTAAGCTTTATCTACTCTCTTTAAACAAAGCTCCGCTTCGAAGCCTCGTGCTTGACGGAGCCTTTGGAGTGCTACCAAACGTAGCATGGACAAGCCGCAACATCCCTATCGAGCTTGAGTGGCTTCGCAAAAATGAAATTTGGCTAAAGATGAGCGGAGGATACCCTGCGATCGTAAGCATTGATAAGTTCCCGCGCTTCTTAAGCCACATCATTCCAAGCGACAACACAAGAATTCTTGATAGCGCAAAAGTTCGTTTAGGCGCTTCTATACATCCTGGCACTACGGTAATGCCGGGTGCTGCGTATGTGAATTTTAACGCGGGCACAACGGGCTCTGTTATGATAGAAGGTCGCGTAAGCAGCTCGGTCGTAGTCGGTGAAGGAAGCGACGTGGGCGGAGGCGCAAGCATCCTTGGCGTACTAAGCGGCACAAACGGCAACCCTGTAAGCATCGGCAAAAACTGCTTACTTGGCGCAAATTCGGTCACCGGAATTCCGCTTGGCGATAAGTGCATAGTCGATGCGGGAATCGCGATTTTGGAGGGCACAAAGGTGTTTATAAACGAAGCCGAGCGAGCTAAACTAAACGAGATAAATCCAAATTTCAAATTTGATCGCGAAATTTATAAGGGCTTAGAGCTAGCAAATCTTGACGGACTTCACTTCCGCCAAAACAGCCAAACAGGTCAGATCACTGCAAGCGCAAGCAAACGCGCGATCAAGCTAAACGAAGCACTTCATTAAAATTTTCTTTAACCCGCTTAGCCCACAAGCTGGGCGGGTTAAGCTATCTGCTTAAAATTTCTTCTAAATTTTGCTCAAATTCGCGGTTATAAAGTATATCGTTATGACCTGCCTCAATCTTGTAAAATTTATCATCAGGCTTTAAATGCTTGGCTAGTTTATAGGAGTTTGATATCTCTATAAGATCGTCAAATTTGCCGTGGATTATCGATATTTGCGTATTTTTTGCCTCATTTATGAACGAAACGGTTGGAATTTTATACTTCACTATAAATTTTGGCACGAAAAATACCTTTGAGCTGGCTAGCTCGTCAAATTTAAAATAAGGCGCCACCAAAACCAACTTAGGCACTTCAAATTTGCTCGCGATATTTGCCGCAAGCCCGCTTCCAAGCGAATAGCCAACAAGCGTGATATCCTTTGCGTTAAACTTCTCGAGCACTCTTGTCATCATCGCGTGAGCATCACTCATGAGCTCGGTTTCGTTTCTTATCTCGCCGCTACTTTTACCGTAGCCTCTATAGTCAAAAACGTAAAAATCATATCCGAGCCTTGTGTAAAACTCGCCAAATTTGCCCCAGCCCTTAAGCGAGCCTGCGTTGCCGTGAAAAAACAAAACCGCGCCCTTTGGCTTGCTCGCATAAAAATGAAGTCCGTTTAGCACGGCACCATCTACGTTTAAATTTATCTCTTTAAATTTAGCGTTAAATTCGAATTTAAACCCCTCATCAAGCTTGCTTGGCACGAACAAAAGTCGCTCCTGAAAAAAGTAAAGAAGCGCCAAAACAAGCAGATAAACTCCAAAAAACAGAGCTAAAAATCTAAACAAAACAGAACTCATCTTAATCCTTAAAACATATCTTGTAGTTTGCCTTTTGCTCGCTTAAAATCTCCTCTAAATCGGCTGCAAGATCAGTCCAGTAAGAGTTGTCACCAAAAAGATAAATTTGCTTATAAAGGCTTAAAAGATGTGGGAAATTTCGTCCTATAAAGGCTAAAATTTTATCTTTAAAAGCAGGATATAAATTTAGCCTATCAAACATGATCTCATCAGCTATGTCGCTGTAATCCTGCGCAAATTTAACGGCGGGCGTGATAGCAGGAAAAATAGGAGCTACAAATAAAAATGTCTTAATACCCTGCTCTTTTAGCGTCTTTAACGCATCCAAACGCTCGCTAATCCTGCTTGCTCTTGGCTCAAAAACAGCTCGTAAATTCTCATCAAGCGTAGAAAAACTAAGCCCTACTCTTAAATTCGGCATAGTTTTAAAAAGATCGATATCACGCAAAACCAGCTTGGATTTGGTTAGAATTTGCAAATTTACATTTGAGCTACTAAGAATTTCTAAAATTTTACGAGTGTTTTTAAATTTGGCTTCAAATGGGCTATAGCAATCCGTAACCGAGCTCATGAAAATTCGCTCACCTTTATAAGTGCTTAGAAATTTCGCCAGAGAATTTTCATCAAACTCCTTAACATCTACAAATTCGCCCCAAGCTTCAGCGTGTCCGCTCATCTTTTGCATAAATTCGGCATAACAATAAATGCAAGCGTGCGGGCAACCCACATAAGGATTAATAGTGAAGTTAAAGCCTGAAATTTTAGAAGAAGAGATAATGTTTTTTGTTTGAATTTTAGATATTTGCAGTGTTTGCTTCTTGTTTCAGCATGCTCATGTCAACAGTCTCTCCTATTACGCAGTTCTTGCCACTTCTTTTGCCCATATAAAGTAGCTTATCGGCTTTTTGAATAGCCAGTATTATATCAATTTGTTGAGTCATTCTTGCATAAACAAATCCAAAAGTTATAGAAGTTCTGGTTTCAATTAAATCAAACTTAAATTTGTATCTGTGTATTTTTTCCCTTAAACGATTTAGAACAAATTCCGAGTTTTTAAAATCTGTATTCAAAAGAGCGATCAAAAACTCCTCGCCTCCCCATCTACAGGCATAATCATCTTTTCTAATATTGGATTTTATAATATTTGAAACTATTTTTAATACTTCATCCCCGGCCATATGACCAAAGTCGTCATTAATTCTTTTAAAATCGTCCAAATCGCCAACTACTATACTCGAACCGCCATCACAATTTATTATTTTTTCACACACTGTATTTTCAAAACCACGCCTATTGTAAAGTCCCGTTAAAAGATCTTTATTTGCAGCTATCTGTAGCCGTTCTTGCTTTTCAAGAATATCTATATAAGCCATTGCATTAAGAATTTTTAATAATTTCGATAAAAATATTAAAGAAATGATAATTAAAGCAAAGTTAAATATATACATAGCTTCTGATTCAAAATTTTGAATTATAATTTGATCTTTAAAATATATATATAAAAATAAATAAGCAGTCGCCTGAGTAATAGTAATAATATGACTTAAAAACTTATTACTAAAATTTATAAAAAACGCTATGGACACAAGTGCAAGTGTGATATTTTGGAATCCATAACTCCAACCAAGACTCAAAGTACATATAAAAGAGTGCAAAAATATTTCTATTTGTGTAATGGTGAGAGTTAATTTTACATTTTGATATTTTTTTATAATATATATAGCGTATACATACAAACTAATGCTAACAATATTCATACACGCAAGGTCTATTTTGTCTATAAACAAAAATATAAACAAATATAAAGCATGAGCTACTATAAGTCCTACTAGAGCAATATAAAAACTTTGATTAATATCCGAATTATTTAACAGCCTATCTAAATTAATACTCATTCTTCCAATCTTATATTTGATTTTGCCGTATATCAAAAAATATATTGAACATTCATTATATAAATATTATTGCCACAAAAACCAGACTAGAGAACTTACTATTTGCATTAATTTTTTAACTCCATTTCCGTATAGCACATAAGCACACAACCTAAAACTATAAAACAACAATTATTTTATAAAAAACAATAATTCAACAATATATTTGTAGGATTTATCTCTATAGTAGCAAATAAAGAAATATTTATAAATAATACTATAAAAAATGTCTATTATCTATAAATATAACTTTTGACCGCTATAAAAATCCCAAGAACAGTATGTATTATAAAAAAGTTAGAAATATAGCAAATTTGCAAGACTTAATTTTATATAAAAATTACACTATATCTTGCTAAAATTTATTTATACACTTTTTAATATTATAAAAATAAATGACAAAATTATATTTTATTTATATTGTCTATACTTTTTATAACACATAAATTTCGAGGATTATAGCATAAAATATTATAATTATGTCCATACAATAATGTAACTTTGTATCTATGTGTTACAAAATTTCATTATGTTACAAATTTACAAAAAAATAATTTGTAAAGTTAATTATTGGTTTATAGCAATTTTAAACGACTTTTTGGCAAAATCCATAAAATTTAAATATAAGGAAGATAATGGTTGAGATTAAAAATTTAGTTATGAGATTTAACGCGCAGCTTCTGTTTGAAGATGTAAATTTAAAGCTAAATCGCCAAAACAGATACGGACTCATCGGTGCAAACGGAGCCGGCAAATCAACGTTTTTAAAGATTTTATCAGGCGAACTTGAGGCAAATTCAGGCGACATCATCATCGAAAACGGTCTTCGTGTAGGCACGCTCGGACAAGATCAGTTTGCATTTGAAAATTTTACTATCAAAGACGCCGTTTTATACGGCAACAAGCGCCTTTATGACGCGGTTAAAGAGAAAGAAAAGCTTTATATGAGCGAGGAATTTACTGATGAGATAAATGAGCGCCTGGGCGTTTTAGAGATGATAACGGCTGAAGAAGATCCAAGCTATGAGTATGAAACAAGGATAGAAAAAATTCTAAGCTCGCTTGGCTTTAGCGACTTTGATAAGCTTATGAGCGAGGTTGAAAACTCTGATAAATTTAAGGTGCTTTTGGCTCAAGTGCTCTTTCCAAAGCCTGATATTTTATTTTTAGACGAGCCAACCAACAACCTTGATATCGAAAGCATAAAATGGCTTGAAAACGAGCTAAATCGCCACGAAGGCACGATGGTTGTTATAAGCCACGACCGCCACTTTATAAATGCCGTTTGCACGCATATTTTAGATGTTGATTTTAAGAGAATTCGCGAATTTACGGGCAACTACGACGACTGGTATATCGCATCAACCCTCGTTGCAAAGCAGCATGAGATGGAGCGCGATAAGAAGCTCAAAGAAAAAGAGGAGCTTGAGAAATTTATCGCCAGATTTAGCGCAAACGCAAGCAAAGCTCGCCAAGCTACAAGCCGTCAAAAGCAGCTAAGCAAGCTTGATATAGAAGAGATCAAAGTCTCAAGCAGACGCGATCCAAGCATACTTTTCCGTACTAAACGCGACATAGGAAATGAAATTTTAGAAGTGCGAAGCATAAGCAAAAAATTTGATAAAACGCTTTTTGAAAATTTTAGCTTTAAGCTTGAAAAGAACGACAAGGTAGCCATTATCGGCGCAAACGGTGTGGGCAAAAGCACGCTTTGTAAGATTATAATTGGCGAGGTTAAGCCAGATAGCGGCGATATCCACATAGGAGCAACTATCGAGCCAAGCTACTTCGCGCAAGATACGACAAATAAAATCTCAGGCGATCTAAAGCTATACGAATGGCTGCAAGATGAGAAAAACAAAGACTTAGACGAGATTAGAAAGTGTCTTGGTAGGATGCTATTTAGCGGCGCAGAGCAGGAAAAATCAGTAAGCGCGCTAAGCGGAGGTGAAAAACACCGATTAATGCTTAGTAAGATCATGCTTGATCGCGGAAATTTGCTGATATTAGATGAGCCAAACAACCACCTTGACCTCGAGGCGATCATCGCTCTTGGCGAGGCGCTTTATAAATTTAGCGGAAATGTTATCTGCGTAAGCCACGACAGAGAGCTTATTGACGCCTTTGCAAACCGCATTATCCACCTTAAAGGAGATGGCGAGATCGTTGATTTTAAAGGCACGTTTGAAGAGTATATGGAGCAGCTTGAGGCCGGAGTTTAAGTGCATGATAAAGGTTTTGTTCGTATGTCACGGCAATATCTGCAGAAGCACGATGGCTGAGTCGTTATTTACTCATATAGTAGCGCAGCGCGCTTTAGCGAGCAAATTTGAGATAGCTTCAGCCGGCACAAGTAGCGAAGAGATCGGTAATCCCGTTCATCACGGCACTCAAACACAACTAAAGCAAAACGGCGTAGCAGTCGTGCCTCATAGAGCGGTGCAGATGAAAAAGAGCGATATAGACTACTACGACCACATAATCGCAATGGACACGGCAAATATAAAAAATATCGAGCGTATCGCGGGATTTAAAAGCCCAAAAGTTACAAAGCTGCTGTCATTTGCAGGTTCTAGTGATGATGTCGCTGATCCTTGGTATACAGGCGATTTTGAAACTACATTTAAAGATATCAAGATGGGCTTAGAAGGGTTTTTGTCCGCTTTAAAATTTTAGGCTGAATTTGCCTAGCCTTTAGCTAATGAAATTTTGAAAACCATGCACCGCCTAAAAACTGGCAGTGCATGAAATTTATCTATTTTGCTTTTGCGGCTTTAGCCTGCTCTTCAAGATACGGTATCAAGTAGCCATAACCCTCTTTTTCCATATCCTCTTTTGGGATAAATTTAAGCGCAGCGCCGTTTATGCAGTATCTTAGCCCGCCCTTATCTCTTGGACCATCGTCAAAAACGTGTCCAAGGTGCGAGTCAGAAAGACTTGTGCGCACCTCAACCCTTCTCATGCCGTAGCTATTATCGGCCACTTCGCCAAGCAAGGAGCCATCTATCGGCTTAGTAAAGCTTGGCCAACCGGATCCTGAGTTAAATTTGTCATAAGATGAAAAAAGCGGTTGATTGTTTGTGATATCTACATAAATTCCCTCGCGCTTTTCGTCGTTTAGCTCACTTGTAAACGGTCTTTCGGTGGCTGAGTTTTTCACAACATCATAAGCCAAGTCGCTAAGCTCTCCTTTAAGTTGTTTATCGTCTTTATTTTTATAGTCTTTTAGTTTTTCCATATCCATTTTCGCCTCTTTCTTTTTACTGCTTAGCACCGCGTCTTTTGGAGGCAAGCTCTCAAATGTCACGTGGCAGTATCCGTTTGGATTTTTAGTTAAGTAGTCTTGATGATACTCCTCTGCTTTGCTGATATTTTGCAGCGGCATAACCTCGACAACTATCGGCTTGCTATACTCTTTTTGCTTGTTTTTTATAAACTCTAAAATTTCAGCCTCATCTTTTGGATCTGTAAAGTAAATTCCCGTTCTATACTGAGTTCCGCGGTCGTTGCCTTGCTTGTTTAAGCTGGTCGGATCAATCGTATAGAAAAAATACTTAAGCAGATGAGCCAAATCGATAACATACTCATCATACTCGACATATACGGCCTCAGCGGCGTTTGTGTTGCCGTAGCTTACTTGCTGGTAGCTTGGATTTGGCACTTTTGAGTTTGCGTATGCTACGTATGTGCTCTTTACTCCCGGAAGCTGCTTAAGATAAGCCTCTGTGCCCCAAAAGCACCCTCCTGCTAAAACTATGCTCTTATTTCCCATTTCGGCTCCTTTTGCCCATGTTGATACGGCTGCGACAAGTAGAGCCGCAACAATTTTTTTTATCATTTTCTCTCCTCATTTCTGATTTATGTTGAAATGATACATGAGTTTTGTAAAGAGAGTGTGAAATTTATCTTGTAAATTTATTTGCAAAGATCGGCAAGGCTAGAAATTTAACCCCCTCTATCTCAAAAACATTTGCAAACTCATAAAATTTCTTAAACTCATCCTCTTTAAATTTAGCGCTCCAAGCCGCGCCAAGCTCGTTAAATTCGCGTTCAAATTCGCTCAAATTTTCTTTTTCAAAAAAGTGATCAAACCTTGAGATCAAAGCAAAAGGAACGAAAAACAGACACTCGCTCTTTTGCTCGAAATTTTCTAGCTTTGCCTCATTTATCGCCAAATTTACAGCCGAGCTATAAGCCCTCACAAGCCCGCCCGTGCCAAGCTTGATCCCGCCAAAGTAGCGCACTATAAATACACCTGCATTTATCAAATTTGCTCCACGCAAAGCGTTTAAGCTAGGTGCCCCGCTCGTGCCTTTTGGCTCTCCGTCATCGCTTTGGTTTTCTACGATTTGATTGTATTTATTTAGTTCGCGGTAGGCCCAGACTATATGCACGGCTTTTGGATGCTCGGTTTTAAGGCGCTCGTGCACTGTTTTAAACTCGCTAAGCGGCACAAGATAGCTTAAAAATGTAGATTTTTTGATCTCGCTTTTAGCTGTGTAAATTTCGGATATAGTCTGCATAACGAATAAATTTCCTAAAATTTTTAGTTGATTTTAGCAAATTTGTAAAATTTAAAGAAGTTAAAAAGGGTAAAGAGAGCGGAAAATCCGCTCAAATTTTGCAAAATTATTTACGAGTAGCCGCATCAGGAGTAAATAAAGGCTTATTCATAAGCTTAAAGTCAGCTATGAATTTTTGCCCTTTCTCGCCTGTTATCCACTCGATAAATTTATTTGCGTTTTCTACGTCGGTTTTTGCGCAGTGTTTAGGATTTACGGCGATTACAGAGTAGAAATTTTTAAGATCGTCATCGCCCTCATTTACGATTACAAGAGCCGGATCATTTTTCATATTCGCTTCGTATTTGATGTATGTGCCACGATCCGTAAACGTAACGCCTTTTTGCTCGGCAGCCGCATTTATCGTAGCTAGCATGCCCTGACCTGTTTGAGCGTACCAAGCGTCTTTCTCAGGAACTTCGCCTGCGACTTTTTTCCAGATGCCTTTTTCTTTGTTGTCGGTGCCTGATTTATCGCCGCGTGAGAAGAATTTGATGCCTTCAGCCTTAATCATCTCAAAAGAGCCTTTTATGTCTTTGCCCTTAAATTTAGGCGCGATTGATTTATCGGCGATCAAAACAAAGTCGTTGTACATTACGGCTTTGCGCTCAACGCCAAATCCCTTTTCTACGAACTCTTTTTCAACCTTTGGCGAATGCACGAAAAGTATGTCTGCATCGCAGTTCTCGCCAAGTTTAAGTGCCGCTCCCGTACCTACGGCAGTCCATTTTAGATCCACTCCAGTTTCAGCCTTATAAACAGGATAGATAGCATCTAGCAAGCCTGTGTTATCGGTGCTTGTTGTGGTTGCCATCACAAGGTCGCTGTCGGCTGCAAAAACAGTAGATGCAACAACTAATGAGCTTAGGATTAATTTCTTCATTTTCTCCCCTTAAAATTTTAATAAAGATGTGCTATCATAGCAGATTTTAAATAAATTTAAATCAAATTTGGGAAATTAATTTTGGATTATATCTTAGAGGGCATTATCTCGGCGTTTCACCTGCTTTTAAACGGCGATGCAGAGACTTATTCAGCGATTAAGGCGACACTTTATACATCAAGCGTATCGATACTACTTGCTATCATTTGCGGATTTCCGATCGGCTTTGTTCTGGGCTTTTACAACTTCTTTGGAAGAAAATTTTTAAGACTTCTAAGCGACACCGCCCTAGCCATACCGACAGTCGCCATCGGACTTATACTTTATGCTTTTATCTCAAGGCAAGGGCCTTTTGGAGAGCTTGGGCTTCTATTTACGCTAAAAGCGGTGATGCTCGGGCAATTTGTACTAGCCATACCTATCGTAGTTTCGCTTACCGCAAGCGTGATAGAAAATATGGAGCGCAAGCACTATCTTACGCTTATGAGCTATCGTTTAAGCGGCGTTAAGCTCATCCTAGCGGTGCTTTATGAGCTTAGATACTCGCTGCTTGTGGTTTTTGCCACAGCTTACGGCAGGATCGTAGCCGAAGTTGGCGTTGCCATGATGATAGGCGGCAACATCAAGTGGTTTACCCGCACGATAACCACAGCGATTTCGCTTGAGACAAACAAGGGCGAATTTTCGATGGGTATCGCGCTTGCTTTAGTGCTCATTTTCATCGCATTTGCCGTAAATTTAACCATCCACCAACTAAGAAGGCTTGACAAGTGATAAAGCTTAAAGATGTGCTAGTAAGCTACGAAAAAAATATGGTTTTAGATGTAAAAGAGCTGGAGCTAAAAACTGACGGCATAACCGCTCTTATGGGCAACAACGGAAGCGGCAAAAGCACGCTTATAAGGGTTATCTCCTTTCTTCAAAAGCCAAATTCGGGCTATGTAGAAATTTGGAAAGAGAGTAAGCCCGGTCTAGAAACCCTACGTAAAATTTCAGTGCTTTTTCCAGAGCCAATGCTTCTAAAAAGAAGCGTTAAGCAAAATTTTGAATTTGCTTTAAAAAGTAGAAATTTAGAGCGTGAATTTAGCCAAAGAGTTGGCGAAGCACTTGAGCTTGTGGGGCTTGATAAGAGCTTTTTGGATAAGAAAAACTATGAGCTTAGCTCGGGTCAAACTCAGCGTGTGGCATTTGCGCTCGTGCTTGCTCTGCGCTCAAAGCTAAATTTGCTCGATGAGCCGACAAATAGCGTGGATCTAGCTACTTCAAAGCTATTTGGCAAGGCGGTGGAGTATCAACGCGAGCAGTATAAAAGCGGATTTATAATCGCAAGCCACGACGAAAAATGGCTAAGCGCAATCGCGCAAGATAGCGTGTTTTTACATAGAGGTAAGGTAAGCGAATTTGAGATAAAAAACATATTTGAAAATCAAAACGGCTTTTTAAATTTTGGCTCTGATGTAAAATTTAGCTTGCCGCAAGCTCTAAAAAACGCAAATAAAATCGCAATCAATCCAAATAAAATAATCCTAAGCAAAGAGCCGTTTGGTGGCGGATTTATCGGACTTATACACTCAGTTTCCATCATTTACGGCACATATCTTTTGGCTAAGGTTAAGATCGGAGACTTCTTAATAAAAGCGGTCGTTAGCAGCGATAAATTTATAGATAATAAGCTGGTAACCGGCGAAAATGTCTATTTTGGCTTTAGCGACGAAGCGTTTTTGGATATAGAATAAATTAAAAATTTATAAATTTCCTGATATGATAATGATTTTTAAATCAAAAAAGGTTAAAAATCAAAAATGAATCCGAAAATTTCTCTTAGTTTTGCTATGAAAATAATCGCAATGATAGTTTTAGGTGCCATATCAAGCGGCTCAAGTATGCTCATACTATTTTTTATAAACAAATACCTTCTCACTCTAACGGAAAAAAACTCTCTTGTTTTAGTCGCTTTCTTCGGGCTGTTAATAGCATTTCTAGCATCGTCAATACTATCTAGAATAGCGCTTTCCACGATAGGCAACAACTTTGTTTTTGATATGCGAATGAAGATAGTAAAGCGCATCCTAGACACTCCAAACCAAAAAATAACCGCCATAGGCAAGTCAAATCTACTAGCCTCCCTATCAAGCGATATCACAAGCCTTACAAACGGTTTTACAAGGATTCCTGATATCATCCAAGGCTGTCTTGTGATTTTTTTTGCAAGTTTTTATATAGCCTATCTGTCGTATGAAATTTTTATATTTTTACTTATCTGGATGAGCGTTACTATCTTTATCAGCAATACCTCTATGAAAAACATCTACAAATACTACGGGCTTCATAGGCAAAACGAAGATACGCTATACAAGGATTATCAAACCAGTATCGAAGGTCATAGGGAACTAAGCCTGAATTTAGAGCGCTCAAAAAGGCTTTATAACGATAGGTTTATACCCAATGCAAAAAGTCTTCGCTCAAATATCATAAAAACCGAAATTTTTTCATCATTTGCAAGTAACTGGATTAGCTCTATGATGCTTGGAGCTATCGGCGTGATCATATATGTATGTCTTGCTTATAAGGTTACAACTCTGCAAGATGCTATCACTATAGCTTTAACGATACTTTTTCTAAGAGCTCCGATTATGATGGTTGTATCAAGTATTCCTAGTATATTTAAGTCAAAAATAGCCTATGAAAAGCTAAAAAAGCTTGATCTAAGCGAGTATGAAGCCGAATTTAACATGAGTGAAAATTTCCCGCAAAGCTGGGATAGGCTAACTTTAAAAAATATAAATTTTAGATATAGCCCGGATGATGGATTTGGACTTAGCGATATAAATTTTGAGATAAATAGAGGCGAGGTTGTGTTCCTCGTGGGTAAAAACGGAAGCGGTAAATCGACTCTTTTTATGATTTTAGCAGGACTGCTTGAGCCAAATGGCGGCGAGATGTATGTAGATGACGTTCGTATCACAAAAGAGAATTTAAAAGCTTACGCAAACACCATAAGCGCGGTGTTTAGCGACTTTTATCTGTTTGACGAGGTCTTAAGCGATGATGATAAGTTTATAGACGAGCTGCTTAAAAAGATGTTTTTAGATAAAAAAGTAAGCGTGAAAGATGACAAATTTAGCACTCTAAATCTCTCTCAAGGGCAAAGAAAACGCCTTGCCATGGTTGCTGCACTGCTTGAAAAACGTAAATTTATCATACTTGACGAGTGGGCAGCCGATCAAGATCCGCAGTTTAGAAAGATGTTTTATAAAGAAATTTTAACCGAACTTAAAAAAGATGGCTATACCGTATTTGCTATCAGTCACGATGATGCGTATTTTGACTGTGCAGATAAAATTTACAGTATCGAAAATGGAAAATTGAGCCAAATAAAATAGTTTATGATTTTAATTATTAATTAATAACCAATTTGTTACTATAATAAATACTTACTAAAATTTTAAGGAGAATATATGAAAGAAAGAGCGATCGAGCATATGAACTCAGATCACATGGAGACTGTTATTGCGTTTTGCAAGAAATTTGGTTCTTTTAAAGATGTTAGCAACGTAAAACTAACCGACATGAACGAAGACGGACTTATCATCACATGTGATCAAGGCGAGGTTTTTGCACCGTTTTTAAACAAGGTAGTTAACGGCAACTACAAAGATGAGATAATGGCTCTATATAGAAGCATCGACGTAGGCAACGGACTTGAAAAGATCCAAAAAGGCGTGGTAGAGCTTATCGACTCTCTTAAAACGGTTATCGTTTCAAGCGTGCATAGCGATATGCAGTGCGTTGGCTCATACACACCATTTGTAAGAGTTGGCGAAGAGATATACATCTGCCTAAGTTCAGTAGCCGAGCACTACCACTCGATCAAAGCAAACCCAAATAAAATTTCACTTCTTTTCATAGAAGATGAAAGTGCTGCCAAGACTATATTTGCAAGAAACCGCTTTAGTGTAAAAGCCGAAGCTAAATTTGTAGAAGACGAAGCACTTAGAAATGAAATTTTTGACAAACTTGCCGAGAAAAATCCAAAAGAATCGGCTATAAAACAGCTTAGAAATATGTCTGACTTTTATATAATTAAAGTTGAGTTAAAAGACGGCAGATATGTAAAGGGGTTTGGTGCGGCATACAACTCAAAAGGCCTTAAACTAAGCCAAGCCGCAGGAGAGAGCAATCCTCACAGAAAAAATCCGCACGGCCACAATCCGCACGGACATAACCCTCACCAAAAACAACACTAAAATATTTTTTAACAAGATAATAAAGTCGTCAAAATTTGACGACTTGCTCAACATTAAATTTCATATAAAAATTAAATTTTAAAAACTATACAGCCCAAAAAATAATCTATTTTTATTTATATAATATTGATTTTAATTATCGCTTAAGTAATAAAGTTATATTATTTTACTCAATAAACCAACAGAAATATAAAATTTGTATCAAAAAATCAAAATATATGAATCTAAATTACAATAAAGGAGTTAGAAATGACCAAGGGTTCAAAGGTTGGCAAAATAGCCATAATCGTATCTTTAGCTGCAGCTATGAATTTATACGCTACAGAAGATAAAACTGCAAAGCTTGAAAAAACAATAGTAACATCAACAGGCTTTGAAACACAATTAAAAGACGAGGTAAAAAACGCTTACATCATAACTTCAGAAGAGATTAAAGATAGAGGCTATAAAAGCGTCTCCGAGGTGCTTGAAAAGGCTCCGGGAGTGTATATATCAAACGCTGGTGTGTTTGGCGATGAAGAGATAGATATGAGAGGTCAAGGCGCATATGCTAGAACTAACGTTAAAACTTTAATAAATGGTGTAAGTCTAAACGTCCTAAAAGCGGGACATGGAACGATAGCTACACCATTAAATTTAATAGCAGTTGAAGACATAGAAAAGATTGAAATCATACCCGGAGGCGGAGCGGTGTTATACGGAGGCGGAACTGCAGGCGGTGTTATAAATATAATAACAAAGAAAAAACCTAGAGATTTTTATGCAAATTTATCATCTAAAATCGCTTCATATAACTATAAAGACGCAGTCATCGGCATAGGCGGACTAGTAAATGAGGATTTGTTTTTAAAATTTAGCGCAAAAGGTTTTGATTCAAAGGGCTACAAAAGAGGCGAAGAGACAAGCGGATACTATTTAAATGGAGGCATAAACTATCAGATAAGTGACAAACAAAGTATTGCTATAACTCCTAGCTTTTATTCTCAAAAATACAAAAATCAAAGCAACGCTCTTACAAAAAAACAAGTTGATCAAGATAGACGACAGTCGAATAGACCCGAAGATCCTCAAATATATAAAAAATTTGACATAACGCTTGATTACTCGTTGAAACTTAGCGATAGTTATGAAATTAACTTTATGCCTTACTATCTATACACCAAATTTAAAGAAGAAAGTAAAACAGAGGTTAAATTTTCGGACAAAAAAATAGGTGCGAATTTAAAAAACAGATTCAGCTACGACAAGGGAGAGTTAGTATTTGGATATAACTACGAAGATATCTACGATAAGCTATCTCAAAAAGACGAGCTGGGCAAGGAAATTCACTCTGTATATTTCTTTGAAAAGCATAATTTTACCGATCTGCTATCTTTTAACTTTGGCGGAAGATACGAAAGAGCTTCTTACGATGTAAAAAGACCTGCCAGCGCAAGACATAAAAGACCTGCCTTCAACAGTAATAAAAACACAAACTCTCACGCATTTGAGATAACTCCGAATTTTAAATACTCAGATACCGGAAATGTATATTTGAAATTTGAAAAAGGCTTTGTATCTCCATCTCCTCAAGAGCTAGTTGATAATATTAAGGTTGGTCCAAAGCAGTATGAGTATTTCTTTAACGATTTAAATCCGGAAACTTTTTACACTTATGAAATCGGCTTTAAGGATATGATTTTTGATCAATTCTTTAGTGCCGCTATATTTTATACGGATACCAAAGATATGATATTTGCAAAATGGACAGAGCCTCACGGAAATCCTATGAATCCAAATGTCAATTGGGAAAGAAAATATGTAAATCTTGATAAGGCTAAAAGATATGGATTTGAAATTTATGCAGAACAATATCTGCTAGATAACAAATTAAAACTCACCGAGTCATTTAGTCATGTAAATGCAAAAGCAACATTTGAGAGAGAAGATGCCAAAACCAAGAAGATGAAAACGGTAAAAATGGAGCTTCCTCATGTTGCGAAACAAAAATTTATATTAGGAGTTGATTATTCACCTATTAAAAATCTCAATTTATACGCTGATTTAAAATATTATTCAAAAATTTTAAATAGCGAAAACGAAAAAATGGACTCAAAAACCCTAGTTGATATTTCTGCTAAATATAATTTTACAAAAAATCTTTCAGTAGTAGGCGGTATAAAAAATCTATTTGATAAAAAATATTTCTCATATTATTCAAGCTCGGGGAAAGGAACTTACTATCCTGCGCCGGAAAGAAATTTTTATATAGAATTTAAATATATATACTAAAAATTCTAAACAAGCTCCAATTAAGGCATATTAAATTAAATATGCCTTAATATTGATTTTAATTATCAATTAAGTAATAAAATTATAATATTCTACTTATAAAAGGTATTAAAAGCAAAAAATAGTGCCTTGAATTTTAGACATTATTGTAAAAAGGAGTTCAAAAAATGAATGCAGGATCCAAGGTTGGCAAAGTAGCCATGGTCTTATCTTTTGTTGCGGCTTTAAATTTACATGCGACAGATGATAAAAATACAAAGCTTGAAAAAACAATAGTAACATCAACAGGCTTTGAAACACAATTAAAAGACGAGGTAAAAAACGCTTATATCATAACTTCAGAAGAGATTAAAGATAGAGGCTATACAAGCGTAAGAGAAGTTTTAGAAAGAAGTCCGGGTGTCTATATCAAGGATTCAGGTGATGCTGAATACGAAGAGATTGATATGAGAGGACAGGGAGGAAGATACTCAAAGACAAACGTAAAAACCCTTGTAAACGGAATGAGTCTTAACGTATTAAAGGCTGGACACGGTAATATCAACACACCTTTTAACCTAATTCCTGTTGAAGACATAGAGAGGATTGAGATAATTCCTGGCGGAGGCTCTGTTTTATATGGCGGAGGAACTCCTGGAGGCATCATAAATATAATTACAAAGAAAAACCCTAGTGATTTTTACGCAAGAGCTTCAAGCAAAATCGGATCATACAGCTATAAAGACGCCACACTTAGCATAGGAGGTCTTGCAACAGATAATCTATTTTTAAGCTTTAGCGCAAAGGGATTTGATACAAAACACTATAGAGAAGGTCAAAAAACGACAGGATATCATTTCGGTGGAGCTATTAATTATCAAATAAACGATAATCAAAGCATAACTGTAACTCCTAATTTCTTTAGCCAAAAGCTTGAGAATAGTGCAGACTACCTTACAAAAAAACAGGTTGAACAAAATCGTCGCCAAGTAATAAAACCGGGGGATCCGTCCAAATATAGCAAATTTGACATAAGTCTTGATTATGCTATAAATTTTACTGAAAATTTTGAAACTCGTATAATGCCTTACTATCTAAAAACAAAATTCGATAGAGAGGGGGCATATATAGATTCCTACACAAAAAAACCAAAATCGTATCACGATAAATTCTCAGATACCAAATTTGGAGTCAAATTAAAAAATAGGCTTAAATATTCAAGCGGAGAGTTCATTTTTGGTTACGAATACGAAGATATATATGATAAATTAACACAAAACGATAAGCTTGGAAAGGCTATTCATTCGATATATTTTCTTGAAAAACATAACTTTACGGACTGGTTCTCTTTAAGTGGTGGAGCAAGATATGAAAGAGCTATATACGATGTCCAAAGACCGGAGTCAAAACGCTTAAAGAGAGCCGCTTTTAGCAACCAAAAAAACACAAATAGCACGGCATTTGAATTGATTCCAAATTTTAAATATTCAGATACTGGAAATGTATATTTAAAATTTGAGCAAGGCTTTGTATCTCCATCTCCTCAAGAGCTGGTTGATGTCGCAACCGTTGGCAAACGCACCCAATTTCAATTTAATAACCTAAAGCCTGAAAAATTCAAAACCTACGAAGCCGGCTTTAAAGATATGTTCTTTGGACAGTTTGTTAGCGCAACATTGTTTAAAACGGATACAACCGATATGATATTTTTAAGATGGAAAGATCCTGCAGGGCACGGAGTCAGCCAATCAATTTATGATAGAGAATATATAAATCTTGACCAAGCCAAAAGACACGGAGTTGAGCTTTATAGCGAACAGTATCTATTGAGTGATAAATTAAAACTGAGCGAATCGTTCTCTTATGTAAAGTCAAAAGCGACATATGAGAGAAAAGGCAAGAAAGTGACAGAGGATATACCTTTCGTGGCTAAAAGAAAATTTGTATTCAGTGTAGACTATTCGCCTATTAAAAGTTTAAACATCTATACAGACTTTAAATATTACTCCAAAATACTAAATTACAGTGGCGAATATATGAACTCTAAAACAATAGTAGATCTATCCGCGAAATACAATTTCACAAAGAATTTCTCTGTAAACGGCGGCATAAAAAACTTATTTGATAAGAAATACTACTCTTTTTATGACACAAAAGCAAACAAAGGAGAGGGTCAATACTATCCATCCCCTGAGAGAAATTTCTATATAGAATTTAAGTATAACTACTAAATTACTGTTTTATTAGAGCATACAAGTTTTGGCATGCTCTAATATATTTAATTAATCGATAAAAAAAGGAGAGAGAATGTTTAAAAAAATAGCTATTATTAGTGTGGTAGCAGCATCTACTATTTATGGTGCAGATACTGTAGCAAGACTCGATAAGATGGTAATTACCACAACGGGATTTGAAAGCCCCCTTAAAGACGAGGTTAGAAACGTATCTATAATAACTTCTAAAGAGATAGAGGATAGAGGCTACAAGGATTTAAGAGAAATTCTAGAAAAGGCTCCTGGGGTTAGCTTTAACGGCAAAACCGTAGATTTAAGAGGTCAAGGCAGCAAGGCGAATACATCTGTAAAAGTCCTTTTAAACGGTGTTGCGATGAATATGATAGATACAACTCCCACAACCATACCTATAGATCTGGTTCCGATAGAAGATATCGAGCAAGTAGAGATAATTCCCGGCGGCGGAGCGGTGCTTTATGGAAGCGGAACCAGCGGAGGAGTTATAAATATAATCACTAAACAAAAAGCTACAAAACCTTACGCAAATATATCCACCAAGATAGCCTCATACTCATACAAGGATATAAATTTTGGTGTAGGCGGAAATGTCACAAACGATCTGTTCTTAAAAGCCAATGCAAAGGTTTTTGATGAAAAAGGGTATAGGCATGATGAAAAAAACAGAGGTCACTATACTTCATTTGGATTAAACTACAAAATTTCAGATAACCAAAGCATAGTTTTTAACCCAAGCTATTTTAAGGCTAAAACTTACGGAGTGCCTGCCCTATCAGCTAAAGAAATGGCTGAAAATAGGCGCCAAGCTGGAGGTAAGGCATCTTTAATCACAAGCAAAAGGCTAAACCTTGACGCCGATTATGCCATTAAATTTAGCAATAATATTGATATGCACATCATGCCTTACTATCAAGACGTAAAAATTCTTCAAAGCACGTTTCATATGAAAGATAGAAAAACGGGAGGAAACTTAAAAGCCAGATACAACTATGGCAACGGAGAGCTTATCGCAGGATATGACTATCTAAATAACGAAGGTTACAGAATGATAAGTATCAATCAAAAAATGCCTATGGGCTTTATAAAGCAGCTTACGGTTTTTGATATGCAAAAGCAGACGCATTCCATATATCTAGTTGAAAAGCATAATTTTAATGACTTTTTCTCTATAAGCGGAGGATTAAGGTTTGAAAGAGCTGATTATAACGTTAAAAGAAACGTTACCGGAACAAGAAGTATCGCAGGCAAAACAAAGGTCACTAATGACTATTTAAACGTAGGAGATAATAAAAACAATTACGCTTACGAGATAACGCCTAATTTTAAATACTCAGATAGTGGAAGTATCTACTTCAAATTTGAAAGAGGTTACATATCTCCCGGACCGAACCAACTAATAGACAAGCTTGGACCTGATGGACCTTATGTCTTAAATAGTCTTAAATCCGAGACTTACAAAGGCTATGAAATAGGCCTTAAAGATCTTATTTTCGGAAATTTCTTTAGTGCAACCCTATTTTTAACAGACACAAAAGATGAAATTTTAACAGTCTCATTAGGTAGAGGAGTAAGCGACGGTTGGAATTTTAAAAATATAGATAAAACCAGAAGGTATGGAGCTGAAATTTACTCAGAACAAGAATTCGGAAAATTTAAGCTAAAAGAGACTTTTTCATATGTAAATGCGGAGATAAAAGCTGGCAAAAGAGCCGGGAAAAAAGTACCTTTAGTAGAAAAAAGCAAATTCGTATTAGGAGCTGAGTATGAGCCTATTAAAAATTTAAATTTATCAGCCGATTTTAAATACCTATCCAGCTCACTTGACGGAAATTATGACAAGATAGACAGTAGAGAGATCGTTGATATAGGACTAAGCTATAAATTTACAAAGGGATTTTTGGTATCAGCAGGTATTAAAAACCTATTTAACGAAAAATATAACTACAGCCAAAGCAAGAAAGGCGACTCTTACGACCCAGCTCCTGAGAGAAACTACTACGTAGAGTTTAAATACAACTATTAAGATTTTAGTAAGGTGTAGCAAATAAGCACACCTTACTATACTGATTTTAATTATCGATTAATTAAAATGATGATACAATCCTCACTTGGATTTAATCAGTACACAGTAAAAGAGGAAGCGCATGTATGAATATTTACAAACGGGCGGCATATTTATGTGGCCTATATTTTTCTTATGCATTTTAGCCGTTGCAGTATTGCTTGAAAAAGCTTTTTATTTTACATTTATCGAGATAGACGCTACAAACTCATTTAAAATGAAGCTTGGCAACCTAATACTAGAAGGCGATACGCATAATATAAGGGAATTTTGCAAAAAATACAAGAACTCTCTAGCAAAAACAACAATTTTTGTCCTTGACAATACCGAAGACTTAAACTCCGTAAACAAAACACAAATTGAATACACTATAGAAGAAGCTATTACTGTAGAACTTGCAAATTTGGAAAGAAGAAGCTGGATATTGGGACTTTGCGCAAGCGCAAGCCCTCAGCTTGGGCTTTTAGGCACTGTTGTGGGTATGATAAAGGCATTTGAAGGGCTTAGCTCAAGCGTAAATGCACCTTTGGTTGCTATAGGCATATCAGAAGCGCTTTATACAACTGCGGCGGGTCTTATAGTGGGAATACCTTCACTTATATTTCATCTAATGATAAACAAAAAAGTTGATTTTATACTAAATGACTTAAATCGTCTTATAAGCCTATTTGGAAGATGCTGCGAGAGGAGATGCTGTGAAGTTTGTCCGTCGTAATAGACAAAAAAACTATGGCATTTCCATGCTAAACTTGATAGATGTTATTTTTGTTTTACTTCTATTCTTTATGGTAACGACAACCTTTAATAAATTCGCTCATATAGATATAACATTACCGGAAACCAAATCCAATTTAGAAGAGAACGAAAATGATGTTGTGCAGCTATTTTACCTAATAGATGGCGGTCTGATACTAAAAATAAACGAGACGGAAAAAACGTTAAATAACGAAATTTTAAAAGATGAAATTTTAAATTTAAGCCCAGCTCATAAAAAAAATATCACTCTAAATGCAGATGAGGCCATAAACTACGGCAAAGTAGTTGATGTAATATCGATTTTAAAAGATGCAAATGTCCAAAATGTCGAATTAAATATAAAGAAAAAACACTAATAACTAAAAGGAGAAAAAATGCTTAGAAAGATTGCGTGTATTAGCATTGTCGCGGCTACAAGTTTGTTCGCGACAGAGGCCCCAACCAAGCTTGACAAAACTGTCATCACAGCTACGGGATTTGAAAGTCCGCTAAAAGATGAGGTTAAAAACGTATATATCATTACATCAGAAGAGATAGAAAGTCGCGGATATAAAGATGTAGAAGAGATTTTAGAAAAGGCTCCTGGTGTAAATTTTATCAACTCAGGGCTTGGAAAAACAATTGACTTAAGAGGTCAGGGAAATAAGGCAAATACATCTGTTAAGGTCTTATTAAATGGCATGGC
The DNA here is from genome assembly GCF_025319965.1 of Campylobacter sp. RM16187. NCBI lineage: Bacteria > Pseudomonadati > Campylobacterota > Epsilonproteobacteria > Campylobacterales > Campylobacteraceae > Campylobacter > Campylobacter sp. RM16187. Next base: position 1,403,212 of record NZ_CP012549.1, read on the forward strand.
CTTAAATATGCTTGATAGCTCTCATGCCTTTGTCCCGTTAAATTTCTTAGCTATTGAAGATATAGAGCAGATAGAGATTATCCCTGGAGGCGGAGCTGTTTTATACGGTAACGGCACAAGCGGCGGTGTTGTAAATATTATCACCAAACAAAAACCTAGAGATTTTTATGCAAACGTCTCAACCAAACTAGCTTCATACTCTTACAAAGACTTTAATTTAGGTCTTGGCGGAATGGCGAGCGAAAATTTATTCTTAAAAGGAAATTTTAAAGCCTTTGATGAAAAAGGCTATAGAGATGGAGATAAACAAAGAGGATTTTATACGAGCTTTGGTATAAATTATAAAATTTCGGACAATCAAACACTTGCTATAAACCCGAGCTATTATAAGACAAGGGTTGATACAACCGATGCAATCACTAAAACGCAACTTAATCAAAATAGAAAGCAAGCTGGCGAGCCTATAGAGCAACTAACTCATAAAAAAGCCGATATTAGCGCCGAATATGCGATAGCGATTACGGACAAATTAAAACTGAATTTAATGCCATATTATCAAGAGATTAGTATGCGCGGTGAAACCAGTGACTTTACCGATAAAAAACTTGGAGTAAATTTAAAAAGCAGATATGACTATGGAAGCGGAGAGTTTATCTCCGGATATGATTATTTACAAAATAAGGGTATAAGAGAGCGCGATAGAAAATTTGGAGGAATGCATAGCTATACTCTTGTAGATCTAAAAAAACAAACTCATACAGTTTACTTTTTTGAAAAACACAATTTTACAGACGCCTTCTCTCTAACAGGCGGATATAGATTTGAAAAGGCAATCTACGACATAAATAGATATTCAAAAATGAAGATGCCGGCAAGACCTCCTATGATGCCTAAACCTATGACAATAATTGATAGCATAGATAGCGATAAAAATATGAATAATCACGCTTTCGAGATAACTCCAAATTTCAGATACTCAGATACCGGAAACGTATATCTAAAGTTTGAGCGTGGATATATCTCACCATCCCCTACTCAACTAACAGATAAAGTAGTAGTTAGTCGAGCTGCCGAATATAGACTAAACGACCTAAAATCTGAAATTTTCCATACATACGAAATAGGCATTAGAGATCTTATCCTGGGTCAATACTTTAGTGCGACAGCGTTTATCACAAATACGAAAGATGAGATTATAAACGAGATGACCGGAGGACACTCTATGTCTTGGAGATTTTACAACGTAGATGAGACAAGACGTTCGGGCTTTGAAATTTATGCAGAGCAAAATTTATTTAACAACTTAAAATTAAGCCAAACATTTTCATATATAGATGCAAAAATTAAAAAAGGTAAAAAAGCCGGCAAAAGAGTGCCTTATGTATCAAAAAATAAATTTGTTTTTGGAGTAAACTATGAGCCGATTAAAAATTTCAATATCTTAACCGACCTTAAGTATTACTCGAATCAATTTAGTAGTGCTTACGAGACAATAGATGCTAAAACAGTAGTTGATTTTGGATTAAAATATAAATTTAAAAACGGCTTTTCAGTAGCAGGCGGAGTCAAAAATCTATTTAATGAAAAATACAACGACTTCCAAAGCGAAGCGGCCAACGCATACGTTCCAGCGCCTGAAAGAAATTATTACGTAGAGTTTAAATATGCTTACTAAAAACAAGATGAGTATCCTATTTGGGATACTCACTATTATTCTTTGCATCATATCGCTCAGTATAGGCGGGGCCGATATAAGCTACAATGATATTACAAATTTAATCCTTGGTAAAGAGATAGATGAGATCAAACAGGCTATCTTGCTAGAACTTAGACTTCCTAGACTTGTTATGGCGATTTTAATAGGTATGCTACTAGCAAGCTCAGGCGTCGTGGTTCAAAGCGTATTTTTAAACCCACTTGCAGATCCTTATATCATAGGAATAGCCGCAAGTGCGACTTTTGGAGCTGTCATAGCATATCTTTTAAAACTGCCTGATATATATTACGGAATCTTTGCATTTTTTAGCTCAGCTGTGCTATCTTTGGTAATATTTAAGCTCTCAAAAAGAGGTAAATCAATAGCAACCCTTCTTATAATAGGTATTGCCTTTTCTTCTTTTTTGGGCGCTTTTACTTCGTTTGCCACCTACCTCATAGGCGAAGATAGCTTTAGAATAGTGGCTTGGATGATGGGGCATCTTAGCGGAGCGACATGGGAAAGAATTGCATATATAGTAGTTCCTCTTACTCTTTCAATGACATATTTTTACATGAAAAGATTTGAGCTAAATGTTATTTTGAGCGGAGATGAAGAGGCTCAAAGCCTTGGCGTGGACGTAGAAAAGACTAAGAAATACCTGCTTATCGTCTCATCCTTAGCCGTTGGTTTTTCAGTCGCATTTACAGGGATGATAGGTTTTGTGGGGCTAATCATACCGCACACTCTAAGGATGATATTAAGAACTTCAAGCAACGTAGTATTAATCCCTGTTTCAGCATTTGCAGGCGGATTCTTCCTGCTAGCTTGCGATACTATAGGTAAAAGCGTGCTAAATCCGGTAGAAATCCCAATCGGAGTTGTAACTGCGTTTTTTGGAGCGCCTTTCTTTCTGTTTTTAGCTATTAAATCAAGGCAGGGCATAGTCTGATGAGCGTAATTGTTGAAAATCTAAATTTTACTTACGGAGCCAAAGAGATATTAAAAGACATAAGCCTAAATGCAAAAAATGGCGAATTTATAGGCATTTTAGGGCCAAACGGATGTGGTAAATCAACTCTTTTAAAAAACATCCTAAGAGTGCTTGCTCCAAAAAGCGGAATAGTAAAAATAATCGACAAACCGCTTAAAGACTACTCTTTAAAAGAGCTTGCTAAAACACTTGGCTTTGTGCCTCAAAAATCGGTTCTGTCTATGCCTCTTTTGGTTGAAGACATCTTACTTATGGGAAGATTTTCTCACCTTAAAAGCCAATTTTCAGGATACAGCAAGGAAGATAGACAAAAGGTCAATCAGATTATGGAGTTGCTTGACATATCTCATTTTGCAAAGCGTATCGCACACTCTCTTAGTGGAGGAGAATTTCAGCGTGTTTTACTTGCGCGTGCACTTGTAAGTGAGCCAAAAATTTTACTCTTAGATGAGCCTACATCGGCACTTGATCTAAACTACGCCATAGAGATTATGAAAATATGCACTAAGCTTACCAAAGAGCTAAACTTACTCTCCATAATGGTTTTACACGATCTAAATTTGGCATCTTTGTTTTGTAACGAAGTTTTGATGCTAAAAGATGGTAAAGTGAAATATAAAGGTAGTCCAAAAGAGCTTTATACAAAGGAAATTTTAAAAGAAATTTATGGACTAAACTGCGATGTTATCGAATATAAGGACAATCCGTTTGTGATTGCATTAAAGGATTAATATGAAAAAACTGTTTTTAATTTTAGCGATATTGGCAAGTTTTTTAAATGCCAAAAAGTTGGTCGTTCTTGACCCTGCAGTAGTTGAGATCATATATATGCTTGAGGCAGAAGATCAAATAGCGGCTATTTCAACTCTTTCTATGTCAAAAATTTGGCCTGAAGAAAAGACTTCAAAGCTAAAAAGCGTAGGCACTTACACAAAGCCGAATTTAGAAAAGATAGTCGAACTAAAGCCGGATCTCGTCATAGTTAGCTTTCACTCGGTAGATGTGCAAGATAGTCTTAAAAAATTTAATCTTCCTACACTTACTCTAAAAGCCGATAGCGTCGATGCTATTTATAGCAATATTGAGGAAGTAGGTAAAATAACAGGCAAAGAGGAAAAGGCTAAAGAGGTAATAAGCAATATAAAAGCCAAATTCAAAAGCTTTGAAGATCCTAAGCTAAAAGGCAAAAAAGTAGTATCATTTTTCTCTTCAACTCCTATTACCACTTTTAGCTCATCAACCCTACCAGGAGATATGCTAAAAAAACTAGGACTTATAAACATAGCAGATGGCTTAGAGGGTGCGACACCTGTAGTTTCGCCTGAGTTTATACTATCTTCAAATCCTGATTTTATAATCATTATAGGCGGAATGGGAAACGGCAGCGATATCTTAAAAACAAATCCTGCACTTTCAAAGACAAATGCAGCTAAAAACAATAAGATAATAACAGTTCCATCATCTCTTCTGCTTCGCGGAACTCCTCGTATAGGAGATGGAGTGGAACATCTTTATAATTTATTGATAAAGTAAAATAAAGGGGTTAAAATCTATGCGCTACTTTATTCTCTCTTTGATTATAAATATAGCAATACTATTTATACCGCTTCAGTCAGATGAAATTCTTTCAAAAAAGATAGAGGAGCAGGTTCAAACAAAGGTTGTATTAAATTTTGTCAAAGAGGTAAAAGAGGAGCCAAAAGAGCCCACTCCACCCATACCTGAACCCATTATAGAAGAACCTATAAAGGAGCCTGAGGTAGAAGAGGTAAAGATAGAGCCTGAAATCGTAAAAGTAGAAAAGCCAAAAGAGATTAAAAAACCTAAGCCAAAAAAAGTCGTGAAAACCCCTAAGAAAATTCCTGTGCAAGAGCCTGTAGTAGAGGTGCCAAAAGTGGAACCCGTAGAGGTTGCTCCTGTAAAAGAAGTCGCAGCTCCTACGATAGAGAAAAAAGAGGTTATCAACAAGGAGGGGTTTTGCAAGGAAAATGTAGGTTTCAAAGTTTTAAAAGAGCCTAGAGCGGATTATCCCAAAAAGGCTTTAATGCTTAGACTTAAAGAGACATTTTACGTCGAAGTTGATTTTAGGATAATAAACAATGAGATAAAAGTTGTCGCTGTTAGAGGAAAAAATAAAATTTTTAACGATGAGGCGGAAAGACTTACAAAAGATATGCAGATAAAAGTTCTAAAAGAGCTTGACCACTGCGTGATAACAAAACCTTATGAGTTTAAGATAAAGGACTAAAAATGTTTAAGGAACGTATAAAGGGACATCATACCGGAGGAGGCGGGAGCAAGCCTGTTCCGGCAACAGAGGAAGAGCTTTTTGAATTTTTACAAGGCACTCCTGAGCGTAAAGACGGTATTATATATTTTCATATACCGTTTTGTGATAATATCTGTTCGTTTTGCTCGATGAATAGAAGCAAACTTGACGGCGAGCTTGACACTTATACTGAATTTTTACTAAGCGAGATAGAAAAATTCGGCAATACTCCATATATGAAAGCCAAAAATATAGAGTCGGTTTATTTTGGAGGAGGCACTCCCACGACTCTAAAAGAGCGTCATTTAGAGCCTATCATAAATGCTATACACAAAAATTTTAAAATTTCAGACACCTGCGAATTTAGCCTTGAGAGCACTTTACACAACCTAAATTTAAAGAAGCTAAAACTGCTTGATAAGCTCGGAGTAAATCGCTTTAGTATAGGTGTTCAGACTTTTTCCAATGACGGTAGAAAGCTTCTAAATAGGGTATTTGACAAAGAAGAAGCTCTTAAGAGACTAAAACAAATAAGAGATAATTTTGATAAATTTGTATGCATAGATATTATATACAACTACCCCAGTGAAACGGTAGAAGAGGTGCTTGAAGACGCAAGAATAGTAAAAGAGCTTAAAATAGACAGCGTTAGTTTTTACTCATTGATGTTTAGTCAAGGATCTGTTCTATCTAAAGAAATTTCGCCTGACTACTACAGCCTTGAAACTGACAAAGAGCTTCATCACGCTTTTGCAAATTCTCTTCTTGATAGCGGAGATTACGAAGTTTTAGAACACACAAAGATTAATAGAAAAAACAGAGATGAGTATAAATATATCCGTCTTGGACACAAAGGAGAAGATACTCTTCCTATAGGATTTGGAGCAGGCGGCAGGCTTGGCAATTATTCGATGTTTGCGATGAATAAAGAGCGTAGAATGATCACAAAGACAAATGAAACGCAAAGAAATTTCGGAAAATTTATGAGTCTTTTTCAATATCCAAATGTAAAATTTAGCGATATGAGTCAATATATAAAGCCTACTACTCTTGAAGAGATCAAAGATTTTCTAAAACTTTGCGAAAAACACGACTATATGAAAGTCAACGATCATGGTGCAACCTTAAATATTGAAGGAGTATTTTGGGGAAATACTATGGCGGCTGAAATATCAAAAATAGCAAGAAAGGATTTTGAATGGAAAAAGTTGTAGTTTATAGCTCACTAACGGGAAATACGCGCAAAGTGGGCGAAGCCATAGCAGAAGAGATCGGATGTAAGGCGGTTAGCTTTGAAGATGAGTGCGTTAATGATTTAAGCGAATTTGACTTCGTAGCGGTTGGCTTTTATGTAGATAAGGGCGGTCCTGACGCCCATTTTAAACGCTACATAAAAGAAAAGATTAAAAATAAAAATGTAGGTCTTTTCATAACTCTTGGAGCTGAGCCTGAAGGCGAGCACGGAGTAAAGATGCTTGAAGTCGGTAGAGAAATTTTAGAGCAAAACGGCAATAAAATTTTGCGTGAATTTATCTGCCAAGGAGCGATCGATCCAAAACTTATCGAGCAGATGCGCGAAATGGCTGCAAAGGCAGGAAACAAAGCCGTTCATCCTATCACGCCTGAGCGCGAAGCAAGATGGGCTGCTGCTGCAAGCCATCCGGATGAAACCGATATAGCTAACGCAAAAGCTGCATTTAGGGGGGTTTAATCCCTCTCCCTCACCTTCTTTGTTTGTAAAATTTAGCAAACTACACTCAAATTTAGCTATCTTAATTTCGCATTTAGTAAGCCTTGGTTAAAATATCTTTAAAAAAGGAAATTTATGATACAAACTTGCCTTTTCCCGGCTGCGGGATACGGTACTAGATTTTTACCTGCGACCAAATCCTTGCCAAAAGAGATGCTTCCGATACTTACAAAACCGCTTATTCACTATGGGGTGGACGAAGCGCTAGAAGCCGGGATGAAAAATATGGCTTTTATAACAGGGCGTGGCAAGCGAGCGCTGGAGGATTATTTTGACATCAGCTACGAGCTTGAACACCAAATTTCAGGCACAAACAAAGAGTATTTGCTAACCGAAATTCGCGATCTGATGGCAAAATGCACATTTTCATTTACTCGCCAAGAGAGCATGCGAGGGCTTGGAAATGCGATACATACAGGCAAAACCCTTATCAGAGACGAGCCTTTTGGCGTTGTTTTGGCTGATGATCTTTGTATCAACGAGCAAGGTGTAGGAGTTCTTACTCAGATGGTAAGGATATATGAGAAGTATCGCTGCTCTATAGTAGCCGTCATGGAAGTACCAAGAGATAAGGTAAGTAGTTATGGTATCGTAAGCGGTAGATACATAGAAGATGACCTCATAATGGTTGATGATATGGTTGAAAAACCGAGCGTCGAAGAGGCGCCTACAAATTTAGCTATCATCGGAAGATATATACTAACACCTGATATATTTTCAATTTTAGAGCAAACAAAGCCCGGCAAAAACGGAGAAGTTCAAATAACCGACGCACTAAAAGAACAAGCTAAAAATGGTATGGTGCTGGCATATAAATTTAAAGGCAGACGCTTTGACTGCGGAAGTGTTGCAGGATTTGTAGAGGCCACAAATTTCTTTTACGAGCTTCATAAAGATGGTAAAAAATAATCTTTTCTTTGAAAAAACACCTATATCGGCTATAAAATCGTATGCGAAACGTATGAATGAGGAGTTTGAAAGTGGCGATATAGGGTATTATCATCTTCCTGAACTAGGAGGCGATATATTGACCTCTATAAACAAGCTTGAAAATAAATTTAAAGATATAAAAAATATAGTTTTAGTAGGCATAGGAGGGAGCTCTCTTGGAGTTAAGGCTCTAAAATGCCTTCTCAAGTCAAGAAAAAAGCCCGATAGCAAAGAGCTATATTTTTTAGATAACGTTGATCCATTTAGCTTTGAAAAGCTACTTGATAAACTAAAATTTAACGATACTCTATTTATCATAAGCTCAAAATCAGGCACCACGATAGAGACTATTACTCTTTTTAAATGTATTCTTGACTGCTTTAAACCTAGCAATTTAAACAAAAATTTTCTCATTATCACAGACCCTGGCTCTCCACTTGAATTTTATGCAAAAGAAAACAATATATCATTATTTAATATTCCTAAAAACGTAGGTGGTAGATTTAGTGTATTAAGTGCGATTGGACTTGTGCCTTTGACGCTTTGTGGATATGATACTAAAGCTCTTCTTAACGGGGCAATTGAATGCAAAAAGCAGTTTTTACAAGAAAACGATAATACTTTAATGTATAAAGCATATCATTATGCAACACATAAAAATGCAAAAATAAATGTAATTTTTAGCTACTCTGATAGATTTTTGGAATTTAATGATTGGTATGTTCAGCTATGGGCTGAGAGCCTTGGAAAAAAAGAATGTTTTAAAAGATATGGACTGACACCTGTCGGGCTAATTGGCTCAAGAGATCAGCATAGCTTTTTGCAACTAATAATGGATGGAATAAAAGATAAAACCGTGACTTTTATAAAAATTTTAGATCATGACTCGACAATTACTACACCAAATATAAATTTAAACAACCTTGAAGCCTGTAATTTTGCAAATGACTTTAGCCTATCGGACCTAATAAATGCACAATGCGATGCTACCACGCACGCTCTCATTCAAGAGGGAATAAGTGTAGATCTAATAAGCATAGATAGGCTTGATGAGTGGCATGCAGGCTATCTCATATATTATTACGAGCTTTTAACATCTGCTACAGGGATAATGCTAGGAATTAACACATACGATCAACCCGGAGTAGAAGTAGGAAAAAGAATTTTAAAAACTATGCTTCAAAAATAATTTTTAAAATTTCATACTGTAAAACCGCTTTTCAAATCAAAGTGGATTTACGCTTAAAATCAAAGTGAGCTAAATTTTGCCCAATTTTCACTTTGATTTCTAACGTAAAATCTTTTTTTAAGACTGTTTAAAAACATATTAAAAATTTAAACAGTCTTAAGTTTGTCTGTGCTACTATTTTTATTAAAAGAGCTCTTTAAGAGGGTGTATATACTCTCTTTTCCCTTTTAGGGTTTGGAATACTAGAAAATTTTGATACCCCTATCAATACCCAAATGCTCATCCTTGATAAGTCTGGCGTAGACTTTCAGTGTCATTTCTAAAGAGTGTCCTAGTATCTGTGATACCCACTTGATTGGGATTTCTCCTCTGACAGCCTTTTCCACCATGTGAGTAGCGAAAGTATGTCTTGTGTGTCTCAATGACCTATATTCTACTCCGCACTCCTTGCAAAGCCTCTTCCATGGTCTATACAAAGAATAGGAGCCAAATAGATGATCGCAGTTGTATGAAAATATCCATCTGGCGCTTTTTTCAATCTGCCGCAAATACGGCAATATCTCATCAAATAGTGGTATTTCTCTATCCACCTCTGTTTTTGTCCTATTTCTCACAACACCTCTTGAGAGGCTCTTTGTGATGGATATGGTTTTCTTCTCAAAATCTATATCGCTCCACTCAAGAGCCAGTATCTCACATGTCCTAGCCCCTGTATAAAAGGCAACAGCCAAAAAAGCCTGCATGCTACCGCTTGAGTATTCTAGTAGTTTTGTTACCTCTTCTTTTGTGAAAGGGGAGGTTTTTGGGATCTGAACTTTTGGATATTTGGCTTTTAAAAAAGGATTCCTGTCAAGTATACCTTTTTCTATCGCAAACTCGCAAGCTCTTCTCCAAGCTAGCACGATCTTCTTGATTGTTTGAGGAGCCAGATAGCTTCTCATATACCAAACCCATGCCACAATATCCGCTTGAGTGATTTTCTCTATATCGCTTGGAAGCCTATTTGTATGCTTATATAGGCATTTTATTTCGCCTACATAAGCATAGTCTGTTCGCTCAAGCTCCCGAACATAGGAGCTTGAAATTTGTGAGAGTTTCATACCTAGAATCTCTCATCCCATCTTTCTTCCTCGTAGGCTTTCCTGGATACCTTGTAGTATCCACCTTCTCCTGCTACCGCTGTAGCTAGGATAGTGCCGTCTTCTAGCTCTATGAAGTGATCTATGTCGCCGTTTCCTTGTGGAGATGTATTTCTGAACATCTTGCTTTTGACATAGTATTTTTCGCTGTTATTGGACGTTATGGTTGCGAATATCTTTTTGTCTTTGTCGCCGATATAATCGCCTGGCTCAAGCCAATATATTTTTGTGCCTTCGGTGACATACACATATTTACCGATCATACCATTGTAGAATCTGACTAAAAACTCTTTGCCTTTCCCGGAAACGTTCTTTGCTCCGCTGATGACTTGTGTGTTGTATCCGCTTTTGATGTTTTGCATCTTATATCCTTTATTTTGTTATAATAAAGGCTCCCTAACGGGAGCAACTTGCGGCGAGATGTGATCTTGGCGGATTGGTCTCGCCGCGCCCCTTAAAATAGATATTATCTACTTTTATTAAGAGAATAGTAGCTAATATATACTTAATATATGCTTAATTAAATAGATATTATATACTTTTATTGCTATTTTTATATATTTTAGCTATTATTTCATATATCAAAGGAGAAATAATGGAAAAACAAGAGTTTCAAGAGCTGCTAAAGATAGCCGGCATAAATAAAAAAGAGCTGGCAGAACTTGCAGGAATGCCGTATGCTACCGTAAATTCTTGGGGGTCAAGAAATCCATATCCACCATATCTGAAATTTATGTTAGAAAACTACATAAAGGCGAAAAACTACGAGAATATCAAAAATCAGGTGTTTTTAATTGAGGGCATTAAGGGCTCTTAAACCCTCAGCGCTCTATTTCTCCACCCTCTAGCGTATATCTTGTAGCTTGGATTTCTTTCAATCAGTCTATCATAGTAGGCTATCTCTAATCTGTCATACTCTTTGTCGAATACTTCTTCATCTATCCTATTGATAGCATCGATGCTCTTTTCTCCCATATGTCCGTCATCTACTACGCCTGCTACTCTTTGAGCCGTTTTTATAGCCATTTTACATCCGACATTCACCCCAAAGATGAATATCTCATCAGCTTTTTTCTGAGAATTTAGCTCTCCTAGTCTCATCCTATCCCAAAAATGCTCTTTATAAAACCCGGCTACCAGCTCTTGTATCTTTGGATCATTATATAGCTTTATAGAGGCTTCTTTTAAATCTTTGCTATACCTAACCACACTATATATCTCATTCCAGCCTTGCCAATTCGGATTAGCCTTTGCGTATATTCCCATAAAGGTAAGCTCCGGCTCCGTTGGATTTTTATGCAGGGCATTGCTTGGACTATTAAATTCTAGCTCATATAAAATATCTAGCGATCTACTGAAATTTGGCATCACTCTAACTCCTTGTATGTTTTATTCATGTCTTCTTCGTTTCTCGGTATAGGCGGCGTATGGTCATAGTCTGAGTATCTATCGCTATACCAGTCATCTTGCTTTTTTAGTCTGCTGTCTATCACTTTATCGAGCAGCGCGTTTATCCACTCAGCGCCTTTCCATGCAAAAAAGCCACAAGCCGCTAGAGCTACCTTCTCGCTTTGATAGATATGATCTACTATCTCAAAGCTAATCCAGCCAAGAAACATAGAGCTAGCAGTTCCTACTATAAGATTTGCCGCCTTGTGTCCGGTGCTTTTTGAAGGACAAGTTCCTATATTCAAAAGACCGCCTATAAGTCCTATGACTAAAACCCAAAAATATATACCCATCTCTTTTACGATATTAAAATCATTTGTCATCTAGGCTCTTCTCCCGTGCAAGCCTTGAGTAGTATCTCAACCTCGCTGTGATATTTGCCTATATCTATCCATGTTTGCGGATCGTATTCGTTAAATTTAACGTTTTGCGGCAAGACTGCTTCGCATTTAACAGGCATAGACACCTCTTTATACTCGGTTTGCACAATCATTTCAGGCTTATTCGCGCACCCACCGCTCATTATCACTATTAGAACAAGTAGCAAGATAAAAATTATCTTCCTAACTATGGACGCGCTTATGTGTTCAAGCCCTACTAGCATCTGTATCGTTTTCATAATCACTCCTTTTTGCCTAGCCCTCTTATTACGCCTAGGGCTAAATTTAGCTTCTCTTCGCAGCTAGCGCCGGTGTCATGGGGTTTTAAATTTTCATATCTTGCTTGAGCGGTTGATTTTGCCTGCATTATCTGCTTTTTTAGGGTTTTGTTATCAAGAGATACACTTTTAATCTTCTCGTTTTGCAGATCGATTTTTGCGTTACACTCGCTTAGATTGGCTTTTGAAATTTGGTTTTGAGCTTTGGATATGATTAGCAGAGCTTCTTTGTTTACAATTGTTTGTTCTTGCTCTTTGATGATCCCGTTTAGTTTTTCTATATGAGATTTCGTCCAATATGCCCCGCCAATAATAGCCAAAGTAGCTAGCATATAGATAATTTTGCTCGTTTTAAAAAGTGATAGAATTTTTAACATCTTTGGCTCCTAAAGCTTTATCTTTGTGGGGTCTAATGCTTTTTCGGCACTATACGCCCTTTGTCCAAACAATCTAACCGACTGATATATAACCCAAGCCTTCCACTTAGTCATCTTGTCAAATTTCATAGCCTCGTAAAATATCTCATCGCACCTTTTTCGATCAAGCATCCTAGTAGCATAAAGGAAGTCGTGCAAGCAAGCCGCACGGTCATATCTTTCGCCACTTTTTGGAAATATGTTTGTGAAAATTCTCGGAACACTAGCTCCGTCATAAATGAACCCCGCAGGCACTACGATCTCATCTTTATTGCTTTTCCATACCAAAGGCTCTACCGTCTGCCAGCAGTTTTTTGCGCCTATTATGCGGCGCACGGTTAGTTCGCTCTTAAACATTTCACACTCCTAAATTTGGAATTTCTATGCTGATTTGATCAAGTGTTGCTTCATCGCTAACCTCTTTGATAGCGTCTCTCGTCATTACGCCCCAAGCTTATAGTCTCATATTGTCTTGCACTTTTTCAAGCACTTGCGAAGCTAGCAAATTTCTAGCCTCTTTGTTATTTTGCGTAAGAGCCGATAAAATAGGCGTATCCTCTAACGGAGTTTCGCCGTCTTTTGAAACCTTAAAAGCCTCGTGCGCTTTTTCATCGAAGCTTCTTATCTCCACTTCGGGATATTTTGATAGATATGCTTTATACACGGCGTTTATATTTGCATTTAACTCGCTTATCCTTAGCTTTTTAAGCTCTTTTAGCCACTCCGCTTCAAGGCTGGCGACTATCGCTTTTGCTTCGGTTAGCGTGCATAGGTGGATAGCGTTATAATCACGCCCCCATATTCGGTATTTGCCTGTTGTGATTTTTTCATATTGATAGTTCATTTATACTTCCTCCTGAAATGTTGTCGGCGCGTAGGTTATTTCTAGTATTTTCTTATTCGAATTAGCGACATAAATATCTTTTGTTTCTGACACATAAACAGGGGCGGAGCTTATTAAAGCATCTGTCAAAGTGGTCGCCTCTTGTTTTCTTGTTTTTCTGTTGTTTATGTATGTGTCATACTCGATATTTAAAATATTGTCACTTGGCGCTTTTTTCAGTTTAACGCCTTGTTTGCTGCCTATAAGCTCATCATAATATTTAGTAAATAGGTTATCCGCTGTTTCGTATGTTACTACGGTTGGCGTCCCGCCGATTACCCACTCTACCGCGCTTAACCGTCCGCTATAAGGGGCAAAGAATAGCTTATTATTTGGATAGTCTATTTGTATATCTGTGGTATTTAGAACTACACTATTAACCCCTGATATTTTTTGCATATCTCTTAAATTTAAAGCGTATCGGACAGTATTACCATATACGTCAAAAAGAAAATCATTAGCCATATAAAAATTAGAATTACCACTTTCTCTGTTTGACATAGCCGCCGTTCCGTCAGGCTCTATTTTTAGAAAATAACCATAAGAGTAAGACGGAGCTGGGGTACGAAAGAAAACCACCGCCCTGTCATTGTAGCCGTAGTTTCTATTTAAAATTGCTACACTATACCCCGATAAGTCGGTAGCGTTTAAGACGTTTCTTATCGCCGTTGCGTCTATCTCGATATAAGCCCCGCTAGCAAGGTCAAATCTAAACATTTTTGCGTCCGTAGTGGATAGAGCGATGATAAAAAGCCCATTACCCATTATAACGGCGCATGCCCTTAGCTCTGCGGGGATTGTAGGCATAGCGGGTAGGATATTTGTCATAGTGTCTAGGTTTATCGCCCTAGGGGTATAAGTGGTTGAGATATTTTGAATTTCAGGGGCTTGATATAAAATATTACCCACCGTTTTAATGATAGTATTACCACTGAAAAATCCTACGCTAGCAAAAGTTATCTCTCTAAACGTTACGCTATGCTCGTTCCTTTCGGCTAACACATATCCGCTTACTACTTGCCACTTGCCGTCAAATTTAAACAGCTCTACACGCTGGAAGTCTTTATTTAGCACAAGCACTTCATCGCCCGTGATAAGTTTCACGTTATGCTGAGACAGAGTGCCGTTTTTATCGACTATTTTTATCTTTCCGCTTTCAGGGAGCGTTATGTTAAAAGTCTTGTTTGCTTCGATAAAAATAGCGTCGTTGTCGAATGCCGTGTAGTTATCCGAAATTCGCTTATAATTCCACTCTTTATAAGCCGTAGCCTCGTCGGCTTTGAGATCAAGGCGTCTTTGTAGTTCATTGCTACTCCATGTAGAAACATCGGAGTTTTTTGTATCATCGATTACCCCGCCGTTTCCCTCATTTATCATTGATTTCGCCGTAGTAAGGTCGGCGTCTATCTGGGTTTTTGTTTCATCGATATGTGTTTTTATGGCATCGATTTCGTTTTTTCGAGTATCTACGTGAGATGTATCGGCTTCTACTTCTTTGTGCATAGTCACTATTTGATCGTGCTTTTTTACCGCATCGTTGTATTTTGGGATGAAGTCGGTGTGTTTGTCTACTACTTCTTGGTATTTATTGTCTATATCCGTTATTGCGGTATTTAGCTCGTCTATACTGGCATTGTATTGTTTGCTCATGGTGTTTTGCTCATCTAAGTGTGTTAGAAAGTGCTTCACCGTGGCGTCCGCTCTTGTCGGGAAATTTTTCGGATCTGTCCTTTGAGGTGCCGGTCCGAATGGTGTTAGCTCTTGAGTTATTTTTGGGATTGCCATCTTATACTACTCCTTCTATGCTTAGTTTTGTGGTGCTGTATTCTCCGCTTTCGGCTATGATTTCAAGATCTTCGTATAAACCCAGTATTGTAAGACTCTCAAATCCGCCGCTCTTTTCATCGCCTACGAACAATGCAGGTTTTTCAAGACTTGCTAAAATTTGTCTATTGAAATCTACTTGAGATGTGGGCATTATTACGTTTACATCTGCATATTTAGCTTTTTTACCCTCTCTTATATGTAGATTTCCGTAAGGATCTCTGCTAACCTTTGAAAAATCGATTATCTTTATGCTAAATTGCGCCTCTGTGTCGCCTATTTTGATCTGTTTTCCTACTACAAGGTGTCCTAAATTTGCACCTTTTTCGTTTGGCTCAATGACTATTTTTATGTTTTCGTTGTAGTCAATTTCGCTTAAAAACCAAATATCGCTTTTATACGTAAAACCCGCTCCAAAAAAGTATTGCCACCAGTTTGATATAGGCTCGCTTTCGGTCATCTCTTTTTCAAATATAAGATCATTGAGGTTGTCAAATACACTTACTTTTTTTGCATCTACGTTAAAAAGAGCAAATGCATTTATAAAGCTGCTTGGTACATTTATGGTTATTTCAAGATTTCCGTCGCTTTTTGTTGTTTGTGTGTTTATGAATTTATCTTGAAACTTTGTTTCATTTGGATTTCCTACGTTTACCCACTCTTTTACCATCTTATCAGGAGTCACACTACCTTGATTCGCTATGGCGCATATATAGATTTGATCTTTATACTTGACCTTTGTATCAGGTTGATAGCTGGTACCGCTTTGCCAAGCCGGAGTCGTATCTATAGGGGCGTTATTATTTACTATTGTGTATGCCACCCTATCTACTACTGTCATGCTATTACCTTTGTCTGTATTGCTTCGCCGTCTTCAGTCATTACTCCTCTTATATACACCACGAGCTCCCTTACCCCTTTTGCCACTTCATCCATCACTCTTTCAAGCCTATCGCTTTTGCTTGCCAGCCGCTTAAAATCATCTCCTGTGTCTATTTGAAGTTTGCGCCCATCAAGCGGTAGTACCGCTTCGCTGTATCCGGCTTCTCCTATCAGAGCCATAGTAGGCCTGGTTACGATACCGCCTTCTGCAAAAGGCTTTATGCCTTGCGATTTGTAATATTCAATCCAGTCTTGCTTGTGAGGGCTTCCTACTATTATTGTGGTTCCCCTAATAAGCTCAGCCCCAAGAGCCGATATAGATAGTTTCCCACTTTGTATTATTTCTCTCCAGTATTCAAGCCCTGCTTGTTCTACGCTTCTTCCCAGATTTGATAGATATGCATCGTTGATCTGTCTATCCAGTGCAGTTATTATGAGTGCACCGTTTGCCGTTGTGACACCATTGTTGATATTTGCTGCGCTACCGGTATAGTTTGGTATGCTTGGTTTTTTGCCGCCATCCGGCATATTTTTGGTGATGAGCTTTTCAAGCACATCACGTAAATATCTCACCATTGGACTATTTGTGCCAAGCAGGCTATCAAGAGCGCTGATTTGAGTTTGGGAATTTTGAATTAGTTGCATACGCTGCGCCTCAAGTGCTGCAAGCTGCGCCTCAAGAGACGAGTTGGTCTGCTTCATCATCTCTTGAGCTTTTTTGCTTGCCTTATCTATCTCTTCTTGTAGATACTCTATGGCTTTATTTATGTCTGCCAGTGTAGTTTTTTGAGATATTGCCTCTATCTCACCGGCCATTTTTAGCATGTTTAGCTTATATTCTTCATACGTTTCAAGCGTATCCTCGAAATATCTTTGTTGATGATTTGCAGCCTCGTTTAGATCATCAAACACTTTTGAAATCACCCTTTGTATATGCCTCTTTTGCTGCCATTAGTGTGTTAGCGTAATTAATAGGGCTGGTAGTATTATCTATGACCTGATTTCTTATTCTTTGCGCTATGTTGCCTATTTTTTCAACCGCCGCTTTTTGAGAATTTAGGATTGAGAGCTGCTCTCTTTGGATATTCATCTCTCTTTGAATTTGATCTTGCTGAGCCTTAAGGGTCTCTTCTGTCTGTTTGGCGAGCTTTAGCGCATCTATTTGTTTATTGACAGCTTCAAGGTCTGCTAATGGCTTAATCCAGCCCTCTTTGCCACCATTCGCCATGACGACATTTTTGTATTCAGTGATGATACCTACAAGCTCTTTTCTTAGTTCGGTATTCCCGCTACTTAAGAATTCTTGCATTTGGTTTGCGGTCATTTTTCTGAGTGCATCGCTCCAAGCAGCAGGATTTCCTCCGTTTAGCTTTAAATCCCCAAGCTCATTGTCAAGCGCCCCCACTACTGCACGAAGTCTTGTGTGTATGCTCTGATATGCAAGAAATGTTGTATCTATTCCGTGAGATTGATAGAACCCGCCTTGAGTTTGTGCTGTTTGCTGAGTGAATGATATGACCGCTTTCGTATAGTCTTCCTGGGCTTTTCTAGCCGCATCAAATGCTATTTTAGCGGCATTCCACTTATCAACATTTTCTTTAGTGAAATCGTTTCTTAGGGCTTCTAGGTATTTATTTTTGAAACTCTCGGCTGAAACCTGAAGAATATCGCCTATCTCGCCAAATGAATTGTCGGTCGCTAAACTAAATGCATCAATCGCTTTTTCAACTGATACTGCCGCTTTTAAGATAGGGTTTTTTAAATCACTCAATTCTATGTCTATTACTGATTGATTGACAGTATTTAGGCTCTCAACTATTACCTCTAATACTTGTTTTTTCTGCTCTTTAGCGTAAGCCTCAAAGCTTTTTCGCATTTCAACTAAGCGAGCATTTTCGGCTTCAATTTGCGCTGGAGTTTTGGCTATATCATCGGTTTTGTTAATTAGCCCTAGTTGTGGAGCCATTCCATAGCCACCAATCAAAGCACCTTTTCTTAGAAGTTTTTCGGCTTTGTCTCCAAGCGTGTTTGATATTAGTTTGCCAGCCTTGTCAAATATTTTTTTTGAGCCGGGACCCACAAAAATATTAGATAAATTCCATTTTTTAATAGTAGCTCTATGAGAGTCTTCCAATGCAATATTTCTAGCTAGACCCGTAAAACTGCTTAGAGCCCCTAGTGCCAAGTTCTCGTTTAAGAAAGAATTTGCACTAAAGTGTCCTGCGCTTAAGACTAGTCCGTTGGTAGCACTTATGCCACGTAATGACATTTGCACCGCTTTTGTACTTTGTTCTAATAGTGCGGCTGTTTTTGCATCTAAAGCATCATACTCCCAGCTTACTTTTTTTCGCCACCAGTTCTTTTTTGTTTTTTCGGTGTATTTTTGAATATCGCCTGTGTCTATCTTCTCATCAAGTGCTGCACCTATCGCTGCTCTTAAAAACAATCCCGCGTCAGTTTGTTTAGCTTTTGATATAAATGATCCTATGACAAGACCAACCGCAGCTATTACCCAGCCTACAGGATTACTTATTAGCCCAGCTGAAGCAAGACCGCCACCTATACCGCCACCGATTGCCCCGCCTAAGCCCGCTTTGGTTTGTGTGCCTGTAAGCCAGTCTCCTAAAGTTCCAGCGGCATAGCCTATACCCGCACCAGCGAAAGCACCGCCTGCCACATATGATGGACTTACGGTTCCACCTGTAGAAAAGTATGCGGGCATAGAGCTATTAGTTAGCACACCTTGTGCTCCTGCTCCAAAATCATATACAGCGGTGCCTAGTTTAGAATATCCCAAACCATTTAGCCAGCCTTTAGCGGCTAGAGCCGGGTTTGAAGTGAGGTTGGATATAAACCCTGAGTATCCGCCCTCAAATAGTCCAGTAAATGCAGAGTATGCGGTTTTTAAATTCGAGATAGAGCCTAATAAATTTGTTGTGTCCTTATCTAAAGCGTCCGCTCCGCGCAAAATTTGCCCTGTGCTGCTAAGCTCTACTGTGGTGCCACCGACAAGCCCGCTCCAGCCGCCGCTGTCGTTTTTGGCGAGGCCGAGATTTGAAGCGATGGAGGCTAAATTTGATCCGCCGCCAAGTAGCGCCCCAAAGCCGCCTGATATACCTTGCGACAAGGTGCGCGCATACGGAGAAATCATATCGCGAAATAGATTCGTGTCGATGTCTTTGAGCGCCGTTTTAAGCGATTTTGTTTTGCCGATAAAGAAGTTAAAAAATCCGTCCTCTACGGTCTTTTGCATGCTTGAGACGGTATCGGACCAAGAATTTTTAATGTCTTTGAATGAATTTTTAGCGATCTTAGAGCCCTCTTTAAAGCTCTTTTCTTCCATCTTTAGCAGTTTATCTAGCTGCTCTTTGGTTATCTTTTCGCCGTTTTTAAGCGTTAAATTTTCATACTTCTCTATAAGCTTTCGCTTCTCTATTTGCCAAGCGCTCTCCATATCTCCTATGGTCTTATAGTATTCGCTTTTTAACTCAAGCCGCTTAGCTATCGCCTCGGCCTCATTTTTTTCTACCGTCTTTATGTGCTCGTCTGCGATTTGCGAAAGCTTTGCGTCAAGGAATCGGTTCGCCTTATCTTTGCCTATGCCAAGAGTTAGCATTTCATTGTAGCGATCGAATACTTTTTGCGTCTTGCTTTCGACGTCGCTAAAATCAACCTCGGCTATCTCTTTTAGGGCTGATTTTAGGGCATTAGCGTTATCTTTAAAGCTCTTGATGCCTTTTTGGCTTTTTTCTTTACCGAAATTCTCATACTCATCGTTTAGCTTTATGATCTTAGCTAGCGTCTTTTCCTTGGCGTTTAGATAATTTCGCTCGTTTTCGGAGGTGATACCGCTAAGCTCGCTAAGTTTGGTTAATGTTTCTATCTCCGTTTTAATAGCGTCTTCAAGATCTATTTTCGTCTTTATGTTTTTATTATCGTCAAGAATTTTATCTATAACCGCATTTGCCTGTAAAAATTGACCTTTTTGGCTGTTTGGATTTGATAGAGCGTCAATTTGATCTTTTATTATCTGCATCTTTTCGCTTACGGCAGATAGCTTACCCTCAAGCACGCTAGCGCCTTTGCTTACCGCTCCAAACGCTTGATCCCTTAACTCTTCGTCATCTATCTCTTCTGATAGCCTATGCATCGCATCATTAGTTTTATCTAAAGAGTCTTTTAGCTTGTCTTGCTCTGCCGTTAATCTTGCCATATGAGCGTTTAATTCGTTTATGGTTAGCTTTTTTATCTCTTCATTGGTTAGCTCAAGGGATTTTTTAAACTCCTCGTTGCGCTCTTTTGCGCCGACAAATAACGACCCTAGTTTAGTGAGCGCTTCAATAGCCAGCATAATGCCCGCTACGGGAAGCACGCTTGCCATAACCGTTCTTAGCGTACCTAGTGCTACCGTAGTTGCGCCTATACCCACCCTTAAATAATCACTCGCCGTTTTGGCATTTGATAAAGAGGTCGCAAAAGAGCTTACATAACCCCCCGTTAACGACTTTTTAAAAAGCTCATTTTTTGCAGCCGCGGCTACTATTGCGGTTTTATATATAGCAAGCGAACCGATCAGCGTTAATATGCCGTCCGATATAGCGCCTGCATAAGGGATAATAGCGTTTAAAGCGCTACCCAGTCCAAGCGTTGCGGTAGTTAGTGCCTTAGTAAAGCCCGAAGCCTCGTTAAGCCTACCTAAAAAGGTTTGAACGTTATTGCCTAGCACCACCATACTTTGACCGATAGTTACGGGCATCTGTCCGAATTCTTTTTCTATAACCTCTTTTTGCTTGTATAGGGCGTTAAATACTACTTCGGTAGTTAGCTTATTTTCCTCTGCAAGCTTTCTAAGCTGTCCTATGGTTACGCCCATTCCGTCGGCTATAGCCTGAGCTAAGCGCGGGGTTTGCTCCATAACAGAAGCCAGCTCTTGTCCGCGCAAAGAGTTCGCCGCTAGTCCTTGAGATAGCTGGATTAACGCAGCATTCGCACTCTGTGCGTTTGCGCCGCTTATAATAAGAGATTTACTTACGGCCTCAGTAACTTCGACCATCTGTTTAGCCGAAACCGCGCTATTTTTAAGATTATTTGCAAAGCGGGTATATAGATCGGTAGTCTCCGTAAAACTTACGCGCGCACTATTTGCTACGTTTAAAATTTGCGCGCTTAAAGCCTTTAACTCTTCATTGCTCTTAGTTACTAATTTAAGCCTGCCGGTAGCGTTTGCAAGCGCATCAACCGAAGCTACGCTCTTATGAAAAGCATCGCTTAACCCGTTTATTGCAAATCCTACGGCGGCGAATTTACCCAAAGTGCTTCTAAGCGCGTTTGCATAGGTATCGACGTTATTTATGCTGTTTCCCAGCTTATTAATCTCGTTTCTAACCAGTGTTACGTTTTTACTATCCCCGTCTATGGTTATCTTTATTTTTATATCATTAGATGCCGACATTATTTACTCTTTATTAGATTTTTGATATAATGAGATAAAAATAAAGGAGTTAAAATGGCGCGTTTGATTGATCTTATATATAAACTTACCATATGGATCGTCGCTACTATTGCAGCCGTATTCGGTCTAGCGGTGCTATTAAATTTAGGCTCCGAGGGACTAATTAGACTTGGTGCGACGGCAATCGTATTAGTAGGCTGGTTAGCTTTAAAAATCATATGGGATACTACGGCGCAAAAGTCGTAACCATACTTAAGTCTCATCTCACTCCCCCAAATTTTTATTTACAACGCCGCAGTAGCGCTTTGAAATTTCAAACATCCATAAAAAATCAATCTTATAGCGTTTGCAAAAGGCTTTTAGCACCAAACTATCACACTCAAAGTATCCGCCGTTAAATCCTTGCTTTATAACCGATGAGAGGTTAAGCCCTCTCATCATAAGCGTCTCATAATAATCAAGCCCGAACTCCTCAGAGCTTAAGCTTGACTGCGCGCAAGCAAGGACGCGCTCTACTTTTTTGAGCGCTCTTTTTCGATAGCTTTATCAATCTCGCCAATTAGCGAGGTATAGCTGATACCCGCAGCTTCTATACAACTAACCAACGCCGCCGCGTCCGCACCGCTTACGCACATATCAAATCTCTTTTTAGCTACTACGTCAATATCTAGCTCCTCTTCCCCTGCTTTTTTAAGCTTTTTATTTAGCGCACAAATTTGAGCTATTGCGGCTTTAACCTCTTTTATGGCAGCCACCTTTTCTTCGCCCTCAAGTGCATCTATAAGCTTCATATCAAGGCTCTTTTTCTCCTCAAGAGCTTGTATATCGCTTTTGATAGCTTCAATCTCGTCGGTTTTTGATTTTATGGATTTGATCTCATCGGTTAGGGCTTTTACGCCCGCCTTGTTTAGTTCTTTGTATTCCAAAGAAAATTCTTGATCGTCAATACTGATTTTAAACGGAAATTTAGTTCTCATTTTTTACCTTCTTTAGCGGTCGGCAAAACCGACCTAAGAAGCAACACTAAAGACTTGCTCGCAATTTGCGAGCTAAATTATAGTATTGCTAAATTTAGCGCGGTAGCGCACCTATTCAGCCGCGTCCATAAAGCTAAATAGCTCTTCGCCCTTAGCTTTTAGCACCTTGCCTTTTAAGCTTAGCTTGGCAAACTCGGTTCCGCTTACGCTAATATCTCCTTCAAAGCTTAAATTTACGAGCGGGATAACAAGAATTTGAGCCTTGCCCGTAGCCAAATTTATGCCGTCAACTATCACTCTGCCAAGCGCGTTTGCTTTCTTTTGAGGCAGGATAGTTTTCATTTTATTAGGATATGTTCTTGGCGCGCATTTTTTCTCATCAAAGCTACCTGCCGTCATATGCTCTGTCGCAATATAGATCTTCTTTGTCTTTAGCGCTACGTCTCCTACTTGTAACTCTTCGGTGTGAGCTTTGATAGTCTTGCCGTTAAAGAACGTATCGCCCGCAGAGTATGTTTTTTCTTCCACTATGCCCTTAAAACAAAGCGCAAGATTTTCTAAGCTGATATCTCCAATCTCGGTGCTAAAGGTATATTCGCTCTTTGTCTCAAGCTCCATTACGCTTTCGCCTAGGCTCTCATCGTTACTTAGCAGCTCTTTTTTCTCTACGGTTCTATTTAGGCTTACGCTTTGTTGATACGCTAAATCTATTTGTTCGCTCGTATCTTGAGCTATGAAGCTTACTTTCGCCGTTGCCAGTCTTGCTATTTTTTCTTTTGTCATCTCGTCGCTCCTTTTATTTATTATTCTCGGTCACTACCGATATTTTCATTATCTTATTTATTTGCGTCGCTCCTCTTTTAGAAACCCCGCCCGTTGGGCGTCGCGTTGCTGGTTTTGCCATGATTTTCTCCTTGTTGCTAAAATTAGGCTTCTACAAAGCCTATAATTTTGATTTTTATCTGTAACCGCACGCAATAAAGCGTGCCGGTTACAAATGCCGCCTTTGCGCCAAACACGATCTTTTCGCCTTGTTTAGCTCCAAATCTAAACAGATCTCTTCTAAGCTCGTCTATCTTGCTTAAAACCCCGCTTTTTTCGCCTACAAGCGTGTTTCTAGCGATAATTACGCTAAAAATCGCATAGTCGCTAATATCGTCAATGCTCTCTAACCCGTCAAATACGATATAGTCTCCGTTTTGATCGAGGGCTTCGACTCCGCTTAGCTCGATTAGGTCAAATTCGCTTTTTAAATCGCGTGCGATCTCGGTAATTGAGTTCATATTACGCTCTTTCTATTTTGACTCTTATAAAATTTAGCCGATACGAGCGCGCCGTCACTGCTTAAAAATGGTGCATTTTTGATCGCCTTTTGCGCCGTTTCATAAAGCATGACATCCGTCTCGTCAAGCTCAATTTTTAAATAAATTTTTAGCCTTATGTATGCAAAATCTTCCGCTGCAAAGTAAGGCACGTTGCGATCTTTGCACGCCTCTAAGGCATCATTTACTGCACACTCGCAAACGTCGTCCGTAACCTCATTTGGATTCTTTAGACTTACCCTTGCTCGCTGTATTAGTTTTTCTGGAGTTAGAGTTGCCATCCTTGCCCTTTTTGCTTTCTTTACTTGCATCATCCAAAGACTTATCATCTTCTTTTGTCAAATTTTCATCTTTGGCTTTATCTTCAAGATTGCCTACTTCTTCATTATTGCCATCTTGATCTGATTTTCCATCTTCGTTTGCCAAATCTTTGGCTTCGTTGGATTTTAAATCCTCTTCTTTCTCATTACTAGATATTCCTCTAGCAGCCAAAAAGCTCTCATAATTACCCATTTTATGCTCCTTATTCGCTAGGCAAATTTGCATAAGCTTGTTGCCATAGACCGTATCCGACGTTATCTTCCGTATCAATTCCGTAGCGGAATTCCTTTCTCATAAACGCAGCCTCGTCATCAAGCTTGTCTTGAGCTACAAATTCAGCCTCTTTATTTATTTGAAGAATGATCGGCTTAACCGCTCTTGATGTATCAAGTAGATACCATGCTTTCTTTTTAGTTAGCTCATAGCAGACTAAAATTTCCACCTCTTTATAGAGTGGGTTGCTTGCACCATTTGCCTTTTTTTCCGCTAAAAATAGCTCTTTTGCTTTAGCTTTTAGCTCAGGCGGCACAACTATAAGCGTAGGTTTTACACGTAGCGGAGCACCGTTATCCTTTATTAGCCTACTCATTTCGGCTACTGTTTTTTCATAGTTCTCTTCGGTTAGTTCCAAGTTTCCCAAATTTGAAAAGCTTTGACCTTTTACTTGGTGATCTGCGGCGAAGAATTTCTTACTGTCATAGCAGTTGCCGTTTAGCTCAAGCAACCCAAAAACTGTCGTATTGTAATGCTCGGGAACAGCAGAAGCCAAATCTAAAATTCTTGGCTTTACTATGCCTAGATTGTCGTATTCGATCACATCTCTTTTTACTTTTATTGAAGCTTCCCAGTCTTTTTTGCTGATTTGATAGTTCCATGCAGCAAGTTCGTTTAGCGTTCTATCTCCTACCCACTCACGCATGCTTGGCATATCAGCTATCCAAGAGTAATCAACCGTAACCGTGTTTGCCTTTACCTCTGTGGCAACTTTGAGATAATCGCTGTTGTTGGTTTTTAAAGCATCGTTAAATATGGTTTTAAATCCCTTTGAAACTTCTTTCATATACGCTGCATCAAGTGTTCTTTTCGCCATTTTTTCTCCTTTTGGTTTTATAGCCCTAGTTGAGCTTTTACATCAGGATGTATCCCATCCTCATCTTTTTTGTTTAGATCAAGTTCGCTTTTTTTTAGAACGGCTGCCGCCTCCACCTTTGAAACTTCTAAAAAGCTATCTAGGGCGTTTCCTTCAAGCGCCATAGCCATCTCTTTTCTATTAGGTAAAAGCTCGCCATTCTTGATAGCGCCTTCAATTCTTGCCGTTTTAGCGTTAGTTTGCTCTGTGATTAAAGCTGTTTTTAGGCTTTCGTTTTCAGTTTTTAAAGCGTTTAATTCGGCTTGCAAGCTAGCAATATTCTCATTAGCTTCAGTTAATTTCAAAGCCAAATCATCATTTTTTACTTCAGGCATATTTTCCTCTCCTTTATTATTTAGTGATTTGTTTAATAAGTTAGGTCTGTTTACAAGCCCAACGCTTGCTATTCTTACCACCTCTCTGACTCCGTTATCTCTATAATTAATCTCAAAAGCCGGGCTTAAATATCGATAGAGTTTTTTGTCTACCAACTCTTGCCCAACCTCTGTAAATTCTAAAGACGCGTATATGCCATCTTCTCTGGCTTCTAGTGAATTTATGTCAAACCAGCCCATAGCTTCACTATCATAATGATCTTTGTCGAGTAGAATATCCACGCCTTGACTTCTTGTATTGGTTACAACAAAGCTTCCATCTATATTAAAAACCCTTCCGTCATATCCAAGGACAGCAGTACCAACAGGGCTTATCTTGATTTTGCCTTCTTGCTTGCTATTTAGCTCAAGCGCTATTAGGCTTTTTTCAGGCTCTATCATTTTGATCCTTTTCAGATTTTTATACCTCGCATTTTAAGGGCTTTCAAAAATAAAACCACTCTAAATAGCCGTTATCTGGAGTGGTTTAAAAAATTTTTTGTGATAGAGTTTGCAAAAAAAGGACAAAAATGAGAGAAGCTGCCAAAGAGCTATATGTAGCAGGAAAAGACATTAGCGATATTTGTACCGCTTTAAATATAACTCGGCAAACCTTTTACTATCACAAGAAAAACGACTTTAGAAAAGGTATTGACTGGGATGCTTTAAAACTGGCAAATCTAAGAAGTGAGGATGAGCTGGAGAATAAAGAGGCTATATTTATCAATAGTCTTATTGAAAATTATGAAAAATTTTTAAAAACGGCAGGG
The DNA here is from genome assembly GCF_025319965.1 of Campylobacter sp. RM16187. Lineage (NCBI taxonomy): Bacteria > Pseudomonadati > Campylobacterota > Epsilonproteobacteria > Campylobacterales > Campylobacteraceae > Campylobacter > Campylobacter sp. RM16187. Next base: position 1,429,636 of record NZ_CP012549.1, read on the forward strand.
GAGATTGAGCTTAATCCGGAAACATTAGAAAAACTACATAAATTTGCTAAAACATACTGGAGTATAAAGGCTCCAAGGCAGATAAACGAAAAAGAGGTTGCATTAAAGGCCGCAAAAAGCACACTTGAATCTATTGCAAATTTAGCTGTTTCACAAAAGGAAAATGCAGTAGCAGCTTGGCTTAGTAGCAATAGTGATGAGATTGTATCAATAGTGCTTAAAAAATAAGGCGGTTTAAATGCGTCAAATTTGCCCAACAATCAATTTTAATTTTAAAACAACCCAAAGTATTAATGAAAACTATTTAAACGTTTTTAAATGGGGTTTAAAAGGATTTAAACGCATATTGGCGATAGCAAAAACATTGTTTTTTAATTTGCGAGTAGCAAATAAATCTTTAGAGCGGGGTCAAACCGATGGGGTTTGCCGTAAAGACGGGCTTCGCTCGTCTGCGGAGTAAAAAATGGAACTAAATGAGCTTAAAGCTTATCTAAAATCCCTACCAAATATCATAGACGGTAAAGGCGATCAAAGAGTTAAAGAATCTGCAAATGATTTTAAAAAATTTGTACTGGAGTACTTCCCCCATCAAATAGGCATAGAGGATATTGCTCTGATAAAAGAATTTAACGAGCGTAGCAAATTTAGGCTTTTTATATATAGCGATCTGCTGAAAATTTGCACTAAAAACCGAAGAATACTATTTGAAGCCTATCGTGGCAGCGCAAAGACCACTCTTATTACAAGACTTTTTAACCTTTGGCTGCTGCTTACGGATAGAAAGAAATACTCTATCATCATAAGTTCAACGCTAGATATTGCAGTAGAAAGCTCTGATACCATTAGAACAGAGCTTGAAGAAAATTCAAAGCTCATAAACGATTACAAGATCGTTGCAGGAAAAAAATGGAAAAGCGAAGAGTTCATCTTTTATACTAATAATAACCCCAAAAAGATGAAATTTTTTGGTGCCGGCAAAAAGATACGCGGTACTAACTTTCTTGGATCAAGACCGGATATAATCACTTGTGACGATATAGAAAACGATGAGAACGTAGAGAGCGCATCTCAAAGAGATAAGCTTTATAAGTGGTTTAGAAAGGCTATTTTAAAGCTACCTGCAAGACAGAGCACAACTTACAATATCATTGTAGTAGGAACCAGACTGCATCATGACGGATTATTGGCTAGGATTAAAAGACTTAACTCCTTTATATCCTATAACTTTCCTCTTATTACGAAATTCCCGGATAATATAGACGATCTTAACGAGAGCAACATATCCACGGCCAAAATTATAAACATGAAGCTTGACGACGAGAGTATGGATAAGCGCACTATATTAACCGAATTTTTTGATGATAAAGAGAGCTTTTATTCCGAGTATCAAAACGAACCTTTAAGCAAAGACGGCGCTATATTCTCAGGCTATAAAACTTACGAAGTTATGCCTACTTGCGATGCTTACTATATAGGTATAGATCCGGCTCTTGGAAAGAGCAGAGGAGATTATTTCGCTTTAGCCGTCCTTGGCAAAAAAGACAAGCAATACTATCTTGATACAAAAGGCTACAAGCTAAAGCCTGATGCTATGATAGAAAAAATCATACAGCTTTATCTAAGACTTTTATTGCATGGCAAACCCATCAAGATCGCCATTGAAACTATCGCCTTTCAAGAATTTTTCAAAGACAAGCTAAAAGAGGAATTTGCTAACAAAGGCATAGTTTTAAGTGTTTGCGAGCTAAAAAATTCTGTATCAAAAGAGCTAAGACTCGACGCTTTTGCGCCATATGTAACAGATCAAACCGTGCTTATTTGCGTAGATAACAATCTGCTCATAGAAGAGCTTGATACATATCCAAAGGCTCCGCATGATGACTTGCTTGATGCCAGTGAAATGGCATTTAGGATAGCTTCATCGGTTGCCATAGCCGACTATAGAGCCATAAACAGACTTTCAAAGAAAAAGAGCAAAGCGCTTATAAATTTAAAAAATAGATACAACTAGGAGAGAAAATGAAAGAGGTAAAAAGAACCATAGTCTTAAAGCCAAGCGATAAGACAGAAAAGATTATTAGAGTAGATTATTCGGATATAAAAACCGCTATAGATAGCCAAAATCTTGAGGCTTTAGTTAGAGTATTTGAGTATTTTAGAGCAGCGGACTCTCAAATAGGATCAGAGCTCTTTAAAAGAAGAGTATATGTCTCGTCCTTGCCTCTATTTTTTGAAAGCGAAGATAAAAAACAAAACGAATTCGTTTTATCACTGATAGAAAATATTTGGTTTAAAAGATTTTTATTTGACTGTACGGCAGGTATCGCCTATGGGTTTGCGCCTTTTATCAAAGAGTGGCAGAGTGTAGACGGCAAGATCTTGCCTAAATTTAGATTTGTATCTCATGCCTTTTTTAACACGGACAGAGAGGATAGACTCTATCTCAAGCAGGATATAAATAAAATCTTTATAGATACAAGGGATGAATTTTGGTTACACCACCATCCAACGGACAGCGGAGATATTATCACTCAAAGCCTAATGTATAAGCTTGTCGTAATTACGGCTCTTAAACATCTTACTATCTCAAAATATATGAGTTTTTTTGACTCATTGTCCGTACCGCCGCTTATTGTCAAAAGTGATGCTGTAGATGATGAAAAACAAAGCGAAGCCATACTTGAAGCGGCTATAAATTTAAGAGCTAACGGAGTCGGACTATTCTCAAAGAACGACCTTGTGGAGCTACTTAGCGGCAATGTCGATAAAGCCACTTTTTTAGACTTTATAAAATACTGCGATGATGCCATAAGCAAGCTTATCACGGGGCAAACCTTAGCCGGCAATGTTCAAGCAAACGGAAACAGGGCGTTAGGAGAGGTACACAACGAAATAAGGCAAGATATTTTGCGTTTTGATGCGATGCTTTTAAGCGCTAGTATGCACTCTTTTATAAAAGAAGTGTTAAAGCTAAATTTCGCAAACGTAGCCGCCTTTAAATTTATCCTAGACGCCGGACTTGAAGCTGATGAAGAGAAACTAAGCACGGTATATGAAAAGATTACAAACATGGGATATGAGATCCCGGTAGGGTTTATGGAAGAGACCTTTAAAATTAAAGGGCTTAAACTTAAAAATAGCGATCAAATTTTAGAAAAAAAAGAGGTATCGAAAAATAGCTTGGAGTATAACCAAAAACGACAGTCCGCAAAGTCGGACACGTCTTTAGTAGGGGTGCAGGGGGCAACGCCACCGCTCGTAAGGACGGCTTTGCCGTCTGCGAAGTTGCCTATAGACAATATAGATGCTGCTATTGCAAGCAAAGATTTTAGTGAGAACGAAAAGGATATTTTAAAAGATATTGAAAGCTCTTTAAACAGCCTTTTAAAAGAGAGCAAAAGCTATGAAGATGCCTTTAGCAAGCTTGCTCAAATGTATAAAGATGTAAACACTTCAAAGCTTGAAGAGATTATGTTTAACGCTATTGCAAATGCTGAAATTTATGGAAATATAGATGAGTAGCGTAGCTTTATCATTTTTTGCAAAGCCTGAAAATGTAGTTAAATTTTTACAAGCCAGAAAGTCGGAGCTTCATTTTGATTATGATGAGATTATGCATGAGGCTCACAGCAGAGTATTTACCGTAGCAAAAATCACTAAAATAGATCTTCTTAATGACATACAAAAAAGCCTAAGCGAGGCATATAAAGAGGGACAAAGATTTAGCGAGTGGCAAAAAGACATAAGTCCCTTACTTGCCAAAAAGGGCTGGCTAGGCGATGTAAGCGTAACCAATCCGAACACCGGCGAAACAAAACAGATATACGTAGGCTCAAGGCGTCTTAGGCGCATATTTAATACAAACATGAGGGTAAGTATTGCAAAGGCTAGATACGAAAGCCAAATGAACTCGTATGCGCAGTATTTTAGGTATGTAGCCATACTTGACTCAAGAGTTCGCCCTAACCACAAAAAACTACATGGGCTCATACTTCCAAAAACCGATAAATTTTGGGACAAAAACTATCCGCCTAACGACTGGGGATGTAGGTGCAAGGTTCAAGTACTAACAGAGGATGAGCTTAAAAGCGAAGGCTGGCAAGTGTCTAAAAGCATTCCTTTAAATATAGCCGATAAAGACTGGGCTTATAATGTAGGCAAAGCCGATAACAAGGATAAAATTTTAAAAGAAAAAATTAAAAAAATAGATAAAGACTCCGCTCTTGCAAAAGCTGCACTATCGGAGCTTAAAACCCTAGAGCAAGATCGAAAGCTTTATGTTTGGCAGCAAGGGCTTAATGATATGCTAAAAGTTCTGATTAGCGGCTCAATCATTAAAGATAAAGCTTTTCAAGTAGTTCAAGTGGGAGAGTTGAGACCAAAAATAAAAAAAGCCCTAAATAATCAAGGTATAACACCAAAGGCTAATAGTATAGCCATATATCAAAACACGATTTCACATATTACCAGAGATAGTAAACCAAAGACAAAAGAGCCGAATGTGGCTGAAATAAAAGCTGTAGTTGAAGTATTTTATAAAGCTAAACATGTTTATTATGACAAAGAAAAGGGAAATTTGCTCTATTTTTACAAAAGCTTACAAGATGATAAAACAGTAAATTATGCAGTAGTAAGACTTGATTATGTTTTGAAGAAATTTCATGTTGATAACTTTATTGCTACGATTACAAAAATTCCATTTTTTAATTTAAGAACAATGCTAGACCAAGTAGATAAAAAAGGAGAAAAGATATATGTTAGGATCAAGTAGTGCGGACTCGAACCGCCATACGTGTAAATCCACTCACCTACCTTATACTGGTGCATAGCTACTTGATCTTTATAGAATTATACCATAAAAGTGCGGTAGCGGTGGGAGTTGCACCCATAATACCAGCCTTAATCCGCTCATATGTCGGGACTGCCGAATACTACGTTATCGGTATCAACTACCGTTTATATTATACCAAAATCACCAAAATTTGACTAATGCTATTTAAACTCGCTCGTTAGCTTCTTGTCTAGAAATTTAAGTATATTTTCTTTTAGATTGGGTTCTAGCTCTCCGTTTCTATCTATTGGCAAAAACGGTCTAGCGGGTATATTAAGCTTTGAGCTTCCGAATTGATGAGTAAGTCCGTATGCAAAACCATTATTTGAGCTATTATTTGATACAGTTACGCTGTTTTTAGTTGATTTTATATGCCAGTTGTCGGCCAGATCTCCGCTTAGCCTTAGTATTTTTTTTTGATCCACCGGCACCAAATTTATCTAAAAATCCCTTTTTCTGTCTTTTTCCACTCTTTGTATACGCCCTTTTTCTTCCGCCTGCATATCTTAAGGCGGTTTTTGCACTTATGGGTTTCCATCTTTCGCCAAAAGGGCTAGTTTCTGTTTCAAAGGATCTTTCTATCTTGTTACGGATCATATTGCCAATCGTATCAAAATCGCTTTTATCTAGGTTTTTCAGCTCCTCAAGCCTTTTTAATTTAGCTTCAATCTCATCAAGCCCCTTTATTTCTATACTCATCTCTTGCTCTTATGAATTTTTCAAGGTATTCGTCGTTTTGTTTGACGATTTCTATAGTAGTCCATGTCCTACCGCAGCTATCGCATTTTCTAAAGCGAGTTGTTTCAAGACCCTTTACCGTAGCGCTTACTCTAGTCTTTTCATATCCACAATATGGGCAAAAAATAAAACACCTCCATTGTAATATGGCAAGCATTCTATCGATTTTTTAAAATTTTCCACAGGTCTTTAAGCCTTGTTTCTCTTTTTAACCTCTGATTTTATGACTGCTTCAAGACCGATGATAACCTTATTTGCCTGCTTTTTGCTTAGAGCTTTTAGAGTAAGCACATAGTATCCTATCTGCCTTTTTACAAATCTTAGCAGCTTCATCTCATCCCAACAAAGCTCATTAGCTAGCACATATATCTTTTGATTTTGCTTGGTTGTGATCTTATCGCTTTTTATCATATTTCGCCCGGTAAAATCAGGCTTTATATCTATCTCGTCCTCGCATTTGTTATTTAAAATATCAAGGATCTTGTTTAACTCTTTTAAGCTTAGCTCTTTTGAGCTGCTTACGCCAAATCTAACCGATAGCCAATCGCTCCATGCGTCATTATCTTTGATGATTTTATATTGTGGATGAGTGTGAATTCTTGCTAAAAGCTGCTTTCTATATATCTCTTGAGAGCGTGTCATTTATAATCCTTTAAACCATAAATGTTTAGTTAAAAAACTACGACTAAAGCCCGTGCATCTAGCCATCTTTGAGATATTTAGCTTGCCGTTTTTAAATCTATAATAGTCAAGATCGTAAGACAAAACACTGTTTAGCCTCTCTTGATACAAATCTCTTCTGCGCTTTGCTAAATTATCTATATGTATTCGTTGTTTGGTAGTTAGACTCTTGCTTGTTTTAAACTTCAAATTTTACCCCCTGCATATACGCTTTTGCCGCTTAAAAGTTATAGACTTAGCTTCTAAAGCCGAGAATCCGGCACAATTTTTAGAGCTACTAGATATGTCAAACAATAGCTTTTTAAGGCTATTAAGGTATGTAGCAGAACTGCGCCCGGACATCAAACAAACACTCACCGAACAAGGGTTGTTAGACCAAGAATTCTAACTACTTTTCTTTGCGATACCCGCTTAATAACCTTATCTTTGTTAAGCGGGATGACAGCTTTGTATTTTTTCATCATCTATCCTTTGTTTTAAAATCGTTTTTTAGCGTTATCTGCATCCTAGCTCCATTGTCTAACGGTAAAACATAAGCCTTTCCGTAACTATCAACATTAAATACATTATCGCCGTACCAGCGACTCGTTGTTAATAAGGCTAGTGCTGTTTTGCCGTTATGTAAAATAATACACTCGTCTATAACGCCTTGACTTACTTCCCAATATATAATGTCACCGTAGTGCAGAATATTTTTATCTCTATCCAGCATCGGCTTTTTATTCTTGGTAAGAACCGTATCACCTATTTTTGGATGCATTTTAAAACCTTTTAATAAGCCTTTAAAAGATGTTTAAAAGCTTATTAAAGGGCTTATTTGCCTATTGTTTATCCTTTCTCTGTCAAACTCATATTCGGCCGATATATGTAAAACGAACCAAAAAATTAAAAACATTAAAAAAGGCATTAGCATGATAGCTATAAGACTTACCATTGGATGCTTGTTTTTTCTTTGTGTTTCAATATTTATGCCGTCAATTAGCTTGAGCAAAAGAATTAGTCCGCATAAATTAAGCAGCCAACCGGATATCAAAAAAGCATTCATCTTAAGCCTTTATCTCCAAGCTCTCTATCTTTGGCACTATTCTAAAGTTATCTTTAACAACTCTTTTAAGTCCAAGTTTTACCAAGTCTTCATCTTTTAACTCAGCTAAAGCCTCTTTATTAGGCTTTTCTTCATATATTATGCACTCTTTGGCTAATCCAAAAGCCTTTATAGAGCTTAATAGACTTTCAAGCTTTGCCTTTACGTTTGGTACGCGTACACTTTTGCTTATTCGGTATCCAATCTCTCCGAAGGTAAATTCCTTGCTTCTTTTTTCGGCAAATTCGGCTTTATTATCCTCGCAAAAAAGAGTTATTTGCTGCTCTATAAAGCTCTTTTCATTTTCCAGCCTTTCAACCTCTGTTTTTCTTGACTCTTTGATGCGGTTGCACTCAAGCGTTACTTCGCCGTTAATTTTCTCAATCCCTACACTTACTTCACAAAGTCTTTTTAAAGCGATATCTACATCGCTAAAACTATTTATCTGCATCTTCTACTCCTTAAATTTGATTTTCTTCTGTTAGCTCTTATTCTTTGACTTAGATCTCTTTTGCCCTTGGTTCTTTTTACTCTGAAATTAGCCCTATGAGGCAGTGAAGATCTCCTTCTTGGCATTTCTACGTCATCAAGCAATGGACTATCAAACACAAGTCCCATAGCTGCAAGCAGTGATATTGATCTGCTCATACAATACTCCTTTCTCTTTGATTTATTGTTTGTTTTAGCTCTATGAGCTTGACTCTTGTTTCTTTTAACTCCGAATGACAGTCCGGGAATTTATTATTTAAAACAGCCAAAGAACCTCTTTTTACAAGCATTAAATTTTCAAGCTTTACATTTAGAGTGTTCTTGTCTTTAAATATCACACAGCAACCTTTTGGGGCTATTCCATTTGCTTGCTCCCATATATAAACATGTAGCATCTTCCACGTTTTTGGCTCTGCTATCTTTATCCAGTAGTATTTTTCGTCTAGCTTGTGGCTTGTTCTTAGTGTTATAGTGCCTACCGGCTTATGGTTTTGAGGTACATGTCCTTTTTTAAAGCTTGTTTTGTTGGCTCCCATATAGCCTTTTTTGCCTTTATTCCAAGAGGCATAGCCCTTTACAAATCTTCCTCTTTCGTCTCTCATTTTGAGTCCAGAAACATAGTAGGTTGTTTTATGCCGTTTTCGGCTTGGAATTTAGCAGCCCTTAGGCTTAATTCCGCAAGATCGAGTATCTTTCCTGCGATATTATCTACCGCTTGAGATCTTGCAAGCTCCTCTTTTAATTCATCTCCTTTTAACTCATCATCTCTTAATCTCTCCATCTGCTCAAACAGCAAATTATTAAGATCGGCGATGCTTGTTTTTGTTGCCATCTTAATACTCCTTAAAATAATTAAATTTACACGCAAAAGCATGTGAGCAAACGTATCCATAAAGAAAAGCCACTCCAAGCTTAGCCTTGGATCTCTTGCTCTTTTTTATGATACGTAGCGCCATGCTTAAATACCTAGCACAAGCTCAGCCGAGCCGTCTTTATTTAGCACTAGCTCGCTTATGCCTAGCTCTCTTGCTCTATCAAGCTCGGCGGACATGCCTTTAGAATTTTTACTATCCGGATGAGTGCTCATATAGATATGATCGCAGCTTTCAAGTAGCTCAATCCCAGCTTCTAAAGCCTCATCTCTTTGTGTGTCTTCGTTAAATTTTCCTGCAAGCTGCTGCACTGCACTTACAGGCTCATATCCTGCCCTTCTTATCTTGGCGCACTCTTCTTTGGCTATGTTTTGCGCAAGATAATCACGCATATTATCGCTACATCTAAGCGCACCGTAAGGTGTGGCGACATAGACTCTAGTCTCTTCCATTTGACTCCTTTAAATTTGATTGACTTTCCGCTTCGCTTCGCTCACGGCAAGACTTCGCTATGAAGATAAGACGCTCCGTAAAGCGCCTGAAAAATCAACTATCACGCTATACAAGCGCTTAAATTTTTACCACATCAACCAGCTTATTGCACCCTTTTACAAATATAAAACCGTCTGAACTAACTCCGTAAAATTTCTTTGAGTAATACGCCATAATACCTCTTATCATCTCATCTCTCCTTCTACGCTTTGTGCGGCTCTTTTAGCTCTTTGTATCTCTAGCATCGCCATAGTCTCTTTTATGCTTTCCCACGCCTTTTTATTTCTCGGATGTGATAGCTTTGCGATAGCGGTGCGCTCTATTTGGCGCACTCTTTCGCTACTGACGCCAAGAATCTTAGCTATCTCCGCGTGGGTCATTGTTTATTCGTCACCCAGTATCATCATCTCGCTAGCTTCTTCCACTATTTTTTCATCCATTTCGCAGTTTTCATTTCGAGCTAGCTTTAGAGATTTTTTGTATAGCTTTGCGCTTATTCTGAAATTTGCGTAGCCGTTTGCATTTTCGCTCCATTTAAAAATATATGGAGCTTTAAAAATCTTCTCACACTCATCTTTACCAAGTCCGCGCATTACCCACTTACCGCATATTCTGCTGTATAATTGCTTTAATTCGCCGTTTGTACCGCGTAAATTGTTGATGAGGATGTGTGTGCCGCAAAATATTATAGGAGTTTGCGTAAAGTCATTGATACGGCGAAGATCTTCAAGACTTCTTACGCTTAGATGTTCAGCCTCGTCTATTAAGATTACCTTGTCGGTATTTGGCTTGTTTAAAAAATCCACGATAGTGTTATGTTTATCGTTTGCCTTCTTGCCGGATAGGCTCAAATTTAGCTTTAGCATCAGCTCGTCCAAAAATGCCGCCGCATTGGTATTTAGCGTGGCTTCTATAAGCACCGCATTAGGATATTTTTGCTTTGCGGCTTTCATTATCACGCTTTTGCCTGTACCCGGCTCTCCGTAGATAACCGCCATCTCGCGATCTTCTATGGCATCGTCTATCACAAACATCGCCCTTGAAAAATCATGCGTATAATACGGAGTGAAATTTTCATCTTCGTCATCTTTGCCTTTTTTAAGCGCTTTTTGGTTATGATTTCTCATCACTTTTACTATTTCCGTGGCGAGGCTCTCATTATCGCCCGGATATTTTCCGTTTAAAAACTGACTGATCTGTGTAGCGCTGACGCCTATGGCTCTAGCTATAGCGCTTTGAGAGATCGAAGTTTGACTTATAAAGCTTCTTAGCTCGGATCTTATAAGGTCTATATCCATTGTTACTCCTTTTTTTATATTTTTAAAAGTTTTTTAAAAGCGTGTTAAATTACATTTTTAACGCCTTTAAAAAGCCTTTAACTAGGCTCTCTTTTGCATCATCCTTTCAACATACCCGCCTTCTTTTTTCTCCTGTTTAGGCTTGTCAAGGCTTGCTATTCTCTCGTCGCTTATCACGCCGTTACGAGTTAAATTCGCCGCCTTTTTAGCCTGTATTTTTATGTTTTCGCCGGCTTCATTATTAGCGGCTTTAGGCTCAGGGCGTTTTGCGTGCGGTAAGTGTCTATTTGCTATGCCTATTACTAGCTGCTTTTCTTTACTTACGGAGATTCTGGCTTCATCTACTCGTTTTTGCTCTTTTCTTAGCTCTTTTTCAAAGATTTTTTGCTCCGCTTTGGCTTGTTCGGCCGTTACGGGTGCAGCATCGGTACTGGTTGCAATTCCTAAAAATTCTCTATCTTTATTAAACACGAACAGTTGAGATATGTTGTTAAGGTTTATAGAGTAATAAATCTCTTTATATTTGAATAAATTTGAAAACACAAAGGTATTTCCTAGGTATTTAATGCCTTTTTTGTTGCCGCCTTTGCTTGTTTTTATGCCGCCTATTAAAGACATCACCTCATATTCATGCATATATACCGCCTCGCTTACCTTTTCGTCGTAAAGCTCTCTAGGCAGTGTTTTATCTTTTCCAAAGGCGGTATTGTTTATAGTACCTTCGTTGTATTCGTCAAGCAAACGCACTAGATCGTCAAGCTGCATTAAATTTTCAAGTCTTGTTTTTTCGCCCTTTTTAGCTCTCTTATCGGCTTTTCCATATAGTCCCTCAAGACCTATTCTTTCACTTACGCATCTTCCTATGTATCCGGCTAAAGCCGCCGTAAATCTGCTTTGAAACACTCCAAAGCTTCTTTCCACAAACGGCTTTTTCCAGCCCGCATACGGTATGACTGCGTGATACTCTATACCTAGGTTTTTAACCGCCTCTTGAACCGCATTACTTAAAAAGGCTTTGCCGTTGTCTCCGCGTATTACCCTAGGTTTGCCGTATCTTAGTATGTATTTAGCTACACATCTGGCAACCGCTAGCGAATTTTCGCTTTCGCACACCTCGTATACTCTTACGTGACTATAAATATCTATGATTGAGATTATCTGGAAGCGCTGTTGTATCTTTTTAGCCTCTTCCTTGCTCACTCCAAGCAGTCTTGCGAGTTCCGAGTTTATACAGATCATATCAAGTTTGGTGGCATCTATCTCCACTATCTGATTTATGCTATCGACATTCCAGCTCATATCGCCGATACCTGGCATCAGCATACCTCTTGCCTTTTCAACTCCGTGCCTTCTTACGATATCCGCAAGCTTATTGTCGTTTTTCCATTTGGATATGAAGCGATAAACACTGCTCATGCTTATAGGTGTTTTACCTCTTGCGTAAGTTGCGGCGAGTAAATTTACATCAAGCGCATCTCTTACGGCTAAGTGTTCGTTTAGCTTCTCCCATATGCTTCCCGCATCTATTCGCTTGTTTGAAGCCAGTATCAGCTCTATGGCTTTGTCTGTAAGTCCGTTAGCTTCTATTTGGCACTCTTTATGAGACGTTCGCTTATCTATTAGACCCTCAAAACCTTCGCTTTGATAAGCTCTTTGCCAAGCAAATAGCTTGTTTTCAGTAACTTTTATAGAATATGCTTTGTTTGAATTTACATACTCTATAAAAGCGGCTGTTTTTCTTCCTTTTGCTTTGGCTCTTGCATAAAGTTTTAATATCTCCTCTTTTTGCAGGGCTTCAATTCCCTTTTTGCTCTCTAGAAATTTAAGTCTTGAGGCGGTATCTTTACCTATACCGCCTGCATCATAAACCACAGCATGATTGCCAGAATCATTGTTGCTTGAAGCATATCCATCGCTATCATCATTGTCTATCTCTCCGCCCATTCGTCCAGTCTGCCAAACCACTCCTCGAACTTTTGGAGCCCATAGCTCCCCTTTGCTATCAGCAACACACATGTTATTGTTAATAGTATCGGAGTGGCTACAAATATTAACAACATTCTTTTTATCGGTTTCATCTATATTCCTTTTCGCTTCGCATTCAATAGCTTTCGCTTCGCTTTTTCCGCTCTGCTCTTCGATTTTTCCCGCCTGAATATATAGTCCATACAACGCTTTATCTCGGCTGCTGCAAATTTCTCGCTCACATCCTGCCCTATTGCCATAGCACTCACAAAGGCTTCGCACGCCATCAGCGTATTGTCCTGCATATATTCGTGTTTGCTCGTCTTCACGCTCACCAACGCACGAGTTCCTCGTATAGCCATCTTGATTCTCATCTATGATCCTTTCTTTATAAGTAGATTCATTTAAGCATATATTGTCGCTAGCGCTATTATCGTCATACAGATTATGAATAGTGTGTCCATCTAAGCTCCTTTCACTCTCCATCCATACACTCCGTGATCTGCTATCTTGACCACAAAGCCCTTTTTGCTCATATTCTTTGCAAAATGCAGGAATTTTGACTGCCTCGCTACTTCCGCCTGAGTTAATCGATCCTCTTTTTGCATCATCTTTACCACTCCTCTTGCTTGCGTTCGCTCTGCTCCGCACTTCATAAGACGGCTTCGTTCCACTCGCCGCTTTGCAAGAGGCGTTCTCTCTATTGCCACTGTTTGCATTTTTACCTTCCTTTTTCCAGCTTTGCAAAGCCTGCGTAGAAACTTCGCTTAGCTCGTTTTGCATGAAATTTAAGCTGCCGATGCTCTCGGTTGCCGCACTTATGGCTTTCTCACAGAGAGTGCTTTGCACAAGAACACTCTCAGAGTCCTTAAGCACATGCACATCGGCAGGTTGAATTTCATCACTTAATTGAATATATTCGTATGCTTTGCCTGTAGAGTTTTTAACCATACGAAACATAAAAATCATATCCTTGACTTTTATATATGCTTTATTTGCATTTGCTGCTTGTTTCGTCTTTTTTCTTATGTTTTGAGGAGTACATGCACACAATTTAGCCACTTCAAAACTATTCATGCACATTCCCTTGTAAGTTCATCTGCACTTTTGATATATTTATGCTTTTTTAAAATTTCAACTATTCGTTTGCTTTTACCATGCCCATAAAGAACTTGCTTGAAAGTTTGTAAATTCAAGCTGTGTTTTTTGCAAAAATGAGTAAGCGTTCCATAGTCGTCTTTTATTTTTATACTTACACTATTTTTAAGCATAATTTAAATCCTTTTATATCTTTTTATAAAACTTTTTAGTATTATTTCAATCACTATAAAGTAAAACTAAAATGTATTATATCCAAATGAATATATTATGTCAAGTCAAATGAATATAAAAAAGGAAAGAGTATGGATGTTACAAAAGTGCTAAATAACATCAAGGAAGCATATAAAGCCCGTAATATGGAAGAGTTAGCAAATAAAATGGGTGTTTCTATTTCGACCTTTAATTCATGGAGAAATAGAAAAAATATACCGAAAAAGTATATTCTAGAATGTAGTCGTTTGACTAATTATGACTATGAATGGCTTTTGCACGACAATAACAAATATGCTAAAAATACTTTTATATCGGGCGATAGAAATGTGTATATTGGCAATGATACCAAAATTAATGGAAGTGGTATTATAGGAAGCTCTATAAGTAATAGCCATATAGTAGGCGGCATAATGCCAAACCAAACCAAGCCAGAATATGCAGAACTTTATGACCTTATTAAAGACTATGCAACCCCAAAAATAATTCAAGAATTTAAAGAGAGACTTTTAAAAATTAAGGCTGCTCATGAAGGACATTGATAAAATCAATAAAAGCCTGAAAAAAATAATGTCAAACCCGGAAAATATGAAGCTCATAGGTGGCAATACTAACACAATCATTAAAGGCAACGAAAATCTGGTTGTTTATGGTGACTATTATTTAAATTCTAAAAATATTGTTAGGCCAAAAGTTGAATGCCCGCCTGGCAGTATAACCGAAGAACAAATAAAAAAAATAGATGATCTGATAAAAGAAGTGGCAGAAATAGAAAGTAAGGCTGGATTGCCTAAAGGCCAAGCTATTGGCAAATGGAGAAAAAAATATAAGGACAAATTTAAGTTGCTTGGATATAGATGTCTGCCTGCTGAAAAATTTGACGAAGCAATATCTTGGCTATTGCAATCAAGAGCTAGGCTGCAGCCAAAACTTAGACGTCGAGATAATACACAGTGGCGCAACAATAGATATAAAGGCATATTTGCAAGAGCAAAAGAATTAGGAATCACAAAAGAACAAATTATAATGATAGCAAATAAAAAATTTAATAAAAATATAAAATCTATAAAAGAACTTGGTGAGCAAAATTTAGACAAACTGTATAGATATATTTTTTCACTTTAAGTTGCTTAGGCGGTTGGTTAGTTTTAGTTGCTTAGCCAATAAAAAAGTTGCTTAGGTAGTTGCTTAGGTCTTTAAAACTTAAAAAACAAAAAAAGGAATAATGTGGAGATAATATTCGTAATATTGTTTTTGGCGGCATTTTTGCATTCAAATAAAGATAAGTTTAAAATTAATAGACCCGAGCCAGTGGTTAAAACAAATATTGATTTTACTTTTACTTTTCCAATAGATCGAGAAAAGGTACGCAAACTACATAATAAGCTTATGGAGGCTGGCGATATTAAAACCTTGCAAGCTGTTCGTTTGGTAGAGATAATATTTGATAGTTTATATATAGTAAGAACCACCAGGAATATAGAAACCGCAAAGAGTAGATTAGATTTAGCTTCAAACAATTATATTGAGTTACAATTGGAATCCCCTGACATAGCACACCAAATTAAAGCGCAATACCTCGAGTGGAAAAATGAGGGCACAAATTTGATGTATATTAACGCAGCAGATGAACTTGCAAAGAAAAGCAAAAAAGTAAAAATGCAAAAAACGAAAGATAAATACATCCAAAATGCCATTCAAATTTTAGAGGATGGTTTGTTAAATGGAGCAGATTCGGGGCTACTACTGCAAGAAATTGAAAAATTAAAAAACAATGTTTAAATATCTATTTAAACGGCTTTTAAAAGGTTGTAAAAAGCGGTGTAAAATTCTGTAAAGCTTTTGTAAAGTAATGTAAAATGAATTTTCGCCACTTTGATTTTAAACAAAATAGCTCTTAATCCCTAAATCTAGGCACTTGCCTAAAATTTTCCCTCACTTTGAATTCTTACAAAACTTTACACATACTAAGATTTCTTAACAAATATTATATTAAATGTCTATTGATTAACAAATAAGCTGTATAATTTAATTAACTATATACCAAATAATAATTTTTATTATTTAGAAATAATTTTTATTTAAGATTTCTTTGCTATAATTTCACTATAAAAATTAAATAAAGGAGACAATATGTCAAAAGTAATTCAACAACTAAACCAAATTCAGGCTGACGCTCATGCGTTATTTATCAAATTTCATGACTATCACTGGAATGTTAAAGGTATTCAATTTTTTAGCATTCACGAATACACAGAAAAAGCTTATAACGAATTAGCGGAACTTTTCGATGAAGTAGCAGAAAGAGCTATCCAACTAGGCGGAAAAGCTATAACAAAACCTGAAGAGTTAAACAAACTATCTCATATCAAGCCTGCAGGCAAAGACAGCTATACTCCGATAGAAGTTCTAAAGGGAATTTTAGCAGAGTATGAGCACCTTCTGGCTGAATTTAAAAAGCTTGCAGAAGTTGCAGAAGGCGATAGCACTACTGTAGCTATAGCTGAAGACAATATCGCAAAATACGAAAAAGCCATATGGATGCTTAACGCAACACTTGCGTAATTTTCCTCCGATAGGGCGGAAGCTTTCGCTCTATCATTTTTAATCTTGCTACTACTTGTTTAAAATTTTTATATTTTATTTGTGTGTATTAGAAATTTATTCTGAGCGAAAAATCGCCCAGAATATTAGAATCATTAGAATGAGTATTTAGCCTCAAATCTAAAGGCATCACTTTTTGTTTTACTTGAATCAACTTTAGTTTTTGCATGTGAATACCAGCTCTCAAATACTAGCTTAGAACTATAGTCATATGAGAATCTTCCCACATACTCTTCCATTTTTGTTTTTTTATCGGCATCGTCTTTTATGTCACCTTTGATATACTCAGCAGCTATACTAAAATCACCAAATCCATAGCCAGCAGTAGCAAACCAGAAATTACCTCTTCCTTCAAGATCGGTATAATCAAAAGTCTGCTCTCCGTAACTTATAAATGAACCTTGATCTTCAAGTGTTGAGAAACCTTTTGCTTTATCTTTAACCTTCCAGCCTATATATCCCAATGAAAGATCTACGCCAAAAATACTTGCAGCTGCCTCTGTCGCATAAAAGTTTGTATCTTTATACAAGGCTGCTACTTTATCATCTACATCAACATTTCCATATTGAGCTTGAAGACCCAAATTGACATCATCGCTAATATCAAAGCCAAATGAAACATCGGCAGCTATAGCATTCGCAACATCAACAAGCATTGCATACCATAGTTGGAAATTTACAGGATCGTAAGAACCTATAGCAGCTACACCATAAAGGTTGTTGCTAAAAGCAACTTGTGGTATAGCAGAGTCTGTTTCACCGCTATATTCAAGTGCATCGAATGCTATAGCCGCAAGTGTTAGACCTTTAATGTCTGTGTTTATGACTTTAATACCGGTTCCAGCCTCGTCATCTGTAAAGTATGAACCGATTATCTGCTTACCAAGAGTTACTGTTGTGTTATCTCTTTTATAGCCAAGGTAGAATTCATTAACTCTAAAAGTATCGGTTGTGTCTGTCCTGTCTCCGTTTGTTGATCCAGAACCATCAGTAGTGCTATATCTCAAACCCAAAACGCCAAAGAAGTTATCATCAAGTGCTGCCTTGAAAGTTGTAAGCATTTTAAATTGATGTCTGGCATCAGTCTCTTTATCCCCTACTGCAGGAGTAGTTTTTTCATTAGTGTATCTATATCTTGCAAATCCCGAAAGATCTACATTTTTAATAGCATCTTCAAGCGGAGTTGCACTTGCAACGCTTGAGAAAGCACCTAAAGCAACTAAAGCTGCCAAGCTAATCTTTGTTAATTTCATTTAAACTCCTTTAAAATTTAAAATATGACACATATTATCATAAAAATTCATTTTAATAACTTAAATTTGATAAAAAAATTTAAAAAAATTACCAATCATTTACTAAAAACAGGTATTTTAAAATAACATTTATTTTATTAGTATTAATACCATATAAAATATCAACATAAAATGTATAATCATAAAAGAATTTATCTTAAATAGCTACCTTGGTTAGGAGTAGTTGCGACATCTGTATTTTCATCTTGGCTATGCTTATATTTTAAAGCATCAACACCTTTTAAAAATACAATAATAGCCCCAAGTTCGTTATATGTAGTTGTTGCGGCAATAGACTTCATTATATCCCTAGTGCTACCACCGTAAGAAGGATCGTTTAGATAACCAGAAAACGCAACTTCTATATCATCAGCAGATAGTTTTGTAAGCTTTTCAGATCCGTAAGAGGCTCTTTTTTCTCCGTTCTCTCCGTGACATCTAGCACAATTTTTAGTATATAATTCCTTGCCCTTTTCCAGACTATATTTTCTATTACTATCTATACCTATATTTAAAAACCTACCGCTCCTATCTTGCTCTTTAGATTTTTCATAAACATTTATACTTATATTTTCATCTTTGGAATATTTTTCAACAAGAGCTTTTAGCTCTTTCGCAAATTCGCCTTTAGCTTCAAATATATAGCTTGGCTCATCTGCATTCAGGCCAAAAATAGAAATAAAACATGCCAAAAATGAAATTTTATACCAATTCATTAAAACCCTTTGTTTTAAATTTAAAAATCCCAAGCAAGAAATTCTTACTTGGGATTATATCATATTTTAAAATATAGACTCTAAATTAGAAATTCCATCTAGTTTCAAATCTAATTCTATCTCTCTTGCTTGTTAGGTTATTTTTTTCCTCTTTAGCTGCCGCATAGAATCCTGAGAATACAAGTTTTTTGCTATATCTATAAGCACCGCCGGCATTCCACTCTTTTCTGTCAGTATCTTTACCAAATCCTTTGGCGTGGCTAAAGCCTTCGCCATCAATATAGTTCGCATACAAAGAAACTTTATCCATCTTATATC
The DNA here is from genome assembly GCF_025319965.1 of Campylobacter sp. RM16187. Classification (NCBI taxonomy): domain Bacteria; kingdom Pseudomonadati; phylum Campylobacterota; class Epsilonproteobacteria; order Campylobacterales; family Campylobacteraceae; genus Campylobacter; species Campylobacter sp. RM16187. The sequence continues at coordinate 1,448,327 of NZ_CP012549.1, forward strand.
CTAGTCCTAAGAACCAATATTTGTTTTCATCTTGGATATTGTTGTAGTATTGCTTACCGCTGTTCATTACAGAATTTAGAAGTTTTGCAGGATTGATTAATTTACCATTATCCTCTATTGTTACGAAAGATACTTTATTGGCATCATCTGATTCAAAGTTTATATAACCTAAATTTACATTAAATCCAAAAAAGTTAGCATCGCCTTTTAATGCATAGAATTTACCATCAGAATATGTGTTATCTTTTGCTGAATTTTGTACATACTGTCCTTGGAATCCTAGTTTTGCGGCTCCTAAATCAAATTTTAAGCCAGCATCTGCAGCATATAGATTAGCTATATTTTCAAGACCAGCCCACCATAGTTTAAAGCTAAATGGATCGTAGTTTCCCATTGCTGCCAAACCATAAACGTTTGGAACTTCAGGAAGTGTATTTTTTAGGTTACCGTCAAAGTCTCCACCTGTCTCAATCGCATCAAATGCAACAGCAGCAAGTGTTAAACCTTGTATATCAGAATTCATAATTTTTATACCTGTGCCAGCCAAGTCGTCTGTAAAGTATGTTCCCATTACTTGTTTGCCGGCTGTTAAAGTAGTATTGCCAACCTTATATCCAAGATAGAACTCTTGAACTCCAAAAGTGCTTTCCGTATCTGTTATATCGGCAGTATTAGCATATCCTGAGCTACTATCATTAGAAGCGTATCTAAGACTTAATACACCAAAGAAGTTATCGTCAAGTGCGGCTTTAAAAGAGAATATGGATTTAAACTGATGTCTTCCGTTATCATCTTTTTTGCCGTTATTGTCTGTTAAATCGTTTGTATATCTATATCTTGCATATCCTGAAAGATCTACATTTTTAATAGCATCTTCAAGTGGAGTTGCACTTGCAACGCTTGAGAAAGCACCTAAAGCAACCAAAGCCGCTAAACTAATTTTAGTCAATTTCATTTAAACCCCTTTGAATTAAAATTGTTTATAGTGGCAATATTAACATAAATGAAATGCAAAATAACTTAAACTATTTTATAAAAAAGTTGTTAATTAAGTTTTGTATTATAATGTGTATTTAATCCCTAAAATAGGCTTATGTAAAGCATTTTATTACAAAATAAAATATTAATTTTTGATAATTAATTTTATAATAATGAGTTTTGAAGACTTTTTTCTTAAAAAACAACCTAAAAAATGGTCTAAATTTACAAAAAAATTTAAAATTTTAAAAAATAAAAACAAAAAAATTACAAAAAGTAACTGAGAATAATAAAAAAGGGAGCTTTGTCTCGCCCCCTTAAAAGGAGTTCTAACTTTGATTGCTTGAAAGAATTATAAATTACTTCGGTAAATCAATGGCTAATCAAATCTGATTTGCTCTGATTTAGGCACTTCGGTTATCTTTTTCTTGTTATAACGCTTTAGTATAGGTTTTTTCAACCCTGCAGAATCCAATTTTTTATATTTAGTTTCTGCTTTTACATACTCTTTTTGTAGAAGAAGCATCTTTTTTATCCTATTGTCTATAATAATTGTATAAACAAGATCTCCGTAAGAGAACTCATGACTATCGCCACAAAATACACCGCTTTCAAGCTTATTATTTGAGGTATCAATACTATTTATAGTATAGCACCAGCCTGATTCGGAATATACAAGATCGCTTATGAAGCCCTTTATCATCCGCTCTTTGGTCAAAATAGGATTTTGCTTTTCTGCTTGTTTTGGCGGAATAGTTTTTGTAAAAGAAAAAAACTGTGTGCATCCTCCAAAAAATACAGGTAAAATCAGAATCGATACAAGGCTAAGCCTGGACATTAAGTACATTGCCGCCCAATTTGGCAATCTGCTGATCTATAGCAGCCAAAGTTTTTTGGATGGTTTGCTGAGAAATTTCAGGAAGTTTATCTCCCCACATACGCTCAGCTTCTTTAAAACCATTCAATACGCCTTCTTTCCCGATTTGAAGCTTTTCAAGATCTCCTCCGGAGCCATTTATCACAAAATCAGCTATTCTGTTTGCTGTATTTGTGATACCAAAAAATCCATTCTCACTCACAAGATCGCTAGCTTCATTTTGCGATAAAGAAGATATATCCTTACCAAAATAACCGATAGACTTATAGTCGATATTTTTTAAGATATTCTCTAGTCTTTGAGGGCTTTTTGCTACTTCATTGAAAAAGCCAAAATCCACTGCTGACTGTATACTGAAATTTAAGCCACTCTGTTCAAAAGCCTTGTTCTGAAAATCAGAAAAATAGCTATTTGTAATCTGTATAGCACTTAAATTTGAAACCGAATCCCTAAATTTAGATGTATTTTCGTTTTGATTAAAGCCATAAAAACTGAAATTATTTGATACGGAATTTATTTGCATAATTCCTCCTTATTCTATGTTTTATTACTATTTTAATATATTTTTTAATTTATTCAGCCTCTTTTAAGATCACGCTTTTTAAAAGATTTAGCCCATTTTCTATATCGTCCCAACTGGAAAATTCTGCAGGGTTATGGCTAATGCCCGCATGAGATGGCACAAATATCATTCCCGTAGGACAAATTTCAGCTATATGCATCGCGTCATGTCCAGCTCCGCTTGGCATTATCTCATAGCTTAAATTTAACCCCTTAGCCTCTGAAGCTATCAAATTTATAAGCCTCTCGTCAAGTCTGCATGGAGTATCAAAACCTAGTTGCTTTATCTCGCATTTTACGCCTCGTTTCTCTTCTATTTTGTTTATATGTGAGATTATCTGAGCGTAGGCATCTTCACGGGTTTGCAAATTTATACCCCTTAGATCAATAAGCAACGTCGTTTCTCCCGGAACTACGTTCATCACGCCCGGTTTTACGGAGCAATTACCCGTAGTTGCCACTACGCTATTTTGAGAATTATCTTTTGCTATCTTTTCAACTGCCAGTATTATCTCAGCCGCCGCGCAAAGTGCGTCATTTCGGTACTTCATAGCAGTAGTTCCTGAGTGCTGAGGCTGCCCGATAACTCGCACGCTAAATCTATGAGGCGCAGCGATTGCGCTTACTACGCCGATTTGAATTTTTTCATTATCTAGAAGCGGTCCTTGCTCGATATGAATTTCAAAAAAGCTTTTGTAGTTAGGTTCTAAATTTTTAGCCTCTTCGATCCTTTTTATATCTATTCCAAATTCGCCAAAAATTTCGCCTATCTCCTGCCCTCTAAAGTCTTTTACCTCTTTTAGCTTCTCATATCCTAGCTTACCGCACATTACCTTGCTGCCAAGAGTTGCGATATTAAACCTGCTTGACTCCTCACACTCAAACACGATTAACTCAAGAGAGTGTTTTGTTTTGATATTTTCATCATTTAGTGAGCGGATTACTTCAAGTCCGCCAAGCACGCCTAAAATTCCGTCAAACTGTCCGCCGTTTATAACCGTATCAAGATGAGATCCAAAGGCGATTGCGGGTAAATTCGGCTCGCTTCCTTCGCGCCTTGCAAAGATATTGCCTATCGCATCCACTCTTACGCTAAGTCCCGCTTCCTGACAGCGCTTTATAAACAGTTCGCGCGCGGTTTTATCCTGAGAAGTGTAAGCAAGTCGGCTCATTCCATCGCCGAAACTATAATCGTTTATAGAATTAATCTCTATAAAAAGATCTTTTAATCTACTCAAATTCACGCCCATTATAAGCTCCTAAAATTTTATTTTCTAATATTTTATATAGTTTGCGTTGAATTTGAGGTTAGATTTTTTGATTTTAGTAGAGATTTGAATAAAAAGAAGGTTAAATTTAAGCTATTTAACCTTATGGTGAACGCTACCGCTATAAACTATATCACGAGCTTGCATATCATCGTTTGTAAGCACTTCGCTGAGTTTGCCGCTCTCTTTTAGCCTCTGTAAATCGCCTTCTAAATCCTCTTGATAGCTATAAACCATCGCAACACCTGCGACACCGTTTATACGCTCCATAGCCTTAAAAGTCTCAAGCTCATCTTCAAAATTTTCAACACTTATCAAAGCTACGATCTTTAAATTTTCATAAGCCACCACTTCGCACTGGCTCATTTTACGAAGCGAATTTAAGATCTCGTCTATCAAATTTTCATCTTTTACATGCACTATCACACTTGAAATATTCATCTAAATCTCCAAAATTTTACTTTTTTCTCGTAAGCAACACTTATAAGAGAACTATCATCTAAAAAATGTATTCCGTTTATGGTGCTTTGCATAGTTTTTAGCCTTGCTAAAATTCTCTTACTGTTTACTTCAAATACGTCTATATCGCTCAGATCATCGCTCATAAAGGCTCCAAGTTTGCCGTCATCGCTAAGACCTACCGCATAGACTAAAAAATTTGACCTCATCATGCCGATACTACCGCCGCTATAAACTCCTGCATGTCTATCCACTCCGCCTGTAACGATAGCACCGTTTTTATACTCTATATCATACATATTATCTTTATGAAAGCCAAGCTCGTTTAGCACTTTGCGCTCTTTAGCGTCAAATATATAAACTATCCCGCTCTCACACCCCACGGCGATCTTGCTTCTATCTTCGCTAAGCTCAAAGTCAGATAGCGACGCTATGGAAAATTTTTTGCTAAAGTCGATGTTGCCCGTTTCTAAATTTAAAAAATAAATTTCATTACTAAGCGAACCGATGACAGCTGTCTTTGGATCTAAAAATAGAGCCTTTTTGATTGATTCGTTATTTAAATTTATAGTTTTAGTCTCTACTCTTTTACCGTCAATCATCTCATAAACGTGCAAAAGTCTTTTGCCGTAACTCGTCTCGCTTAGCACCATCAGCACGCCGTTAAGCTCATCTATGCTAAATACCTTTGCAAACTCATCATCGGTAAAATGCGTCTTTATCTTTGGTAAAACTATAGGCTCTAAAAACTCCTCGCTCTTCATATCATAGATATTTACCTGACCGCTGTCGGTACCAAGATAAAGTTTGTCGTTTAAAAGCGAGGAACTTATAACGTTAGAGTGCGCTTCTATGATCTTGTAAGGCTCTTTGATATCAAGAGAAAAAGCCAAATTTAAAAGCGCTAAAAAAGCGAGTAAAATTTTCATAAAGCCTCCATTTTGATAGAATTTTTAAAACACACCTCAAGACACTGCGCACATCCCGTGCAGCGTTCGTTTATAACAGGGCGAAAAACGCCAAAAAAGTCAATCGCTCTAAATTTGCATATATCTTGGCAATTATAGCAAATCGTATTATTCCATGCTAAGCAAGAAGCTACGTCTATGCTAACCTTTGCCTCTATTTTGGCTGGGAATTTTAGACTTAAAACCTCTTTGCCGATCTCTTCGCAAGCTATGGCGCAATCCTTGCAGAAGTTGCAACCTAAATTTTTAAACTCAAAAACAACTCTTTGATTTTCAAATCTCAAAAGCTCGCGCCCGCAAGCCTTTACACAAGGAGCGTGACAATTTACGCAATCAAATTCTCCGCAAAAATACGGCGGAGCGATAAAGTTAGGCGCCTGCTCTTTGGCGCCTAAAATTTTTGTAAAAAGTCTTCTTCTTGAGAGAGTGTTTGCCTCTTGCAATCTTACCTCACACCGTCATTTAATATATCAAGCAAATTTGATCTTTGAGCTCCGTCCTCGGTTCTAAACTCAGGTTTAAAGTTGTTTTTAAACGGTGCTGTCAAATTTGTTTGAGGAGCGTGGCACTGAGTACAGTTATACCTATCATCGCTTAGCTTGTCGTGCAAGTCTTTGTTGTTTCTGATACTATAAAAGTGCGACTTAGGCAGAGGCGTGGCTCCGGCGTCTTTTGCTACATCGGGCATATGGCAGGTTACGCACATATTCATATCTTTTGTGATAGGGATAAGCCCTTCTAGATCATGAGGGATCATCGGAGGAGCGTTTTCAAATGCGCGCTCTATGTTTTTAGCAGTTCCTGCAGGATCGGTTAGGTATTGATACTCAAGCAACTTAACCGAGTTTTCATCCATCACATCAGAACTTCTTAATCCGCCCAAATCCTTTGGCTTGTTGTCCGCGACTGACGGCGCATTGCACCCTGCAAGGATGATTGCCGCAGCCATTGCACCAAGTGCAAACCTAAAAGTTTTCATTCATTTTCTCCTTAAATTTCTTATACTAAATTTTAGTGCATCATCGCCGCACACGTCTATACAGCGTCCGCAGCTGATACATTCGCTAGAGGTTATCAAACCGCTTTGCTTTCCGATTATTCCCAGCACTTGGCTTTCAGGACATATCACTTTGCACTTCATGCATTTTGTGCAGTTTTGGCTATCGTGCTCTACGCGGATAAACGCAAATTTGCCAATCGTCGCATAAAAAGCGCCAAGAGGACAAAGCTTTGAGCATATCAGCCTATCGCCCACAAAAGCGTCTATCGCAAATACGCCAAAAGCCACAAATATCCAAAGCGTGCCGCCGTATATGATACCGCGCTGAATTATGCCGATAAAGCTTACGCCCTCAAATGCGGGCGTTTGCATAACAACCGACATAAAAAGCACAAAAGCAAGTATGTAGTAGCGAAAGCTCTTAGAAAACACGACTACTTTTTTATCTTTGTCGTAGCTAAATTTTACTCTTACAAATCTTGCAAAATCGGTTATCATATTTACAGGACACACCCAAGCGCAAAAGGCGCGAGGCGCTATCAGAGCGTATATCAAAACAACTATCAAAGCTCCAAGCGCGGCAGAGCTAGCAAGAGTAAAGCTTGCCAAAAACAGCTGCAACACTGCAAACGGATCGCTAAGCGGGATAGTTCCAAAGATCATCGATGAGCTTAAATTTCCTTGCAAAATTTTAAGTCCGTAGAGATTGCTAACCAAAAACAGAGCCAAAATCGAAATTTGAGTTATTCTTCTAAGCAGTAGGTATTTCATCATATCTCTCCGCTGTTAAGGTAGTCTTTGACTTTGTTTTGATCAAGCTTGATCTTAGTGTCTATATCTTTTAATCTCGTATCATCGCCCTCAACCCAGCCTTTTACGTAGTTATCATTAACTTCGCCAAGCCCGATCTCTCTTGGAAGCACGAAAATCGCCGCCTTTTTCGTTACGCAAGCGTTTTCGCATTTTCCGCAACCCGTGCAGTAGTTTGCATCCACCACAGGAAGTAAAAACGCGTGCTTTTCGGTTCGTTCGTTTCTTTTATACTCAAGCACAAGAGCCTTATCTATAAGCGGACAAGCCCTATAACAGGCATCGCACTGAATTCCTGCAAAGGCTATACAGCTATAAGGATCAAGCACGGCTATGCCCATGCGAGATTTGTTGATATCAAGCTTATCGTCAGTGCTAACGAGTTTCACATCAAGAGCGTCCGTCGGACAGGCTACCGTACAAGGAATATCGGTACACATGTAGCAAGGCACCTCTCTTGGCGTAAAATAAGGCGTTCCAAAGCTTATATTATCGCCAAGCTTTGCTAGACTTAGCGTATCAAAAGGACATGCCTCCACGCAAAGCCCGCATCTTATACAACTAGCCATAAAACCCTTCTCATCCCTTGCCCCGGGCGGGCGAAGGATGAGAGTTTGAGCCTTAAGATTTGTCTGCGTGCTCCAAGTAAAGCCTCCTGCGATTACTAAGCTAATCGCCTTTAAGCCAAATTTGAGTACCTCGCGCCTATCTTTCATATCTATGCCTTATAAATTTTAACTGCGCATTTTTTGAAATCGGTCTCTTTTGATATTGGGCAAGTTGCGTCTAAGCAGACTTTGTTGATAAATACGTTTTCATCAAAAAACGGTACGTATACAAGTCCTACAGGCGGCTTGTTGCGTCCTCTTAGATCCACTCTTGCTTTGATCTTGCCGCGGCGAGACTCGATCCAGACGATCTCGTTTTGCATTACTCCAAATTTCTCGGCGTCTTGTTCGTGCATATAGCAAAGCGCCTCAGGCACAGCGCGGTATAGCTCAGGAACGCGCATTGTCATAGTTCCCGTATGCCAGTGCTCAAGAACACGGCCTGTACATAGCCAAAGCGGATATGTGTTATCAGGCATTTCGCACGGATCCATGTAAGGGCGGAAGAAAATTTTAGCCTTGTTATGAAGTGAGAATTTCTCATCTCCGCTTGTCGCCTTAATCAGGTCTCCTCTTGGAAGTTTCGCGTCTTTGTTGCCGTAGAATGCAAATTTAGCGGTAGGATCAGCTTTTTTCGCATAAGGGTCAAATTTAGTATTAAATCTCCACTGAGTCTCTTTACCGTCAACTACAGGCCATCTTAGTCCGCGAACTCTGTGGTATGTATCAAAGTCAGCCAAATCGTGTCCGTGTCCTAAGCCAAATTTGCGGTAGTCTTCCCAGAGATATTTTTGGATGAAGAAGCCGTATCCTTCAAACACTTTGCCATCGCTTCCGACAACTTTTCTGCTATCGCCAAATACTTCTGTATTGTCATAATCTTCCATGATAGGGTCTTTTGCGCTATAGCTTCTTGCCTCTTTGTTTGCAAATAGCACATCAAATAGCGTATCTTCTTCGCTATAGCCCATCGCCTTAGCCTCTTCTAAAACATTTGGCAATATTAGCTTATCATCTACCTTTTGCTCTTTCCAGACCTCTTTTAGCTTAAAGCGTTTTGAAAATTCAAGCATCTGCCATGTGTCAGTCATCGCTTCGCCCACAGGAAGAACTTGCTGTCTCCAGTGCTGAGTTCTACGCTCTGCGTTACCGTATGCACCCCATTTTTCATATATCATCGCCGTTGGAAGAATAAGATCTCCAACCTTAGCAGAAATTCCCGGATAAGGATCTGAAACAACGATGAAGTTATCCATCTCGCGAGCCGCTTTTATCCAGTGGTTTGCGTTTGCAGTGTTGTGCCATGGGTTATTTACGTGAACCCAAGCCCATTTTATCTTGCCGTCTTCTAGATCACGCATGATTTGCATATAGTGAGGACCCGGTTTAGGATTTAGCGTGCCTTTTGGAAGCTTCCAAATTTTTTCTGAAATTTCGCGGTGTTTAGGATTTGCCACAACCATATCAGCAGGCAAGCGGTGAGCGAACGTTCCAACCTCTCTTGCAGTTCCGCAAGCTGAAGGCTGACCTGTTAGCGAGAACGCTCCGGAACCCGGAAGCGCTTGCTTACCAAGTAAGAAGTGGATCATATAAGCTTGTTCGTTTACCCATGTACCTCTTTGGTGCTGGTTCATACCCATAGTCCAGAAGCTTACGACCTTTCTTTGTTTTTCTATATATAGCTCGGCTAGAGTTTTTAGTTTTGTTTTAAACTCTTCTAAATCTTCGTTCGGATCGCCTTTTGCAAGCTTAGCAACAAAGTCAAGCGTGTAAGGAGCAAGAGCTTTCTTAAACTCTTCAAAGTTTATCTCCCAGTGAGCTCCTGCCTTTGCGTTGTTTTTATTTTCCATCACATCGCCGGCTTTTAACCCTAGATAAGATAGGGTTACGCCTTCGTTTTCGCTAAGTTTTTTTCTAAGCTCGGTTTCTAATATATCTTTTTCGTTTGTGTATTTTGGATGGTTTGGATTATTTCTTAAACCGTATCCGATATCTGCAGGTCCGGTTGTAAATATGCAGTGTTTTTTAACAAATTCTTCATCTATCATCTCAGGATGGTTATAAACTATCTCTCTAGCGATGTAGTTAAATATCGCAAGGTCGGTTGAAGGTGTAAAGATGATTTCGATATCTGCTAAGTGCGAAGTTCTAGTGGAATATGTACTTAAATTTACTACTTTTACTCTTTCCGGATCGGCTAGCTTTCTATCGCTAACTCTCGCCCAAAGCACAGGGTGCATCTCCGCCATATTTGCTCCCCAGCAAACTACCGTGTCGGTTAGCTCAATATCATCAAAACAGCCTGACGGCTCATCTATACCAAATGTCTGCATAAACGCAACAACCGCAGAGGCCATACAGTGGCGCGCGTTTGGATCGATAGCGTTACTTCTAAAGCCCGCTTTTATAAGCTTAACTGCGGCAACACCTTCCATTACGGTATATTGACCTGAGCCAAATACGCCTATACCGTGAGGTCCAAGCTCGTTGTAAGCTTTTTTAAACTGCTCGGTCATTACGTCAAACGCTTTTTGCCAGCTTACTTGCTTAAATTTGCCCTTTTTATCAAATTCGCCCTTTTCATTTACGCGAAGAAGCGGATGTGTGATACGATCCTCTCCGTACATGATCTTGGCGTTAAAATAGCCTTTAATACAGTTTAAGCCTCTGTTTACAGGAGCTGCCGGATCTCCCTTAACGGCTACTATCTTGCCATCCTTGGTTGCAACCATAATACCGCATCCCGTTCCGCAAAAGCGACATGCTGCCTTATCCCAGCGCCAACCTTTTTCGGCATTTGAACTTGCCATAAGATTAGCAGGCATAGCTATACCGGCACTTGCACATGCGGCACCGGCGGCAGCACTCTTAATAAAATCTCGTCGATCCATTTTTTCTCCTTAAAATTTTTTAAGATTTTTCTTAAAATTTTATTTTATATTTTATATATTAGCTTAATGAAGCTGAGTTTAAATTGATTAAAATCAATTAATTTATTATTTATGTTTACTTAATTAGCCTAGATAGTGAGTTGTATTATTATTTACAGTTTTTAAATAGCTCCTAAAACCTACAATATATAATTTTTTATATTGATATTTTAATACTTATTCTAATTTTAAAAGGTAAGATATTAATTTTTTATAGCTTTATAATCAGTGTATTTTAGTAACACTTTAGTTTTAAAGGTAATATTTTTCTTAGAAAATTATTAATAATTAAAAATAAATTTAGAAATAAAGTTTTATTAATTTAATTTTTTATTCTTAAATCTAAAAATTAAATTATAATAAATTTAGATGAATAATATTGAAAAGTAGCTCACAAAATAAAATTTAGCGTGATTTCTCACGCTAAATTTTAAAAACCAAGCTTAACTCCCCCACCTTGATTAAGCTCATAGTTAATCTCTCTTCCTTGATCAAGTCCAATATTGTTATTTGACAGAGGTCTACAAATATCTCCTATTGAAATTTTTCCATCTTTCATCGCAGCATAAGAAATTTTTGGCGTTACACGTGAAATTTCAACACTACCCACACGCCTCTCAACTCTTCCTGTAGTCTCTTTGGTATAGGCATCTTTTAATGCTTTACCAAGAGAGAAGCACTCATAAACTTCACCTACCGATAGCTTTTGAGTAAAAATAACTTCAGATGCGCTTACATCTGCAACCTTTAAAGGATATATAGCGTTTACTATATCTTTTGCAATACTTGTCGCTATCTCATCTATCACAACATTTTCAGCTATCAAGCCCCTTTCTTTTTGGCTAGTTTTAAAACCGAGAGTGTTTGAAAATTTGATTTGGCGTGTAGCAAATAACAGCACCTCATAATCAATCACAGTCTCTATATCATTGCTAACCTTGCCTGTTAGATTGCTAGTTTTTGTCGTAGCGTCCATACCTCTTATTTCAAAGAGCAAGATATAATCTGTCGCAAGGGCTCGTCCTAGTTTATACTTCTCATCTTTGTGTGTATCTCTATCTCTTATGAACCTCTTTTCCAGCTCATAATAACCCTCATTTTGCCTATCAAGCAAATTAAATTTACGACTTTCCAGTAATTTAGCGGTTATTCTTTTATGGATTAAATTTCCAATGCTTTCATATTCTATGGAAGATTTATCAAAAACAACCACACTTCTACGACTATCAGCGCTTAGCCCGGGAGCCTTATATTTTTTTATAGTTGTAGTTTTTTTAATTTCTACGGTTGCAAAATATCTGCCTTGCATATCTTGATCAACACTTAAAACTTCATAAGAATCGGCTCTACCCTTGGTGGCTTTGTTTATTTGTTCGCTGTATGAGTCTGTTATCTTACTACCGCTATTATCGCTTATAGCGAATGTTTGAGAATTTTTTATAGAGTTTATACTAACTCCATTCATTTTGCCTATAGCCTCAATAATGGCGTTATTTATAGCTTCTTCGCGAGTTATTCCAGAACCTTCTCCAATCTCCGTTTTAGTAACTGTTTTACTTACAATTTCCGCCTGCACATTTAACACAAGACCAAAAAGAGTCAAAATCATAAAGATTTTATTCAACATATTTTATCCTTAAAAATCGTCAATACTATTGACCGTCTTAGATTCTCTAGTTTCTTTTTTTGAACTGCTTGATTTTTTAGAATTTTGACCAATAGGAGCTATTGACTTAGTGGCATTCTCATAGTTAGAATAAGAATAAACTCTCACAACACCAACTCTTTGAATCCCATTTTCATCCTTATAAGACCATCTCTTAAGAGTTCTAATTCCTCTAAGATTACCGCTTGCCTTAGATTTTATAGATTGCATTACCTTATCAACTATCTCTTTAGGACTTGATTCCACCTCTTGCGTTTGCCCGGAATATAGATCTATAGTTTGTTTTATAGCTCTTTCGACTTCCTCCCCTGTCTCTTGCTCACGGTTAAAAGATATAATTGTATTTATAAACTCGATAATAGCCGCATCAGCCTTTTGGGATGCTGCATCTTGTGCCATTTGATGCATTCTATCAAGCATATAAGAATCATTAGAAGTTGGTAAAAAGCCCCAGTTGCCGTAGCTTAATATTACAGGCTCTCCTTTTTCGTTATAAACTAAGCGCATTCCATATTCGTTTAAGTAGCCCTTATCATTATCTGGTAATAGCTCTTTGATATTTTTACCATTTCCTTTTATATTAGGTTTTCTCCTAAACTGCATATCTCTAGCAATTTGTCTAGTTTTATCACTAACTACACCTATTACGCCCACTTCATAATTTCCACTACCGGTTCTTGAAACAAATGTTTTAACAGGGACAAGTCCGGACATTCTTCCCAAGGCTGTAGTTATCTGCTTTGACACAAATTTCTCTTTGAATAAAACTTTCTTTTTCTCTTCCGTTAAGCCTTCAGGATTTATACCCAAATCCATTAATGCTTTGTCTAATGAGGCACCGGCTAATTGTCCTATTTTATCAAAAATTTGAGATATGATACCGCCTTTTTGTGTAGGCTCAAAAACTTGAGCGTTGGTTGAATTATCTTGATTATACGAATTTATCTTTTCTACACTAATTCTTCCATATACATCTTTTACAAACTCGCCTTGAAGATTTAATATTGCCTTTTCATAAGCGTTTTGTAATGCTTTTGCAAAATCAGCATCAGTCTCTTTCGCTATAGCGGCAGCTTTGCTGATATAAAAAGCTCTACCGTTTAATGTTTCACCATAATTTATATTGTTGTCATTAGCAAATTCATCAAAAAAATCTTCAACAGTTTTAAAGTCTTTTTGCCCTGCATATTGTGATATATTATTTTGACTATCCACATCAGCCTGAGATATATCTTGCTCTGCTTCATTAGCATACATAGTGCTGATTAAAGCCAAAGCGCATAAAAACAACTTTTTATTCATTCTAATTCTCCAAAATTTAAAAGGTAAAATAAAATTTGAACTTCAAATTACCATGTAACAGACTTACTAGAGCCTGTTTTGTCTATTGTTTTTTCATCTTCCCAGTGAACAAGACCTGAGTTAAGATCTGTAAGCCTTAACAAAAAGAAATACTCAACCTGTGTTTTTCCATTGCTAAGCTTTACGTTGTCTTGACGAATTTTACCTGCCAAAGAGAAATCAGGAGCCACTAAAGCGCCTTTTTTGGCAATAGTTTTTTGATTAAATTCATCATCTTTTCTCAACTCTCTAACATCATGACTCATAGAATCAAGTGCGCCGCCAGCCGCAACTGCTGATGTAAGTACAAATTTACCGCTTCTGCGCATTGCTTGAGTTATCTTGGCTGTTAATTTTTCAGTATCTATTCTAAGTGCTGTATCATTTACGACTCTACCCATGGCCACCACTTTTCTAACACCAGGCTGCAAATTTACAAATGCAGGATCACTAAGCAGGCTTTGTATCATAGTTTCGGCAGCCACTTCAAAGTCCTCTCTATCTAGTCCTAATGTAAGCGCATCACCTTTTTTAACCTGAGTAGCCTTACCGTCAGTATAAACTGGCTGATTAGTAGCACAACCCGTTATTAAAAATGCAGCCAAAACTGCTGTTGTTAAAATTTTACTTTTCATTTTGTCCCCTTATTAGTAATATAAATTTTAAAAGTTTTTGCATCTTTATTTGAAGCAAGATATTTGACGATAATCTCTCTATTTTTATTTAAATAAAGAGTTTTATAATCATCCGTCAAAGAATCTCTTAATACAAAGCCATTCTGATCAAACCAAGTGAGTTTATAAAAAATATTTTGCGATTTGGGGCTAAAAAACACTATTTCCGCTTCTAACAATCCATTGTTATTAACCCTATTTCTTACGTTTCTTATAACATTTTCCGAGATGCCATCCGCTTGGATCAAGCTTGTTCCGCCATATGATTGTAAAAATATATTTTGAGTTTTCGGTCCGCAGCCTAAAAAGACAAACATCACGATTAAAAGTATTGAAATTTTCTTCATTTTGTCCTACCTTTGAATAATTTTAATTTGTGGTGCACTTTGTGCATTAAAAGATCTTACAAAAACAATAGCATCTCTGTTTTTGTCTATCTCGCCGCTTTTAAGTATTGCATTATCAGGAGTCCTCAACTCAAATTTACCATCATTTTTCAGAACCGCTACCTGAGCTGTCTTAGGAAGACCTGTCCAAGACCTGATATCTGACTTTGTAACATAAGCAGTTACCAATGATACGCCTATGCTTAAGAATCCGCCGGTAGGATCATTTTTAGCTACGGCAGCATTAATAACTGTTTTTACTATACCTTGGGCTATAGTTTGGGCAATTATACCAGGAAGTTCTGTCTTAAACTCAGTTGCTATAATGTTATCAAAATTTGCAATTTCATAAGTTTGCACTCCGTTTACGTTAAGCATACCATAACTTGGCAAACGCTTTTTAAGAGTCGGAAAAGATATGCTAGTTGAGGCAAATTGATTTCTTTGAAAATCTATTAAAAATGGAATAGTTAAATTAAAAGAGTCTTTTTCTACACCCATACCATCCTCATATATCAAGAATATGTAGTTTTCATCATTATTTTTTACAGAATTTGCTCTACTTTTAAAAATTTTATCAATAGCTTCAAAATTTTTATCATCAGGGTGGGTTATAACAATCTCTCTAAATTTATCAGCTGCATTTACATAGTCTTTGTCCATAAAGAAAAATACTGAAGCAAGATAAGTTGCATAAGGATTTGTGAAAACTTCAGAAGCACTAAATTCTTTGAATAATGTATCGTAATAAGCATTAGCCTGCTCCGCATTTTTCATATTTTGTTGATAGTTAGGATCTTTTTTTGCTTTTTCAATCTCGTCCCTACTCTTTTCTATCTGAGACGCAAAATAGTCTTTTGCTTTATCTTGTCTTAGCAAAGCCCTATTAAACTCAACTCTGGCGTTTTCAAAATCATTTAAGCTCATAAAATTTAAACCCTTGTAAACATTAACCATAATTCTCTCATATAAGCTTCCGTCATAGTCAAATAGTGTGTCACTCAAAACTGTTCCTACAACAGTTTTACTGACCTTTGATCCAGTATCCTCTAAATCAACATCAACCTTATAAGACTCTTCGGCAGCATCAAAAAAGTAGTTGCTTGCATTATAATCCCCGCAGTTTCTAGTCATAAGACCTGCATTTAATCCTGTATAAATAACATCATCTTTTTTTTCTACTAAAGCTTTTTTTTCATTTATAATATTTTGATCGCATACCCCTATTTCTATTGCTTTTTCGTAATTCAAATTTGCAGATTTTTGACTCACGCAACCACTAAAGACCAAGGCCAACAATAAACCAGATAACAAATGTTTATGATACATTTAATATTCCTTTATATTTTAAATAAATAATAAACGTATTATATCTAAAATAAATTGCATAAAGTCACTATGAATATACACTAATAAAATTTTTAGAATATTATTGAGGCGAAAGTATGCGAACTATCCCTTTAGAAAGCTGGTATAGACGCTTTATTAAAATATAGGATAATTAAAAAATTTAATGAAAAATATAGTAGCGTAACACCGGGTCTAAACCCATTTAGCTTATGTCTTATTTTTCTACCCTTAGAATCAAAAAATAATATGAAAAAACTTTTGATACCGCTTGGGTTAACCCATATACATAACTCTTTAGGCTCACTCACTACCCTTACATAATTTTTATTTTTTATCGGAAGTTTTCTAACATCCTTATCAGATAAGTATTTTGTAGATTTATTTGCCATAAACGCCCTTAAAATAGCTATTACGATAACCATTAGGTCTCTACTAAATGATATATTTTAGCTAGAAACCTCATTAGAGACCTAATTAATTGATAATGAGTTATATATGAAATCAAATAAAAAAAAATGATAAAACACAAAAATACACCTAAACTACAGCGTTTGAGTGAAGCGAAGCCACCCGAATATGTTATTTAAATGACGGTTAAATAGATATTTAAAACTTTAAGTTTCAAAAAGTCCCTCAATTAGTCCC
The DNA here is from genome assembly GCF_025319965.1 of Campylobacter sp. RM16187. Lineage (NCBI taxonomy): Bacteria > Pseudomonadati > Campylobacterota > Epsilonproteobacteria > Campylobacterales > Campylobacteraceae > Campylobacter > Campylobacter sp. RM16187. The sequence goes on from NZ_CP012549.1 coordinate 1,464,848, forward strand.
TTATTTACTTTTTATTTTAAAATGATGAGTCTTATTGCAATTTTTTATTTTAACATACTTTTACAAAAATCAACAATAGCTTACAATTAAAACAGATAAAAAGTTAGAAATAGGAAAAAATAATAAATTAAAGAGCTCCTTATTAACACGTATGCTATTGTAAATATGAGTGTAGTTTAAAAGTTATAGTTAAAAAATATCAAAAAATCAAGGAAGCTGAAAAACTCTTTTTCGATTTTCAACAAGAGTTATACAAACTGAACAAAGCCACAAAAAAAGAATCAATAAAAGTATGCTTATTATACAAAATATTTAAAATTCAGCAACATTTAATCATAAAACAGTCTCCCAAATTCATAGTATAATAATGTATAAAGTGAATTTATGCCACAACCTGTCATATTAATATGTTAAATTTCCATTATAAGTTATATAAAGAAAGGAAAGTAATGTATATTTATGTTTTGTATGGAGTTATAGTTTTAGCAATCGGATACTTTCTTGTTGTGTATTTTAATAAAAATAGATTTTTTCAAACAGTAAAAAGTAAATACCAGCTAGAGAACTATATCAACAATAATTCTTTCAACTCTATTGATAAAACACTCAAAGATGAAATCGCAAAGAATAATTAAAATAAAATTATTACTTTCTATATAGCGAGAGATGAACTATATGATGAATTAAAATCATTACAAAAAAGACTTTTAAAGATGTGTAATCTTTTTAGAAATAACTCAAATGATAACTTTATAAAAAGAAATAGGCTTTTAAAATTGAGATATTTTGAGAATAAAAGCTTTCAACTCTTTGACAACTATTCTAATTTAAACGAAAAAATACTAAAGAGTAATGATATATTAAAAGATTTTAAAGTTCTTGATGACTTAACGATTATGCTAAGATATATAAAAGAAATTATGGTAAAGAACAATATAAAAGTCTTAGATGAAATAACAAATGTTAGCTATTCCGAAAAAAAGAAATCTAGTCTCGTCATCCAATACATGATTTGATGATCTTTGGATCACTTTTACGTCTGAGTTCATAACGCTTTGACGAATAAACTCAGACTTTGTAGGTCCTGATTTATTACATTTTACAGCTAAAATTTCATCGAATTGTTTTGAAATTCTGATTTTAATTTCTCTGTCTTTTGTAAAACTATTCAACATATAATATCCAAAAAAATATACTAAGGCTTAGGTTCCGTTTCGTAGCGTTAGCGTAGAAATGGACAAGCCGGTAAGTTTTATCCATTTATGCGCGAGCATAGGCGGATAAAACAACACATATGAATTACAAAAAATAGTTAGCAAGTCTGCAAACTTGACTTATTTTTTGTAATAGCCCTCTGCAAGAGCCTGAATATATGTGGAGGACGGATGTACCCACATATATGTATCAGGCTATTTATCCTATATGCAAGAATTGATAGATTATTTTTCATTTTTGCTAAGCCATTTTTTATATTCAGCTTTGGCTCTACCAATATCGTTATCAAATAGATATATGACAAATTGTTCAATATTAAAAATATCTTCTTTTTCTGCCTTCAAATATATTATAAGATTGCTAATCTGCTCTTCTTGTTCCTGAATCTGAGAGCTGTAAGTTAAACTTTTGTACGCTATAGGCACTATCCAAAAAGATGATAACATTAATACTAGAACCAATCCACCAAAAACTCCTGCAACGATAGTTGATATGGGCATTGTATTTTTTATTGCTTGGCTTGTTTTATTGAATGAATTTTGAGCCTTTACGATTTCGTCTTTAGCCACCATTATATTTTTAACAGAAGCATTTGTTTTTATTTCGATCTCTTTTGTGATGTTGCTTGCTTTTTGGTCCATCTTATTGATTGTTTTTAAGATTTCTTCTTTAGCTTTTTGAGCTTCAAGGACAGATTTTTCTAGAGCAAAATTTGCAGTTGCCGCCTCTTTGGTTGAGGATTGATTCATTATGATTGCCATGAATCAACCTCCTCTTGATTAGTGCTATCATCATTTATTAATATCTGTTGTTTTTGTGTATTACTATTCTGATTGTCTATGTTTTGATTTTGATTTTTTGACCGATTTGTTTCGTACTCCTCTTTCCATGCTTTTAACTCTTTTTCTGATACTTTCAAAGATAGCTTGCTCTCTATGAACTCCTTGAGTTTTTTAAGGCTCATAGGTCTAGAAAAGAATATTTCCGAGTATTTTTGTTTGATAATATGCTTAGCGCCTAAAGACAAAAAATCTTCAAGCTCTCTCTCAAGTTGTTCTTTACTGTATTTTTTCATTTAGAATCCTTTATCAGTTTTAAATTCTTTGTATCAATTCTTTCATTATCTTCCAGCCATTGTTTTATTGAGTCACGTTTATATAGTATATTACGACCGATTTTGACAAAAGCCAACTTCGGCCCATTGCTTTTAAACATTCTCCATTTAGCTAGAGTATTCTTACTTACGCCTATCATCTCTGCTACCTCGTTATCTTTTGCATAAATTTCTTTTAAAGTCATAAAAATTCCTTTTAAATGATTTTTGATAGAAGTATATTATTTTTATTTCCTAAAAACCTGAATCAAAATGTAACATATTGAATATATTTAGTTACATATAATATTATTTAAGTATTTTTTAATTAAAAAGATTGTATTATAATTAGATTTTTTTAAAAAATTAGTAATATTTGAGTTATAATTTAAGAAAGTATTTTTGTATAGTAAAGCCTTAAAATTCGGCTTTACTATTAAAATTTATATAATTTTATTGATAATTTAATTTTTGCTTAAGGTGCTATAAACTAAACAAATAATCGCTGTACCACTGCATTAGCTTATGTTTTTGATCCATTGTTGCTTTTTCTCTCTCATATGCATATTTAATCTGATTAAATTCTTTATGGGCTAAAACACTCTCTATAGCTTCCTCTGTTATTCCTAATTTATAAAGTTCTGCTTTATTTACAGAGCAAATAGTCCTAAAAGTAGCCCTAAAGCCGTGAGAGGTAGCAACACATTTATATTTATCTTTTTCTCCCATATTTCTTATTGCCTTACTGATTGCGTCTCTATGGATATGACCATCCTTATTTAGGCTTGGAAATACAAATTTCATATCTCCGCTAAAAAGTTGCTGTTCTTTTAGAATAGCAACTACTTGCTTGCTTAGTGCGACTTTATGCATAAATCCTGTCTTCATCTCGTTTGCTTGTATAGTCCATACTGCGTTTTGCATATCAATATCAGCCCATTTTGCTTGAGCTGTATTAATCGGACGGTTGACACATAAAATTTGAAGATAGATGGCACGCTTAGTTTGAAGCTGCATTTTATTATCTAATTTTAAGTCTTTTAAAAACTCTCTTATCCCATCATCAGTAGTTAGCGCGGCATATCTTGTATCTATTTGATTTTTTAAATTAAAACGACTTGATTGTAGGAAATTCTTTTTCAAGTCTAAAGCTTGGATCATGATCTATATATCTATCTTTGATAGCCATTGAAAAAACATTATGCAAGTGGTTTATAAGGCGGTGTATTGTCTCAAGACGACTTGTTTTAGGATTACTAGGGTTAAAAATGGCATTAAAGACCTCTAAAAGTTCGCTATACTTTATATTTTTTACATCTCTCTCGCCAAATTTAGGAAGTATATAAAGATTGTTCATCTGAATAATCTTTTTTAGATAAGTCTGGCTAATACCGTTTTTCTGTTTTTGCTCTATGTATATATTAAATAGACTTTTAAATTTATACTTATCATTCTTGCCTTTAATGGTATCTATATCCTTACCGCTTTCAAGCTCTTTTAGTAGTTTTACGGCGTCTATCCTTGCTTCGCTTACACTATAAATACCTTCTCTAAACTCACCTATTGTAAGCGACTTATCATCCTTTGTTCTTATAAAGAATGTTTTCTTACCGCTTGGATTAAGCCACAAATATAACTCTTTGGGATTTCCTACAGCTATTTTCTTTTTAGATTTTGGAGGTTGCAGTTTTCTAATATCTTTATCTTGAAGATTTGCCTTAGAGATGTTTGCCATTTAATTCCTTTCGTTTTCATGTTTTCTTATGTTTTTTACAAAAGTCCCAGAATTAAAAAAGTCCCTTAATTAGTCCCTAAATTAATCAGAAACAATTATAGCACAAAGGGTAATCAAAGCAACTAATTGGAAATCAAAAATGCTGTAAAGCCCTTAAGTAAGGCATTTAACAGAATTAAAAAGAAGGGATTGAAACTTAAAGAAAGTTTAAATGGTGGAAGCGAGGGGGATCGAACCCCTGTCCAAAAACAAACCACCCACGACCTCTACACGCTTAGCAAAAGTGAAAAATTCATCTAGCAAAGCTCACTTTCCAAAACCAAAAGCTAGACTAAGACAAAATTTCAGCTTATAGTTCGTCAGACCACAAACCTACTCTATCTAGGGTTACTCGCTATATTTTTTAGATAGTATCAAAAACAAGCAAGGCTCAACTGGACTTACGCAGCTTTAGCGTAAGCAGGAGCGAATTTAACGTTATTTGCGTTTAATTTTAGCTTGAGCTTTTTACGCTTTGCTCAAAGCGACGTGCCACCATGTGCGCTCTGCTCCTGTCGAAGCCAAGTCGCTCCCATAAAAAGTTACGTATTGTAGTTTATTTTAATCTTTTTGTCAAATATCGAGTCTTGAAGGAATTTTCACAATCATAGGATTTAAAACACTAAAAAATTCAGCATCAACCTCTATATCTTCACGATATTTGCTAAATTGATCACTTACCACTAATAGCCAATCCACAAATTCATCATTTGCAGGCCCTCTTAGATCCCTTGCTTCAGAGCAAATTTCTTCACTAAGAGTAGTAAGTTTTAATATAGGATCAATCTTCATAAATGATGTAGCCGATTTAATATTGTGAAAAATTCTAAATAACTCCTCTATACTACTCTTGTATCTATCCTCCCTAGCAAGATCAATTATGAGAGGTTCCATAAGCTCACACATCATAGAATAGTGCGTTAAAAATTCTTCAACAATATCATAAGAGTAGTCAATTTCAAGATTTTTCAATATCCCCATTTTTATATCCTTAAATATTCAGAGTGATTGTAGCATTTTTTTGATAAAATTAGAAAATTTAACTAAATAAAAAGTGATATAGAAATGCTTTTAAAAGAAAAAAAAATTACAATAACCGACATCAAAAACAAAAAACTAATCCAACCTATAGTTCCCATAGTTGCGATTACAGCTTATGATGCACTTTTTGCTAGGCTTTTTGATGATTACGTTGATATTATTTTAATAGGAGATAGTCTTAACTTGAGCTTCAATGGCAAAAAAGATACATTAAGCTCCTCAATGGAGATTATGCTATATCATACAAAAGCCGTTTGTGCTGGCTCAAAACACGCTTTTAAAGTCGCAGACATGCCTTTTGCAAGCTACATAAATGAAAAAACAGCAATTAAAAATGCTTCGAAATTTTTCAAACAAACCAATGCCGAGGCTATTAAGCTAGAGGGTGGACTAAGAGTAACAAAAATCATAAAAAGGCTTTGCGAGGAGGGAATAAGTGTGATGGGTCATATAGGGCTTATGCCCCAACAGGTAAGATTAGAGGGTGGATACAAAGTAAAAGGTCGCGCACAAGATGATGAAAATAGGCTTATTGAAGAGGCAATAGCTATAGAAGAGGCTGGCGCATTTTCTATAGTTATTGAAGGAGTAATAGAAAGCGTAGCAGAAAAAGTGGCTAAGAGTGTTAAAATACCGGTTATAGGCATAGGTTCAGGAGTTAAGGTGGACGGGCAAATTTTAGTCTGGTCAGATATGTTAGGATTCTTTGAAGAGTTTAAACCAAAATTTGCAAAACATTATATCGATGGCTCAAATTTAGTTCGTGAAGCGGTGCAAAGATACGCGGAAGAAGTAAAAAATAGAGCTTTTCCAAGCGAAGAATACAAATACAAAATTTAGGATAGATAATGAAATTTAAAATTTTAATATTATTTTTAATTTTTACAAGTCAAATTTTTGCTATACAGAGTGAAATATCGCAGGCTAGAGATGCATTTGAAAAAAAAGATTACAAAAAAGTCAAGGAAATAGTGACAAAAATTTGCGATAAAGGCGATGGATACGGATGTGCTGTTTTGGGAGATATGTATTATAAAGGGCTTGGCATCGAGCAAGATAAAAAAATGGCATACGAGTTTTTTAACAAAGCTTGTGAGCTAAAAAATGGGACAGGATGCTTTGATCTAGCCCTTATATATAAAAAAGGCGAGATTGTAAACAAAAATACAAAAAGAGTTTTTGAACTTTACTCAAAGGCTTGCGAGCTAAAAGAGGATAATGCCTGCACAAATTTGGGCGTTATGTATTACAATGGTGAGGGTACTGAAAAAGATCACCGCAAAGCATTTGATCTTTATTATAAAGCTTGCGAACTATACAATGGAACTGCATGCTTTAATATAGCATCTATGATATACGAAGGAGTATCTACCGAAAAAAATTATAAAAACGCCTTTAAATTTTTTGATCGCTCATGCTATATGAAAAATGCTCTTGGATGTAATGCTCTAGGCATAATGTATGAAAATGGCTACGGAACAGATAAAAACGTCTATAATGCCTACGATTCATACGCAACAGCTTGCCATATGGGCAATGAAAATGGATGCAATGCACTCGGAATCAAATTTGAAAATGGAAAAATAGACGAAAAAAAATACGAGGAGTATGAGTCTATAGCTGCTTCTTGCAAGATGGGCGACAAGCAAAGATGCGAAATACTGCAAAAGCTATTGGAGAAATTTTAGGTAAATTTAATGGATAGAATCGTAGAAATAGAAAAAGTAAGCTTTGAAAGCGAGTTTGAAACATCGCTTCGCCCTGCAAAATTTGAAGACTATATCGGACAAGAAAAGATAAAGCAGAATTTAGACGTCTTCATAAAGGCTGCTAAAAAGCGCAGAGAGTGCCTTGATCACGTGCTTTTTTACGGACCTCCGGGGCTTGGTAAAACCACTCTTGCGCACATCATCTCAAACGAGATGGGCGTAAGCATAAAAATGACCGCGGCACCGATGATCGAAAAGAGTGGCGATCTTGCTGCTGTGCTTACAAATTTGCAAGAAGGAGACGTGCTATTTATCGATGAAATTCACCGCTTAAGCTCGGCTATCGAAGAGGTGCTTTATCCTGCGATGGAGGACTTTAGGCTTGATATCATCATAGGCTCGGGTCCTGCGGCGCAAACGATAAAAATCGATCTACCTAAATTTACGCTAATAGGCGCTACAACAAGAGCGGGTATGATCTCAGCTCCGCTTAGAGATCGCTTCGGGATGGACTTTAGACTTCAGTTTTACAGCCACGAAGAGCTCGCCAAAATCGTTCAAATAGCATCCGTCAAGCTTGGTAAAGAGTGTGAAAAGCTAGCCGCGCTTGAGATCGCAAGACGCGCCAGAGCAACCCCTAGAATCGCGCTTAGACTGCTAAAACGAATTCGTGACTTTGCCGAAGTAAACGATGAACTCATCATCTCGCAAAAACGCGCCAAAGAGGCGCTTGACGCACTTGGAGTAAACGAAATAGGCTTTGATGAGATGGATATAAAATATCTTGAAATTTTGCTTGACGCCAAACGCAAGCCTTTGGGGCTAAACACAATTGCCGCCGCACTTAGCGAGGACGAAGGCACGATAGAAGACGTTATAGAGCCTTATTTGCTTGCAAACGGCTTTATCGAGCGTACGGCAAAAGGACGTATCGCAAGCGGCAAGTGCTACGAGACGTTCAAGCTAAAATTTAAAGAAGACAAAGGGCTTTTTGATGGTCAATAATAGTAGAATTTTCTTCGGAATTTTCGTATTTTTCGCAATTTCTTTAGTTATTTACCTATTTAAGCCATTTTTGCTAAATATTTTTATAGCCGCTCTGCTAGCGGTTGCTACGTCTAATATAAACGTTAAATTTTTAGAACTTACCAAAAATCGCAAAACACTATCCGCAGCACTTACTACGGCAGTTTTGTTTTTACTCTTTATAGCTCCTTTTATCTACGCCGTGATAGAGCTTACAAGACAAGCGGCCGGATTTAATATGAATAACATTACAAACACTATTGATTACATCAAAAACTATGATTTCGCACTTCCGGCAAGCATAGATTTTTTAGAACCTAAATTTAAAGAGCTGATTGCGAATATAGATATAAAAGCGATCTCGACCAAAATTATTTCAAATTTGGCAAATATTGGTAAATTAAGCGCTAAATTCTTAACCGATATGGTCATAATCGTGGTTTTTGTATTTTTCTCTTTCGTTTACGGAAACGAGCTTGTAAGTTATCTAAAAGAGGCTCTTCCTATGCAAAAAGAGGATACTCAATTCATACTTAGCGAAGTAGCAAATGTAATGAGCGTCGTGTTCTTTTCGATAATAGCCAATATGATCTTGCAAGGATTTTTATTTGCCATTATAACGATGATATTTGGATACAACGGCTTTTTAACAGGCATTGTATTTGGTTTTTCATCTTTAATTCCAGTAGTCGGCGGGCTACTTGCATGGGGGCCTATCAGCCTATATGAATTTGCTAACGGAAATACGGTAGGAGCGATAACAATAGCGCTTTATACTATAATTATGATATCAATAGTGGCAGATACTTTTTTAAAACCATTAATAATTAAATTTATAAATGATAGACTAGTTGAGATTCCAACTAAAATCAACGAGCTTCTTATATTTTTCGCGATGATAGCAGGCATCACAACATTTGGTTTTTGGGGCATAATACTTGGCCCAGCGATTGTGACATTCTTTCTCTCCACAATTAAGCTTTATGTCTTACTTAAAGAGAGATCCTTTGTCTAAATTAGTCACAATCAAAAGATAAACTAAGATTTTCAAGCTCGCTCTTTAGGGCTTTATGTTTATTTGAGAGGCTATTTAGCTGCTCTATTTTAGCCTCTTTTATCTCGCCAAATTCCATTCTAAGCTCATTTATAATTTTGTTTAAAAAGGAGCTATTTGATAGCATCTCATTTTCAAATTCATATAAATTAAGAGATATCAAAACCCTATCAAAAGTCTCTACACTAGTTGGGATAAATAGCGCAAAATGCAGCGGATCTTTTTCGTAAGCAATGGCGGAGTTTTCGATCTTATCTTTTATAAAATGCACAGCAATTTTTATAGCATTTTCATAGTTTGCAACTACTTTTAAATTTAGCTTTTCAAAAAACAAAGAGAGCTTTTGAAGCTTGTTAAATTTAACCGTTTCAAAATCTCTTAATATCAATCTATAAATTTGCCCCGCATAAGTTCTAATCGTGGCAAACTCAGTATCAGAGTGTATAGAAATCTCTTTAATTATATTTTCAAACTCGGATTTATAAATCAGAAATTCACGCTCTAAATTTTTATAAATTTCATCGATCTCAGCCTTAAGCTCATCCTCAAGCATAGATAAATTTCGCCTATAAATTCTAAAAAATTTACTAAGCTTTACATCATTATAAATAAGCTTTGAAAAAATCTCATCGCTATCAAAGCTCATCATCTCATACTCTTGTCTTTCGTAAATATCACCCTTTAAAAGCGATTTTTTGGATATAAATTTATACTTTTTTTTAGGCTTTAAACTACTTAAAATTTCATCACTAATAAACTTTGAAATTTCCTTTATTTCATTAAAGGCTGTCTCTGTTTTTGGTTTAAATTTATTTTTAATTCGCTCTAATTTTGCATCAAGTTCAAAATCAAATTTAGTTACAACCTCTTTAGCCTTTTCGTAAATTTCACAAAAATACTCATGCTGATTTATACTTTGAGCCAAAATACTCTCGCATTTTTTTAACACAAATTTCTTTTTTATTTTTTCGCTCGTAAAGTGTCTATCTATAGCATCTAAAACACTTTTAAAATTTGAAACAAGCATTAAATTTTCATCTTGATTTTTTCTAGCCAAATTAGCCTGCTTAGCAGAAATAGCAATAATCTCTTCAAAAATTCCATCAAATGTTATTTTCGCATGCGATAATACATTTTCAAGCTCAATCTCGCCTAGCTTATCCTTTTGATTTAATACACAAATAGCTGTTTTACCGGTATTTTGCAAGAACTCTTGAAGATCATTTAATTCACTTGCACGAGCGGCATTTTCTATAAGGCTTAGCCAAATAACGCTTGAAACGGAATCCAAAACCTCTTTGGTTATGTTAGTATCCGAGCTTGATAGCGAATTAAGTCCAGGAGTATCGATAAAATTTACAAGTTTTAAAATAGGATTTGGCGCATATATACAAAGCTCCTTAACTTCATCGCTATAAACACGCTGATCGACGAATTTAGCTATTTCATTCACATTTAGACTAAGCTCTTTGCCATTTTTATAATCCACTCTTAAAGAAAAATTTTCGCCATATTTTATGCGCGTGAGCCTCGCAGTTACCGGTGTAACTCCTGTAGGCAAAATATCAAAGCCCAAAAGAGCATTTAAAAAGGTCGATTTACCACTTGAAAACTGCCCTACAATAGCGATCTGAACAGGCTCGCTTAAAAATAGATCAAGCTTTCTAAGCTCATCTTTTAATTCGCTACTAGGGTGAAATTTAGGCTCTAAAAGTGCATTTTCATAAGCCTTAAATCGCCCGTAAAAATCATCTCCGAAAATTTTAAAATATGTCATCTTGTAAGAGGATATAAATTTTTCAAGCATCTTTTAACTCCTCTAAAATAGAGCTCAAACCATCTCTTAATTTTTCAAAATGAATTAAATTTTCAGCTATTTCGCCGCCTGTTTTGCTTAAAATTTCACTCTCTTTTGCAAGCCTATTTTCATCCTCTTCAAACACTATGCGTCTGTGCCGCATTTTTGCGTTAAGCTTCTTTTCAAACTCATCTTTTTCAAACTTAATTAAATTAAATACAAAATTGGCAATCTTTTCATCTTTTAAAAACTCTTCCAAACTTGTATTTATGCTATTTTCCAACTCTTTTGAATTTAAAAATTTACAAATTTTTTGCGCTACGTCCATATATCCAAAACTAACACCTTGTGCGCTTAGATAATCTCCGATATTAAACACTTTTTCGTCTACATCAATCTTAAAATCTGCAAATTTTAAACTAATATTTGTGGCGCAAGATTTTATGCGTCTTAAAATTTCATTTCGTTTTATTCTAGCTGTAGCCAAAAGACCGTCGTTTAGAGATGTTTGAATGATGTATTTTATTCTATCCTCATCTATATTTTCTTTACGCCTTTTAGCAAAATCAACTTCATTTAAAATTCTATCCTTAAGAGTTGTGCCAACTAATCTTAAGCTCATTAAAAAATCGGCATCAAGGCTATTTATATCAATCTTCTCAAATTCACTAATAACCATATCTTCTATAGCCTTAAACTCTTCGGTAAGGGCGTCTTTTCTCTCTTTTAGGCTTTTTAGATTTTGACTTAGCTCCAAATTTGAACCAGTTAAATGAATCAAACTCTCTTTAGTCTCTTCTAAAAACTCACTTGCAACAGAGATAAGCTCTTTTTTGTATGCTTCCAATACAAGCCTTGATTTCTCGCTATGCTGTCCAAAAAATATCTCATAAAGATACTCTTTAAAGCTATCCACTCCGCTATCTTCATCACCTTCAAAAAACTTCTTGGCACTAATTGTAAAGAAATTAATCTCGCTTGAAATTTTATCAAGCCCGTTTGTTTTAAGCTCTTTTTCTAGACTTTTTTTAGTGTAGTTTATTACTTCGCTCAAATCCTGAACCTGCAACAAATCAGCATGTGTAAGAACTACTACAAGCCTAACTATATTAGAGCTTTTAAGCGAATTTATCAAAAACTCTACATCTTTTTGCGTAGCACTTTGACTTACATTCATTAAATGCACCATCAAATCGCACTCATTCATATATCTTCGCGCAATCTCTTCACGCAAAAACACGACATCATCTATGCCTGGAGTGTCGACTATACATATCCCATCTCTTAAGAGCTCTAAATTTTCATATAGCTCTACAATTTTAACAGCCTTTGAAATTTCATTTTGAGCGGTAGTATAGCCTTTTAATTCCTCGGTTTTTATTTCAATCTCTTTGCCTACAAAACGCTTTATACCATCATTTATGTCTAAATCAAGCTCTCTTAACTCACTTTCATTCCAAAATTTTACTCTCGCAAAAGAGCTATCAGAATGCTTTAGAATAGTTAAATTTACAGTTTCCGGCACATTTGAAGTACCTAAAACTTTAGTTCCCAAAATAGCGTTTAGCAGAGTGGATTTGCCTGCATTTACAACTCCGGTTACAACTACATTAAATACAAGTTCGCTATTTTTTTGTTTTGCTTTTTTTAATCTATCTTCATAATATCTTCCATTGCAAAGAGATAAAAGTTTCTCGTAAATAAAATCTAAATTGTCCATCTTAGTATGAAAAAAATCTTTTTGTTCATTATTTTTGTTTTGGTTTTCAGTACCAGAGTCAGCAGATATGGAATTTATAAAATTTTCTAAATTTTCTAGCTCTAAAGCAGTTATAATAGCTTCATTTTGAAGTCTTTTAAGGGTATCTAATAGTCTATTTTTTGAAATTTTTGAGTTTAAAAGAGCATTTATTATCCCAACTTGAGCGCTTTGGACGCTGTATATGTTAGCTTTCAAATTTAATGCATGTAAAATATCCCTAAAGTCGTAAATGGCAATAAATCTATCATAATTTTTCTGATTAGTAGCCATCAAAACGGCTAGTAATCTCTCATCGCCGATAAGAAGTTTTTTCATATCCAAAAACAACTTATCACTACCCCAAATTTCACTTAAAAATTTATCCATACATAGCTCTTTAACAAAGATTATCAATATAAGATTTTAGTATATTTTCACTTAATGGTAGAGAAATAAATAGTATTGTAAATACAAGAGAGCCAAGAGGCTCTCTTAAAATTATTTTACTGTAGCTAGTTTGCGACGCATATATGCGATTTTGCTTTGAAGCGGAAGGTGTTTTGGACAGTTGTCTTCACACCCTAGAAGAGTCATACATCCAAATACTCCGTCATCATCACCCACAAGCTCATAGAAGTCTTCGTCTGTTCTTTTATCAAGTGCATCTATTTTAAATCTTGCTACACGGTTAAGTCCAACAGCACCGATAAAATCAGGTCTCATTATAGCTGTTCCGCAAGCCGCTACGCAGATTCCGCACTCTATACATCTATCAAGCTCAAAAACCTCTTGTGCCACTTCAGGCTCGACCTTCTCTTCAAGCTTACTTATATCAGTCTCATGATCTGTGTGTATCCAGCTTTCTACGCGCTTACTCATTGCATTCATCCAATTGCCTGTATCCACGCTTAGATCTTTTAGTAGCTTAAATACAGGAAGCGGCATAAGCTCTATTACACCGCTTTCATAATCTTTTGTGAGCGTTCTACAAGCAAGCTTTGGCGTACCGTTTACCAGCATTCCACAACTTCCGCAAATTCCCGCTCTGCATACGAAGTCAAAACTAAGATCCGGATCAAATTTCTCTCTAATAACATTTAACGCTATAAATAGCGACATACCCGGAGTTTCCTCCAGCTCATACGAAGCAAAATGTGGTTTTGAAATTTTGCTTAACGGATTATATTTAAATGCTCTAATTGTAATTTTTCTACTCATATCCTATACCTGCTCTTTCATTTGGCGCTTTATATTTTGGTTGTAACTCGTAAGGCATAAGCGCATTTTGAATTTCGTATCTACCCTTACCCTCCGCTTCCATTTTGGCACGGATCTCATCAACTTGTGCTTGGCGGATAGCACTGTCAGGGTGCTCTATAATATTTCCTTTAGCTCCATATCCTCTAAAGGCTGGCGGAATCTCCATCTTCATAATATCAAGTGGTTCATACTCTACAGTAGGCATTGTATCGCCCTCTTTCCAGCTTGTTATAGTTCTATTTAGCCAATTTAAGTCATCTCTTTTTGTATAATCTTCTCTATAGTGAGCGCCACGGCTCTCTGTTCTAAGAAGCGCACCATAAGCTATACAAAGCGATAGTTTTAGCATTTTTGGTACTCTGTAAGCTTCTTCTAGTTCAGGATTTCCAAATAGATTTTTATTAGCTACTTTAACGTCAAGAGATTGCTTATAAAGCTCCTCAAGCTCTTTTACGGCCTTTTCAAGCCCCTCGCCCGTTCTAAATATAGCTACGTGTTCCCACATAACATCTTTCATTCTGTTTTTTATCTCAAATACGTTAAATTTACCCTCTTTTTTAAGAAGGCTATTCATATAATCTATCTGACCTTGAACAAATTTGTAGATATTTTCAGTTCTAATCTCTATATCGTGAGTCGCACAATAATCTGCAAAATAATCACCCACAATCATACCTGCCACAACTGTCTCTGATACGGAGTTTCCACCAAGACGGTTAAATCCGTGCATATCCCAACAAGCAGCCTCTCCTGCACTAAATAATCCAGCCAAAGTAGGGCTCTCACCTCTAGGATTTGTCTTAATTCCACCCATTGAGTAGTGCTGCATAGGAAGAATTGGCGCCCAACCTTTTGGACCCTCGTCAGCAGGATCTATTCCGTTGAAAATTTGGCAAATTTCTTGAACATCACGTAGGTTTTTTTCTATATGTTCGCGTCCAAGTATACTAATATCTAGCCATACGTGCTCTCCATAAGGACTCTTTACGCCTTTTCCTGCACGAATATGCTCCATAATACGGCGACTTACGACGTCACGGCTAGCAAGCTCTTTTTTCTCAGGCTCATAATCAGGCATAAAGCGATATCCGTCCACGTCACGTAAAATTCCACCGTCACCACGACATCCTTCTGTTAGCAAGATTCCGCTTGGAACAATCGGAGTTGGGTGAAATTGAACTGCTTCCATATTTCCAAGTTTTGCTACACCTGTTTCAAGTGCTATTGCAGCTCCTATACCTTCACAAACAACAGCGTTTGTAGTATGTTTATATACTCTTCCGTATCCGCCTGTGGCTATCAAAGTGCCTTTTGAAACATAAGCTATAATTTCACCAGTTACTAAGTCTCTAACTATGGCTCCGTAGCAACGATTATTCTCATGAATTAAGGCTATAGCCTCTTTTCTATCTTCAATCTCAACATTGTGTTTTAAAGCCTCATTTGCCACGGCAAATAGCATAGTGTGACCGGTAGCGTCAGCTGTATAACAAGTTCTCCATTTTTTCGTACCACCGAAGTCACGAGAATGGATTAATCCATGAACCTCATCTTTTTCTACAATAGTAGTTTTTTGAGCGTTGATAATAGCGCTTCTTTCACCTTTAGTAATTCTAGTCCAAGGTACACCCCAAGCGGCAAGCTCACGAATAGCTTTTGGAGCAGTTTGGCAAAACATTCTAGCAACATCTTGATCGCATCCCCAGTCGCTTCCTTTTACGGTATCCGCAAAGTGGACATCCTCATTGTCACCCTCACTCATCTTTGAGTTTCCAAGGCTTGCTTGCATACCACCTTGTGCGGCTGCAGAGTGAGAACGTTTAACCGGAATAAGACTTAAAACTATAGTGCTAAGACCTTTTTCACCGGCTGCAACAGCAGCTCTAAGTCCGGCAAGTCCTCCGCCGATAACTAATGCATCACAATATTTTATATTCATTTCTAGCTCCTATCCATTAATGACTAAGGCCGATCCAGACGAAATCGGCAATTAATGCGATTAAAGCGAGCCCGCCAAAAACAGCAAAAATTATAGTTCTGGCCTTATTTCTTTTTGCTAACATCTCCTGTCTGCTAGCTCCTTCAATACTTACCCATTTAACATACAATCTATACATTCCTACACCTGCGTGAACTACCATAAATACAAGCAATGCAAGATAAAAAATTTCCAATCTAGCAAAATTTGCAGCAGAGCTATCAGCAGTAATATGTCCACCAAAAACTATATCAACTAAGTGCCCGCTTGCAGCAAAAAAGAGTGCAAATCCTGTTAAAAACTGAAACCACCATAGAGTAGTATCAAGGTGTTTCATGCGTTTTTTGTGTCCTATAAACATCAAATATTGTCTAAAATTGGCAGGGAATTTTCTCATAGCCAAAAACGCATGAGCGATAAAGACAACAAAAATTACAGCGGCTATTACGTTTGTAATCCACCAAGTAGCTTCGCCAAACAAAAATTTTGCTTCCGCAAAGCCAACTACGGCATTGAATGCATCCTTACCAAGTAAAATGGTTGAAGTAAATACCATATGACATAGTATAAAACAGGCCAGAATAAATCCTGTTATACTTTGCCACCTGTCCCAGACCGCAGGACAGCGACTCTTTTTGCAGTCAGCCTGTGTCCCCAGAAACCCTTCTATAAGCCCACTCATGAGCACTCCTTAATATATTGTAATTTTTAGCTTTATGCAAAATTTTTTTGGTAAAACTAAAATTATATGTAATAATACTACACTGTAACTTTAATTCTTGTTAAATTATTTAGTATAATTTTTTTTTAAAAAGAAAAATATAAAAATTCCACCCAGAAACATTATAAATGATAATATCTGTCCCATTGAAAAATTTAAAAATACAAAACCTATTCCAAAGTCAGGCTCTCTATAAAACTCGCATATAAACCTTGCTAAAGTATAAAATATGGCATACATAGCTATAAGCTCTCCATCGAATTTCTTAAACTTTCTATAAAAAAATAATATAATAAAAATGATTATGCCTTCTAGCAATGCTTCATAAATTTGAGATGGGTGTCTAAGTATACCTGCGACATAAATTCCCCAAGGAACATCCGTAGAACGACCGACAAGCTCTTGATTTAAGAAATTCCCAATACGACCGAAAAAATATCCGAGCGGAATAGAAAGAGCGCAAAGATCAAGGAGTGCAAGTGTATTTTGTTTATACTTCCTGCAAAAAGCGATTGTCGCTATCAAAAATCCAATAACCGCACCATGATAGCTCATACCTCGAATTCCTATAAATTCTCCGTTATGAAAAGGATTAAAAATTTGCCAAGGATGGGTTAGATAATAAAAGGTATTTGAATCATAAATGACTATATAACCGATTCTTGCGCCTAAAATTACTCCGATTTCAACCCAGAAAAAGTAGTTATCAAGTAGAGAGTCTGATATGCTCATCTTATCAAATTTAACTATAAATTTGGCTATTCCAAGCGCAACAACAAGAGCCAAAACATACATAATCCCATACCAATGAACGCTAAGTCCAAATATTTTAAAGGCTACCGGATCAAAATTATTATAGATGTTGTTCCACCAACTCATCTAGGAACAACTCTTATATTAAATATTTTTTCAATCCCTTCGCTAAAATCCTCGAAAAGATACCCCATAGAACGATAAAATTTGGTCTTAGCCTCTTTTTGAAGTAAGGGGTATAGCTTTTTAGAGTAAGGTAAAAAATAAGAGCTTAAAAAAACCCCTAAAATTTCTTCTATTTTTTTATCGGCCTTAAGTTGCAGTACGGAGGATAAAAATGAGAGTTGAGAGGTTATACTATCAACATCACTAAGCTTTAAATTTGGCTCAAATTTACATACCCTATAAAGACCCTCAAGCCTTTTTTTGTCACCTTCAAAGAAAAATTCTGCATTAAAATATTTTTTTAAATTTAAAAAATCCTCTTTTATCTCTTCTAAATTTTTCACCTCAAGCGACTCTTTATATAGCTTCGAGCCTGTTAAGTTAGCTTCGTTATTGTTTTTTATAACCCAATTTGAATTTTTTTTGATCTCGTTAAAAATTTCTTCACTTGGACAATTTGCAAAATTTAGTGCAAAAATTCTGCAAACCACAGAGTAAAATTCACCAATCTTCATACCTCAGCCTTTTTTAAATTTTAGCCATTTTACAACTATTTTTAAAAATTTATATTTTTTTAAATCTTAATCTTATTGAATTTAAAACTACAGTAACCGAACTAAAACTCATCGCAACTGCGCCATAAACAGGAGTTAAAACAAGTCCAAATACAGGATATAAAACTCCTGCTGCTACAGGAATAAATATAAGGTTATATATAAATGCCCAAAACAAATTCTCTTTTATCGTTTTCATCGTATGCTTAGCTAAATTTATAGACTGCAATACGCTTTTTAGATCATTTTTAATTAGAACTATATCGCCGGCGTCCTTTGCGATATCAGCTCCGCTACTCATAGCTATACCGACATCGGCTTGCTTTAAAGACGGAGAATCGTTTATGCCATCTCCTACGAAAATAACTCTGGCTTCTTTTTGAAGCCTTTGTATGATTTCAAATTTTTCATTAGGCATTACCCCGGCAAAAACCTGCTCTATCCCAAGCTTACCAGCGATATTTTTAGCCGTAAATACATTATCTCCTGTTAGCATTACCGGAGTTATATCCCTTGATTTTAGCTCATCTATTACCTCTTTTGCACTCTCTTTTAAAGTATCACTAAGGCTTATACAACCTACATATTTACCTTTAATAGAAGCTAAAACCACCCCATTTCCATCATTTTGAGCTTTTAAGATTTTTTCCTTCTCCTCATTTGGAATTTCTACTTTAAATTCTTTTAAAAACTCCTCATTTCCTACTATTATCTGATTTTCATCGAGACTTCTAACCCCTCTTCCTGCAATATTTTCAAACCCGCTCTCGTTTCCTAAAATTTTAATATCAAGACTTGCTGCATACTCTACAATAGCTTTTGATATTGGATGTGAACTTTTTGCCTCTATGGCTGCGATTGGGGCTAAATTTTCTTCATCTATGTCTGTAAAATTTACAGAAATTTTACCATGAGTCAGGGTTCCGGTCTTATCAAAAATAGCATATTTAGCAGTGTGAATGATCTCTATGACTTCGGGATTTTTGACCAAAATTCCATTTTTAGCACCAAGCGAAAGTGATGAGATAATAGCTATAGGAGTAGCAAGCCCTAATGCGCAAGGACAAGAGATTATAAGCACACAAATCGCACTTAATACTCCCTGAGTAGCATTTCCGGTGAAAGCAATCCAAACCAAGAAAGTAACAAAGGATATAACTATCACGGTTGGCACAAATATATTAGCCACCCTATCGGCAAAGCGACTAATAGGCATCTTTTTAGTACTAGCATCGCTTAATAAGTTTAAAATTTGAGCCAGCAAAGTTTGACTTGAAAGTTTAGTAACCTTTATATTAAGATATCCATTGGTATTTACAGTGCCTGCATTTACCTCATCGCCCATCTTTTTATATACGGGCAGACTCTCGCCGGTAAGCATAGAGGTATCTATCTCTGCTCCGCCATTTATAATAACACCATCGCAAGGAATATTGTAGCCCGTTTTTACGACTACTATATCCCCTATTTTAAGATTTGCCACTTCGGTTTCTACAGCTTGACCGTCTGGTTTAAGCACCAAGGCAACCTTTGGCGACATATCCATCAAGCTTTTTAGATAGTCGCCGGCCTTAGCCTTAGAGCGCTCCTCAAGATACTTGCCAAGAAGAACGAAAGTTATTATCATAGCTGAACCCGAAACATACATATGACGCATATTTTCAGGTATAAGGTTAGGAGCTAAAAATACGAATACCGAATATAAAAATGCCATCGAGGTGCCAAGTGCAACCAGCACATTCATATCGAAATTTCTGTTTTTAAGTGCCGCAAGAGCGTGTATAAAGAAATCTTTTCCGCATACGGCAAGAGTGATCAATGCCAAAAACAGCATTATAAAGGCTTTTGGCTCACTCATGTTTCCGCTCATCTCAAGCCACATTATTATCGCGCTAAAAATGGTGGCTGAGATAAAGTTATTCCTCAAATTTTTTATATGAGCGGCTCGTTTTTTCTCGAACTCTCCAAGATCTTTAGCAATTTCATAGCCAAGTTTTTTTATCTTTTCTTCTATTTTGGGACGAATACTCTCATCTTGCACTATAAATTCGCCCGTAGCATTGGCGAAATTTACTTTAGCCTCTACTACTCCATCCATCTTTTTTACAGCTCGTTCAATAGCATTCGAGCAGTTTACGCAGGTCATACCTGCGATATTTAATTTGAGATTTTTCTGCATATTAAATTTGCTCGATTACTTCAAATCCGATCTCATCAAGTTCGGATTTAAACCTTTCAATATCCTTATCTTCTATATCTAGGCTTACTACACGAGGCTCTACGCTTAGATCTACGTCTATTTTACCAAACTCATCCTCAAGCGACCTTTTAATAGTATTTGCACAATTTTCACAATTAATATTTGCGACTTTAAATTTTGCCATTACAGCTCCTTTATCATATGGTAATATTTATGAGAATTGATAATTTTGATACAATTTTCCTTAAAACCAAATTTTTCATAAAATTCTTTCGTTTTTATTTTTTCTTCATCTACAATCAAGGAGACTTTTTTAATGCCTCTTTGGCTCGCTATTTCAAATATAAATTTTATCAGCTCTTTAGCTATGCCGCGACCTCTAAATTTCTCATCGACAGCTATGCTATCTATGTAAAATTCATCATTAAAACACTCAGCTTCAACATTAGCGCTTGGATCTTTTAATCTTAAATGATTTATTATAGGTTCATCAAGACTCTTTAAATCTCCGCCAAAATATGCGCAAACAGCTCCTAATATCTGATCGTTATCCCTATAAATATATATATTGTTATAACTTAATCTATTTATATCTTGATTAAAAAATGAGGTTAAAATTTCATCACTCTTAGCCCTGCTTGTAGTGCCACTAAGACAAAAAGCGATATCCTCCATGGCTAAATTTAGCAACTCTATGCAGCGTTTAGAATCTTTTTTATCAGCTCTTGTTATCATAATCCAAATTATAAATTTAAAACATAAATTTTTCCCAAACAGTATTAAAACCTAAGCTTTTAAAAATGATAAAAAGATTTTTAGCTATAATTACCAAAAATTTTTTAAGGAATTTTATGGGAAGAGCATTTGAATATAGGCGAGCGTCCAAAGAAGCGCGCTGGGATAAGATGAGCAAGGTATTTCCAAAGCTTGCAAAAGCGATTACAGTAGCAGCCAAAGAGGGTGGATCAGACCCCGATATGAATCCAAAGCTTCGCTCGGCGATAGCTGCCGCAAAAAATGAAAATATGCCAAAAGATAATATCGATGCGGCTATAAAGCGCGCAAACGGCAAAGATAGTGCAGATATAAAAACCATATCTTATGACGGCAAGGCAGCTCACGGAGTGCAAATCATAGTGGAGTGCGCTACCGATAATCCTACGAGAACAGTGGCCAATGTAAAAGCTATTTTTAGTAAAAATGGAGGAGAAATTTTACCAAGCGGAAGCCTGGGCTTTATGTTTACGAGAAAGAGCGTTTTCGAGCTTGAAAAGCCAAATTTGGAGCTTGATGAGATTGAACTTGAATTAATAGACTTTGGACTAACCGAGCTTGAAGAAGAAGACGGAATTTTATATATTTATGGCGACTATACAAGCTTTGGTACACTTCACGATGGAATAGAAAAACTCGGACTTGAGGCCAAAAAATCAAGTCTGCAATACATTGCAAATTCTCCTATAAATTTAAGCGAAGAGCAGATGGAAGAGATAGAAAAACTGCTTGATAAGTTAGAAGATGACGATGACGTTCAAGCCGTATATACAAATATTGAATAAATTTAATAAGGGAAAATATGAGAAACGAAGAGCTAAAAGTTTACGATATAAACAAAGATGAGTTGGCGAAATTTAAATTTGCTATTATACATACGCAAAAAGGAGACATCAAGCTTGAGCTATTTGGGGAAGAGGCGCCACAAACAGTTACTAATTTTGCAACTTTAGCCAATGACGGCTTTTATGACGGTCTAAATTTCCACCGCGTAATCCCGAATTTTGTTATCCAAGGAGGATGTCCTTATGGTACAGGCACGGGAGGTCCTGGATGGAGAATAAAATGCGAATGTGTAGACCAAAAGAGTAAACATAAACGCGGTAGTCTCTCTATGGCTCATGCAGGACGCGATACCGGCGGAAGTCAATTTTTCGTATGCCATAGCGCACAGCCTCATCTTGATGGAGTTCATACTGTTTTTGGACAGGTCGTAGATGACGAAAGCCTAAAAACACTTGACTCTATAAGAGCTGGTGATAAAATAGACTCTATCGAGATAAAAGATAATTTATAAAAACTATTAAGATTAAAGCTTATAAAGCTTTAATCTTAACTATCTCATAAAATTCATTTATAAATATAACTTTTGCAATAATATTTATTTAATAATTTCTTGGATAAAATATCATTATCTTTAAAAAAAATAATTAATTTAAAGGATTATGCTTGATAGAAAAAGTTTCAAGTAAAGATTCAACACAATATCAAATAAAATCCCAAAAAAGTAAATTTAAAAAAATCGTTACAAGTCTTGCTTTCTGGGTAGTAATAGGTATTGTGGCCGGTATTTTCGTAGGAGTTACTTTCCCGGATCTCGGCGTGGCCAGCAAGCCCGGGATAGACTGGTTTATAAGAGCCTTAAAAGCTCTAATAGGACCTATTATATTTCTTACCATAGTATCTGGTATTATTGGACTTGAAAGTATGAAAGAGCTTGGCAGCATAGGACTAAAAGGCTTTATCTATTTTGAGATAGTCAGCACCATAGCTCTTGCGGTTGGAATTTTATTTGGCGAGGTATTAAAGCCTGGACACGATATGCATCTGGATTGGACTACCCTAGATCCGGGAAGCATAGAAAAATATACGCATATTGATAAGGATGTAGGATCTGTGTGGTCAATCCTAAAAAGTGCGGTACCAAGCGATCCCATCACGCCATTTCTTACTTCGAATACATTACAAGTGCTTTTTATGGCTATAGTTACTGCGGTCGCTATTTCATTTTTAAAGAATGATTATAAAAAGAAAATTTTAAAACCACTTGAGTTTATTCAGCATTACGTATTAAAACTTCTTACCGTACTAATGCTTTTTAGCCCTATTGCCGCGTTTTCTGCAATGGCGTTTTTGATAGGCAAATTTGGTATAGATTCGCTTTTAGGAATGATAGAGCTTCTACTTGTAATGGCCGCTGCTAGCTTATTTTTTATTTTTGTAGTTCTTGGCACCATATGCTATTTTGCCAAAGTTAATATATTTAAATTTATGCGCTTTATCGCAAAAGAAGTTTTGGTAGTATTTGCGACAAGCTCCTCTGAAACCGCCCTAGCTCCACTTATGCAAAAGCTGGAAAGAGCCGGTATACATAGAGGCGCAGTAGGACTTATAATACCCACAGGATACTCTTTTAATCTTGATTGCACTAATATCTACTTAAGTCTTAGCGTAATATTTTTAGCTCAAGCATTTGGTATCCCTTTAACTATTGAGCACTTAATACAAATTTTAATTATACTAATGGTTACAAGCAAGGGCGCAGTAGGAGTTACCGGATCAGGGTTTATAGTTCTAGCAGGTACGCTAGCAGCCCTGCCTAGTGCCGGGATACCTGTTGTTACAGTAGCAGTACTACTAGGGGTGGATAAATTTATGTCGGAGATGAGAGCGGTAGGAAATCTGTGCGGCAATGCGGTTGGATGCCTCATTATCTCTATCTGGGATAAAAAAGTCGATATAAAACAGTTTCGCTACGCATTAGATCATCCGGAAGAATTTCAATTTCGTGCCTAGTTTCAGGAGAAGAGTTAAGTCCTTCTCCTGAAACATAAATTAGCTATTCCAAATCTCCTCATCTAGCTCGCGTTCACTTTTAGCCACAAAAACCGCACCCATCATATCTCCAACAACATTCATAGATGTTCTTCCCATATCAAGTATAGCATCAATGCCCAAAATCATACCGTAAGCTATGGCTATCACACTGCCAGCCTCCACCTTTAAGCCCACTGATTCAAGAACCATAAGGAGCATTATAGCTCCTGCTCCCGGCACTCCAGCAGTTCCTATGGAGGCCAATAATGCAGTTATTACTACGGTTAGCTGCTGAGCGAAATCAAGCGGCATACCTACGACATTTGCGATAAATATCGCACAAACTCCTAAATATATGGTTGTACCATCCATATTTATAGTCGCACCAACTGGCAAAGTAAAGCCATAAATACTCCTAGGCACTCCCATATCCTTTTCGGCAGTCTCCATGGAAACAGGCAGAGTAGCTCCGGAAGAGCGCGTAACAAAGGCTGTAATCATAGGCGGACGCACTTTTCTTATAAATATAAGAGGATTTAATCCAACAAACAGACATGCCACACAATAAACCAATGAAATTTGTAAAGCAAGTCCTATATATAGGCTCAAAGTTACATTAGCTAAAGGCCCAAACGCCTCTGCTCCGCTTTTTGAAAAAACTATAAAAATAAGTGCAAATACGCCAATAGGGGCATACTGCATGACCCAACCAACAACTTTAAACATCACGCTACTCATACCCTCAAAAAACAGATAAACATTATCAGCCGCATTTCTTACAGCCTGACTTTCACTATCTTTGCAAAAAGCCAAAGCAATTCCAAAGAATAGACAAAAACAGATAGTCGGCAAAACCTCTGCATTCGCTATAGAGCCAAATGGGTTAGTAGGAATGATATTTAATAAAATTTCAACCAATCCTGGGGATTTGGCCTCTTTGGCTACTCCTGCGATATGAGCCAACTCAAGCCCTATTCCAGGCTGCAAAACAGAACCCACAAAAAGCCCGATTACTATTGCGCAAAGTGAAGTCGCCATATAAAATGCAATAATTTTGACGCCAACCTTTCCAAGATGTGCAGGAGAAATACTGCTAGCACCTACTATCAAGGTACAGACTATAACAGGGATCATAATCATCTTTAAAAGCCTTATAAAAACATCCCCGAAAGGCTTTAAGATCTCTATCGCGCTTGTAGCATTTTGGAATATCATACCAAATATAGCACCCAAAATAAGACCTATTAAAATTCTAACCAACAAATTACTTTTGAAGTAAAAATTCAAAATACCTTTTTTTGACTCAACCATAAAAGCCTCCTTGATATTTGATTGGTATCTGATTTTATCTTTATTTGTCTTAAAAGGATAATGATTTAAAGAAAAATCTAATAAATTTAAATTGAGTGTTAAAAATAATCCAAATTTTTAAAATTTTAGAGAATTTAGCTTAAAAAATATTTCTTATAAAATTTATAAATTTTATTTTAAACTTATTAATTTATTTTAATTTTTATTACACTATAATTTTATAAATTTTTAATCTAAATTTAGGAGGAATAAATGGATATAGTCGAAAGATTTTTGCGATATACAAAAATCAACACAACTACAAATAGAGAGGCTGGAGCTGCTGGCATAATGCCTTCAAATCCTGTTGAAATGGAGCTTGCAAAGCTTCTTGAAAACGAGCTAAAAGAGCTTGGACTAAAAGATATAAAAAGGCGCGAGAATAGCATAACAACTGCTATTTTGCCTTCAAATTCAAGCAAAAAGCTTCCATCGGTTGCATTTTTTGCACACCTTGATACAAGCGCGGAGCAAAAAAACGATACTAAAGCTCAAATAGTAAGCTACAAAGGCGGAGATATAACTCTAAATAAAGAGCTAAATATCGTAATGAAAGAAAGTGAATTTCCAGAACTTAAAAACTATGTAGGCGATGATATAATAGTAACCGATGGCACTAGCTTGCTTGGGGCGGATGATAAAGCTGCAATAGCAAGCATTATGAATGCTTTGCAATTTTTTGTGCAAAATCCGGATGTTGAGCACGGCGATGTAGTGGCTTGCTTTTTGCCTGATGAAGAGCAAGGGCTTAGAGGAGCTAAGGCACTAAATATAAGCGAGATAAACACAGATTTTGGTTACTGTTTGGATTGCTGTGGCATAGGAGAGTTTATATATGAAAACTGGAATGCGGGCGATGCGGCAGTTACTTTTATAGGACAATCCGCTCATCCAATGAATGCAAAAGGTAAACTTATAAATTCACTTCTTATGGCACATAAATTTATCTCTATGCTTCCTGGTGGAGAGGCCCCCGAGTATACCGAAAATAGAGAGGGATACTACTGGGTAAAAGAGCTTAGCGGAAATAGTGCAAAGACTGTTTTAAAACTTGATGTAAGAGAATTTAATGATAAAAAATATTCCGAGAGAATGCAATTTTTACAAGATTTAACAGACTCTTGCAATAAAATTTGGGGTGCCGGCAGAGTAAGTATAAAACTTTCCGATAGATACAAAAATGTTTACAACTATCTTACAGAAGGCGAAAATAGTCTTCCTATAGTGGCTGCCAAAAAAGCTTATGAAAGCTTAGGTATCACACCAAAAGTTATCCCTATGAGAGGCGGATATGACGGATCGGTAATATCCGAAAAAGGAATTCCTTGCCCAAATATCTTTACAGGCGCCCACAACTTCCACTCAATATATGAATACCTGCCGGTTAAATCTCTTCATGCTTCAAGCAACGTTGTTAAAGAGATAATAAAAAATTTAGCAAAATAATAAATACAAAAGGCTGTTTAAAGCAGCCTTTGACTTATCTTAAAACTTTGGCTCTGTTAAAATATAGTGTTGATTATGATATTTTAGATTCCAAAAAATGTAACTAAATATTGTATAAAAGACGATAATGTCCGAAATTAGCAATCGACGTAAATGACTTTTTAAATTTATAGTATATCTTTAGTGTTTTACATTTATAACGATTAAGCTTAGTATTTTTTGCCAAGAAATATCAATTAGGTATTTTAATAGAGACTAAAATATATAGAAAATTTTAAATTTATAGACCAAGCGGTTTAAAAAGAGGCGGGAGATCCGCCTCGAAGTTAATAGAATTAAAGCATAAAGAATGCTATGACAACAACGGCTATAGCCATAGCCGGAGCGGTTCTTTTTGCAATCTCGATAGGGCTTACCATAGCAAGACCGGCACAAACGATAGCGGCACCGGCAATTGGAGATGACGAACGACCAAGAGCACCTGCAATAGCAGCAGCCATACCAAGTTTAGTTTGCTCAAAACCAAGATCTTGAGCATGTACTGTTATGGCACCGTTAAACGCCATAGTAGCGGCATCTCCGGATCCCGTAACTACAGCCATAAGATATGGTATAAACGTTCCGCCCAGTCTTACGAACTCTTCTGAGTGTTTTAAAACATCTGTTATCGCATCTATCGCACCGCACGCTCTAAGACCTGCAACGAAAACGCCCGCAGCGATGATGATACCGATAACTTCAGCATATGCGCTTCCCATACCCTTAAAAAACTCTGTAGTAATCTTTTCTGGACTTGTCCATGTTACAAATACAGCTAAAATCGCACCAAGCAACATAGCTTCAGCAACACCCATCTTAGTCCAAGTTAAAAATGAAATCTTATGTAGATCGGTTCCGCCTATAACAAGAATGATAAGTGGCACTAAAGGCATAAGAGCAAATAAAACATTTACTTTAATAGGCTCTGCTGCAGCCCCGTCTCCAATTTTTTGTGAGAAATCTTGACCCTTTTGGTAATCTTTAAACAAGATAGCAGTAACACTTAAAATAACTAAAACAACTATAAATGCCGCCATAGCGTTTGGAAATTGAACTTTAATAACGTCAGGTATGGTTACTTTTGCCATCTCTGAAACAAAGGCGTTGTGTGCTGAACCAGGGCTTAAAACTCCGCCGAATGTTCCTGCAAATACAGCAGCACCGGCCATAGCAGGTCGAACACCAGAAGCCATAAGAAGAGGTATCATAGTGGCACCAACAGCAGCAGAACAACCTGCAGCGGAAGGGATAGCTATGTTAACAAAAAATGTAATCACGAATGTGAGAGGAACAAGTAAAAATCCTATATTTTTCATAGGTTTTGTAAGCAAAGTAACAAGGTGCTGATCGCACTTAGTGACTTTCATAACATAAGCAAAACCCATACTCGCACAAATAGCCTTGATAAGTCCTGCGGAAGTCATTGACTTCGTAAACTGAGCAAGAGCATCAAGAGGAGTAAGGCAAACCACGCAAAGCACCAAACCGACACCTATAAGGACGGTTTTGGTCTCTCTTTTTTTAATAAGCAGATATATAACTGCAACTAAGCCTAAAACGGCACATATTAGCTTTAAAGTAGCCATCTTTAACCTTTCTTATAAATTATATAATATTTACATACTGTTTAATTATATTCATCTTAAATTTAAATCAAAATTAAAATCTGTCTAAAATGTAAAACTATCTCCCACTGCGATACTTTCTGTATCTTTTTTGTAGCGCATTTTTAAAACCGCATCATTTCCTAGTATTTTTGCACTATTGCCTGATATCTTTAATCCAACTCCTTCAGGAAGAGCATAGATTATGCTATCTTGATTTACTATTAAAAATTCTTCCAATCTCTCTTCTCTGCTCTCTCCATTATGACCGGCTATCTTTCCGCTTATAAAATGAGGGTTAATTTGATGAGGGAAGATATTTAGCGCATCAAAAAGTTTTGGCATTATAATAGGCATATCGTTTGTTGTCATAATAGTACTTCCAGCTACGTTTGCACCAGCAGACCAGCCAAAATACGGAGTTCCGACCTCAACCTTCTCTCTTATTGCATCAACTAAATCATATTTATATAGATAATAAAGCAAAACAAAGGTGTTCCCCCCTCCTATTGATATTGCTTTAGCATTCTTTACAGCCTGTTTTGGATCGTTAAATCTATGAATTGATTTTATATTTTTATTTTGGAGGCAATCTTGAACCTTAAGCTCATATTCATCGTTTGTGCGTCTAACTCCCGCATAAGGGATAAAGAGTACCTCCTCATCGCAAACTCCATGCTCTGTCAAAAACTCGTTAATCCAAGGCCTGCAGTGGTTCAAGTACCCTGTATCCTTGTATCCTGAACTGCTTAAAAGCAAAGCTTTTTTCATAATACTCTCCTGTAATAAATGTTTTTTATTATTATTGTATTCTAAAAACAACTTTAAAATTAAAAAAATATAAAAAATAATTTTTAAAAATTTAATTTATAAAACGATATATAAATAATGCTTAAAAAAGGGTTAAAAGCTACGCTTAGGTAAATATTTTCTTAATAAGCCCAGGCAATAAAAATCAAATAAATTTTTAAGCAAAAAACTACCTTAAAATCACAAAATCCAACTAAAATTTAAAATGCTGGGCATTAAAAATCGCCATATTCTTAATTTCTTTAAATTTCAATTATCAATTTTTAAATTCTTTAAAATTTAAACAAATACTAATTGCAAGCTGGCAAAGTCCTGCTGCAAAGAAAAAATATGTAAAATCCAAAAATTTATTATCATTCATAATCATAAGAAAAACAAACAAAACAAGGCAAACAATAGAACCCAAATAAAATCTCTTGTCAAGTCTTGCAAAAGCGATAAAAGCTACACTTAAGATTCCAAGCAAAATGCTCATGCTTTCTCCTTTATAAATCTAAGACTAAGCCACACAAAGACAAGAGAAACAAAGAGACAAGCAAGCGAAATCTTAAAAATTTCAAAATTTACGAAAGAACCATTTGCTATAGAGACTATAAAAACAACAGCAAAAACCACAGAAGTTATAACAGAACTTAAAGAGTATCCATATTTTTTGACAAAAATTGCGCCGATCAATGAAATAAACGCAAAAGCGGTAAAAAAGGCATAAACTTCATATTCGTACCTAAACTCATTTTCATAAGGTATTAGCTGATTTGCAAGTAAATAAATGCCAAGAGCAGTAAATAGCCCTATAAAAAACGCATTATTAAATACTTTTATCATATATATTGCGACTTTAGAGTGCTGCTTTTGACTCCACAAATAAGCTCCTGAGGCGCACATAATAAGCCCAAGACAGCCAAATACAAAAAATACAAATCTAACCAGCTCTCCACCAAAGCCGCCTACATGAAAAATTCTCATAAACAGCATTACAAGATTTGCCCTAGGAACCTCTCTTTCAAAAACCTCCTCAAGCTTTTCTCCGCTTACGGCATCGAAAACTTTAGCTTCAAAGCTTAGGCCTTTTTCGGTAAATGGCTTACTAGGCACAAAATTTAGCTGTATATGAGCTGTGCCCTGCATACTTCTTTGAATAACTATACTCTCAAAATTTTCATTTGAATGTTTATCTACAATACTTTTAACTTGATCGGTAGTAGGCATAAATTTAGCTTTTCTTGCCATCATATTAGCCATAAATTCCTTACTTTTGCCAAACTGATCTCTCATTTTTGATAAAGATTGCTCAGTGATATTTATCTCTTTATTTTGAGATAAATTTTGCATTACCAAAGGCTTCATATCATTTGATTTTACATTCTGCTTAACTAAATTTTTAGATACTTCATCATCTTTTTTAATAGTTAAGTTTTGCTCAGCCATCGCCTTTGCAAGAGCCCTTTGTCTTTTGCGCTCCTCGTTTCTAGCCTTAGCCTTGGCAGTAAAATCTTGTTGCATACTCGCCTTATTTTGATTAGCTACTTCAGAATATATACCCTTTAGCATAAACCTCTCGACCAGATAAAGGCCTGAAACGCTAAGCATTAAAAATATCACAAACCCACTAACACTAGCTAGAATATGAGAATCCATCCAAAAGGACTTTTGTCTAAATTTGAAAAAATCCTTTAAAATTCTCTTATGTATCATAATGCCAGACAATAAAACAAAAAGCATAGCTATGGTTATATAGCCGATTATTTCGCGTGCAGTTACTCGATTTATAAACCACAAATCATAATGAAGCGCGCTCAAAAAACCTCCGCCGTAAGTGCTTCTGCCTCTTATAATCTCAGATGTGTCCGGATCTATCTTGACTATTTTTCGGTTTCTTCTATGCTCTCTAACTCTTACGTCATCATGCCAGGATATGGTTATGTAAGGGGTAAATTCACTAGGCGGTGTTATCCTCCAAATATCGGAATTTGGATGGTGTTCTTTAAGATATTCAAGCGAAGTATCCAGATATTCACTATTTTTGTAATTTATCTTATAATATTCAGGCTGCATAAACAAAGTTATATCATCTTTATAATAAGCCAAGGTTCCACTAAAAAATATAAAAAATATTATCCATGTAAAGGCAAGTCCAAAATATCTATGAAAGAGTCGAAGCATCATCATATCGTGACCGCCAAAGTAGTGAATAAAACTGTTAATACAAGAACAAATTTAAGTCTTATTGTATAGCAGAATAAAAACCAAAGGGTAAAAATGCCCATAAATAAAAAATTTGCAACTACAAGCTTTTCATTTTGAATAACGCTTAAAAAATTTGGAATTTTGACACTAAAATAATAAGATATGATAAATCCGAATACGCTGCAAGCAATCGTTCTAATGATAAACTCTTTAGTTCTTGAGAGCAAAAGCATCCTTGATCTTTAGAAATTAATTTAAGATTATAAATTAATATGAATAAAAATTAACTTAATACAATTATGATATTTATTAATATTTATCCTGAATTTTAATAATCCAGGATAAATTTCGATATGTCTAAAAAATCTTAGTATCCAATCAATTTGTTTAAAAATTTGATATTATATTCTAGTTTTTAACTCCTCGAAAGCACTTTCTTGATTTTTTAAAAGATTCCTCTCTTTATCTCTCGCTACATAGATTTTAAAAATATTTTCTCCATTTTTATCATAAAACTGCACCGATTTTGAGAGCATTCCCATGAACGTTTGAGTTACAAAAAAGATCTTATCTATATCGCTTGCCTTTAGGTGTCCGCCGAAATTTGACTCTTTCATGCTGAAGTTATAATACCCTTGAGCGTGCTGTCCGCTTGGAATTTTGGTTTTAAACTCTATGATAAACGATGGAGTGTTTTTAACAAAAAGCACTTCACCCCAGCTGCCTATCTCACCGATGATCTCGTCAAATTTAGCCCCATCGGCAACTCTGCAAAACTCACAAGGCAGGTTTAAAAGCACATCCATCTCTTTTAGCCCAAGCTCTTTACCTATTTCACCTAGTGAAATTTTTGGATTTTTCTCGATTAGAGATTTTACTTTTTCTTTCATTTTCATCCTTTTTAAATAAAATTTGGCAAATTATAGCATATTATTACAATTTAGATAATAATTATCAACACAAAATGAACTGATATTAAAAGAAGATTATCTAAGCCTTCTATCTCTTTTAGTTTTTTAAGTATTTTAATGCTAACACTATTATCTAATTTCTTAAGCTCTTTTAACGCATTTTTACTGAAATTTACTTTCATAGTTTTACGCCAAGCTCTTTAGCTACTTCATCAAGAGTATAAAACTGAGGATTAGGATCACCCTCTATCTTTTTTAACTCTTCCATAGCATCTATATAATCATTCATATCTTCTAAGAGTCTTTTTATAGCTTCTTGAACGTAAAAGCTTTTTGTTATTTTAGTATCTTAAGTAGTATTAATAACATAAAACTAATCCAACGAATTTTCAAGTACTCTTTTTCTCTCTTGCCAATCACTCATATAAACACTAAGATATTCATAAAATTTTTTACTATGATCAGGATGAATCAAATGCGCTAATTCGTGAAATATAACGTATTCTACGCATTTTTTTGGTTTTTTGATTAGTTCAAGATTTAAGTTTATATATGATTTTACCGCATTGCAGCTACCCCAGCGAGTCTTCATCTTACGAATTCTTACATTTTTTATATCTCTTTTTACCATCTTATTAAACTCGTTTATGATGTTAAAAAAACAGATAAGAGCCTTATCTTTATACCACTCATCAAGTAGTTTTTGCTTCTTTTTAAAGTTATTCTTATCTCGCACAAAAAGCTCTAAAGTGCCTCTGTTAAGCCTTACAAACTCTTCTTTGCTTTCATTTACTTTTAGCCTATAGCTTCTTCCTAGATACTTCATCTCTTCGCCGCTTACAAGCTCTTTTTCACGACTTTTAAATTTGGCAAAGAATTCTTGCTTGCTAATTATCCACTTCTCACGCTTTTTAAGCACAAACCCTATATGCTCATCGCTCGCATCTTTTGGCGCATTTATTATTACTTCACCGCTTGGCTTAACTTTAATGCTAAAGTTTTTAATATCCTTTTTAATAATTTTTACGCTTTTAAGCATAATGATTTATTCCTATGTTGCGCATAACCTCATAAATTTCAGTTTTATTTTCAATATTTATGCCAAATTTATCCTCTATATCCCATAAAAGCTCATCTATAGCCCCCTCTATCTCGTTTTTTACATCTATATTTTTATCCCACTCAGGTCTTAGTGCGTAAGAGCTGTAAATTTCATCTATCTTTTGAGCTAAAGCGACAAGCTCCTTTTCATCTATCTGAGTTAAGTCTGCCAAATTCTCATACATATCGGCAATCGATCTCTTGCCCTTAAATTCCTCTTTCATCTCATCTTTTTTATTTACTATCCGCTCTTTTATAGCTCTTAAGGCGGCTAATTTTTCTTCATCACTCAATCGTCCGGCGGTATATTCATCTATGATTTTTTGAATTTGAGCTGAAATAGACCTGTAAAATGCCGGATTTGAGTCAAATTTCTCAGTCACAACAGCATCTAGCGCACTTTTGATACTTTCAGCTTTTGCATTTGCTCCCACAAGCCTATCTACTTCACTATCAAATTCCGCCTCAAATATATTTACAATCCTACTTAGAGTATTAACTCCTTTTGCGTTTATAAAGGTATCAAGCAGCTTTTGCATATCTTTTTCATACTTATTAAAGTCGCATTTTTCTTGATACATTATCTGCACGATACTTCTTAATTCATTATAAAATTTGATTTTACTCTTATACTCTTTTATCTCAATACCGGTTAAAATTTCTGCCGTCTTGTCGCTACTTAAGGCTAGAGCAAAAGCCCTTGCAAGAGATGAAAGCCACTCTTTAAAATTTTTACGCCTATCTTTATCGCCCAAAGACTTCGCATAACTCTCTACATCATTTTTAAACTCCACATCTTTAAAAAGCTCCTCTAAATGAGTATAGTAAGTTTTTACTTTTGATATCTCGCTTCTTACGTCTATAACAGCCCCCACTATATCCACCCCGTCAAATCCGCTTAGGCACTCGTAGCTTTCAAGACTATCGCTTAGCTCTCTTAAAAGCCCTCTATAGTCTATTATCAGCCCGTAGTCTTTGCCCTCATATACTCTGTTTACTCTTGCTATGGCTTGAAGCAGATTATGCTCTTTTAAAGGTTTATCGACGTATAAGATAGCGGCTCTTGGAGCGTCAAAACCCGTTAGAAGCTTATCAACGACTATCAGCATATCCATATCATCACCGTTTAAAAACTCATCTTTTGCGGTATCTATATATCTTTCATTGCCCCCATACTCTTTTTCTATATCTTTCATCGCATTTATTACAAATTCTCTGCTTCCGCCTATATTTTCATCCTGTTCGTTTGATATAACAAAGGCTGTTTTTATCTCGCCCAAATCTTTAAAAATTTGATGATACTTTATCGCCTCAAATTTTGAGCTAGTTGCAAACATAGCTTTAAATCCGGGCTTTGCAAACTCTTTAAAATGTTTATTTATATCCATAGCCACAAGATATAGCCTTTGCTCGCTTGAAGCTACTTTGCTAAATTTAGCCCACTTTTGCTGCAAATCTCTCTTTTGCTCATCGCTTAAATTTCTGCAAATAGCCTTAAATCTCTCGTCTAAAATTTCAGGATTTGAAATTTCTTGCTCCACAAATCTACCCTCATACAAAAGCGGCAGCACTGCTCCGTCTCTAACCGCGTCATCTATCGTATATCTGTGTATCTCTCCGCCAAATTTTGCAAAGCTATTTTTCTCACGTTTTAAAAGCGGAGTCCCCGTAAAGCCTATATAGCAAGCGTTTGGCAACGCTCTTCTCATAGCTATATGCAAATCGCCCCCTTGAGTTCGGTGACTCTCATCAACCAATACAAAGATATTGTTATCGTTTAACACTATTTTAGAGTTTGCAACGTTTGCAAATTTATGCACTAAAGTTGTTATAACGCCGACATTACTTTTTAGCTTATGGGTCAAATTTGCACCGCTAAAGCTGCGTTCAACCCTTATATCGGTATTCTTAAACGTTCCTTCTATCTGCTTATCAAGCTCGATACGATCACTTACTATTATAACCTTTGAATTTGTATAAATTTGCTTTAAAAGCTTGGTTAGCATAACCATAGTTAGGCTCTTTCCGCTTCCTTGAGTATGCCAAATAAGCCCGCCCGTTCTTTTGCCGTCTTCTATTCGCTCGACTCTTTTTAGAGCTCTTTTGATACCAAAAAACTGCTGATACCTGCAAATTTTCTTAACTCTATTATCAAAAAGGATAAAATTTCTCATGAGATCAAGAAG
The DNA here is from genome assembly GCF_025319965.1 of Campylobacter sp. RM16187. Classification (NCBI taxonomy): domain Bacteria; kingdom Pseudomonadati; phylum Campylobacterota; class Epsilonproteobacteria; order Campylobacterales; family Campylobacteraceae; genus Campylobacter; species Campylobacter sp. RM16187. Next base: position 1,500,155 of record NZ_CP012549.1, read on the forward strand.
CCTATCCGGTCTTAGCAAGGCATAAAGCGTCATATCAAGAGCTGTTATGCTTCTATCGTTTACAAATTTAGCTAAATTCTCGCGCGCGTTCTCTTCTTCCTCTTCTTTCCAAATAGAGTAAAATTCAGGCTTTGTGCCAGTGGTGCCGTATCTTGCTTCATTTGCGTTGGCAGCTAATGTAAGCTGTATAAATTTAAAAAGATGTGGTATCTCGCCCTTTTCTTGCTCTTTTAGAAGCTGGTTTATACCGTTTTGGACGTTTATGCTTGATTTTTTAAGCTCAATGACAGCCAAAGGAATGCCGTTTACAAAAAGCACTAGATCGGGTCTTCTGCTCTTTTTGTCACTTTTATCAGACTTGGCTACGGCAAATTCTTCGGTTATATAAAAGTCGTTATTGTAGATATTTTCAAAATCGATAAATTTTATGCTAAAACTTCTTTTAGAGCCGTCAGGCAAGCTCTCTTCATAACTCTCCCCCATTAAAAGCATATTTGTAACTCGCTCGTTTGCCACGCCTAGACCCTCATTTAGGCTTACATCAAGATGCTCGATAGCTCTAGCTATACTTTGAGGAGAAAATTTATAAATTTCACCCTTGTATTCGTATGAATTTAGCTCGTTTAGCTTTTTAGCCAAAATTTCTTTAAAAAGAACATTTGATGTTTGGTTGTCTCTTAGTTTTAAATTTTCATCTCTGCTTATAAATTTATAACTAAACAGCTCACTTGTAAGTAAATTTATGCAGTTTTGTTGCAATGCTTTTTCCGATGTGTTTGGGGTCATTTTAGATCCTTTAAATCACTACATTCTAAAAATAAACTTTTTACTTTTTCATCAAATTTTTTCTTCCTTTTTTTAATACCTGCTTTTCTTATTTTCCATTCATCAAAAGCATCTTTTTTTATTTCATAAACTTTTACAACCCTATAAAGTCTTGCTTTGCTTTCTTCTCCAAAATCATCATACGTTTTTACAATTTCAAGATGACAGTTTATAAAAGAGCCATTTCCGAAATCATATTTGCTATCAATGACATCGTTTTTAAATTTACTATCCCCCATGCTAAAATCTATCTTTTCATTTTTATAAATTCCTTTCCATTTGTATTTACCTTCTTTTAGAACAGGAGATATTAATTCTATGACGGCATCATCATCTTCTTCCAATTCCTTACCATCGTTGATAATAAAATTTTTAAACTCTACTCTTTCAATGATTGTTTCTTTTTTAACTTCAGAGCCAAATCCAACTTTTTGTATTTTTTCATATTTTTCTAACTTTGAATAATAATTTGATAACGGTCTTGCTATTTTTTGTTCTAAATTTATATCTTGCGAAATATCATTTTTATTACTCTTATTTTTAAGTTCAGCTATTTCAAGTTCTAATTTTTTAACTTCCAATCTATTTTTTTTATATGCACCGCTACAAATATGTTTTATCAATTCAACAATCTTATTGGCAACATATCCTATGGTAGCTGCTGAAATTGAAGATGCTGTTGGGTATTTTTCTATTACCTCCAAAATTTCAATATATCCGCCTTTTTCAGGAACTTTACTTTCAAGTTTTATTTCGACATCCAACACAGCACACACGACACTAACAATATTTAGAAAATCTTTTTCTATACTATTTCTAACAAATGCATTCATAGAGTGAGAATTATCATTTAAATAATAATGAACTATCAGTTTATTTCTTGCTTGGCTAATATTTTTATTATTATCATTCATAACATCAAGTCCTTACCTTTCCTGTTAATAAATTTTGCATAAGCCCTTGTTTTTGTGTTTTTAAGCTCTCTAGTTTGTTTTCTAAAATTTTTATCTCATCATCGCAAGCGGTTAAAATTTCTGCGATTTTTTGTTGTTCTTTTAAAGCTATTGGTATCAAAATTTTTTTTGATAAAAATGTTGCATTTGATATATTGATAGTATTTTTAGCACCTTTTTGAATAATTGTTTGCAAGTAGTTTTTTGTTCTTATTGATGACTCAAAATAAAAATGTAACCAAGCTCCCAAATATCTATTTATTAGTGTAAAAACTCCATACAATGGAGATACTATAACATTTTTTCCATTGAAATTTTGCTTTATTATTCCATAAGGAAAATTACCAGTAGGGCTTTTCGTGTAAACAATATCAAAAGGTTTTACAAGATTATAATTTAAAGTATCTTGTGCTGCAAAGCTTCTCCCCAAATACTCTATTTGGTTGATAATTCCGACATGAACAGACACAGAATACACATCACTTTTACTATCACTTTTAAGCTTATGCTCTGTCAAAATCTCTCCAAGTTTAGTTTCTTGCCACTCGTCGTTGAAGTTTGGAAAGCGGATTTTGGTGGTAAGAAGGTTTTGCATTAAGCCTTTTTTGAACTCTTTTTTTGATTTGATTAGTTCTGCGGTTAAATTTATAGCCCTATCCCAAGTAGATAAAATTTCCGCTATTTTTTCTTGTTCATCAATCGGCGGAAGTAAAATTTTCTAATGAAAAAAAATCTTTATCCGTGATATTTATCCTATCGTGTCTAGCACCATAGTTTGCTACACTTTTAACTTGGTTATACCAAAAAATACTCTTAAAAAAATACGATAAAAATTTTGCCTTTTTCTCATCTTCCACTCTAAATACAGTATATAAAGGTGAAACTATACCAATGGAAATCAAATTTCTATTAATAGGTCCTGTTGGTGCATTTATGGAAATTCGTGGGTTATAAACAAAATCTCCATAATCTACAATATAGTAGTCTTGAATATTATTTTTGTTTGCTATGTCTTTATCAAAATATTCATTTTGCACGACAATTCCATTTGTTGCCGAATTTGATAAAACTAAATTTATAAAGCTATCTTTATTTTTAGTTGAAACTTTTTCAGCAACATCTCCCAGCCTTACAACTCTCCACCCGCTCGGCAAATTTTTAAAACTATTCATCTTTATCCCTCATAGTCCAAGCTCCTTAAGATAGCCATCCATCTTATCTTGAACTATTTTTAGCTCATCTTCAAGGCGTGAAATTTCAAGCTTAACGGCAGCCATATCCACTTGCTCTTCTTCCTCGTAAGTATCTACATATCTAGGGATGTTTAGATTAAAATCATTTTGTTCTATCTCGTTTATGCTTGCTACGTGAGAATACTTATCGATCCGGCTTCTATTTTTGTATGCGGTGATGATCTTTTGGATATTTTCATCAGTTAGGCTGTTTTGATTTTTGCCCTTTTCAAATTCACGGCTAGCGTCTATAAAAATCACGTCTTCTTTAGTGCGATTTTTCTTAAAGATCATGATGCAAACCGGTATACTTGTGCCGTAAAATAGATTTGCAGGCAGTCCGATGACCGCATCAAGCAGATTTTCTCTTATTAGTTTTTCTCTTATCCTTCCCTCACTAGCTCCCCTAAATAGCACGCCGTGTGGCAAAATCACGCCCATAGTTCCGTTTGAATTTAAAGAGCTTATCATGTGAAGCACGAAAGCAAAATCGCCCTTACTCTTTGGGGGCACACCTCTTTTAAACCTGCCAAAACTGTCATTTGCGGCTATATCTTCACCCCATTTATCAAGGCTAAAAGGCGGATTTGCAACGACCACATCAAAGGTTTTTAAAAGACCATTTTCAAGATGAAGCGGATTTCTTATCGTATCGCCCCACTCGATAACCGAGTCATTTATCTCATGCAAAAACATATTCATTTTACAAAGCGCTTGGGTTTGGCTATTTTTCTCCTGTCCGTAAAGACGGAAATTTTGACCGTTTGTCTGCTTGCTGACTTTTATCAGCAAAGAGCCTGATCCGCAGGTTGGGTCATATATCATGGCGCCGTCTTTTGGCTCTACAAGCTGAGCTAGCAGATCAGAAACCTCTCCCGGAGTATAAAATTCTCCGCCTTTTTTACCGGCATCGCTAGCAAATTTTGATATAAGATACTCATACGCATCGCCTATAGCGTCGCTACTTGCTAGGCGTGATGGACGCAGGTCAAGTCTAGGATCGCTAAAGTCTTCGATTAGGTGCTTTAAGATAGCATTTCTTTCTTTTGTGTCGCCAAGCTTGTTTTTATTGTTAAAATCAATGCTTCTAAAAATCCCTTCCAGCTTTTCGGAGTTATCCTCCTCTATCTTATCAAGCATTTTATTAATGATCTCGCCTAGATTATCCGCCTCTTTTTGCTCTATAAGCCTTTCAAACGTATGCTCTTCATCGAGTCTAAATTTCTCACGCTTTAAGCTAGCTTCTATGCGATCTTTTTTATCGCCGTATTTTTCTTTTAAATTTTCAAGCTTTTCTTTGTAAAAATCGGAAAGATACTTTATAAAAAGCATCGTTAAAATATAATCCTTATAATCGCTACTATCTATAGTGCCGCGAAATGTATCGCAAGCCTTCCAAACTACATTATTTATAGTATCTTTTGTTGTTTTTTGCATTTTTATCCTTTGATTGCTTCTTGGAATACTGATTTTGTAAAGATTTTGTTTTTCTCTACCAGAGATGTTAAAATTTCATTTTTTTTAGCTGATATTTCTAAAAATTTTACGATTTGTTGCTGTTTTTGCAGACTAATACTAGGAACTTTAATCTTAGCAAGATCGCTTACCTTTATAGCGGCTATTCTTCCTGAAATGTCGCTATAAAGGGCTTTTTTAACGATATTGCTGTTTAAGTAGTAAGCTATAAATTTTGGCTCAAAACTATTTTTTAATCTTAAGCGAGCAACAAGAGATGAAAATATCAAATTTTCGTATTGAGCATCTATACTCACGGCAAAATTTGGCCATCTAAGGCGTATTAAAACATCTCCTTTTCTTACTAAATAATCATCTTTTAATTGCTCGTTTGATATAAAATTTTCACTAAAGTCGTGACTATATATACCGTCTTCACTGAAAGATTTAAGGGAAACTAAGTTGTATCTTTTCTGTGTAGTATCATCGACTAACGCCTTTTTGCGTTCAGTCATTAGCCCGATTTTAATTTCAGATATATCTTTAAGCTCAATCCTCAAAATTCAAATCCTTTTTGTTATATTCAAGAATTATACAATATCGAACTATATAAATCAAGCCAAATTTAAGCATATATCTAAATTAGTTTTGATATTATTATAATTCAAAAACGATATTAAAGGATAGGTATGTTTGCCGATAGAGTTAAAGAGCTTAAGCTATTAAATGACGAATATTCTAATTCTAATTTTTCATTTACAGTGCTATACGGCAGAAGAAGAGTCGGCAAAACAACGCTTTTAAAAGAATTTATAAAAGATAAGCCCTCTATATACTTTTTGGCCACTCTTGAAAACTTTAATGTAGTTTTAAATAGATTTAAAGATATAGTAGCAGAGTTTTTACAAGATAGTCTTTTAAAGAGCTTAGAGCTAACTGATATAAAGCAGCTATTTAAATATCTCTCAAACAAGAAATTTGATAAAAAAATAATCATAATAATAGATGAATTTCAATATCTTAGCAAGATAGATAGCTCTATACCGTCACAATTCCAATACATAATAGATGAGCTACTGAAAGATAAAAGTATCCACCTAATACTTTGCGGCTCTATAATATCGATGATGTACGAGCAAACTCTATCTTACAATTCCCCTTTATATGGCAGAAGAACAAGCGATATCAAACTTGAGGCCATAGAGTTTGATTATCTAAAAGAATTTTTTAATAATAAGTCAAAAGAGGAGCTAATAGAGCTTTATAGCGTGCTTTATGGAGTGCCTAAATACCTAGAGATGTTTAGAGATAGCGGTGATATATTTAACAGCATAGAGACAAATATATTAAATCCGAATGGATATTTATACAACGAACCTCAATTCATCTTGCAAAATGAGGTAAACGAACCGATCACCTACTTTTCTATACTCGAAGCTATAGCGAACGGAGAACACAAGATAGGAAATATAGCCGGCAAGTTAAATAAGAATGTTCAAAACATCACCTCTTTTATATCAAAGCTCATGGAGCTTGATATCATATATAAAGATGTTCCGATAACCGAGAGCAATCCACTAAAGAGCAAAAAAGGGCTTTACTTTATCAAAGATAATTTTTTTAGATTCTGGTTTAGCTATGTACTACCTTACAAGAGCCAGCTAGAAATAGGTAATACTAACTATGTTTTAAACATATTAAAAGAAAACTTTAATAGCTTTATATCACCTATATATGAAAAACTGGCTCTAAGATATATGATGAATAATTATAGTCTCATAAAATGCGGTAGATGGTGGGACAAAGATACAGAAATAGACATTGTAGGCATAGCGCAAGACTACCTAATAGCAGCAGAGTGTAAATACTCTAATAAAAAAGTAGGCATAGATGTGTTAAAAGACTTGCAAGAAAAATCTAAAAAGATAGACTCAAATTTGCCTATAAAGCATTTTTTTATATTTAGCAAAAGTGGCTTTACCGATGAACTAAAGAAGCTTAAGGGTGATGAAGTCGTATTGGTGGAGTTGGTGTAGATAATTTTGACTATAAAAACAATTCTTTTTAATCATTAAATAGTATTTTTAAATTTAATATTAGGCTCTGTTTTAGCACTTCATTGATTTTTAAAATTTAATAAATTTTCTGATCTTTTATAAAATTTGTCGTCTATTTTGCAAAATCGTAATTAACATAGACCGAAACGTTTAAGTCTTTTACGGTCTCCACTATGTTTTCATAAATTCCCGATGTTAATTACATTAATCAAAACTTGGATGACTTTAATCGAGATATAAGCATATATACATAATATTGACCTGGGGCATGATTTTATAATTTTCTAAAAGTGCTTTGAAATGCCGTATTTTAGGGCTTAGTGGCGGACAGAGAGGGATTTGAACCCTCGAAGCCCGATTAAGACTTGCACCCTTAGCAGGGGTGTGGTTTCAGCCGCTCACCCATCTGTCCATAAAAGAAGAAATGTGATTATATTAAATAGCTCCTGATATGCCGCTTAAATTTTGTAAATTCTAACTAATCTTTCCAAAGACACTATTTTAGCCTATTCTTATCCGGATTTAGAGTATTCGCATAATAACAGATCATGCGATAAACATACAAAATACACCTATCGCTTCCACGATCCATTGTGATAGTTCGCCCTATACATATCCTCAGGATCAAGCATATCTGAGCGAAGCTATATCTGAATATCCAAGAGCTATTAGATCTGCTTCGGTAGATTTTCCGACAAATGGAATTTTTCTAAGCTCACTCATTTGCAACTTCTATTTCAGATAGTATTCTTTCGCAGATTTCCCTAGGATTACTATCTTCATATATCGGTCTGCCAACTACGATAAAATCGCTATTTTCTCTTTTTGCGGCATCCAAATCAGCTACTCTACTTTGATCGTTCGTATCCTCATTAAAAGGACGAATTCCTGGAGTTAAAGTAAGGAAAAAACGTGATGTCGCATCTTTTATCATATTACTCTCAAATACCGAACAAACCATCCCATCAACACCTACTTCATAAGCACTAACACAAAATTTAAGAACAAAATTTTTTATATCGTCGTTATAAACTATTCTAAAACCATCCTCATTAAAACTAGTAAGCGCCGATACAGCAAGAACCAAGGGACGATTTTTTAATAAATTTAAACGGTTCATAACTTCACCCATTGCTCTTTTTCCAGCACTTGCATGGATGTTTATCATATCTACCGGCAGACTTGCTATCACTTCTGCGGCATCAGCCATCGTGTTTGGTATGTCGTGGAGTTTAAGATCTAAAAAAATTTTAAAATCATCTATTTTTTTTATCTCATTTATGATTTTAGCTCCGTCTCTTAAATAACTTCTAAGCCCAACTTTCATCCAGACATCAAGGCCACTTAACTTTCTAGCAAGCTCTAAATTTTGCTCCATATTAGGCATATCCAAAGCTACACAAAGTTTCATATATCACTCCTTGCGGCATCAAGCACGCCGTTTATAAATTTCGGAGCCGAGTCGCTTCCAAGCTCTTTGGCAAGCTCTATCGCCTCGTTTATCACGACCGCTTTATCGGTGTCCGTAAATTTCATCTCGTAAGCTCCAAGACGGAGTATCGCTCTTTCTAAAACGCCGATTTCGTGAATTTTATACTCTTTTAAGTGTGCATTAAGGATCTCATCAATAGCGGCTAAATTTTCATTCACTCCGTCATAAAGCGAAGTCGTGAAATTTCTTTGCTCATTTCTTATCTTTTTTTCCTCTAAAAATTCATCCTTAAATTCACTCATCTCGCTACCCATCTCCTGAGCGTAAAGTAGAGAAATGACGGCTTGTCTAACCTGATGACGAGTTGCCATTTTAAGCCTTTATGTTTTTGTATAGATTTAGTAGCTCTATAGCCCCACTCATCGCTTCAAAGCCTTTATTACCGGCCTTGCTGCCCGCTCGCTCAATGGCCTGCTCGATACTATCTACCGTTAGCACGCCAAATGTTACGGGCTTGCCGTATTTAAGAGTTACGTTTGCGATGCCTTTTGTAGTTTCAGCCGAAACATAGTCAAAATGAGGAGTTGAGCCTCTAATAACCGCTCCAACGCAGCATATCGCGTCCCATTTGCCGCTCTCAAGTGCCTTTTCAAGAGCCATAGGGATTTCAAATGCTCCCGGAACTAAAATAAGGCTTAAATTTTTTTCATCTCCGCCGTGGCGAAGAAACGCATCTCTAGCGCCTTCGACAAGCCTATCAGTGATGATGTGGTTAAACCTCGCGTTGATAATTGCGATTTTTTCTTTTCCGCTTAGTTTTAAATTTCCTTCGATTATGTTCATAATTATCCCCTTAAAATTTCTTGTATTTTTAAAGTCTGCTCTACAACTCTATCCAGCTCGTCTAAATTTAACATATTTGGTCCATCACACATCGCTTCACACGGATTTATATGCGTCTCGTAAAAAAACCCGTCCACACCCACACTTGCCGCCGCTCTTGCAAGATAAGGAACAAATCTCGCGTCCCCTCCGCTCTTACCTCCCGCAACTCCGGGCATCTGCACGCTGTGAGTTACGTCAAAAACTACAGGAGCAAACTCTCTCATGAGGACTAAATTTCTCATATCAACGACTAAATTTCCATATCCAAATGTGCTTCCTCGCTCGGTTAACCAAATTCCATTTTGCCTGGCTACTTCATATCCCTCGCCCTCTATGCCGCGAGTTTCAAGCACTTTTTTAACTGAATATTTCATATTGTCAGCCGCTAAAAACTGTCCTTTTTTGATATTTACAACCGAATTTGTCTTAGCCGCAGCCACAAGCAAATCAGTTTGGCGGCATAAAAACGCGGGAATTTGAAGCACATCGGCTACTTCACTCACAGGTTTAGCCTGATAGCTCTCATGAATATCTGTTAAAATTTTAAAGCCAAATTCTTTTTTCACTCGTGCTAAAATTTCACACCCTTTTTCAAGTCCAGGCCCTCTAAAACTGCTTATACTCGTGCGGTTTGCCTTATCAAAACTTGATTTAAAATAAAAATCAATCCTACTGTCTTCATTAAATTTCACAAGCCTTTTTGCCACTTCAAACACAAGCTCTTCGCTCTCGATGACGCAAGGCCCTGCGATTAGTATCATTATTTCTCCTTTACTACTATAATTCCGCTAAGAATCACTAGAATTATACCTAAAAATGCAACCATGTTTGGCAAACCATCTCCCATAAAATACCCGATGATAATAGTAAAGATAACATCTGCATAGCTTACGGCTGCGACAGTTCCGGCCTTTTTACTGGCGGCATAAGCCTTAGTAAGATACATCTGAAAGTAAAGTCCCGCAACACCCATTAAAACGATTAAAAAGATATTTTTCGTATCGGGCAAGACAAATTTAGAAAACAAAAATTCAAACCCGTCTATCCGGATAAACTCCGCCAAAGCCATAAATATGATCGGAAGAGCCGTGCCAAATCCCATAAAAGAAAAGACTATGACGCGCGTATCATAGCTTTTTTTAAGCTCCCTAACGCTCGTATAAGCCATCGCAGCCCCTACTCCGCTCCAAATTCCAAGCCAATCGGTCTTTGAGATGCCAAGCTCAGGCTGAATGATAAGCAAAATTCCGCCAAATCCGATAAATATCGCCATCCAACCGCGCGAGCTTAACTTCTCACCCATAAACATCGCGGCAAGAAGCGCTGTAAATATCGGGCTAGTCTTAGAAAAGGTAAACGCAGCGCCTAAATTTATATGAGCGATGTTGTAAAAAAACGCAAAGAGCGCAAGCGTGCCGATCACTCCTCTAAAAATAAGCAGATACGGATGCCCACCCTTTTGATGAGCCGGGCGTTTATAAAGCGAATAAACGATCATCACAAGGCCGATCAGATTTCTAAAAAACACAACTTCGATAGACGGCATATCAGCACTTATGACCTTCGCAAGAGCGCCCGTTATCGCAAAGAGCATGCAAGCGATGATCATATAATACGTGCCCAAATGCCTCATTAGAAATTTATGTAACAACTATTAACCTTCTTTGAAATTTGAGCGTATTGTAGTGCAAAACGGCTTAATTTATAAACATTGTAAGTTAAAAATTTGTATAATAGCAAAATTTAAAGGAATATAAAGTGCAAAAAATCATACTTGTCGGAAAGCCAAACGTAGGCAAAAGCTCGCTTTTTAACCGTTTGGCAAAAAAGCGCATAGCCATCACTTCAGACGTAAGCGGAACCACTCGCGATACAAACAAAGCCGAGATAACGATTGACGATAAAAAGTGTATTTTAGTAGATAGCGGCGGACTTGACGAGAGTAGCGAGCTTTTTAGAAACGTCAAAGAAAAAACGCTCAAAGAGGCTCAAAACTCAGACGCGATCATATACATGGTAGACGGCAAAAATTTCCCTGATGATGAAGACAAGGCGATGTTTTACGCGCTTTTAAGACTAGGAATTCCAACCGCACTTGTCATAAACAAGGTCGATAGCAAAAAAGACGAGCAGCGAGCTTGGGAATTTGATAGCTTTGGCGCAAAGGATCTGTTTGCCATCTCTGTTACGCACAACGCGGGAGTTGATGAGCTTAGCAAGTGGATTTATAGGCATCTTAAAGATGAGATAAAGCCTGATTTGGATGAAGATTTTGATGATTTTTTAGAGACTCTTGACGAAGAAGGCGAGCAAAATTTCGAAGAAAAAAACATAAGAGTTGGCATCATAGGCCGCGTAAACGTAGGCAAAAGCTCGCTTTTAAACGCTTTGGTTAAAGACGCAAGAGCCGTTGTAAGCGATGTGGCAGGCACCACGATAGATCCTGTAAATGAAACCTTCGTTTATGAAGATAGAGTGATCGAATTTGTCGATACCGCAGGCATTAGAAAGCGCGGCAAGATAGAAGGCATCGAAAGATACGCGCTAAACAGAACCGAAAGCGTACTTGAAAATACCGATATCGCCCTACTCGTGCTTGATAGCTCAGAGCCGCTAACCGAGCTTGATGAGCGTATAGCAGGGCTTGCTAGCAAATTTAACCTCGGCGTGATAATCGTGCTAAACAAGTGGGACAAGAGCGAAGTGGAGTTTGACGAGATGAAAAAGATCATCAAAGATAAGTTTAAATTTCTAACCTACGCACCGATAATCAGCGTTAGTGCACTTGGCGGCAAGAGAGTGCATAAAATTTACTCGCTCATCTTTGAAGTTTATAAAAATTTCACTCAAAAAATTCAAACCTCAAGGCTAAACGAACTCATCGAAGAGGCAACCAAAATTCACCCGATACCGCGCGAAAAAGGTAAGAGTGTGAAGATTTACTATGCCGTGCAGTTTGGATTTGCACCGCCAAAGATAGCTCTTATCATGAACCGTCCGCGCGCACTTCACTTTAGTTACAAACGATATCTTACAAACAAACTGCGCGAGAAATTTGATCTAAACGGCGTTCCTGTCGTGCTCATACCAAAAAACAGAAGTAGCGATAGCGAGGAAAAAGATGAGCAGTAACTTAGTCTTAATCGGCTTCATGGGCGTAGGTAAAGGCACGGTCGCAAGAGAGCTTTGCAAAAAACTAAAGCGACTTATGCTCGATACGGACGATCTTATCGAAAGTAGTGAAAATTTAAAAATTCGTGAAATTTTTGAGACAAAGGGCGAAGAGTATTTTAGAAAGCAGGAGCGCTTAGTCGCTAAAAATTTAGCCGCTAACGTGCAAAACTGCGTGATAGCAGGCGGCGGAGGTTTTGTAAACGTTAAAAATTTAAACAAAATCGGCACCGTGATATATTTAAAATCAAGCTTTGAAGGCATAATAAAACGCATAGAAAATAGCGAAAATGCAGAGAAGAAATTTGCCAAACGCCCGCTTTTAAAAGATAGAAACAAAGCAAAAGAGCTATTTAAAACAAGAAAGAAAATTTATGAGAAAAAGGCCGATATCATCGTTGATGTCGAAGGAAAGAGCGCTAAAAATATAGTTAAAGAGATTGTAAATAAGATTAAAAAATGAACGTATGGTTTAGATTTTACAACTCAAATTTGAGAAAAACTAAAATTTAAGCTTGAAAAAGGATGAAAATTTGAGAGTACTAACAGGACTTCAGCCCTCAGGCAAGCTGCATCTGGGCAACTATTTTGCCTCGATAAAGCAGATGGTCGACGCGCAAAACTCAAGTGATATGTTTATGTTTATCGCAAACTATCACGCCATGACCTCAGTTAGCGAAGCAAGCAGGCTTAAGCAAAATACTTTTGAGGCAGCATGCGCATTTCTTTCGCTTGGTATAGATCCGAACAAAAGCGTATTTTGGGTGCAAAGTGACGTAAAAGAGGTGCTTGAGCTATACTGGGTGCTAAGTCAATACACTCCGATGGGGCTGCTTGAGCGCGCGCACAGCTATAAAGACAAGATCGCTAAAGGCATAAGCGCAAATCACGGGCTTTTTAGCTATCCAGTGCTCATGGCTGCCGATATCTTGCTATTTAGCGCAAACGTCGTTCCTGTCGGCAAAGATCAAATTCAGCACGTCGAGATAGCTCGCGATATAGCCATCAAATTTAACAACGAACATGGAGAAATTTTTACTCTGCCTGAGAGCAAAGTCGATGAAAACGTAGCAACCGTGCCTGGAACTGACGGAGCTAAGATGAGTAAAAGCTATAAAAATACGATCGATATCTTTAGCGACGCAAAAACGCTTAAAAAGCAAATCGGCTCGATAGTAACCGATAGCGCGAGCCTAGAAGAGCCAAAAGAGTGGAGAGGCTGCAATGTATATAATATCGCGAAGCTATTTTTGGACGAGAGCGGGCAAAAAGCGCTTCAACAGCGTTATGAGCGCGGCGGCGAAGGACACGGACACTTTAAGATGTATCTAAATGAGCTTGCATGGGAGTATTTCGCCTCTGCAAGAGAGAAGTACGAATACTACTTAAATCACGAAGGCGAGGTAAATGAGATATTGTTAGCGGGCGCAAAAAAGGCTCGCGAAGTAGCGCTTCCGCTCATAGAAAGAGTGCGTGAGGCAACCGGAATTTATAGATAGGATTAGCATGATAAATTTAAAACTACTTGAGACAAACTACGATGAATTCGTATCAAAACTGCGAGGCAAGAAGATAAAAGAAGAAGTTCTAAGCGAACTTTTAGCCACTTTTAACGAGCTAAAAACCAAAAGGCAAAATTTAGAAAGCTTACAAGCCGTCCAAAACGCTAAAAGCAAGGAGCTTGGCATCAAAGCAAGAGGTGGCGAGGATGTAAGCGCGCTTAAAGAAGAGCTAAATCTAAACAAAGCTGCGATGAGCGAAGCTGAAAAAGTAGTTCGCGAGCTTGACGAAAAGCTTGACGCCATAGCTTCAGGTGTGCCAAACATCACCGATGATGACGTGCCTTTTGGGAAAGATGAGGATGATAACGTCGAGCTTAAAAAAGTGCTTGAACCGCGCAAATTTGACTTTGAGCCAAAGGAGCACTACGAGCTTGGCGAGAAGCTTGGTTGGCTTGATTTTGAACGCGGGGCAAAGCTTGCGGGAAGCCGCTTTACGGTGCTAAAAGGAGACGGAGCGAAGCTTAGCAGAGCACTAGTTAATTATATGATTGATTTTAACATGGCTCGCGGATTTGAGCTGGTAAACGTGCCGTTTTTAGTAAATTCACGCACGCTTTACGGCACGGGACAGCTTCCAAAATTTGAAGAAGATCTTTATAAAATTCGCGATGAGGATCTATATCTCATCCCAACTAGCGAAGTGCCTGTGACAAATTTATACAATGACGAGATCATCGAGGCTAGCAACCTGCCTATCAAGATGACTTGCTACTCGGCTTGCTTTCGCCAAGAGGCGGGCTCTGCAGGCAAGGATACGCGCGGCATGATACGCCAGCACCAGTTTGAAAAGGTAGAGCTTGTAAGCATAACCGCGCCTGTTCAAAGCGAAAAGGTATTTGAGGAGATGGTAGCTTGCGCGAGTGATTTGCTAACTTCACTTGGCTTACCACATCGCCATCTGCTTCTTTGCAGCGGAGACCTTGGCTTTAGCGCGGCAAAGACTATCGACCTTGAAGTTTGGCTACCCGGTCAAAACAAGTACCGCGAGATAAGCTCGGTCTCAAATACTGGTGATTTTCAAGCAAGAAGGGCAAAAATTCGCTTTAAAGACGGCAAGAAAAACACTCTCGTTCACACGCTTAACGGCTCGAGCCTAGCGGTAGGCAGAACGCTTATAGCCATCATGGAAAACTACCAAAAAAGCGACGGCACGATAGAAATTCCAGAGGTTCTTAAAAGGTATATGTAGTGGCTGAAGAAAATGTAGTCATACTAGAGGAAGCAGACGAATCAAAAAACGAAAAACTTCAAGATGAAGGGCTTATCTCCCTTGATAGTTTGCAAGAGGAGCAAGCCAAATCAGATCAGCCTGAGAAGATCGTAGTCAAAAAAAGCAAAAAAAAGCTTTTAATAATCGTCGCAATTGCAGCCTTAGTATCGGCTATACTAATAGCTATAATTTTATTTTTTGTTTTCAAAGAAGATAAGAGTTCAGATATTGATCCGTCTAAACTCGCAAGAGAAATCGAAGACCGCTTTGAAGTGCAGAAATTTGGCGCTTCAAAGATCGATGACATGATACAAAAGGCTAATATCTTATACGAAAAGGGCAATAAATTTGAAGCGCTTAAAATTTATGAAAACATAGCAATTTTTAACGAGTCTTTATCAAACTACAACTTAGGCGTATCTCAAATGAGACAACAAAAATTTGATGATGCGCTAGAGTCATTTAAAAAAGCGATCAACAACAAAGAAAATATAGCAGTAAGTGCTATAAATGCGGCTGTATGCTCACTAGAGCTTAATAACAAGCAAAATTTTCAATACTATATAGATTTAGCAAATTCATTTCTTCAAGATGAGTCAGATTCTCCACTTTATAACTACTACTATGCACTTATAAACTACTACAAGAGTCATTATATAGAGGCTTTGCGAGCACTTTCCCATCCTGTCAACGGACACTATAAAGACAAATATGAGTACCTTAGTGCAAAAATTTTAAGCTATTTAAATCAAAACAAAGAGGCTATAGAACTACTAGAAAAACAAAGGGAATTTGATGCAAGTTTGACCCTTGGTATGCTTTACGCTAAAGAAGGGGAGTATGAGAAGGCTAGAAACAAGCTAAATATCGCTCTTAAAAGTGAAAGCAACACTGATAAAATCGACTCAATACTGGCATTAATAGATATTAAAACAAATAACTATCCGGCTGCAGCCGATGGGCTAAAAATGGTCTTTTTAAAAGATCCGTTATTCTTAAATAATAATTTTCCGATTAAAACGATACTAAAACCGGAACTATTTGATGTAAATTTAGCTCAAATGCATTTTAAAAACGATATATTTTTTGACAAAACCAGAAGATATGAGGTCTTGTTTTATTTCGCACCTTACAAAGTTTTTGATCCTGGCCAAACGATAAACTACATAAGAAAAGGTGGAGTTAGTCTGTTTTTAGATGATGCAAGCGCAGCAAGCAATTACCTAAACACAAGCGGAATGATATCAAAGGTAAATTTAGAAATATCAAAAGCCATAGCAAGCGCTTTAAACTACAAACTAAAAGAGGCAAATGCGCATTTTGCAAAGCTTATTTCAATCTATCCGGAACACTCAGTGCTTCACTACAACCTTGCTTTGAGCTACGCTCAACTTGGCAACTTCTCTCTTGCGGCTAAGCACTTTATTACAAGTTATCACCTTGATCCAACGAATCATCTTGCCGGAGTTTTTGGCGCAATATCAAACGATATAAATAGCATTAATAACACAAAATTTATTAAAGAGATAACTGAAAATTTAGCGCAAGATCATAATATAAAAGAGGTTAATTTGTATAAGGCTCTAATGGAACTCATCTCCGGTAATCAAAATGCGCTAATAAGATGGCTTGAAGAAGAAAAGGAAGAGAGCGCTATAAATTTAGCATTTGACGCGATAATAGCTAAAATTGTAAATAGAGATGAGGACTTTATCGCAAAGAGCGAAATTTTAAAATCGAAGCTTCCAAATGACGTAATATCAAATATTTTAAGCTTTATATCCAAATTTAAAGATAGTAATATCAAAGAGTATGTACGCCAAATTCAGATCTATTTTCACAATAAAGAGCTAAATGAAGCAGCTTTTTATCACGGCGCAAACATTATCAAAGAACAATATATTAAGCTTCTTCAAATTTCAGGACTACTTAACTACGAGAGAGAAAAACTTAAAAAATTAATTGCAAACGGTAATCAAAATGATATAAATTTATTACAAACTCTCGCGTATATCGATATTTTTACTAACGATTTCGAAGAGAGCTATCAAATATATAATAAAATCATAGATGAGTTTAAGATTACCGACGCAGGAACACTGTTTCTAACATCTGTGGCCGCAATAGGCTCCAATCACCCTCAAAATGCAATCGCTCTTTTGGAGCTATCAAAGCTAACCGATCCAAACGCCTTTGAAAGCAGACTGGCGCTTGCACTCTTATATCA
Source organism: Campylobacter sp. RM16187 (assembly GCF_025319965.1). NCBI lineage: Bacteria > Pseudomonadati > Campylobacterota > Epsilonproteobacteria > Campylobacterales > Campylobacteraceae > Campylobacter > Campylobacter sp. RM16187. The sequence continues at coordinate 1,517,164 of NZ_CP012549.1, forward strand.
AGAGATTGGCAATATAGATGCTGCTGTAATACAATACAATCTAATCAAAGATACTAAATTTAAAAGCAAATTTTTTGATTTTATGTTAAAGCATTAACTTTAATATATTATTTTAAGAATTATTTGAATAAATTAATGGTTCACATCATCAAAGCCGAATGCCAAATTTAGCAAACGGCTTGTAATTGAACTAAATTTATTTACCCGTTTTCATTCTTTCCAACCACTTGCAACCCTCTTCATTGCCGGCTTGGCAAGCCTGTGTGGAAATTTGCGTTAGCCACTCGCAAGCATCAACGCTATTTAATTTGCAAGCTTTATATGCGTACTCCATTGCTTTTTTAGCATCTTGTTGGCTAAGAGCGGCGGCTCCAAAACAACCGTTGCTATATCCGTATTCGCAAGCCTTATCGTAATAATACAGCATCTTTTGAGGATCATTTTGATAAGCGTTTGCCGCCATATAGCAAGCGTGCGGATCTTTGTTCTCGCAAGCTATCTCCTCTTTTGCGGTTTTATCTAGCCTTTCGCAAGCTTTGCTTTTTCTGTTGTGCTTGCAAGCGATAGAAAATAACTCAGTCGCCTTTTTCTCATCCTTCATACCGTATTTATCAGTTTCATAAAGCACGCCTAGTTGGGTGCAACCTTCAGGATATTTATCGGGGCAAATTTTCTCTAAAATCTCTTTGCTTTTTTTGATATCTTGTTTCACGCCTATACCATCAGCGTAAAAAAAGCCCACCGTAGGGCACATATTATATACACCTCTTTCGCACAAGCCACTATAGACCTCAAAAGCCTTTTCATAATCCTTCTCTACACCATCACCGTAGTAATACATAGAGGCAAGATATACGCAAGATTCCTCATCTTTGCCGATATCACAACCTTTTTTTGCATACTTAAACGACGTTTGAAAGTCTTTTTTATTATAAGCAGCGATGGCTAGCTTGCCGCAACTTGCAGCATCATTTGCTTTGCAGCCCTCTTCATATTTTTGCGCAAGCTCTTTTGCGTAACCCTTTTCGCAACACATTTTGTCTTGATTATTTAGGTCGCAGCACATTTTGTAATACATAATAGCTTTTTGCGGATCGCTTGCAACGCCCGGTCTTCCAAAATCATAATGCGAGCCAAGCTGCTTACAAGATGACCAAACCTTATCCTTTACGCAAGCTTCGTGCTCAAACGGGATAGACTCTCTAAATTTATTATCTATTCTTAACTCGTTTGCGATTGATGCGTTAGTTCTTGCATGGGCGCAAAGCGTAAGTAGCACGGCAAAAACGATAAAAACCAACTTTTTCATAGCGATCTCCTTGTGTGAAATTTTAATATTGCCATTATAATAGATTTTATTACCAAATATCAATATAATGTGTTGTTTCTCACAAGAACACTTGTAGATTAAATATTTTCCGAAAAATTTTATTAATCTAATTTTATTATTTTAATTTTTTAGTTGTTTTTATAAAATATAAGTAATATTTTTTAATCAAGGATAATTAATGACTTTTTCTCAATCTATAAAAAATTGCTTTAGCAACTATGCAACATTTCATGGCAGAGCATCTAGGTCTGAGTATTGGTGGTTCGCACTTTTTAATGTTCTCGTATACATATTGGCAAGCGCGATAGACACGACGATAAATTCTTCAATATTTTATACCATATCTGTATTAGTGCTTTTTTTGCCAACTATTTCTGTCTCCGTAAGAAGACTACACGATATCAATAAAAGTGGCTGGTTTTATCTTCTGTTTTTAATACCGATTATAGGGATAATCATACTTATAATATGGTTTGTAAAGCGTGGAACAATAGGCCCTAATCAATTTGGAGACGACCCTGTTTTAGAATAAAATTAAATTAGCTCGTAACCTGAGTGGTTGCGAGCTAATTTTTAGATTATATCTATTTACTTAAATTTTTGATCCTAATAAAGCTATTTAACGCACCTACATAGGCCTTCGCACTAGCCATCATAGTATCTATATCAAGCCCATGTCCTATAACAGCGTTATTTTTATCAAATTCGACCTTAACTATAACGCTAGCCAAAGCATCTTTACCCTGACTAACCGCACTTACTTTATAGTCTTTTAATACTCCATTTATCTTACTTATGCGATCAATAACCTTAAATATCGCATCTACTGTTCCATTTCCAAGAGCCGCATCGCTAATAAACTCATCCTTATGCTTTATCGTTACAGCAGCACTTGCAAGCCCTTTATTGCAGTTATTTTGACTTAGAGTTACTATTTCGTAAGCTTGCGGAATTTTAATAAATTCACTAGTAACAAGAGCGCGGATATCATCATCAAATACCTCTTTTTTCTTATCGGCAAGCTCTTTAAATTTATCAAACGCTTCGTTTAGCGCTTCGCTATCAAGCTCAAAACCAAGACTTATTAGTTTATCTTTAAAAGCGTGACGTCCAGAATGTTTACCAAGAACCAATGAATTTTTCTCAAGCCCTATGCTTTCAGCTGAGATTATCTCATAAGTTTCTTTATGTTTTAATACGCCGTCTTGGTGAATTCCACTTTCGTGAGCAAAGGCGTTTTTACCCACTATAGCCTTATTTGGCTGAGGCTCGATACCTGTTATTGTTGCTACAAGACGAGAGCTTGGATAAATTTCTTTGCAGATTATGTCGGTATAAAGCGGCGCAAATATATCCTGACGCGTTTTTATCGCCATCACGATCTCTTCTAGACTTGCATTACCCGCGCGCTCTCCAAGTCCGTTTAGCGTGCACTCAACCTGTCTGGCTCCCGCCATAACAGCAGCAAGAGAGTTTGCCGTGGCAAGCCCTAAATCGTTATGATTATGGACTGAGACTATTGCTCGCCCATTTATAAATTTTACCATCTCGCTTATCATTGCCGTAAGCTCGTTTGGTAGGCGATATCCCACTGTATCGGGCAGATTTATAGTCTTTGCTCCAACTTCTATAACAGCTTCACAAATCTCTTTCATAAATCCTAGCTCAGTCCTACCCGCATCCTCGCAACTAAACTCAACGTCATCACAAAATGTTTTAGCATATTTTACAGCTTCAACAGCACGGTGTATCACTTCGTCAGGTTTCATCTTAAGCTTATACTCCATATGAATCGGACTTGTAGCGATAAATGTATGGATTCTCTTTTTTTTAGCAGGAAATATAGCCTCTCCGGCAGCTTTGATATCTCTTTCTACGGCTCTTGCAAGAGAACAAACAGTAATATTTGAAGACTGCTTTGCTATCTGATTTATCGCATCAAAGTCTCCCGGGCTTGCTGCAGCAAACCCGGCCTCCATCACATCCACTCCAAGGCGCTCAAGTTGAAGAGCTATTCTTAACTTCTCTTCAGTATTCATTGAGGCACCAGGGCTTTGCTCGCCATCTCTTAATGTGGTATCAAATATAATTATTTTATTATTATTCATTTTAGATCCTTGTTAAGTTTTTTGAAATTTGTAAATTTAATGAGTTTAAGAGTGAGTAGTAGCTGCTTAGCGCAGCAGCAGAGCGTGTTTAATTTGAAAGAAAATTTGGATGAAATATATGCCAGAATCGATACTCATTCGCTCTCCTTTTTAAATTTAGGATTCTTTTTGATAAACATATAGATAAATCTAACTATACCATAAAAAACGTAAATAGTCATTAAAGCCGCAGGAACTTCTATGGGATATATATAGAGCAAAGAGCATATAATAGTTAAAATTATTAAAATTTTTAAAAAATTAGCCTGTTTTAAATCTATTTTTTTAAAGCTTGGATAACGTATATTACTAACCATCAATACAGAAAGAACGGACTGAAGTATTAGCAAAAACCACTCGGCGCTTCTAGCAAAACTATATTCTAAACTAAGCCCAACCCAAAAAGCGCTTACAATAGCAGCTGTTGGTATAGGAAGACCAATAAATACCGAAGGCTCATATGTGCCCGTCATCACATTAAATCTAGCAAGTCTAATAGCACCAAACACTACAAAAAGCGCTGCAACAAGAGAGCCTAATCGTCCAAAATTTTGCCCTACCGAAAAATAAAATAGCATAGCAGGAGCAACACCAAATGCTACAATATCTGCGAGACTATCAAACTCTACTCCAAATTTCGAAGTAGTCTTAGTAAGTCTAGCTACCCTACCATCAAGTCCGTCAAGAATAAGAGAAAATACTATATATGTTATCGCTTTAAAATATTGTCCATTTACAGAAGCAATAATACTAATGACACCCAAAAATGCACTAGCTGCGGTAAATAAATTTGGAAATATATACATAAGCTGAAGTTTGTCATTCTCTCTCATCTTCTATCCTCATGATTAAAAAATCCAATTACGCTACAAGTCGCCTTTACACTATCTCCTATAGCAGCACTTATGCGAGCATTGGCAGGCAGTATCAACACAACTAGTCCATCTCCTATAAACCCGAATTTATCCCCAGCTTCTAAATCCTCAAATTTCTCAACTGATAAGCTTCTGCTTAAAGCCCCCGCTATAGTGCGTATGGCTATCTTTAAATTTCCATGCTTACAAAGATATAAAGCTCTTTCATTTAAAGAATTTGAAGACTTCATAGTACTGCATAAAAATAGCCCATGTCTTCGCCTTAATTCAACAAGCTTAAGATCGCAAGGAGCTTTAAGAGAACCTGATCCTAAAATTGATTTGCAGATAACAATCTCAATAGAATCATCTCCTAAATAAGAAATTCTCCTAATGCTTTTTACTTTGCCGTCAATAGGGCTTAAAATAGCGTATTCGTCGTTACTTCCCTTCTCTCTTTTAGGGTTTCTAAAAATAAAAAAGGTGATAACAAAAAGTGTTAAAAACAGAACCCAGAGAGTGTCAAAAAACACCGACGATAAAAACAAAAAACTAAAAATTAGTATATATTTATAGCCCTGCTTAGCGACAATCTCCACACTCTACTCCGTTCTAAGACTTTTGCTCGCTATCATTATGCTCTTCAATAAGACGACTAGGAAGTCCGTTTTCATTTTCATAAGCTTTTATAATCTCTCTAACCTTGGCGCCCTCGATAGTCTCTTGTTCGTATAGAGCCTCAACCATCTTTTCGATAGCACCACTATACGTTCTAAGGGTTTGCAAAACCTCATTATATCTGGCTTCAAGCGTACTCTTAACGAATTCATCAACCTTTTCAGCCATCTTATCGCTATAGTCTTTAATACTTTGCCCACCCGTTAAAAATGTATTTCTTTGTTTCTCAAGCACCATAAGTCCGGCAACATCACTCATCCCATAAACCGATACCATAGCTTTTAATATGTCTGTTGCGCGCTCAAGGTCGTTGCCCGCACCTGTCGAAATCTCTTTTATAAAGACCTCTTCGGCAGCTCTTCCTGCTAAAAGCACATCAACACGAGCGATTAGCTCATGGCGCTGCATCATAAATTTATTCTCTTCGGGAGTATTTAGCGTATATCCAAGAGCCGCCAGCCCACGAGGTATAATGGAAACTTTCGTTACTTTATCGGCACCTTTTGTAGTTTCTGAAATCAGCGCATGTCCGCTTTCATGATATGCCACGATACGCTTTTCTTTTGGATTTATACGTCTTGATTTCTTTTCAAGTCCTGCGATAGCGCGCTCAACTGCTTCAACCAGATCTTTTTGCTCGACATAATTTTTCTCTTTTCTTCCCGCTAGAAGCGCAGCCTCGTTTATAATATTTGCAAGATCGGCTCCTGCAAGTCCTGCCGTCATGCGAGCGATCCCCTCGATATCTACATTTGGATCAAGTTTGATATCTTTCATGTGTACGCGTAAGATATCGATTCTTCCTTTAAAATCAGGCTTATCGACAAGCACTTGCCTATCAAATCTTCCAGGTCTTAAAAGCGCAGCATCAAGCACTTCAGGGCGGTTTGTCGCAGCCAAAACTATAACAGGAGAAGCATCCGAGCTAAAGCCATCCATCTCAGCTAGAAGCTGATTTAGAGTCTGCTCTCTTTCATCATTTCCACCTATCATACCGCTTGCCGCACGGCTTTTACCTATGGCGTCTATCTCGTCGATAAAGACGATCGCAGGGGCTTCTTTTTTGGCATTTTCAAAAAGATCGCGAACACGGCTTGCACCAACACCCACAAACATCTCTATAAAACTTGAACCAGAAACCGAGAAAAACGGCACATCCGCTTCTCCTGCAACCGCTTTTGCAAGAAGTGTTTTACCGGTGCCTGGAGGTCCAACCAAAAGCACACCCTTTGGGATTTTAGCTCCCAAATTTATATACCTATCAGGATGCTTTAGAAAATCAACTATCTCTTTAACCTCTTCCTTAGCCTCTTCAACGCCCGCTACATCGGTAAATTTCACCTTTGGCTTTTCTGAATTCACAAGCTTTTTGGAGCTTCCCATACCAAGTATGCCTCCGCCCATGTTTTTTTGCATTCTGCTTGCAAGAAACATCCAAATTCCAAAGAATATGAATATAGGAAGCACCCAAGAAAATAGCAGTTCGCTAAACCAGTTCGTCTCGCTATACGCGCCATAAGGTATCTTGTTTTCTTCAAGCAAAGGAACCAAAGTCGGGTCGTTCACTCGTTTTGCTATAAATACGCTTCTGCCATCTCCCATATTGCCAAGTGCTTTAATGGACGTTTCTGCAATTCCTACTTGAGAAATTTGCTTGTTTTTAATCATCTCTTTTAATTCAGAATATGTCACACTCTTAGTAGCTGTTTGACCTCCAAATGAACCGCTCATCTCCATATTATCTGTAAAACCTCTAAATACCAAAATAATAACGATAGCAAAAATAGCAAAAATAAAAATCGGATTCTTATTAAAAAATCCGTTATTGCCATTATTATTATTTGAATTTCTATCTTCATCGAATCTTTTATTGTTCATTATGTCCCTTAAAAATTATTTTTGAAATACGAAGCTACTCCACTCATTTTGCGTGTTTAATTCAACAAGCTTAAGTGAAGCAAAGGCCTCTAAGATACGCTCTTTATATTTTTCTAGCACACCTGCTAAAATCAGACAAGAACCATCTTTGAGTAATTTTATCAAATCATTTTTTAATATTAATATAACATCAGCTATAATATTGGCCACAACAATATCGTATTTAACGTCTAAATTTGATATGGAACCGGTCCAAATTTTATTAAATTTAACATCGTTTAACTCTGCATTTTGTTTAGAACTGTAAGTTGCCTGCTCATCCGTATCGCAACCATCTACATTGCATCCAAGTTTTGCCAATGCTATGCTTAAAATACCGCTTCCACAACCAACATCAATAGCACTCATTCCTTCTTTTGCATATTTTTGCAAAAAACTTATACAAGCGCTTGTGCTCTCGTGATGTCCGGAGCCAAATGCCAAGGCAGGGTCTATTATAATATTCAAAAGATCTTCTCTAGGATTTTCCCAGCTTGGACGTATATAAAATTTACCAAGCTTGATGGGCTTAACATTTTTTTTATATTCATTAATCCAATCTTTATTTTCTTTAACCTGCAAATCAAGCTTAAGATCGATCTTTTTATCAAGAGATTTTTCAGCCGCTTTTACATACTCAATTAAGCCAAATTGAATCCCGCTAAGATCGTCCTCATCTCTGATTATAAATCCATTTTCAATCTCTTCTACACAGGTTATTCCAAAGGCAAAAACAAGATCTAGTAATAAATCACGAGCATTGCTAGAAACAACACTTAGCTCATAAAATTTTTCTTTCAAAGGAGAATTTTGCATTAACCGATAACGTCTTCAAGCTTCTCTTTTAGAACCTGAGGTGTAAAAGGTTTAACTATATAGTTGTTTACGCCCGCTTTTAAAGCCGTTATAACCTCGGCTTTACCGCCTTCTGTAGTAACCATTATGATAGGCATATCTACATATTTTTGCTCTGCTCGAACTTTTTTTACAAGCTCGAGTCCGTTCATTTCAGGCATATTCCAGTCGGTTATAAGTATATCTATATCACTATTTTGAGTTAGTAGCTGCCAAGCTTCAAGACCATTTTCAGCCTCTAAAATATCTTGATGACCGAGCCTTTGCAGAGTGTTTTTTATAATTCTTCTCATCGTAGAACTATCGTCTACTACTAATATTTTCACAATCATTCCTTTTAAAATTTTGGTCTATTTTATCAAATTTTATATTTAAATAAACTTTAATTTTAGATAGTTAATTTAAGCGCCTCTTTGAGATCTATCCTGCCCTCATAGTATGCCTTACCTACTATGACGCCAAATACCCGCTCCGTTTTTTGAAGGGCTATTATGTCGCCGATGTCTTTTACTCCTCCGCTTGCTATAGTGTCTATACCGCTAGATCTAGCTATATCAACCGTAAATTCGACATTAACTCCGCTGAGCATACCGTCTTTACCAATATCAGTGCAAATTATCGCCTCGACTCCTGCGTCTGCAAATTTAAGGGCTAAATCAGTTGCTTTCATAGTCGATACATCCGCCCAACCCTCGGTCGCCACATAACCATCTACCGCATCTATGCCAACTGCTACCCTATATTTTTTGGCCGCTTCTTTTACAAAATCAGGATCTTTTAAAGCTATTGAGCCAAGAATCACTCTAGTAATGCCGCTATTTATGTAGTTTTTGATACGCTCTTCGTTTCTTATTCCGCCACCAAGTTCTATCTTTAAATTTGTAGCCCTAACTATCTTTTCTACTGTTTTTAAATTTATAGCCTCTCCGGCAAAAGCGCCATCTAAATCGACAAGATGAAGCCATTTAGCTCCTAAATCCTCAAACTTTCTAGCAAGCTCTTCCGGTCTATCAGAATATATCTTAGCACTACTCATCACACCCTTACTAAGTCTTACCGCCTTGCCCTCTTTTAAGTCTATTGCAGGAAAAATTTCCATTAAAGCCTCCCGAAATTTTCTAAAATTTTAAGCCCGACATCCTGACTCTTTTCAGGATGAGGCTGAAAGCCGTAAATATTATCTTTACAAACGGCACTTACGAATTTATGGCCATATTCGCTATATCCAAGAGCAAATTTATCATCGCAAACCACGTGATACGAGTGTACAAAGTATAGATATTCACTACGTTTTAAGTTTCTGTTTATTACCGAATTTTTACTAAAATTTATCGTATTCCAGCCAACATGGGGGATCTTTAAACTATCTCTCATTTTGTTTTGATCAAATTTCTTTACTTTGCCTTCTATTATGCCAAGTCCTTTAGACAGTCCAAATTCCTCGCTATCATCAAAAAGTAGCTGCATACCGAGACAAATACCTAAAAAAGGCTTTCCACTAGCTGCAAATTCTATTATGGCTTGATCTAACAACTTAGTTTTTAATTTCTCCATCGCCAGTGCAAAAGCGCCGACTCCAGGCAAAATAATCTTATCAAATTTTAAAACCTCATCACAATCTTTTACTAACTTTGCATTAAATCCTAAAAATTTAAAAGCATTAATAACACTTCTTAAATTTCCAGCCTCATAATCGATTATGCCTATGCTTACACTCATTTATTGACCTTATTTTTCACAGATATCAAATATACGCTAAGAGCTACCATAAGCATAGCAACTCCAGCTATCAGATAAATAGCGTTTATTATATGATCAGGAGCCGTTATTGCGAATTTAAATACTAGCATAAGGGCTTCTATAGCAAGCGCAATAATAATAGATCCAATAAATCTAACCATAGTTTTATTATGGTCGGTATCATCATTTTGGTTACTTTTGCCAAGCACCTCTTCTTCAAAAATAGCCTTGACCAAATCAAAGATAGCCAAAGCAAGAGTTAGAACTATAGTTGTTTCAAACATCTCTTCAACATTGATATTCATAAGGCTATTGGATAAAAATCTGCTCACGCCATATATAAACAAAAATGCAGAGACCATAAAAAGGGCAACCGCGAATGCGGAATATATGCATTTTAAAAATTTACCAAAATACCCTTCTGCAACTCCAGGAGCAATTAGCTCCAAAACATTATCCAAAGAGATATCAACGCAAACTACAAATTTAAGCTCATTTTTCTCATCATAAATCGGAGTAGAAGCCGTGACGCAAAGCTCATTTGTCAGAGTTGAAGGGTATGGATCGCTTAATATACATCGTCTCTCTCTAACCGCTCTATAATAATATGCCTTATTGCTTCTATTTTCACCTTTGCCTGCACAATATTCTTTGTTTAGACTCATAGAGTCTTCGATCTGTATTCCGTTGCTATCAAGCACATAAAAAGCATCAAAGCTCTCTATCTCGTGAGCTATCTTATCAAGCCCCGCTTTAATACCATCCAAACTAACGCCCGGAAGCTTATTTGGCAAATTTCTACTAAAAAGATAGCATAGATAGGCTCTTGCCTTATATCTAGCATCAGAAAATCTCTGAATATCTTTTATAAACAACTTTCAACCTTTCAAATTTAGCGCATGATTAAACTCAGGCACTATATTTTTTAAATTTTTAGCGATATCTTCGCTGTTTAGTAGCTCATCTATCTCGCAATTTAATCTATTTATATCATAAATTTGAGAATCCGTAACAAAAATAGATTCAAATTTCGTTCTGACGTCATCCTCATTGATCAAAAGCTCCTCATATAGCTTTTCTCCTGGTCTTAATCCTACAAATTCTATACCCAAATGTTCTTTATCGGATAAAATCAGCATCTTTTTAGCAAGATCTGCTATCTTAACAGGCTCACCCATATCAAGCACAAACAGCTCTCCGCCTTCTGCTATGGAGGCAGCCTGAAGCACGAGCTGACAGGCCTCTGAGGTGAGCATAAAGTAACGAGTAATATCAGGATGCGTAACCGTTAAAGGCAAATTTTTAGCAATTTGCTCTTTAAATTTAGGTATTACGCTTCCGCTACTTCCAAGCACATTTCCAAACCTGACCGCAACTATCTCGGTCTGATTTTTTATATTTGAATTTAAAGCATATAGTTCACAAACTCTCTTGGTAGCTCCCATAATATTTGTGGGGCGCACAGCTTTGTCAGATGAGATGATGACTACTTTTTTTACGCTAAATTCTATAGATACATCAACTACAAATTTGGTCCCTAAAATATTATTTACAACCGCCGCCTTAGGATTGACTTCACAAAGCGGCACATGCTTATAGGCTGCGGCGTGAATTACGATTTGAGGTCTAAACTCATCAAAAATAGCTCTTAAATCCTGCAAATCAGTGATATTAATCATCTTGCTAACAGTCTTATTAGAGCTTGTTATCTCTCCGACTCTATATAGATTAAACTCACTATTATCGAGCATTATAAGCTTTTTGACGCCAAATTTCAAACACTGCTTACAAATTTCACTTCCTATGCTTCCTCCGGCACCAGTTACTAAAACCACCTTATCCTCTAAAAACCCTCTAGCTACGCTATCGCTAAGGTCCTTTGGCTTTCTGGCTAAAAGATCCTCAATAGATATATCCTTAATCTCCTGCTTGCCAAATAAAGAGAAAATTTTAATATCGCGTATTCCATATCCGGTTAACTCATCAAAGAGCTCCTGAAGCTCGTCTTGGGATAGTGCAAGAGCGATTATGGCGGTTTTTACACTATATTCTTTGATTATATTTGAAATTTCTTTTTTAGACTGAACTAAAAATCCATCACAATAAGTTCCTACAAGATCGCTTCTTCCATCAACTACGCCTACAGCATAAAAATCTATATAGCCTTGTCTAAGCCCCTTTAAAACATGTAAGGCCTTTGAAGTAGCTCCTATTACGATACAAGGCTCACCTGCATCGGCTTTTTTAGAAAAATCAAGAAACATCCTTTTTGAAATTCTAAGACTTCCTATCAGCAAACAAGAGATAACCGCATCTATTAAAATCACGCTTCTTGGAAAAGGATTAAACACATCTGAAAATGTAAAAAATATCACAGAAAATGACAAAACAGAAGATATATGAACTAGAAAAATTTTTCTAGCCTCGTTTAATCCAAAAAACCTCCAAGGCACCTTATAAATTTTAAAAATCCACATAAAAAATAGCTTTAAAAAGAGCACAAGAGAGCCGTTTATATATAAACTATCCTTAAAATATTCAGGTATTATGCCGCTAAATCTAAGCAAATATGCCCAATAAAACGAGGCTACAAATATAAAGATATCAAAGCTTAGGAAAAATATTAGCCTCTTTAGCTTAGTAGCTTTAAACATCTACAAATTTTCCTTCACTATTTTAACAACTAAATCCAAACTCTCATCGCTCATCGAAGTACCGCTAGGCAGACAAATTCCGCGAGAGAAGAGATCTTCGCTAGTGCCGTCTACAAAACTCAATGCACCTTTAAACAGAGGCTGCAAATGCATAGGCTTCCATAGAGGTCGGCTCTCAATATTTGCTTTAAAGAGAGCATCGATAACTTTTAAGTGATCGTTTTTACCTTTAAAAAGCGCTGTTGCAAGCCATCTATTTCCGCGAGAGTTCTTAATCTCAGGCATAAATTCAATTTCCTTTAAACTCTCTTGATACCTTTGAAAAATTTCACGCTTTTTAACTACTCTATCTTCCAAAACCTCCATTTGTGCCACGCCGATAGCACCTAAAACGTTACTTAAGCGGTAGTTATATCCGTAGTCTTCATGCTCGTAGTGTAAAAATGGCTCTCTAGCTTGAGTCGAGTAAAACCTCGCCTTTTCGACTAAATTTTCATCTCCTACTAGCATACCGCCACCGGAGGTTGTTATGATCTTATTTCCATTAAAGCTATAAACTCCAAGCGTTCCAAACGTGCCAAGAGCTTTTTTGTCATAAAACCCACCAAGAGCTTCTGCGGCATCTTCTACTATGGCAATATTTTCATTTTTACAAATTTCAACTATCTCATCCATCTTGCAAGCCTGACCGTAAAGATGGGTCAAAATCAAGGCTTTTGGTTTTTTAGGAAGCTTCAAAATGGCCTTTTTGAGCATTTTTGGACTTAAATTCCAACTCTCATCGGAGTCTATAAAGACAGGGGCGGCTTTTTGATAAAGTATCGGAGAAACCGAGGCTATAAATGTAAAGCTAGAGACTAGGACAAAATCACCCTGCTCTATGCCTAAAACTCTAAGTGCCAGATGGAGTCCAGCCGTGCCCGAGCTAAGTGCAAGAGCGTCTTTTGCGCCTATATAATCCTTGACGCTATTTTCAAATTTATTTACATACTCGCCAAGTGGCGCTATATAATTGCTTTTAAAAACTTCCGCTATATACTCTTGCTCTCGCCCACTCATATGTGGCGGACTTAAAAATACTCTTTGCATTATTCCTTCTTTGTTTCTTCAAATTCTATTATTTTTTATCAAATTTTAGTCCAAATTTCTCATTTTTTTAGCAGGAATTCCGTATGCTACGACATTTTCTTCTATATCTCTTACTACAACACTGCCTGCACCGATTACCGAATTTGCACCGATTTTGATATTTTGTATGACGCTTGATCCAATTCCAACATGACTTAAATCCCCTACTTTAACGCCACCGGCCAGCGCCACATTAGGACTGATATGCGCAAACTCTCCGATAACACAGTCATGCTCTACAACAGCTGCCGTATTTATGATAGCACCCTGCTTTATGATGGCATGAGCGTTTACTACGGCTCTTGGCATGATTACGACTCCACAACAAATTTTAGCACTACTACTTATAACCGCACTTGGATGAATCAAGCTTACGACATTAAATCCAGCTTTCTGCACGACATCTTGAAGCTTTTTTCTAGTGTTATTATCACCTATAGCTATGATAACATCGGCCTTTTTAAGCTCAGGGCTAAATTTTAAGATATTTTTACCGTCAAATTTAACGTCATCCAAAAACCAAATTTTCTCATACCCGCACTCTGCGGCGATATCGGCTACAACTGCGCCATGCCCGCTGCATCCGTAAATATAAATTTCAGTTTGTTCCATCAAATTTCTCCGTCGTCACATGCCCCTCTTTACTCACTCCGCTTCTGTTAAGCACCTTTTTAACGGTCATCAAAGCTATTTTAACATCCATTATAAAGCTTAAATTTTCTACATACTCAACGTCAAATTTAAACTTCTGCTCCCAGCTTATCGCATTTCTGCCATTTACCTGAGCAAGCCCCGTAATACCCGGCCTTACATTATGTCTTTTAGCCTGTCTAGCATTGTAAAGAGGCAGATATTCTATAAGAAGCGGACGAGGTCCGATGAAGCTCATATCGCCTTTTAGCACGTTAAAAAGCTGAGGAAGCTCATCTAAGCTAAGGCTTCTAATCGTTTTGCCAAATTTAGTTAGCCTCTGTGCATCCGGCAAAAGCTCGCCATTTTCGTCTCTTTCCTCACTCATTGTCTTAAATTTATAAATTTTAAATATCTTTGCATTCAGTCCTGGTCTAGCTTGAGTAAAAATCACGCTTTTACTTAGTTTAAAGTAGATTAAAATCGCAACCACAATCATAATAGGCAAAGTAATGACTATCAAAACAATGGAGCCTAAAATGTCTAAAAACCTTTTAAAAAACGCTTTATACATCGATAAATTTCCTATACGCCTCAATATATTTTATAGCGATATCTCTTTCGTCAAACTCTTTTTCTACCATTGCTCTGCCATTTGCACTCATTTTCTTAGCCAAATTTTCGTTATCCAATAAAATTTCAATCTTTTTGGCTAAATCTGGAGCATTTCTTACCTCGCAAAGTAAGCCGTTTATTCCGTCTATCACAGCCTCATTACATCCACTGACATTACTTGCAACTACCGGCACGCCCATACTCATAGCTTCCAAAATAGTCCTAGGAAAGCCCTCGCGGTAGCTTGGAAGAGCAAGTAAAAAGCTAGATTTTAAAAGCTCTGCAATATCGTCTCTTGCACCTAGATAAAGGACATCCCCGCTTCTTAAAAAGCCCTCATCAGCAGTGCTTTTATTGCCATCAAATCCCTCTCCGACATAGACAAATTGAGTATCGCTGCGGTGTTTTAGGATTTTTGCAGCTTCATAAAACTCTTTAACTCCCTTGTGCCACATAGCACGCCCTATCATCAAAACGACTTTTTTATCGCTTAAATTTACGCCATTTACGATATTTGGATCAAATTTTTTGCTATCCACTCCAACACTTTTAATTTTTATAATCTTTTCCGATTTGATCAAATTTCTTTCCAAAAAATATCTAGGATCAGCCTCATTTACAAATATACAAGCGTCACTTAAATTTAGAGCTCTTTTATAAAGCATCTCTATAGCTAGACGTATCAACCTTGTCTTTAAATCACTATCTACATAAAAGCTTCCAAGTCCTTCGACTAAATTTATAATATGTTTTATACCGGCTTTTTTGGCGGCAAAAGTCCCAAATACATTTGATTTATGTGCCGAAGTTTGCAGTAAATCCAAATTTAAAGTGCGTAAAATTTCGCTAAGCTTATTTGAATTATCTACCACCACAAACGGATTTAAGCTAGCGCGGTTAAGCTCGTATGTAACGCAGTTAAATTCATTTTCAAGTCGTTTTACATATTCGCCTTTAGGACAAATGGCAAAAACTTCATGCCCAAGCTCTTTTAAAGCTCGTATTATAGGGCTTCTAAAATGATAGATGCTCATATCGGCGTGAGATAAAAAACCGATTCTAGCCATTAAAATTAACCTTTTTATTTATCAAATTTAGATTCCATACAATATTATTTCAACAATTTATAAATTTTAACCGCACCGTTTAATAAAACCGGCTCAAAGAGCTCTTTATCAAAATTTTCAAATACAAAAAGCTGGATATAAGTCGAGTTTAATGCATTCTCATCGATTATTAAAAATCTCCTATAATCCTTCATATATACAACATAAACTTTCGCACTCGAATCTATCTTATAAGGCTTTACTACAAGCTTGTCTTTTTCATCGTAACTTGTCTCAAAATATGTATTTATAGGCACTATCTCGCCATTATAAATTAACTTAGAAGCGTCATTTGACATAATAAAGCCTCCGCCTATATCAACACCTTCACTTTTTATCGCATAAGGAGCACCTGTATAAAAAAGTACATTATCATACTCCGCTCCACTAGTTAGATCAAGCCTTGAAAACTGCAAGACGACAGGAAAGATATGTATCATAGAATCCGGAAGATAAAAATATATATCTCTTGTCTTTTTAGGAAGATTAAAACTCTTGTTATTTAGCGAATTTAAAAAGGCATTTGCATTGGTAGCATTATAATCTTGCATCATCTTTGCTAAATTTGAACCAAATCTCTCGGTAAAATTACGCTCCGTATACTCCACTTCAAGACGAGCCATATTGGCTGAGCTGATTTGATTTTCTCCCAGTGCGAAGCTAACTGCGAAATTATCCCTACCAAGGTGCTTTCCGCCGTCAATTAAACTCTTAACATCGGCATAGTAGCGAATCGGATAGCCATAATCCCACCAAGCCAGAGTATAATCCTCTCTATCGGCTATAAGCTTTAGCCTGTCCAGACTCTCAACCTCCTGTCTGGAAAATACCGTAGGCACTTTATATGTATATATGTGAAGCAGGCAAGGCAGAAGCGAAACGATGGATATAGCTAGGATTATGCCTCTATTGAGCCATATATTTATTTTGAATAAATTTATAGACCAAACGACAAAATATCCAAATCCAATCGCCATAATAGGCACTGAATATATAGTAAATCTAAGTCCGCCTTTTACAGCTAAAAATCCTAAAAAGAGCATGGGAAGAGCGAGCAGAAAAGATCTTTTTTTAAAACATAATATAGCTATTCCTACTAAAGAGGCTGTGAAAGTAATCACATGTCCGCTTATACGCTGTGCAAATACGTCAAATTCGACTATCCCGGACTCCCTTATAGTCTGATTTACGTTAAAGTAGTGAAAGGCTAGTCCGGAGCTTTCAGGGGCACTTCTAAAGACGTAAAATTTAAGTTGAAAAAGTATAGGATTTAGACCGCCTGTGATAGCAAAAAGCAAAACAGCAAATAGTCCAAGTGTGGCGATGCTTCTTTGGTTCCATAAATTTGGTCTAAAATATATTAAAAGATAGATAACTAAAATAAGTGAAATTTTAATATAAAAATTTATATACGTAAGAGCGATGATCATAAAAATAAGCGCTTCATAATTTAGCTTATTGTTACGATCATATATCAATGTATAGAGTAAAAACATGCCTATAGTAGCGAAATTTAGCGAGTATGAGCTAGGATACCACCAGTTGTAAATCAGCATAAAAATGGGCACGAATATCAAATTTACCCGTTTTTTTTGCTCTACTAAACGCACAATAGACCAGATGACAAACATTGGTAAAACTATAGTAAGCATATCGGTATCATAATATCCTGCCATAGTGCGGTTATAGTAGCTATTGGCCACGCTAGCTAAAAGAGCGGCTATAAAACCCGCTCTAGCCACACCGTATTCACGCGCTATTAAGATGATAGGAACTACTATAAGGGAGCTAAAAAATACGCTCATATACAAAATAATAGTTTCAAAAGAAAATGGCAAAATTTTAGCTATCGCGTAAGTAAGAGATGATAGTGAGCTTCCGTAGTAACTAAGATCGTTTGGCTGATGAAAGCCGGCTATCATATCGCGAGCACCCTCGGCGAAAGCATAGCCATCATTAGTGCTAATCATAAGCTGATTATTCCAGAAAAAGGGCTCATACGCACTTGCCCAATAGACCCAGTAAAACCTACAGGCAACGCTAAAAATAAACGCCAAAGAGATTAATAAAAATGTCTGTTTTGAAAACCGAATACTCTTTAAACTCTTTAAAAATTCACCTACCATCTCTTCCTTCCAAATATTCAATAAGCTGCCTTGTTATCTCTGTTTTATCAAAATTTTTAATGCGATTATACGCTTTTTTTTCATATTTTTCTCTAAGTTTTTCATCATCAAGTGCTTTTTGCATCGCCTCTTGCATACTTTTTTCATCATCAACACCAACTAGCAGCCCATATTCATCATCTCCTAAAAGCTCTTTGGCTCCGCTTTTATGATCTGTTGAGATTATAAATTTCTCGCACACCAAGCCCTCTAAAAGCACATTTGAAAAGCCTTCAAAGCGTGAAGCGCAGACTAAGCAAGAGGCGTTTTTGATAAATTTAAATGGATTTTTTTGAGCTCCCAGTAGCTTAACTCTATCGTTTAGTTTAAGTTTATCTATGAGACTTTGAAGCTCATTATGCAAATTTCCTTTACCTAAAATTCCAAGAGTAGCCCTATGATCATCTAAATTTGAAATTATTTTAATCAACATGGCTTGATTTTTTCCGCTATCAAGCCTTCCGATATTTATAAAAAACGGTCTAAAATCCTCGTTAAAAGGCTCATTTGCAAGCTCTTTTATGCTTTTTAAATCAACAGCGTTATATAGCACTTTTACCTTTTTTTCATCACAGCCAAAATTTTCAATCAGATCTCTAGCGTTTCCGCTTGCGTTAGCCAAGATAAGATCAGCTCTATTATAAAGAAGCTTGATGAGAAATTTATTTGCGCTCCCGCTGATTTTTTTACCGTATATTATAGACGGGCAACTTCTCTCGCTTATAACCATTCGTCTCTTTAGACCAAAAACTCTAGCCATTAAAGCGATATAACAAGGACGATTCATAAGCACAAAATGCCTATCTATACCTAAATTCTCGCACAATTTTTTATATTTTAAAGCCAGTTTAGGTAGAGTGAAAAATAGTCTAAATATCTTTTTTATACCACTTTCATAGGGGTTTGAGTTCTCTATGAGGTGAATTTTTACTTGTGGAGGAATTTCATAAGAGATAACATCGCTCATAAGAATCAGATGCACTTCATACTCTTTAGCAAGTCCGGTAAGCAAATTTGATACTACTCTCTCAGCGCCTCCTGACCCCATAGAGTAGAGAAAAACGGCTAGTTTTCTCACTTGGCCACTACTTCGTCCACAAAATTTTGCCACTTTTGCATGACATTATCTATTCTAAATTTATCCAAATCTTTTCTTGCGTTTTCTACAAGGGTTTGGCGTAAATTCTCATCTTTTATAAGCCTTGTTAGCTTTGCAGCCATCTCTTCTTTGTTTTCACTCTTAAATAAAAGCCCGCTTACCTCATCATTTATAAGCTCTTTTCCGCCGACCGTATCGCTAGAAAGTCTTGCACAGTCAAAATTTGCAGCCTCTATCAATACATTTGAAAGCCCTTCGCTTCGAGAAGACGAGACAAATATCTTAGAACGCTCATAATAAGGCTCTATATCCTCGATATGACCCAAAAATTTAATATTTAGTCCAAGCTCATCGGCTATAATTTTTAGCTCGGCTCCGGCAGAGCCATCACCAGCTATCTTTATCTCCCAGTCTTCCAAAACCTCTTTATCTATCTTTGCTAAGGCCTTTAAATATAGATCGTAGCCCTTTACGAACTCTAGCCTACCCACGCTTAATATAATATTTTCCTTTGCAAGTCCTTTGGGCTCTTTTAAAAAAAATGGATTATGTAATATGACTCTATTTTTTATAAATTTATAGTAATCGATATCGTTTTGAGTTAGCACGCTAAGGCCATCCACGTTTCTATATGCAATATCCCTGATAAATCTAAATTTCAATGACTTTAGGTGCTCATTTTCATGGTGTTCGCTAGCTATATGCTTAAATCCAAGTCCGAAATTTGCCGCTACGCAAGCTACATTTGTCCAATCTATAAAGCTTATTATGACATCTGGCGCAATATTTTTAAAGCAACTCCTGAGCGCTGAAATCTTTCTAAATTTATTTAATATCTTACTTTTACCGTAAATTTTAAGATGATGAAAGATTGCTTCAGAAGGAAATTTATAATAACCTAAATCCTCCTCAAGGACTGCTATATGCACCTCATTTTGCTTTGCAAACCCACTAGAAATAGCGCTTAAAACGCGTTCTGCACCACCATTTCTAAGTGCTGCTATAACAAATAAAATTCTCAATTCACACCACCTCTTTAATCATATTCAGCCATTTTTCATATATATTATCCACGCTAAACTCATCAAGTCTAGTTCTGGCATTTTTGCAAATCTCATCTCTTTTTGTGCCATCTTGAATTAGATTTAAAACCATCTCACTCATTATCTTATCATCGTTTATTTCGCATAAAAATCCGTCAAATCCATGCGTTATAAGCTCTTTTGCACCGCTTGTCTTAGTGGCAACCCTTGCGCAATCATAGCTAATTGCCTCTATTAGCGTATTTCCAAGCCCTTCTATTATAGAAGTGGATATTAAAATCTTAGCTCTTTTATAAAGCTGATCAATATCTACCACATTGCCTAAAAACTCTATTTGCGCTCCAAGCTCATTAGAAAGTAGCTGCAGTTTTTCTCTCTGCTCACCGTCTCCTGCAACTATAAATTTATAGCCAAAATTCTTTAAATTTGCAGCCACTCTTACAAACATCGCACAGTTTTTTAGTGTATTTAAACGCCCGACAAAAATCACTAAATTTTCTTTTAAACCGCTTAGTTCATCATCATTTTTACTAAAACTAGGATTATATACAACCTCTACATTTTTGCAAAATTTAGAATAATATCCCTTGTCCTCTTTTGTCAGCACACTAAGCACATCTGCGAATGGATAAAAGATATATTTTAAAGCTTTAATAATCGGTTTTTTAGGGGCATTAAAGCTAGTATGTTCGCTGATTATAACAAGAGTTTTTAAACCAACACTACTCATTAAAACCAAAATATTAGTACTATCTAAAAAGGATATAACAGCATCAAATTTATCATCTTTTAGCATCTTTCTTAAAGAGGTAAATTTGCTAAAACGCTTCTTTAAATTTCCTAAAAGTCCAAAGTCTCCTACACCTTGATTTAAATTTACAAGCTTTACTTTAATATCAAGCTCGTAAAATGGCTCACCGCCATCAAATTTAGCCAGCACAACCTCATTATATTGGCTAAATTTAGAAGCGATTATCGAGCATACTCTCTCGGCTCCGCCACATCTTAGAGTTGAGATTACAAATAGGATTTTCATATCCCAAACTTCTCTTTTATCTTTACCCTAAGCTTAGACAGCCTTTGTAAAAACGGGCTTGGAAGAGGACTAAGCAGCAAAAATATAAAAGCCTCTTTATTAAATTTTATTCTCAAGCTCTTAAACAAACACTCATACATAAGTGCATAATCCCCTGCTATCTTTGCGTAATATGCGACATTTTTATATTGAAGCGCTAAAAATTCAGGCGCCATCACGCTTGCTATTTCGTGGCATAAATTTGCTGTTTTTAAATAGGCATTAGCAACTTTGCTAGCATATTTGGCTGCATTTGCTGTAGCGCTGTCCGAGTGGGCTATTCTATATATGTAAAGAGGTTTTTTGTGATAATAGACTAAATCCTCAAAAAATCTAATATATAGCTCGTTTTCTCCCCCGAAACTCTTCTCGTCCAATCGAAAATTCTCTATAAATTTACGAGAAAAAAGCTTAAAATACTCTCCGCTTATCCTGCCGCAATGATAGTCTATCTTGCTCATCTCGCAGCTTTTTTCATATGGATTTCTGCCTGAAATTTTCCCGCTTATTTTTTCATTTATCTCACAAACGCAATCTGCAAAAACCGCACTATATCCTTGTTTTATAAAGTCAAAACACTCGCTAATAGCGGTTAAATAGAGCTCATCATCATCATCAAGCAGGCAGATAAACTCGCCGCTACAAATATCAAAGCCGTTGTTTTTATTTCCGTTTGGACCCTTTTCGTGAGTTTCGTTTACCACATATTTCACTCTAGGATCTTTTAAATTTTTACAAAATTTACTAGTGCCATCACCGCTCTTATCATCGGTTATTATGATCTCTAAATTTTTATAAGTTTGATTAAGAGCTGAATTTAAAGCCTTTTTTAATAGATCAATACGGTTAAAAGTTGGAATTATAACACTTATTAAAGGCTCTTTTTCATTCACGTCTTTTCCTTAAAAATTCTCTCATAACCTTTAAATTTAGCCTCGTATCTGGTTGCTAAGATATATTTAAACGATTTAAATAGGGCTTTTAAATTTATCTTTGCATACCCGCGTTCATCGCGCTCTGCATTGATATTTGAATCGCTTAGATCAATAGGATGAGCAAAAATATCGCTAAAATACATATTAAGCTTATTTGATGTCAATAGATAACTCCATAAATCGGCTGTACAGACCGCTCTTTCGTGCGTTTCAAGCAAAGCTTTAGCACTATCTCTTGTCACTATATATGCAGCCGCTCTATAAATACTCACAAATGAGTGCTTTGAAACCAGGTAAAAATCATCTCCTATCTTCTTTCCAAAGGCCGAAAATCTGCCGGCAAGCCCATTTTGGCAGCCGCAAATCAAAATTGAGTTTTTATCTATTTTTTTCGCCAAATCAAAAGCTAGTTTTATACCTTCGTCATCCCCTATAACATCATCTTCAAATACAAGTGCGAATTTTGAATCGCTATTTAAAAATTCCTCATAAGCTCTCATATGAGAGAGGCTACAACCAATCTCGGCAGGACTTAAAAGCCTATTATAAGCCTTAAAGCTCCTAAGCGCGTATCCGAAATACTCCTTGGCACTCATAACCCTGCCGTCAATCGCATCGACAATATTAAATTTATCATAACTTGCAAAGCGATTTTTAAGAGCCTCTCGTCTAGCCTCGTCCTTTTTAAGAGAGATTAAAAACAGGCTATTTTCCTGCATTTAAAAGCCTTTTAATTTTAAAAACAATCTTATTTATAACAATTTTTTGTTCAAACCTATTAAATATCAAAAACAAGTTAACAACGTATCCAAAAATCAAAAATACAACAAAATACAGAATAAATTGTGTCCAAGTTTTAATATCAATAAACTCGCTAAATATAAAAATAATGAGAGATAAACCTACAAAAATAGCTAAATTTTTAAGATATACCCCATAAAATGTAGTAAGTCTTAGCTCTAAATTTAAAGCTGCATTTATAAGGTCAAAAAATAGTATACGAATACTATAAAAAACAGCTCCTATAATGGCCACTCCATATACTCCGTAATCACTAAATTTTAAAATCAAAATTTGAGCGATTATAGTACTAACCCCTAAGATAGTATTTGCAATAGCCGGCCTACGAAGCTTATTGGTCGCACTATCAAGGTTGAAAAGTGCAAATGCATAACTTATAAAGATAATAGGAACAAGCGTTATCATAGAAAGATTATATATGAAATTTATCTCGTCAATACTCTTAAACGGTAACCAAAGAGTGTAAAATTCTCGCCCAAATACTACGAAAATAGCTGCAGGGACGCTCATTACAAAGGCTATCACTCGCATTGAAAATTTAGTCTCGTTAACCAAAGCTAAAAGATTGCTTTTTGAATAAAGCTCTACAAATTTAGGCGCAAAAACCGCGCTAAGCTGAGCCACAAAACTCTCTAAAATAATAGGAGCCGCCTTTGATACGGCAAGAAGTCCGGTTACGTTAGCATTTATAAAGATATTGCATATAAATAGATCCATTCCAGTCATCAACACGCGATTTAAAGCATTAAAACTATTCCAAACGCCAGACTTTAAAAGCTCTTTTATCTTCTTAAAATCGAATTTAGACATATCAAATTTTAACTCCGGCGTGATACGAGCCGATATAAATAGAGTGCTTAAAAAGACAAAAATAGAGGCTATAAGTGCGGAAATAGCGATATATGAGATCATCGGCTTAAAAAAATAGAAGAAAAAAACTATCAAAATAGCTAAAATTGCACTTGAAATCGCATTTCTAATAGAGAGTAGATAAAGTTTATTTTTAACAAAGGCAGATACGGTAATAACCCCGTTAAATAGTCCTACGCAGAAATTTATAAAGTAAAAAACAAAGGTCAATTTAACATCATTCTCTAAATTTTTGGGCACGTTTAAAACACCACTTAAATTTAGGATAAAAATCGCCGAAAGCAGCACTACCAGGATAGAAAAAAATATATTTACGCTCAAAACAGACGAGTAGTAGATATTGGCCTTAGCAATATCGCCTCTATGCCACTCGTAAGCGACAAAGCGACCACTAACCGAATTTATAGCCACTGTAATAACTGAAGCGTACGAAACTATAGCGTTAGAAAGGGCGACAAAGCCGTAAGCCTCGTTGCCAAGGCTCTTTAAGATATATGGAGTTAAAAAAAAATTTATCCCCAAGGATATTACAAAAACTACAATTGAGCTAATCAGATTGATAAGCACTATAGTCTCGCATCAGCGTCCGGATAGATATTTTTGATATCGTAGACTAGGATGTTTTTAAATTTTAACCCCTTAAATTTATCATGTGCAACAGCGATAATCACGCAGTTATAATCATTTTCGTCATAATTTTTTAACGGAGTTATACCATACTCCCTCTTTACTTCCGCCTCGTCCACCCAAGGATCGTATACATCGACCTTGCAGCCAAAATCCTTAAGCTCCTCTATTACATCTATAACACGAGAATTTCTAATGTCAGGGCAGTTTTCCTTAAATGTAAGCCCTAAAACAAGCACCTTTGCACTGCTTATTGTTACGCCTTTTTTAATCATCAGTTTTATCACCTGAGATGCCGCGTATTTTCCCATATTATCATTTATCCTACGACCAGCTAAAATCATCTCCGGATGAAAGCCAAGCTCTTGAGCCTTATGTGTAAGATAATATGGATCTACGCCTATACAATGGCCTCCAACAAGCCCTGGGCGGAAATTTAAAAAATTCCACTTGGTGCCAGCAGCCTCTAAAACAGCCGATGTATCTATATTCATGCGCTCAAATATCATCGCAAGCTCGTTTATGAAGGCGATATTAATATCACGCTGAGTATTTTCTATGACCTTGGCTGCTTCCGCCACTTTTATACTTGGCGCCTTATGAGTGCCTGCCGTAATTATTGAGCGGTAAACCTCATCCACTTTATCTGCGATTTGCGGAGTGGAGCCGGAGGTAATCTTTTTGATTTTTGTTACAGTGTGCTCTTTGTCTCCCGGATTTATACGTTCAGGTGAATATCCGCAGTAAAAATCTTGATTAAATTTCATTTGGCTTACCCTTTCAAGTATCGGCACGCAAATCTCTTCTGTAACTCCTGGATAAACAGTGCTTTCGTATACTACTATGTCACCCTTTTTCAAAACCTTTGCGACACTTTCACTTGCTTTTATTACAGGGGTTAGATCCGGTCTTTTATTTTTATCTATCGGAGTTGGAACTGTAACGATAAAGAAACTGCAATCCTTGATATCCTCTAAATTTGTACTAAATTTCATTGAATTTTTTATCGCTTCACTCATCTGCTCGCTATTTAACTCAAGAGTGCGATCAAATCCTCTTTTAAGCTCTTCTATACGAGTATTATTTACGTCAAATCCCACCACTTCATACTTCTTGCTAAAAGCAGCCGCCAAAGGCAGCCCCACATAACCAAGTCCGATAACAGCTATTTTCATATATTTCCTTTATTTTAAACTCTAACGCCTATTTGAAAATAGGTAAATCCAAGCTCTTTTAAAATTTTTGAATTGTATT
The DNA here is from genome assembly GCF_025319965.1 of Campylobacter sp. RM16187. NCBI lineage: Bacteria > Pseudomonadati > Campylobacterota > Epsilonproteobacteria > Campylobacterales > Campylobacteraceae > Campylobacter > Campylobacter sp. RM16187. The sequence continues at coordinate 1,542,687 of NZ_CP012549.1, forward strand.
GATTGCGACCGTCAAAAATAAGCGGGTTTTTAAGCCTTTTCTTCATCTCGTCAAAGTCAGGCGACCTAAACTCGCTCCACTCAGTCACAAGAATCAAAGCATCGGCATCATCTAAAGCATCATATTTGCTTTTTGCATATTTTATTTTAGAATGGATTAGATATTTTTTGGCCTCATTTACCGCCTTTGGATCGTAAGCCACAATATTTGCACCTGCATTTTCAAGTAAATTTATAAGGGTTAAAGAGCTAGCCTCTCTCATGTCATCTGTATTTGGCTTAAAGGCAAGCCCCCAAATGGCAATCTTTTTATCTTTTAAATCTTTGTTAAAATAATTTGAAATTTTATCGAAAAGCACTCTTTTTTGAGCCTTATTTCTCTCTTCAACCGCATTTAAAAGCTTTGGTTCAAAGTCGTTTTGTTTAGCAGTATAGATTAACGCCTCAACATCCTTTGGAAAGCAGCTACCGCCATATCCACATCCTGCATAGATGAAACTATATCCGATCCTAGAGTCGCTTCCTATGCCTTTGCGCACCAAATTTACATCCGCCCCAACTCTTTCGCATATATTTGCTATCTCGTTGATGAAGCTTATTTTAGTAGCCAGCATCGCATTTGCCGCATATTTAGTCATCTCGGCAGATTTTACGTCCATTGCTATAAATCTATCGTGATTTTTCATAAAAGGAGCGTAAATTTCGCGCATAACCTCTTCCGCCCAGCCTCCGTTTGAGCCTACTACTACACGATCAGGTTTTAAAAAATCCTCAATCGCGGCACCCTCTTTTAAAAACTCCGGATTGCTTACAACCTCAAATTTTATATCCAAATTTCTTTTTTTTAGCTCTTCGGCTATGATATTTTGCACCTTTTCACCCGTGCCTACAGGAACGGTTGATTTATCCACTACGATTAACGACTTATTCATATTTTCGCCTATGCTCTTTGCAACCTGCAAGACATATTTTAAATCAGCCTGCCCGTTAGCTCCCATAGGCGTGCCAACCGCTATAAAAATTACATTTGCATGATCTAAAGCCTCTTTTATATCGGTGCTAAATTTAAGAGTTTCGTTAGCAAAGCACTCGGCGACCATCTCGGTAAGCCCCGGCTCATATATAGGCACTATCCCTTGCTTTAAGTCATTAATCTTTTCTTTATTCACATCTACACAAATTACACTATTTCCCATTTTGGCAAGACACGCACCGCTTACAAGACCCACGTATCCGGTGCCTATAACAGCTATTTTCAAAAATATTCCTTGAAGTTTTATTAAGCTTAGATTATACCTTTTTTAGGTTTATTAAATTTTAAATTTAGTTGAATAAATTCAATTCAAAAGATGTGAGATTAAAAGCTTTTACGCTCTTTTCTCCCACTCAAGAGCCGTTTTGATTATAAATTCCAAGCTATCTCTCTTCGGAGTCCAGCCGGTTAGTTTTCTAAGCTTATTTGCGTTTGATATTAACGCTACAGGATCGCCATCTCTCCTGGATGAATTTATAACTTTAAAATCTGCTCCGCTTACTCTCTTTGTGGCCTCTATAACGCTTTTTACACTAAAACCGTATCCATATCCGACATTAAAAATCTCGCTACTATTGCTATCTATATATTTAAGTGCGGCAAGATGAGCGTCTGCAAGATCATTTACATGTATATAATCTCTCACGCAAGTGCCATCTTTTGTAGCATAATCGTTTCCAAAAATTTTCATATTTTCAAGCTTTCCAAGAGCTGTTTGCGTAGCTACTTTAATTAGATGAGTTGCGTTTGGATAATTTTGACCTATAAGGCCCTCTTCATCGGCTCCGGCTACATTAAAATAGCGCAAAATAGCAAATTTAAAGCTACTATTTGAAGATGCATAATCTTTTATGATCTGTTCGCTCATTAACTTAGAGTGTCCATACGGATTGATAGGATTTGTAGGGCTTAATTCGCTAACTTCAGGAGTGTCGGCCTCTCCGTAAACGGCAGCCGTAGAGCTAAAAATAAATTTATTCACGCCAAATTTTTTACAATAGGTCAAAATTCTAGCCACGTTTGCAGTGTTATTTAGATAGTATTTTAAAGGCTCTCTAGTGCTTTCAAGAACCTCTATAAAAGCCGCTAAATGAATAACGGCTTCAAATTTTCCATTATAAAAAATTTTAGTTAAATCATCCTCTAAATTTATATTTATAAACTCAAATTCACCCATGCTTTTAATGGCATGTATGGCGGCTATCGAGCCCTTTGAAAGATTGTCTATTACGGTTATTTTATGCCCACCCTCTTTAAGAAATGATTTTAGAACGTGAGAGCCTATATATCCGGCTCCTCCAGTAATTAAGATATTCATTTAAAAACCTTATTATAAAATTTAGTAATTTTATCAAAATTCTATTAATAAAGGCTAATAAAACATTTGGCACATTTAATTGCATTTAATATTTATTAATTAATATTATACTAATTTATACATAATCAAAAAACATTATATTAAAGACTACTTTAATATATTTTTACTCAATTGTTATTAATTAAATATTTATTATATAGTTACTTTTTAACGAAAAATTTAAATTTTATTCAACTTTTTCGTTAAAAATTGATTTAAGTCAATTAATCTCTCATTTAAATGTAATATTATTACGAAATATTAATCTATCTATAAGGAGGTTTTTTGAAAGTCATAGAAAAAGCTAAAAAGCAACCCTATTTCTTGGCTACATTAATCCTTGTGATTAGCATAGGTGTTGTTTTGGGGCATGGACTTTATACCTTCGTATATGCAAAAGGTTTTTCATATATGAGTGATGATCCATCAGCTTGTAAAAACTGCCATGTTATGAATCAGGTGTTTGAAAGCTGGGAAAGAGGTGGGCATCAACACGTTGCAACATGTAATGATTGTCATGTTCCTCATGATTTCATAGGCAAGTGGATGATGAAAGCTGAGAGTGGTTTTGGTCACAGCTATGCTTTTACTGCTAAAGACAACCCTGTGCCTTTTAGCGCTAATGCAAAGAGCAAAAAGGTAATTCAAAACAACTGTATAGGGTGCCACGGAGAATATGCTGCGACTTCGGTTAATGCCAAAGCTCACGGTGGAGATCCAAATATACAAAACGAATCTTTAAGTTGTGTCTCTTGTCATAGGCAAGTCGGTCACGCTCATAACTATTAAAATCAAGGAGTTACAATGAAAAATAAACTATTGTTTAGTATAATTTTTATTCTAGCTGTTATCGGCGGCGCAGGAATGTTCGCACTATTTAGCGATATCAGTGAGAAAAAGGCGCAAGAGAGGCACTACCCTCTAATGCTTAACAAGGTTAGTGACCTAAACCCTGATATCAGAGAGTGGGGCAAAAATTTCCCGACTCAATATGATGATTCAGTAGCGATGAAAGATATCTTTTTTGAGACACCTTTTGCCGGCTCGGTACCTTACAGCAAGCTCATGAGATGGCCTGCCGCTACCGTTTTTTGGCAAGGATACGCATTTGCAGTAGATTATAATAGACCTAGACTGCACTTCTATCAGCAAATCGACCAAATAGAGACAATGAGAAATAACAAAGAGTATCTAAATGCTCACGGTCTTCCTGCATTTAATGGGCAGCCGGGTTTTTGTGTAAACTGCCACACAGGTCACCTAACGGCTATAATCAATGATCCTAGTTATACGGTATTACGCACAGATCCAACAGAATCAAGCAAGCAAGACATGCCTTTCTTTGATATTGATAAAGAGAATGGAAAAGCAAGAAAAGAAGCTTGGGCCAAGATGAATGCTATACCATATTTTGATGTAATGAAAATGGTTGAGGAAAAACACGGAAAAGATGCTTATGGAGGCTCTCACTTGGGTTCAAGTTGTGCAGACTGCCACCATCCTGACGATATGAGTTTAAGAGTTACAAGACCTGGATTTGTTAATGCTATGGTTAAACGCGGATACGAGGCTGATATAAAACAAGGCATCAAGGCTACAAGAGCCGAGATGAGAGACTATGTCTGTATGCAATGTCACGTAGAATACTATCCTGGAAAACAGGCTACTTTAGTATTCCCATGGTCAAAATGGCCAAAAGATGAGCCGTTTAAAATAGAGATGTTTGATCAACATTTCGATGAGATGCATGATAAAGGTCTATTCTTGTCGGACTATAAACATAAACAAACCGATGCCAAAATGATAAAGATGCAGCACCCTGAGGCAGAATTACACTCTACAAGTATTCACGCCAGGAGCGGAGTAACTTGCGTGGATTGCCATATGCCTTATAAGAGAGTTGGCGCAACAAAAGTTACAAACCATATAGTTCAAACTCCTTTTGCAGATATAACAGCAAGTTGTAAAACATGCCACATGCAAAGCGAGGATGAGCTAAAAGATAGAATTTCATTTATTCAAAATCGCCATGCTCACGAGCTTAGAAAATGCGAAAACGACCTGTTGTCCTTAATTGAAGATCTAAAAACAGCAAGAGTTGAGCTGGCTAAACATAGTGATTTTTCAGGGCTTGCACCTGATGAGCAGAAAAAATCTATAAGCGAAGCCTTAAAAGAGCCTCTATGGATGCACAGAAAAGCGCATATTAGATGGGATTTTGCGTTTAGTGAGAATAGCTACGGATTCCACGGGCCACAAGAGTCTGCTAGAATCATAGGACAATGCCAATCAATCGCAAGAGAGGGGCAACTGCACCTAGCCAATACTCTATCTAAATACGGTATAACAATAGCTCTAACACAAACAGCTACCATACCTGAGCCACCTGCAAAAATTGAATTGCACCATGGTCTAGTCGGAACTCCTCCGTCAGACAGACTAAAGAAACTTGACGAAGACGTCAAAAATCTAAACTTTAAATAACACTTTTCCCGTCCTATAAACAGGGCGGGATTTTAAATTGATTCTAAAATTTTATTGGAATGCTTATTTGCTGTAATTATCAAAATCCATACCTATCCTATGTCTAGAACTTTATTTAACACTAATACACTTTTTAAAATACTCTTTTTATTATAATAATTTTTAATAACTATAAAGAATTTTTCTTAAAATCAAGGACAAATGTAAATTTAAAAATACAAAAAATATCTAATTTTTGTATTTTTAAATAAATAAAAAATTAAACTTATAGATTTATGAGAATATTTTTACTAAAATAGTCATTCCTAAAACAAAAGAAATATATTTAAATATGCGACACCATCTAAGATACATAAAAAATTCCTCGATATCTTTACTGACATAAGATGCTCTGCCAGAGACAAGAAACCTATAAGTCCAAATATACAAAAATAAGCAGATCACAAAAAGCGCATAAAGCATATTCTACCCCTTGAATATATCAACGGCAATCACAATAGCTAAAATTAAAACTATCCATTTGGATAAGCCTCTAACAATATATGCATGGTCTTTTAACGGATGGTTAATTCTAGACACAATATTTGAGACATAAAAAATTAAAGAGAATACAATTAAACAAAAATAAACCACAATAAACCCTTTTTTCTTATTTCTATAGAAATGATTTCTATAACAAATTGTAAATGGATTTTATACTAAATAAACTTATAGAAAACTTTTCTATAGGAATGAAATGCTAAATTTACCGGAAATAACAACAGAAGAAGAGAATAATAAATTTTTAGATGCTGTCGCTTCAAACGTAAAGAAGATTAGGCAGGATAGAAGCTTAAGTCAGCTCGAAACCGCTCTTAGTATAGGACAAGCATCAAGCGGATTTTACGCTAACATGGAAAACAACGCTCACGGCAAACACTTTAATCTGCTACATCTATTTAAACTATCCAAACTATTTAAATGTGATATTTGCGATTTTTTTAAGGATACCGAAATAAAAAAATAAAGAAACCCGCAAATAAAATTTAATACTAATCCATATCCATAAAGCTACTTTAATTCAACCGTAATTTATAAAACCTGAAAATAAATATGAGTCGTAAATCTTAAATTTAAGTCTTAAAAATTATAAAATTTAATACAAATTAATCCTTTCTAACTCTTACAAAAACAGGAAATCTAGGAAGTCCGTTTGCGGTTAAATTTTGAAATTTGTATGTTATCACTTCGCCGATTTTTGGTGGATTTATTCGCTCCTCATCGCTAAAGCCTGAGCCTATCTTAAAGCGCTTTTTATCGCTTGTTTCGCAGGTAACAGAGCCAAGCTTGCCTTTAAATTTGCCACTGCCTTCATTAAGTGAAACGACCTCGCACTCTGCGTCCTTAAATTTTTTATATTTCATATCGTTTTTACTTCTGCCGTGATAATAGGCTAAATTTGGCTTACGAACTACCACGCCTTCGCCGCCAAGTGCAATTATCTCATCTAAAATTTCTTCAAGATGGGCATTATCTCTTAATTTTATCTGCTTGATTATCTTTATTTTTTCGCCGCTAATCTCATTTTTTGATAGAAAATTTTCAAGCTTTTCAAGGCGTTTAAGCAGTCCCTTTTCACTGCTTGGAGCGTCAAAAACGTAAAATTTTATCTCTTGCCAAGCCTTTTCATCAGGATTTTTATCCATCACTATCGACTGGATTTTTTCAAACTCGCCTCGCTTCGTATAAAGCTCACCGTCAAGCGCAAAAGACGGAAAATTCAAAGTGAAATTTTTAGGAGCATTTATCTTTTTGCCGCTTCTTGAGAGTAAATTTTCTCCGTCCCAATAAGCTCTAACTCCGTCAAGCTTTTCGCTTGCAAGATATCCGCTTACATCCTTTTGATCAAATTCGCTAAGTTTTAAAAGCTCAAATTTTGTGTTTTTACCTACTTGCTCGCTCGCTAAAGAGTGCAAGGCAAAAGTAGCAAAAAACAGCAAAACAAGAGTAAAAATTCTCAAATTTTAACTCCGTAAAACTCGCAATACCACTCTACAAATTTCGCCACACCCTCATTTACGCTAGTGCTTGGCTTGTAGCCAAAGTCATCTATAAGCCCGCTTACATCAGCATAAGTTGCAGGTACGTCGCCTGCTTGTATCGGCATAAAATTTTTCTTTATCTCTCTGCCGATTTTTATCTCGATCGCCTTTATGTAGTCCATAAGCTCGACCGGATTATTATTGCCGATATTGTAAATTTTATAAGGTGCTTTTGATGTTGCGGGGTCGGGATTTAAGCCGCTCCAAGAAGAATTTGGCGAAGCCGGGTTATCCACGCACTTAATTATGCCTTTTACGATGTCATCGATATAGGTAAAATCGCGCTTCATCTTGCCGTGGTTAAAGACGTTGATAGCCTCGTTTTTAAGCGCAGCATCAACAAACAAAAATAGCGCCATATCAGGTCGCCCCCAAGGTCCATAAACGGTAAAAAACCTAAGCCCGGTTGTCGGCAAACCAAAAAGATGACTATAAGTGTGAGCCATCATTTCGTTACTCTTTTTACTAGCCGCATATAGGCTAATAGGATGCTCGGTGCTGTGATGCGTACTAAAAGGCATCTTTTCATTTAGCCCGTAAACCGAGCTCGAGCTTGCATATACGAAGTTTTTTAGCTCAAATTTACGTGCGCACTCAAGCAGATTTACAAAGCCTACAATATTGCTTTGCACGTAAGCGTGAGGGTTAATTAGCGAATAACGAACCCCTGCTTGAGCGGCTAAATTTACTACACAGTCAAATTTAAACTCGCTAAAAAGCCTTTCAAGCACGCTTAAATCAGCCAAATCAGCTTTGATAAAGTGCAAATTCGGATATTTGCAAGAAGTTATCAGCTCATTTTCTTTGATATCTTGCCTGCTAAAGCCCGCAGTTTCAAGCCTTGCGTATTTTAAATTTACGTCGTAATAGTCGTTGATATTATCAAGCCCGACTACTTCATCGCCACGCTTTGCAAGTGCAAGTGAGAGGTGAAATCCGATAAATCCAGCCGTTCCAGTTACTAAAATTTTCATCATTATTCCTTTTAATTCATACCGATTTTACTAAAATTTGGCAAACTAATTTCACTCATCATCAAGGTTAATTTCCGGCAATCTCTCTTCAAATTTAGGTTGATTTTTAGCCTTCAAATTAATCTCGCTAGCCTTTTTTACCATACCGCCAAATCCGCTTTTAGCCAAATGATCCTCAAGCTCATCAATGCCTATACGTTCTGACTCATTATCATCCTCTTCGTCTTCATCAAATTCTCTAGTCACTATCTCGTAATCAAGCTCACCCTTTAGCCTTGCAAGTTCCATTTCGATAGCCTCACAAAATACGGGCGTATAACCCATTTGTGAGCATTTTTGAATCAAAAATTCACTCATGTCGGCTAAAAAGCTAGCGTAATCGTCTTTTGTTAAATTTCCACGCAAAAGCTCATATTTTAAAAACAGCCAATATGTATTTAAAGTATCAGACTCGCAGTATTCATTGATCTTGGCTATCTCACCCGCAAAAAACAGCTGCATAACCTGATCGCCGTGAATATCGTATTTTCCGGGCAAATTTAGACTCGCGCAAAGAGTATCAAGCTTTAGCCCGCTAACGGCACGAAAATCACTAATATGATCAAGCAAATCAAGATGAAAGCGCCCATCATATCTGCTTCTATAATTTTCCCACTTATTTTTATTAAGCTCCTTGTTATCGCTTTCAAAATAGGCAGGGCAGCTTAGATTATAACGCATGGACCGCACCATAATCATCGGCAGATCAAAACCGCGTCCATTAAAACTAATTAATCGCGGATTATACTCATTGATGAAATTTATAAATTTGGCCAAAATTTCCTGCTCATTTTCACCTTTCATTGTGCTAACGCGTAAAAATCTGCCAAATTCATCCGCCATTACCGCAGATATTGCGACTACTTTATGAAACATCACCGGTAAAAATTCGCTTCCGCTAGCCTCTTTTTGATCCCAAAATGCAGCTTTACAAACATCCAAATCACTGCCTCTATATCCGTAAACTCTCCTTAAAAGCGCAGTATCAGGAACAGTTTCACAATCAAATACACAAATATAACTTTTAGACACTTCAAACCTTTTTTAGCCAAATATTTGTAAAATGATACCAAAAATAGTGAAATTAAGCGAAAAAATGAGCCAAGATTTAAAGAGCCAAAGCCTTAAAATAGCCATCATAAAACTCTCCGCGCTAGGCGATATCGTACATGCTAGTATAGTGCTCGAGTTTATCAAAAAAAATCTCGAATCAGCCGGCATAAACTATGATATTTCATGGATAGTAGATGAAAAATTTGCCGAGATATTAGAAGGTCATGAGCTAATTTCAAATCTAATAAAAATTCCGCTAAAAGATAAAAAATTTCTAAGAACCTATAAAATTTTAAAAGATGCAGGAAAATTTCATATAGCCATAGACTTACAAGGACTTATCAAATCGGCGATAGTTGCGAAAATTTTAGATACGAAAATAATTTACGGATTTGATAAAAATAGCGTCAAAGAAAACCTCGCAAGCCTATTTTATACTCACAAATTCTCATGCGACTACAACGAAAACATTATAATTAGAAATTTAAGCCTAACGGCTTTTGCGTTAGGATTTAAATTTGAAAGAGATGAAATTTTAAACAAAAAGCCATGCCTTATGGCTTATGAAAAAGCAGAAAAAAATGAGCCTAAACGCATACTTATAGCGCCTTTTGCAAGCGAAGAGAGTAAGTGCTATGATAAATTTAAAAGAGTTATCAAAATGCTTTCAAACTATAAAGTTCACGTATGCTTTGGTAACAAAAAAGAGTTTGACAAGCTAGAAGAGATCGTCAAATACACAAGTGCCGATGTTCTTGAAAAAATGTCCTTAAAAGAGCTTGTTAAGTTTATAAATGGCTGCGATCTCGTCATAGGAAACGATAGCGGGATAACTCATATCGCTTGGGCTCAAAATATCCCGTCTATAACGCTATTTGGCAACCGCCCTAGCCAGCGCAATGCCTATATCACAAATAAAAACATAGTAATAGATGCATGCAAAAAAATAGATGCCAGAAAGATAGATAAAAATGACTTTTGCATCCGCGAAATAAAGCCTGAAATCATAGCTGAAGCAGCCGAGAGAATACTAAATGCGTGATATTTTTTATCTTTTGATCTATTGGTTTTTTAAATTTTTGCTCTTTATACTACCGGATTTTTTACTAAGCCTTTTTTTAAATTTGATCGCAAATTTGTTTTACAAATTCGATAAAAAGCACAATAAAACTATCATGGCAAATCTAAATTTCGCCTATGAAAACGAGCTTACAAACGAACAAAAAGAGCAGATAACAAAAAATGTATATAAAAATTACGCAAAATTTGCAGTTAATTTCATTAAAAATCAAAACAGCACAAAAGAAAAGATATTAAAAAGAGTCAAATTTAAAAATCTTGAAATTTTTACAAACGCTTTAAAATCAGGTCGTGCCATTATAGTCCAAACCGCTCATTATGGCGAATGGGAGTTATTTAGTCTAGCTATGGCGGCAAAATTTGGACCGGTAAGCATAGTAGGAAGAGTCCTTGATAGTAGTGTGATGCAAAAAATTCTAAAGGCTAACCGCACTCAATTTAATATAGAACTCATAGATAAATCAGGCGGTGCAAAACAGATTTTAAAGGCTATAAAAGAAAGAAGACTGCTTGGAATATTAGTCGATCAAAATACTGCTAAAAGCGATGGAATAGAAGTTAGCTTTTTTGGCAAAAGAGTTCTTCATACCCCATCGGTTAGTATATTTGCTCAAAAGAGCGATGCTATAATAATTCCGGCTTTTATAAGAATAAGCGATGAAGATAGCAAAATCAATGAAATTTGTTTTTTAGAACCTATTGATATTAGAAATTTTAGCAAAGACGAAGCGATTTTGAAGGCTACTCAAGCCCAAGCTGATGTTACAGAAAAATTTATTAGACAAAAACCGGATGAGTATTTTTGGTTTCATAAAAGATTTAAGCACTTCAATGAAGAAATTTACAGATGATTAGCGTAGTAATTTTGACATTAAATAGTGAAAAATATCTAATAGAAGTGCTTGAAAGCGTAAGATTCGTGGACGAAGTTATAGTCCTAGATAGCGGCTCGACAGATAAAACGGAAGACATTTGCAAAGACTTTGAAAACGTAAAATTTTACTATCAAAAATGGCTTGGATTTGGCAAGCAAAAGCAAGCTGGAGTAAATTTGGCTACAAACGATTGGGTGTTTGTTCTTGATAGCGATGAGGTTATCTTAGAGCCTTTAAAAGAGGAAATTTTAGAAATTTTAAAAAAGCCTAAATTTGATGCTTATAGGGTGGCTAGGCTAAATTTCTTTTTTGGCAAAGAGCTTCGTTCCATGGGACTATATCCTGACTTTACGATAAGGCTTTTTAATAAAAACAGAGCAAATTTTGATGACAAAGAGGTTCATGAAAAAGTTGTTGTAAACGGCACTATCAGCGAGCTAAAAAATTACTTTAAGCACTACGCTTATGAGAGCATAGAGCAGTTTATCGCCAAACAAAATCGCTACTCTAGCCTAGGGGCTAAAAAAAACAAGCTCAAGGCGGTATTTAATCCCGCATGGACTTTTTTTAAACTCTTTGTTTTAAAAGGCGGGTTTTTAGATGGCTGGCGCGGATTTATCGTAGCCAAGCTATATTCGCAATACACATTTTGGAAATATATAAAATGAAAAAAAATAAAAAATTTAAAATTTTAGTTATGAAATTTAGAAATATCGGCGACGTCTTGTTAACGACTCCGCTTATTGCCAACCTCAAGCATCACTTCCCTGAAGCGCAGATAGATTTTGCTCTAAATAAGGGTTGTGAGGCGATGATAGAGGCAAACCCGAACATAGATAACGTCTATATTTACGATAGGGAGATAGTCAAAAACGAGGGATTTTTAAAAAAACTATGGCTCGAGCTAAAATTTATACACTCAATCAAGAAACAAAAATACGATATCGCGGTGCAAACAACCACCGGAGATCGCGGAATAATAATAGCAAAATACGCAAAAGCTAAAAAAATCATAGGATTTGAGGGTAAAAACAAGACCATAAATAAATTTATCACCCTTAAAGTGCCAAAAATAGCCTCAAAACATACGGTAGAGCGAAATTTGGATGTACTTAAGGTGCTTGATTTGGAGCCTGTAAGTAAAAAAGTTGAGATATTTTTCGATGAAAATTTAGTAGATAGTCTAAGTTTACCCGAAACTTTCGTTCATTTTCACCTTACCAGTCGTTGGATGTTTAAATGCGTAAAAGATGAGATAATGGCCGAGCTTATTGATTTTTGCGAAAATGAACTGGGTGTAAAAGTAGCCTTAACTGCAGATAAAAACGAAGCCGAGATGAAAAAAATCGCTTCAGTTTTGGCTCTTTGCAAATCAACTCCACTAGATTTTGCAGGAAATTTGAGTCTAAAAGAGGTTGCCGCACTTAGTAAAAAATCGGCTCTTTTTGTGGGTGTAGATACTGCGATAATGCATATCGCCGCAGCAAATGACACTCCCATAATAGCATTTTTTGGTCCAAGCGGAGCCTTTGAATGGGGTCCTTGGGACAACGATTTAATGCAGTCAGAATACAAAGAGCGAAATGGAGTGCAAAGAATGGGAAAACACACGGTTTTTCAGCAAAACCTAGAGTGCGTGCCATGCGGTAAAGACGGCTGCGATGGAAGCAAGATAAGCGAGTGCTTGATGGATTTTGATTTAGAAGCCGTAAAAGAGGAGATAAAAAGAAAGCTAAATATTTAGTCTTTAAATTTTGAATAAATTTTATGTATAGCTTCATTACCGTAGATAAGTAGGCTCTTTTTTAGCCACCATGCTCCTTTTTTGGCTGCAATTCTTCTTATCTCTTCAAGATTTCCGTCAGCTAAATTTACGCCGCGTTTAGTAGTATAAAATATCTCGTATCCAAGCTCTTTAGCTTCCTTTAGCCTAGTTTCATCATATTCTCCTCTGGGCCAACACAGGTGTTTATCATCAAATCCCAAGCGTTTTTTTATGATGTTTTTACAAATTTGCAAATCCTCTTTAAATGGCAGACTGCTAAAATAATCATCATTATGCGCATTCGTATGAGAATGAAAGCTAAATATATCGCTCATTTTCTCTATCTCATCCCAGTTTAAAAATAGTCCGCCAGGATTTTCGGGAGCCATTTTCTTGGCCTCCTTGTGAGTAAGAGGTGTAAAATCTGCTCTATTTAATGCATTTTGCTCGCTAGCCTTCTCTATCCAAGATGTTACAAGAAATATTGTAGCCTTTAATCCAAATTCTTTTAAAATAGGATAGGCATAATAAAAATTATCTCTCCAGCCATCATCAAAGGTTATAAATACGCTCTTTTTTGGCAATTTTAGCTCGCCTTTTTTATAAGCTAAAAATTCGCTAGGAGTAAGAGCTTTGTATCCGTTTTTGGACAAAAAGCTCATCTGCTCTTTAAATTCGTTCACGCTACTTGTTATAAATCCACTATCTTTCAGGACATGATGATACATTAAAACAACTACGCTCACTTCAAAAACTCCCTAATTTCATCCGCGATACTCTCGTAATTTCGCTTGTTAATTAAAATTTCAAGCCCGTTTTTAGCCATATTACAAAGCTCATCTCTTGAAGTGACGCAAATTTTTTCAACCATACCGGCTATATTATTACCTATAAAAAACATAGTTTTATCGTCAAAAAGCTCTCTGCACTCGCCTACAGCAGAGCTAAAGCCAACAAGTCCGCAGCTATAATAGTCCATAACCTTAGTCGGAGAGCATAGATCATAAAGCCTATTTATGGGCACATAAAAGCAACCCACATCAAATTCTCTCATAATATTAAAAATCTCATCCTTACTTACCGCATGATGCAAGACAATCCTACTGTCTTTTGGCAAAATTGTCTTGGCATACTCATAATCTTTGGTATAAATTTCAAGCCTAAATTCACTTCTAGCCTTACAAAATTCATTAAAAAAATCATCCATCTGCCTATTGATGTCAATCGCGCCTATATATATAAATTTTTTTACCCCGCTCTTTTGTAATGGCTTAGTTATATCCTTTGTATTGATGCCCAAAGGAAGTGCTAGAACAGATGTTTTTATATCATCAAAAAACTCTTTTTTCATTAAATTTGAAATAGGAAAAAATCCGTCACATTGGTTTATCAAATTTTTATATAAAATCAAATTTATCCTATATTTTACAAACTTAAACAATAAATTTTTGCCGCGAATTTTAGCCTCATGATAACTTCTATAAAAGTGCGGGAAGCTAAGCTGAAAATAGAGTTTAAAGTCATATTTCTTTTTTAGTTTTACCGCATTTTTTAAAACATCTAAAAAATTTCTAATGATTATAAAGTCTACGTTTTTAAGATCTAAAAAATGCTGATTTATAAGTTCTAGCGCTCTGCTTCTATCTTTTTTAAGTATGAAAATTTGATTTTCTTTGATTGTAAAACTATCGGTAAAATATACGCAGTAAATTTTAAAATATCGTTTTAAAAATCCGTTTATAACATTTTCTATAAAGCTATGATTAAATTTTTCATCCTTATCGCTAATAAAAAGTAGAGTTTTCATCTGATCTTGCCGTATAAATTTTTAATCATATTTTATATTTAGTTTCTTTACGACTTTATCGCCGATATAAAGCGCATCTGACTCCACATCCTTTGACACCAACGATCTTGCTCCTATCACGCTATTTTCACCTATTGTAACTCCCATTAAAACAAGGCAATCACTAGCGATCCAAGCATTTTTTTTGATAATAACCGGCGCTTTAACGTGAATTCTTGGAAATTTCTTATAATCAAGCTGAGTAGAGTAAATCTTGGCAAAACTGGAAAGAGTTACAAAATCCTCCAATATTACCTTATCTCTACAATTTATAAAAACTCCCTCGTTTATTTTGACATTATTACCAATGATTAAATTTTTAGGATCGCCTAAAACCTTAAACCAGCCAAAAGCTTTTGATTTTTTACCTATACTAGCACCTAATATTTTAAGTTTTAAAAATTGAAGTTGATAAAAAAACATAGATATTTTTTCATAATTTTTATATAGCACCCATAATCTCCTTGAGGCTTTCATAAACCTCCTGTGCGGTTATTCTCTCCATCAAATAACCGTAGTCCTTATGCTTTGAATATGTATTGTCTACATCAAACTCCACTTTCAAAAACCTATGCAGATGAGTATCAAAATCTGGCATAAGACAACGAGGATCGGTAACTCCAAAAAGAGCTACAAAAGGCGTTTTTAATGCTGCGGCAACGTGAAGAGGACCTGTATCTGTAGTAATTAGAGCATCAAGCCTGCCTATAAGAGCAGCCGCCTCGCTTATACTAAATTTACCTGCTAAATTCATTACTCTATCGCTATTTAAAAGCATTTCGAGTTCTTTTGTCATATCCCTTTCTTTAGGACTTCCTGTTAAAACTATACGTATATTCTCATGTTTTAAAAGTAGTCCTGCTAGCTCTTGCCAGCGATTAATAAGCCATAGTTTAGATTTTACACTGGCTCCCATTTGAAAACCTACTATTTTTTCGCCTTTTTTACGATTTAAAACTCTATCCACGTTCTCAAAGCCACTATCTTGTAAAAATAACTCCATACGAGTATCAAAGCTATTGATACCTACAAATTTAAGCTGTTCTAGCCTATTTAGCACCACATATCTAGGTTCTCCGTAAGGAGTCGGCGGATTGGAGTGAAATTTATTAAAATCGTTTTTAAGATTAGGAAGTTTAAAAATATATTTTGCTCCGCTTAAAACTGCAAGCGGAGTCGCTTGAGGTTCGTTTGAATGAAGCAAAAACGCTATATCTATCTGCTTTGTTTTTAAAATTTTTGCAACAGATAAGAAATTTTTCCATCGTCCATTAAATAGTACAATCTCGTCCAAAAATGGATTATTTTTAAATAGATCTGCATTAGATGGATTTAGAATGGCTATTACTTTCACATTTGGAAAATTTTGTTTAAAGACCCTAAAAACCGGAGTGCTAAAAAGAGTATCGCCAATAGCTGTATTGCTAAAAAAACATACCGTTTTAAATGGCTCATCCACTAAAGCACTCTTCTTTATCCCTTTTTCGCTAAGTATAAATTTAATAATTCTCTCATAAATTTTCATATAATTTTTCAGTATCCTTTACCATCTTTTCTATAGAGAAATTTTGCTCCACATACTCTCTTGCGTTTTTGCCAAGCCTAACTCTTAGATTCTTATCTTCTATCAAGGTTTTTAAGGCTTCTTTTAGACTCTCTTTGTCTTCACTTTTAAATATAAGACCGGTATTTTTATCGCTTATCGCCTCTATTATACCGCCTGCATCGCTTCCTATGCAAGGCACCGCGCAACTACTGGCTTCCAATATAGCGGTTCCTAAGGCCTCCATCTTAGAAGGCAAAACAAATATATCAAAACTAGGCAAAATTTCGCTTACATCACTTCTATTTCCCAGCATAAAGATATTTTGCCTATCTTTTATTATAGCCTTTAAATTCTCCTCTCCAGGTCCGTCTCCGACGATAACTAAAGCCGAGTTTTTTAAATTTAATTCACTAAAAGCCTCTATTAAGAGTTTGTGATTTTTCGCCCCTCTTAATACTGCAACTATGCCTACCACAACGCATTCTGCCGGTAATTTTAGCTCTTTTTTTATATCTTTTTTAAAATTTGGATTATACTTATTTGTATCAACTCCGGTATAGATCACATCTATTAGGCTCTCTTTAACACCCTTTCTTATAAGGCTATCCTTGGTTGCCTTAGATACAGCCACAACTTTTGTGCTGATATTATAACTAAAGGGTGAGCTTATAGGAGTTTGAAGATGCCTTGTGCGAACTACTTTTTTCCCGGTTAATTTACCTACTATTGCACCGATATTTCCGTCTTTTCCCGAGTGAGTAGAGATAATATCTATATGATTTTTTTTCACAAAACGGCAAATTTTAAAAATTTCAAAAATATTGTATATCTTTTTTAGATTAAACTTTACAAACTCGCAATATATCTCTTTTTCAAAGCTCTTTGAACCCTCATTTAGTCCGTAAAATACTTTAAATTTTGTCTTGTCAAGCCCATTGATCACACGCTGTGTGCGATGCTCCTGCCCACCAAAACCAAGAGAGCTTTCAAGCTCTAAAATATTTATCATCTATAATACCTTTACGATATGCTATTGCACAAATCATACCAAAAAGCAGATAGAAAAATTTAGCTTCACTATCTCCAAAAAAACTTCCGAAACAAAGACTTGCGACAAAGCCCAATCCCCCAAAAAACGAGAAAAATCCAAATATTTTAAATCTGCTATCATTGCTATTTAATAGCATAATAGATATTTTAAAATAGTAAAACCAAAGAGCTAAAAATAACAAAAGCCCAAATATACCGAGTGAAAAAAAGATACCTATAAACTCGTTATGCACCTGAGAATATACCACAAATGGCCTGTTTTGCTCATCCATAAGCCTAACTATGCTTTTACCATATAAAGATCTTCCGTATCCGGTCGGAATAAATGGCTCATCGATTCTATATAAAATAGCCGATTTCCACATAGATAACCTTGTGGCGATAGAGTAATCAAGCCCATGCTGTTCATAATCTCTCATCTTAGCCGGAGTCTCCTTTAAAAGACTCATATACTCATTTACATGAGTTAAATTATATCTACTTGAAAAATTATCTGAAAATTTATAAAAACTCACCGCAGATAGTGCTAAAATGATGAAAAATATAGCCCTTGCCACTCTTTTTTTAGGCATAACCGTAAATAAAAATACAAAAATTAAAATCACACCTACATATGTGGCTCTGGTTTGATTGGCAATTATGTTTATAAGCGCTAAAAATAGTACTAGAATCGCAAATTTTCTATCCGAAAAATACCAAAGAGATAGAGCAAAGGCAAGAAAAAATGTAACCCAAATCCCAAACCTCTCTCCCGCTCCTCCTCCTTGCTCAAGCGCACCGTCCAATAGTCCTCCCATTCTCGTGTTAACGCTAAATTCAAATCCAAAATGATGCCATATATATATATTAATAAGCATATGAACGAAGATTGAGATATATATCAAACGCATATAAAATTCAAGCAAGTGCTCTGGTAAAGATTTAAAATATAAAAAAACAAACAGCATGACAATTATATTTTTAAGCAGCTCAGAGTTAATCTCCTTAAAACTTTGCCCTATATCTACCGAGTAAAACAATGAAAGATAAGAAAGTAGCAGCAAACCAATAAGTATGATTAAAATATTTTTTATAGCCAAAATATCTTTAAAAACAAAGTTTTTGTAATCGTTAAATAGAACAAGAAACGCGAAAAGACCTAAAGAGATCGACTGAACCGCCGTCACATGGCTTATAGGCAAAACAAAAATGTATATGCCAAAAAATAAAATCTTGCTATAATCAACTAAATTTAGATATTTGCTCATAAATATCTTCGAGTTTTACATTTTCAGCCAAGCCGCTATTATCTTGCAAAACATACACATCATCACCCCACGGCTTCCAGCGAGTCAAGTTTGTTTTCCCAAATATAACAAAAGTTTTCAGCCCAAGAGCCGGACCTAAATGCGCCACTCCACCATCTAATGTGAGTAAAAATTTGGCTTTGCAAAGGTAGTTTGCAAGCTCATCCATACTTGAAGTTTGCAGATAATCAACTCCAGATAACCTAGAAGCTCTCTCGCCAAATTCAACATTTTCACTACTTAATACCACATCGGCAAATTTTTCTTTTAAAAATTTAGCAATTTGTTCTATCTTGCTGATACTTAACTGATTTTCACTAATCCTACTAGAGATATGAAAAAATACAAAATCTTTAAATTTATCACTTACATTTTTTGGTAAAAACAATGTCTTTTCGCTATTGTAATAGGCCCCAAGAGGCGCTAAACAGTCAAAGCAGAGCATAACCTCATGCGGAATATGACCAAATTTGATCTTATCGGTTATAAATTTTTTAGGATATTTATAATCTACCCCAATCACTCTTTTAGCCCTTGCTGCTCTAGCAAAAATTGAGGCAGACGGTGAATACGAGCTTCTAAATATCACTACCGCATCATAATTTTGGCGGTAAATTTGAAATAAAATTTTGCATTTTCCAAGAAATGCCCAAATTTTATCCTTCCATCTCTTTTTATGCTTTGGCTTTGTATAAATATAAATTTTATTCAAAAATGGATTTTTAATCACAACGCAAGCATTTAGACTATTTACAACTATATCGATTTTAGCATCCTCAAATTTATGCCTTAATGCCTCAATAGCCGGAGTAGTACAAATTAAATCGCCGATATTATCATTTCTGATTAGTAAAATTTTCATAATGGCGCAATTATAACCAATCTTTTATTAATTTTTTTATAGAATGTTTTTATGAGAAAAATAACATTTTTAAGAATGAATCCAAA
The DNA here is from genome assembly GCF_025319965.1 of Campylobacter sp. RM16187. Lineage (NCBI taxonomy): Bacteria > Pseudomonadati > Campylobacterota > Epsilonproteobacteria > Campylobacterales > Campylobacteraceae > Campylobacter > Campylobacter sp. RM16187. Next base: position 1,562,103 of record NZ_CP012549.1, read on the forward strand.
GGCGATAGGAGGAGCGGAAATTTATCTATCTCGCCTTATAGGCGCACTTGAGGAAAACGGTATAAAATGCGAAATAAAAAGCCTCAAAACACCTAAATTTTTTAGCTCCTGGATAAAAGCTCTTATTTATAACTTTCAGGTTTGCGCAAGCAAAAATGATGATTTTTACTTCTCTCTCGAAAGAGTAAAATGTGCAGACATCTACCGCGCCGGAGACGGGGTACACAAAGTCTATATGCAAGAGAAAAAAAGCAAGTTTAATCCGCTAAATTTAGTCTATTGCTACCTTGAGCGACACTGTTTTGAAAACTCAAAAAAAATCATCGCGAACTCAAATTTTATCAAAAAACAGATCATTGAAACTTACGGAATAAGTGATGAAAAAATTGAAGTTATATATAATGGTATTAAAATTCAAGATGATTTTAATAAGCTTGAAGCCAAAAATGCGCTTAACATAGAGTTTGGTATAAGAGCCGATGTGCCACTTATTTTGTTTGTAGGAAGCGGGTTTGAAAGAAAAGGAGTTAGGGAGCTTTTGCACTTGTTATCAAAATTAAAGGGTAAATTTCATGCTTTAATCGTCGGTAAAGATAAGAAAATCCATACTTATCAAAAGCTCGTAAAATCTCTAAATTTGGAGTATAAAGTGCAGTTTTTGGGAGCAAGAAACGATACTTGGAAATTTTACAAAGCAAGTGATATTTTTATATTTCCAACAAGATATGAACCATTTTCAAATGTCGTTTTAGAAGCGCTTAGCTTTAAAAACGCAGTCATTACTACCGCTCAAAACGGAGCTAGCGAAATAATTCCAAAAGAGTTTGTAATGAGCCATTCGGGAGATGAATCTATCTTAAATATAATTGAAAAACTGCTTAGTGATTCTAAAATTTTATCATCAACGCAAGCGACAAACTTCGAGCTTGCTAAAAATTTCAGCATAGAAAAAAATGCCTCAAAAACGCTGGAGATAATAAATGCGTATCTTCATTGAGCTTCCGACCTGGCTTGGTGATGCAATTATGGCAACGCCTGCGATTGAGAGCATAGTACTTAAATTTCCAAAGGCTAAATTTACATTTTTTGGCTCTTTTGCGGCAACAGAGCTCATAAAAAACCATCCAAATTGCGAGCAAGTACTGATTGATGACAGCAAAAAGGATAAAAGTCGCTTTCTAAATATCTTTAAAACCGCAAAAAATTTAGGCAAATTTGATATTGCAATTAGCTTTAGGAGCAGCTTTACAAGTAGATTTTTAATGTTTTTTTTGAACGCAAAACGAAAATTTAAATTTAAAAAGATAAAAAGCAGGGCTCATCAAGTAAAAAAATATCAAAATTTCATACAACAATCACTCAAATTAGACATTATCTATGATGAATTAAAATTAGACTTTAAGCCTTTTAAATTTGAGAAAAAGAGTATAGGACTAAATCCCGGAGCAAGCTATGGAAGTGCCAAAAGATGGTATCCGGAGTACTTTGCAGAGGTTGCCAAGGAGTTTAGCAGTGAGTTTAAAATAGTGATTTTTGGCTCAAAAAGCGAAACTGAGATTTGCAATAAGATTGAGGCAATTTTAACACAAGAAAATATAGAGTGTGAAAATTTAGCCGGAAAAACCGACATAAAAGAGCTTTGCGAAAAAATCGGCGGAATAGATATTTTTATCACAAACGATAGTGGTCCTATGCATATAGCGGCTGCTTACAAAGTGCCTACTATAGCAATTTTTGGACCAACTAAATTCAAAGAAACCAGCCCCTGGCATAACGACAAATCACATATCCTACATCTAACTCTAAAGTGTGCTCCCTGCATGAAGCGAATATGTCCTATTGGCACACACGAATGCATGAAAGAGCTAAAACCTCAGATGGTTATAGAGGCTATAAGGAAAAATTTTAAAGAAATTTTAGACAAGAGAGCGTCTATATAGTAAAAAATAATCAGGCGCTCTTTTAAAACTCTAAAATGAGTCATCTATAGCTTGGCAGATAGTATGTCCTACCAAGATATGCATCTCTTGAATTCTAGGCGTGTCGCTTGATGGCATAACCAAATTTAGATCACACATTTCATTCATCGCGCCGCCGTCTTTGCCGCTAAGCCCGAGCGTTTTAATTCCCATATCGCGAGCCATTTTAAGCGCTCTTATGACATTTGGACTATTTCCGCTGGTTGATATAGCTATAAGCAGATCGCCGCTTCGTCCGATAGCTTCAAGTTGGCGTGAGAAAACAAACTCATATCCGTAGTCGTTTCCTATCGCTGTTAAAGCCGAAGTATCGGTAGTTAGCGCTATACCTGCTAACGCACCGCGCTCTTTTTTATATCTTCCGCTAAGTTCGGCTGCTATGTGTTGCGAGTCAGCAGCGCTTCCTCCGTTTCCGCAGAGCATTATTTTGCCGCTGTTTTTAAGCGTGCTAACAGCCATTTCGCACGCTTTTTTTATCTCGTCCTGAAGTCCAAAAATAGCCTCTGCCGTCTTTTTGTGGGCTTCAAGTTCATTTTTTATCATCTCATTTATCTGCATTTTGTATCCTATTTATCAAATTTGTAGTGCTTCTGCCCTCCACAAACTCAACCAATCTTACGTCGCTTACGACTTCGCTTCCAACGACCTCTTTACCCGCGTAGTCAGCACCTTTTACTAAGATATCAGGCTTTAAAGCCTTTATCAGATCAAGTGGGGTTAGCTCATCAAAAATCACTACATAATCAACCGAGCCAAGCGCTGCAAGCACTGACGCTCTATCAAATTCGCTATTTACCGGACGGCTTTGTCCCTTTAGCTCTCGAACCGATCTATCCGAATTTAGTCCCAGAACCAAAATATCACCAAATTCCCTAGCCTTAGCAAGATACTTCACATGCCCCGCATGCAAAATATCAAAGCAGCCATTTGTAAAAACAAGCTTTTTTTCGCCTCTATTTTTAAGCAGCTCGCATAGCTCATCTACTTTTTTTATCTTGCTTTCAAAGCTAAGCGACCCACGACTTCTAATGAGTTCATTTATCTCTTCAAAACTTGCCGTAGCGGAGCCAACCTTCGCCACCACAACCGCAGCTGCTAAATTTGCAGTCTCTATCGCTTTTTCGATACTTTCTTTAAGTCCAAGCATATAGCCAAGTGTCGCTAGCACCGTATCTCCTGCGCCTGTGACGTCAAAGACTTCTTTTGCAAGAGCTGGAAATTTTACTGATTTATCATCTTTTAAAAGCGCGATCCCCTCTTCTGAGATGGTTATAAGCGAGTGAGTCAAATTTAGCTCGTTTTTTAGCTTTTTTAACGCATTTTCAAGCTCTGCGTCACTATTTATACTAAATCCAACCGCTTCGCTAGCCTCTTTTTTATTTGGCGTTAGAAGCGTTGCACCTGCGTATTTTGAGTAGTCTTTGCCTTTTGGATCGATTAGCACGGGTTTATTTTTTAAATTTGCTTCATTTATGAGCTTTGCGCAAACTTTCGGAGTTAGCACGCCCTTGCCGTAATCAGAAAGCAAAACCACATCATAGCTATCTAGCGCCGCGCCAAATTCTCTCACAAGTTCATCTTCGCAAGCGATATTTTCGATGCTTTCTTTATCTATCCTAACTACTTGCTGATGAGTTGCCATGACACGGCTTTTTATCGAGCTTGTTCGCCCATCTTCAAATTTTATAAACTCTGGCTTTGCTCCAAAATCCTTGATGATCTTAGCTATCTCTTTGCCCACTTCATCATTACCCACAGCGCTTATCACACCCACTTTAGCGCCCAAAGAGAGCAAATTTAGCACTACGTTTCCGGCTCCACCAAGCCTTTTAGTCTCATTTTTTATCTTTACAACCTGCACGGGGGCTTCAGGAGAAATTCTGTCGCAACTTCCCCAGATATAGTGATCAAGCATCAGATCACCAACGACTAAAGCACGAACTTCACGCATTTAGCTCTTCCTTAAAGATCCTTTTTATCTCAGGGATGTAGTCTTTTATCCCCTCTTCCAAGCTCCACTGCGGCTCATATTTAAGAGCGGCTTTGGTAGGCTCTATGTCAGCTTCCGTATGAAACTGATATGAGCCGGTATAAGGATTTTTGATGTATTCATTGCCTAAATTTGTGCCAAGCTCTCGCTGCAAAATATCTGCTATATCTTGAAAGCTTCTTGCCTTGCCTGTGGCTGCATTATAAACCCCGCTTGGCGCATTGACAGCTAGCAAATTTGCATTTATGATATCTTTTATATAAACAAAATCCCTTTTTATCTTATCGCTTCCTTCAAACAACTTTGGAGTATTTCCGCTTAAAATTTGAAGCCCAAACTGAAGCACCATAGAAGCGGTTTTGTTCTTAAAAAACTCACCTTTGCCATACACGTTAAAATACCTAAGTCCTACGACATTAACGCCTATTTTTGCGTATTTTTGCCCAAGATGATCCATCTTTAGCTTGCTAAATCCATATACGTTGTTTGGCGATTCGCACTCTCCTACTTTTTGAGGACTTTTAGCATTTCCGTAAGTTGCACCCGAGCTTGCATATATCATCTTAGCGCCTGTTTTAAGGCAAATTTCAAGCAAGTCTTTAAAGCTATTTAAATTTGTACGCATTAACTCGTCTTGCTCTCTAACCGTAGTATCAGAAATCGCCGCTTCGTGATAGATGATATGCGGCTTAAACTGCTCTATCATGCTAAGCGTCTTAGCGCAATTTATATCGCCTTCATAAACTTCACCCTTAAAACCGAGCAAATTTTTAAAGTGTCCAAAGCTCTTTAAATTTCCATTGCTAAATTTCTCATCGCTTCTAAATTTATCAACCACAAGCACTTCGCAACTTGGGCAGTTCTCATCAAAATAATGCGCCAGTGCCGAGCCGATAAAGCCCGCTCCACCTGTTATAACTATCTTTTTATTTTCTATCTTCATATCAAATTTTCCTTTTTCAGCTTTTCAAAAACATCAGCCACACTTTTAAAATTTACGCCGTCAAGCTTGAAATTTGTGCCGACTCCTGCACTTTTTCCGGCCTTGATATCGCTATCTTTATCGCCTATCATTATTGATTTTGCCAGATCTATCTTGAATTCGTTTGCCGCGTCAATTATCATCTTTGGCTTTGGCTTTCTGCACTCACAATCCTCTTCTGGAGTGTGCGGACAAAAGCAAATTTTAGCTATCTCAATGCCGTTTTTTGCAAACTCGCCAAGCATAAATTCACTAAGCTCATTAAACTGCTCAAGTGTATAATAGCCTCTTCCGATTCCTGATTGATTAGTAACGATAATAACGATAAATCCGCTATCTACAAAGCCTTTAACCGCTTTAAAAATCTCATCCTTAAAGATAAAATTTTTAACCTCATAAACATAGCCGAAATCCTCGTTTATAACGCCATCTCTATCTAAAAACAGCGCCTTTTTATAACCCAAACTACTCATAGGCGAATTATACTTAAAATTGCTAAAATTTAAGAAGCGCAACAAATATTTATAAAATATATCCAAACATTAATCTTTTTATATTATAATGCGCCCCGTTATTTTACTAAAGGGGATAAAATGAAAAAACTACTTATCGTTTCAGGTGCTGCGGCACTTCTTGCTTCAAGCCTTTTTGCGGCTGATGGAGCTACGCTTTACAAAAAATGTGTTGCCTGTCACGGCCCAAAAGCTGAGAAATCTTTCTTAAACAAGGTTCCGGTTCTTACAACTCTTTCAAAAGAGGAGATGGTAGAGGCTCTTAAGGCTTACAAAGCCGGCACGTTAAACAAATTTAAATCAGCCGCCATGATGAAACCGATCGTAGCTCCACTAAGCGAAGCTGATATGGAAGCTGTCTCTGAGTATATTACTACTTTAAAATAAACATCTGGGCGGTCTTCCGCCCTATTTTATCAAAAAGCACTTATACTTTATTTTTGAAACTGTATTTTAGATTAAATCAAGAGTATTAATGAAAAGTCTATATATTTTTATAACTATTTGCATTTTACACTCATCTTTATATGCCATAGATGGTAAAGAAATTTATAAAAAATGCATGGGTTGTCACGGGCAAAAAGCCGATTTAAAATATCATCCCAAGGCATCTGCGATTGTAAATATTCCAAAAGAGAGACGTTTAAAGGCACTTGAAGGCTACAAAGATGGTACAATCAATAGATACGGAATGGGTAGCTCGATGAAAGATCAAGTCGTAAATCTGAGTATAGAGGAGCTGATGGCTGTAAACGAATTTATAGATACTCTAAAATAGTCTCTTAACTCCCGTCTTGTAGTCCTATATCATTTACTAATCAAGAACAAAATAATAAGTAATATTTTAGTTTCTTTTTATAATTTATTTTAAGTAAATTTAGAATATAATAACAAATAATTTTTATTAAAGGAAAAAAATGAAAAAGATTATCTTTTTTGTAACCACCCTTGTTTTAGGCTCATCTTTATATGCGACTGACGGTGCCGAAATATATAAAAAATGCAACGCCTGTCATGGTCAATATGCCGAAAAAAAGTATGCAAATAAAGTTCCGCCTCTTGTTTCAGTATCTAAAGAAGATCGCTTAAAAGCACTTGAAGGTTATAAAACAGGTACAGCAAACTTATACGGTATGGGTGCGGTAATGAAGACTCAGATGATAAAATTAAGCATGGATGATATAAAAGCAGTTAATGATTTTATCGAAACTTTAAAATAATCTTATTTTTAAGTTTAACTTGGCAATTTATCAATCGGGCGGTCTATAACTTTTCTTGGCCGCCTCTTTTTGCTTTAACTCCATTTTATAAGCGTCATTTAGCGACTCTTCATCGTCATATTTCGTTCCGTCTAAAAATTTGCGATAGTCCTCAAACTGCTTGGTTTTAAGCCCCCAAAGCAGAGCAAAGAGCCCAAAAGCTCCAAGCAGTGTTGAAATTCCGATCATCAAAGCTATTATACTTATATCCATTTTATTCCTATTTCACTTCAAATTTTGCCTGATTCTCATTGAGTTTAACACGACTACAAGCGAGCTTAATGACATCGAGATAGCAGCTACGACAGGCACCACGTATCCTGCCATCGCAAGCGGGATGGTTAGAGCGTTATAGACAAGCGAGAAAGTTAAATTTTGCTTTATCGCTCTAAAAGTTCGCTTTGATAAGATGATAGCCTCTTTGATAAGCCTTAAATCATCGCTCATCAGCACTACATCGCTTCGCTGCAAGCTCACATCAGCCCCGCTTCCAAGGCAGAGCGCCACATTTGCATGACTTAGTGCAAGAGCGTCGTTTATACCGTCTCCTACCATCACGACCTTTTTGCCGTTTTTAGTAAAATTTTCTATAAAATTTGCCTTATCGGTCGGCAGGCAGTTGGCTTTAAACTCCTTTATGCCAAGCTCGCTTGCTACTTTTTTAGCTACAAATTCATTATCTCCCGTTAGCATTATCACTTCGAATTTAGCCTGCTTTAGCGCCTCTATACACTCGCTTGCACCGGCTCTTATCTTATCGCTTAGCTCAAATTTTGCCGCCGGCTTGCCGTTAATGGCAAAATAATAATTTGTACTTTTACTAACATTATCTAAATTTATGCCAAGTTCTTGCATAAATCTCCCGCTTCCGCCAAAAATTTCGCTTGTGCTAAATTTCGCTCTAGTTCCCTTTGCCTCGATACTTGCGACATCTTGCAAATTATAAATTTTAAGCCCCTCAAATTTAGCTTCCAGATACTCACAAACCCCCTTGCTAACTGGATGAGCGGAGCTTTTTGCAAGCGAATAGAGCAAATTTATATCACACTCCATAAAGCTTTCAAATTTATCCACACAAAGTTTGCCCGTAGTAAGCGTGCCCGTCTTATCAAATACGATTACATCGCACTTTGCAAGGCTTTCAAGCACCTTTGCCTCTTTAAATATCAAGCCTTTTTTAAAGCCCACTCCAAGCCCCACAAGCGTGCTAACCGGCGTTGCAAGACCAAGCGCACACGGACAAGCTATGACGATAACCGAAATTCCCACGATCAAAGCCGCTTCAAAAGAGCCTGCATGCCACAGCCAAAAGCAAAATGTAAGAACACTTAAAAGCATAATGATGCTTGAAAATTTACTTGAAATTTCATTTGCAAGCTTTTCTATGTGCGGCTTTTTGGTAGTTGCCTTTTCAAGCAGATGTATGATCTTGCTAAGCGTTGAGTCGCTAAATTTTGCACTCGCAGCGCACTCCACAAACCCGTCAAGGCATATCGTGCCGCTGCTTAGCGACTCTCCTTGTTCCTTAAAAACCGCCGCACTCTCGCCCGTAAGACTTGAGTAGTCAAAGCTACTCGCTCCGCTTGCGATAACGCCGTCTATGAGAACTCGCTCGCCGGCTCTTATCACGATCACATCATTGATCTCAACATCATTTACATCTTTAAGCTCGGTTTTATCGCCTATTTTCACGCTTACTTTGCTTGCAACCATCGAATTTAGGCTATCAAGCGTATCGCTAGCTCGCTTTTTGCTTAAGACTTCTAAGTATTTACCGATAAAAACAAAGGTGATTATCATCGCAACCGAGTCAAAATAGACTTCGCCATGCCTTGAAAACATCGCATATATCGAAAATATATAAGCCCCAAGCGCGCCTGAGACGATAAGCAAGTCCATATTTTGCGTTTTGTTTTTTATCGCAGCAAGCGCGCCTTTAAAAAAATCGCTTCCCGTATAAAATAGCACAGGCGTTGCCAGCACGAATTCGGCAAAGCTCAAAATAGCCTTTACATCATCTCTAATGCCCGTAAAATAGCCTCCGTATTTAGCCACGCTTAGCCACATTATATTCATCGTGGCAAAAATTCCAACCAAAAGCTTGGCGTAAAACTCGCGCCTTTTATTGCTTATGCGCTCCTCCCCGCGGCTTGGATCATAAGCGTAAGCGTCATAGCCGATAGATCTTATGAGCCTTAAAATTTGAGCCAAATTTATCTCGCTTTCATCCCAAACTATGGTGGCTTTATTATTTAAAGCGTTTATATTTACCTCTAAAATTCCGTTTGTATTAAATAAAACTTTCTCATTTAGCCAGATGCAAGCCGTGCAGTGAATCCCCTCAATTACAAGTGAAATTTTGCTAAATCCATTCTCGTTTTTAACGTAATTTTGATAAGTTAACTGGGTATTTTCATCCTCTTTATCAAGCTCTTTAGCGGGTTTTAAGACATTTTTACCAAGGCGCTTATAAAACTCATCAAGCCCTTTGCTAGTAAGAATTTCAAAGACATTTTTGCAACCGTTGCAGCAAAATTTGTTGCCGCCGGACTCGATCATAACGCTATCTTCAAAGCTTTGGTGGCAATGTGCGCACTTGGTTTTACTCATGAGTTACATTTTTCTTTCAAATTTAAATTTCTAAATTATACAGATAATGTTTTGATTTTAAGGTTAAATCAAATTTGCATATTAAGCCAAATTTTACATGGAATTTATAAAAAAGGTTGTAAATTTTGATAATTTTCATCAAAGGAGCAAATTTGAAAAAGATCCAGACTCAAAATTCAAAAAACAGAAAGGCTCACTACACCCCTGCCATTGAGCATGGCGGCATACTTTACGTCTCGGGACAGCTTAGTATCGACACTACAACCTTGCAGCTTCCAAAAGGCGGAGCTAGAGAGCATGCAAGACAAGCTTTGGCAAATTTGCAAGCCGTTTTAACCCAAGCCGGAGCCAAAAAAGAAAACGTGATCATGTGCCGCGTATATACGCCTGATGTGGCTTTTTGGGACGAGATAGATGATGAGTATGCGAAATTTTTTGGCGAGCACAAGCCTGCGCGCGTGGTCGTGCCAACCTCTGGGCTTCACTTTGGCTGCTTGGTTGAGATAGAGGCGCAAGTAGCGATGATCTAGGCTTAAAATCAAATTTACAAGGAAGAAAAATGGCAAATTTTAGATGTACAAGTTGCGGCGGCGAAGCTCCGCTTGAAAATTTAAGCTTTGAGTGCGAATGCGGCGGACTTTACGAGCTTAAATTTACTCCGCCTAAATTCTCGCTTGATCTTGTTGATAAGAGCGAATTTAGCCTATTTCGCTACCGAGAATTTATGCCTCTTAAAAATGAAATTTGGAGGCAGCTAACGCTTGGCGAGGGCATGACCGCTTGCGTTAAATTTGACGATAAGCTTTATTTTAAGCTTGATTATGCGATGCCTACGCTCTCTTTTAAGGATCGGGGTGCAGCGCTTCTCATCTGGCTTTGTAAGAGCATAGGAGTGAAAAAAGTCCTTCAAGATAGCAGTGGAAATGCCGGAAATTCGGTTGCTGCGTACTGCGCTAGAGCGGGCATTGAGTGTGAAATTTGGGTTAAAAAAGGAACTTCGCAAAAAAAGATAAATATGATAAAAGCCTTTGGCGCAACTGCAAACGTATTTGACGGAACTCGCGACGAAACAGCCGACGCGTGCCGTAAAAAAGCGCGCGATGAAGGCATCTACTACGCAAATCACGTCTATAATCCAATCTTTTATCAAGGCACGAAAACTTATGTGTATGAGATCTACGAACAGCTCGGGCGCGTGCCTGATAACTTCTTCTTGCCTGTTGGAAACGGCACTTTGCTCATAGGCTGCGAGCTTTCACTTACCGAGCTTTTTGAAGCAGGACTCATAAAGAAACTGCCTAAAATTTTTATCGTGCAAAGTGAAAATTGCGCTCCGTTTTTTGGCGCTAAAGATAAACCGCTTGATATAACGGTAAAGCCGACCGAAGCTGAAGGCATAGCCATAGGAAAGCCGATGAGAGGGCATGAAATTTTAGCTAGCAGATATGCAGGCGAGCGAGAGGTGATAACCATACCCGAAAGCGCGATAATCCCTGCAAGAGAGCGTCTAGCACAAAGCGGATTTTACGTAGAGCATACGACGGCTGCGATATATGCTGCGTATGAAGAGTATGCAAAAACTCACGAGATCATAGGCGATAGTATCATCTCACTTTGCGGAGCCGGGCTTAAAAGCGAGCATTAAATTTAAAAAATTTCGCTCGCAAAGCCTCATCTAAAAATAAAATTGAGCGAAATTTTAAGTGCAAATATGATAGTATTTATAATTATTAAGTAACAAATTTGTCATGAAAATTAAATTTAAGGAGCAAATATGAAATTTAAAAGTGTTTTATTAAGTTGCTTGCTGCTTGCAAGCTCGCTTACGGCGGGCGATAAGCTTAAAGTTTATTTTGAAGCGGGAAGTATCGGCGATAACTTCTCAAGCGTTATCTCAAACGGCGCAAAAATGGCTGCAAAAGACCTAAACGTCGATCTTAAAGTGGTTTATTCCGAATGGGATCCAAACAAGATGGTTGAAAATTTCAAAAACGCAGTTGCGACTTCGCCTGACGGTATCGTCGTGATGGGTCATCCGGGAGATGAGCTATACCAGCCGCTTATCAAAAATGCGATAGAAAAAGGCATAAACGTAACTAGCATAGATACCGAGCTTCCAAAGAGCCTAGGAGCGTTTAAATCAAGCGGTTTTGGCTACACCGGAAGCAACAACTACGAAAGCGGCAAGGCGATGGCTAACGAAGCGGTGCGCAAATTTGACATGAAAAGCGGCGAAAAGGTGATGGTTTGGGGACTACTTAGCATGCCTGTAAGAGGCCTTAGAGCAAAAGCAATGCTTGAGGTGTTTAAAGAAAAAGGTTTAAAAGTAGAATACATCGAAATTTCACCTGAGATAAACAAAGATCCAAGCCTAGGACTTAGCGTATTTAGCGCGTATATGGCAAAACATCCCGATACCAAGCTGGTAGTGCTTGACCACGGAGCTCTAACGGCGCAGTCACCGCAGTTCATGAAAAGCCTAAATTTGGATAAAGAAAAGCTAAATATCGCAGGATTTTCGCTATCTCCTGCTACGATTGCAGGCATAAAAGACGGCTCAATCGATCTGGTTGCCGACGCACAGCCGTTCTTTCAGGGGTATTTTAGTATCGTGCAAATCGTAATGAGCAAAAAATACGGATTTTCAGGGTTTAAAGTTGATACCGGCGGAGGCTTCATTACAGCTAAAAACATAGCTCTTATCGAGCCGTTAGTAAAAAATGGCATCAGATAACGCGATAGAGCTTAAAAACGCATTTAAAAGTTTTGGCAAAACCAAAATTTTAAAAGGCATAAATTTTAGCCTAAAAAAGGGCGAGACGATCGCTCTTTTAGGCGATAACGGAGCGGGTAAATCAACGCTTATCAAGTGCCTTTGCGGCTATGAGAAATTTGATAAATTTGATAGCTTTAGCGTGCTTGATACTCCTATAAAGAGGGGAGAATTTGACCTGCTAAAAGCTAGAAATTTAGGCATGGAAGTAGTCTTTCAAGATAGCTCGCTCGGGCTTTCTCAAGAGATTTATCGAAACATATTCGCTACTCGTCATATCACGAAATTCGGTCTTATCGATAAGAAAAAAGAGATAGAAATTTCAAATCAAATTTTAAAAGAGTTCATGGGCTTTAGCGGAGCAGGAATCGACGCTACAAGCCTTGCAAGCAACTTAAGCGGAGGCGAAAAGCAAGGGCTTGCCATAGCTAGAGCGATTTATTTCAAATCGCAAATTCTCATTCTTGATGAGCCCACAACCGCGCTTGGCGTAAATGAGACCGAGCGGTTTATGGGCTTTTTAGATAAGCTCAAAGAGCAAAATTTAAGCATCATAATCATCACTCACAACTTAAATCAAGCCTTTCATATCGCCGATAAATTCGTGCTTTTACGAAGCGGAGTTATAGAGCACGAGCTAGATAAAAGCGAAATTTCAGACCTAAATTCACTCTACAAGGTATTTTATGAGTAAAAATTTAGTCATCACGGCGATACTTTTTGTGATTTTAGGAGTGTTTGCGGCCTTTTCGCCTGAGGTATTTTTGGCTAAAAACATCTATTTTAGCTACCTAACCTCAGTGCCCATCATACTCATACTCTGCCTTGGCTTGCTTCCTCTTATAATCGCGGGCGAGTTTGACATGAGCTTTCCTGCAACGATGGCGATGAGCGGATTTGTCTTTTCTTACATTTTTAAAGCAAGCGGAAATTTGGCTCTTGCGGTGCTAGTAAGCCTTGCATTTGGCGCACTTAGCGGAGCTTTTAACGCGCTTTTGGTTATAAACGCCAAAATTCCTTCCATCATCGCAACTATCGGCACGCAGTTTTTCTGGCGCGGACTTGCGGTGGTGCTAAGCGGTGGGCTTTCGCTCTCACTGGCAAGCGCTGAAGGCTTTATGAAAGAGTTTTTTGTAGGCAGGATCGCTGGAATTCCCGCTCAATCAATCATCGGAACTCTCTTAGCCCTGCTAACTTACATCGTGATATTTAGGCATAAATTTGGAGATAACATCCTATTTTCAGGCGATAACGCAAAGGCCGCCAAAATGCTAAGCATAAACGTCGCTAGGAGCAAATACCTGCTTTTCATCAATATGGGCGTGATGAGCGCGCTTGCAAGCATCATCCTAAGCCTTGAGTTTATCAACTGGTGGCCTACGCAAGGAGACGGCTACATGCTGCTTGTCTTTGCGGCGATCTTCATCGGTGGCACGGGCGTAAGCGGAGGAAGCGGAAGCGTATACGGAACACTCATAGGCAGCATAATCATAGGCATAATGGAAAGCGGTATCGTAGCCATGGGCTTTGACGCGTTTTACACACGGGTGATTTACGGAGCCATCATCATCGTATCGGTAGTGATATACGCTAAATTTGATAAAAATTCCAAAGCGCGCGACATTTAACTTGCTTTGCGCGCTATTTTTAGGCTCTAAGCAAACTCTCTATCGATAACGATAAAAATTTTATATCCCGGAAACTGCTCTGCAACGAGACTCTCCATCTTACTTCTAAGCTCGTCTAAATTTCTCTCTTTAAAGCTAACTACAACGTCAAATCTAACCGTTTTTTTGGCGGTATTTATAAAAAATGCGTGCAAATTCAGTATGCTTTTAAACTCGCTTAGCAAGTTTTTCACGCACTCTTTTGTGTCGTTTTGCCCTAAATTTACGCTATAAATTCCAAAGACAAGATAGATTCTATATTTGCGGTAAATTTCTATCTGAAGCTCGTTTAGTCGCTGAGAAATTTCTGAAATTTTCATGTGTTCATCAACTTCAACGTTTATCGAACCCACATAGCGCTCAACGCCGTAGTTGTGAAGGATGAGATCATACGCATCAAGCACTATCTCGCACTCTTTAACTGCTTTATAAATTTCATCGCTTACCTCTTTTTCCACTCGCCCGCCGATAATCCTATCAAAGGTCTCTTTGATCAAAATCACGCCGTTATAGATGATAAAAAGCGAAGCCAAGGCTCCCGCATAGCCGTCAACTTGGATATTTGCAAAGTATGAAAGACCTGCGCTAACAAGTATCACGCAAGATATTATGGCGTCTCCTAAGGCTTCCTGTCCAACTGCTTTTAAGGCTATGGACTTGGTTAAATTTCCCATCTTTTTATAGTAAAACGCTATGGCAAATTTTACAAATATAGCGATGAAAAGTATGGTTAAAAGAGCCGGAGTAAATGTCGTGGTAACGGGCTCTATGATGTTTTCTATCGAGGTTTTTAAAAACTCAAAACCAAGCATTAAAACTATGATAGAAACTATAAGCCCTCCGATATATTCAACCCTTCCGTAGCCGTATGGATGGCTCTCGTCAGGTAACTTTTGAGCAAGCTTTGAGCCAAAAATCGTTATCAAACTTGAAAATGCATCACTTAGGTTATTTACCGCATCAGAGATGATGGCGACCGAATTTGAAGCAAGAGCTATAAAAATTTTAATGCTTGCTAAGATCACATTTGTCACTATCCCGATAAACGCTGTTTTTATTATCTTTTTTTCGCGCTCGCCGTCTTTAAATTGCATCATTTTAGACTTCTTTTTATTAAGATTTTCGCCATTTTATCATATTTTTTAGCCTTTTTAGAGACTTGCTTTTACTTGACAACAAAGCAAATTTTCTATAAAATACGAACTTCAAAGAACTTCTTTTGAAACTTTATTTTTCTACTATTTTATCCAGTAAATTTAAAGAGGACTAATGGAAAACATCAATCAATCTGCGCAAGCAAATTCAGAGGCGCAAAAAACGACAAAAAAACATCAAAACACACGAACTCACATCCCTGTTGACGGACATAAAATCGAAGAACTTCGCACACTAAGCCTAGAAGAACTTGTACAGATAGCAAACGGCGTAGGTGTGGAAAACCCGCGCGAATTTCGCAGACAAGATTTGATATTTGAAATTTTAAAAACACAGACCAAGCAAGGCGGCTTCATCCTATTTACGGGAATTTTGGAGATCACAAACGAGGGTTATGGATTTTTACGCTCGGTCGATGCAAATTTAAGCGACAGCTCTAACGATGCTTACGTTTCAAACTCTCAAATTCGCAAATTTGCCCTTCGTGTGGGCGACATCGTAACCGGTCAAGTTAGAGAACCGAAAGATCAAGAAAAGTACTACGCTCTGCTTAAAATCGAAGCGGTTAACTACATGCCTTTAGCAGAAGCTAAAGAAAGACCTCTGTTTGATAACTTAACTCCGCTGTTTCCTACGCAAAAGCTTCATCTTGAGTATGACGCGATGAAGCTTACGGGCCGCGTGCTTGATCTCTTTACTCCTATCGGAAAGGGACAGCGCGGGCTTATAGTCGCGCCTCCAAGAAGCGGTAAAACAGAGCTTATGAAAGAGCTTGCTCACGGTATCGCAAGAAATCATCCCGAAGCTCACCTTATGGTGCTTTTGGTTGATGAGCGCCCTGAAGAGGTTACCGATATGCAGCGCTGCGTGAAAGGTGAAGTATTTAGCTCGACTTTTGATCTTCCTGCGCTTAATCACGTGCGAGTCGCAGAGCTTGTTATCGAAAAAGCAAAGCGCCTTGTCGAGATGGGCAAGGACGTCATCATCTTGCTTGATAGCATAACTCGTCTTGCGCGCGCTTACAATACAGTAACTCCGCCAAGCGGCAAAGTGCTAACGGGCGGCGTTGATGCAAATGCACTTCATAAGCCAAAACGCTTTTTCGGAGCGGCTAGAAATATCGAAGACGGTGGAAGCTTGACTATCGTCGCAACAGCGCTTATCGACACGGGCTCAAGGATGGATGAAGTTATATTTGAGGAGTTTAAAGGCACTGGAAATAGCGAGATCGTGCTTGATCGCAACATCTCAGACCGCAGAATTTATCCGGCTATCAACATCCTAAAATCAGGCACAAGAAAAGAAGAGCTTCTTCAAAAGCCTGACGAACTTCAAAAAATTTGGGCTATACGCTCTGCGATCGCTTCGATGGATGATGTTGAAGCGCTTAAATTCCTATATGCAAAGATGCTTAAAACAAAAGACAACAACGAGCTGTTATCGATACTAAATGATTAAAATTTGAGCCTTAAAAGCTCAAATTTTAGCTTTATTCTTCACTAACCTAAACTTAAAATTTCAGGCTCACCAAAAAGCCTATTTGCCTCTTTTAAGATGGCTTGATTTTTAGCGTTTTGTAGCTCTTCGGGCGATTTTGACTCACTAGCTTCAGATTTGATAGCAGCAGTTTCGCCTATCTTAACTTTTACTTCGGGAATTTCACTTGGCTTACTTGCTTCCTTGCTTTGCTCCTCTATCTTTTCAAGTTCCATATCAAGCAAAGCCATATCATCAACCACTATGCCCGAATCCGTTTGAAATTTAAGCGAATAAGCAGTCGCAAAATCCTCGGTATTATCTCTTTTATCACCAAGATACGGCTTAAAATTTGACTGAGCTTCTTGGTTTGGCTCGGTTAAGTTTGAATTTTGCTCTACGTCGGGCTTGGTCTCAGCTTGAACACTCTCATCTAAATTTTGGTCGTTTTTATCATCTTGTTTAGGCTGAGCTTCTTTTGGAGCGATCTTGATCTTTGCCTCTGAGCCAAAATTTGCACGCAAAATTTCCATTATCACTTTTGAGCTTGAGCGTAATTTTTCCTGATTTGATCCGCTTGCGTTTGAAGAAAGGCTAAGGCAGTTATCTTTAAACTCCAAAAATTCTATGCACTCTTTAAAGCACTCTCCAAGCGTATAATCCCTATCGTAAATTTTATCCAAAAATAGCTCATACGGGCTTTTTGCCACTACTTTAGCAGGTGTATTTACCTGAGCTTTTTGAGGCTGTTTAGCAGTAGGCGCGGTTAAATTTAAGCCCTGCTCTTTTATCTCAAAATTTCCTATCATGTCGTCAATCGGCTTTAAATTTATCGCTTCCATCATCATAAAAAGCATGATACTAAGCACGAAGCCATTATCGCTACTTACGCTTAGCATGCCTTTGGCTTCGGATAAAATTCTAAAAAATCTCTCGTATAAAAGCAGCGAATACTTACTGCTTCCTCCAAGGAAATTCTCTTTTAAATTTGCTATCAGCTCATCGATTATCATCTCGCCGTCATAGCTTTCAAGCTCGCTTACAAGCCTGCTCATCGCAGCTCTATCGCCACTCATCACAACTTGCATTATCTCTTCGATGCGTGCAGGATCTAAGAGCCCAAGCATATCGGCAACCACGCTTTGAGTGATCTTTGCATGCGAATACACAATGGCTTGATCAAGCAAAGTAAGCGTATCCCTAAGTGAGCCCGAGCCGCTACGAGCGAGAATTTCGACAGCCTCGCTCTCATACTCCACACCCTCTTTGCTCAGGATGTATTCAAGGTGTTTGATTATATTTTGTTTTGAAATTTGCTTAAATCTAAAATGCTGAGTGCGCGAAAGCACTGTGGCAGGAAGCTTTAGCGGATCGGTTGTCGCAAGGATAAATTTCACATAACTAGGAGGCTCTTCAAGCGTCTTTAAGAGCGCGTTAAACGCTTCTTTTGTAAGCATATGAACCTCATCGATGATAAAAATTTTAAACCTTGCTGAGGCAGGAGCGTATTTGGTCTGCTCGATAAGCTCTCTTATATCATCGATCTTTCGGTGGCTTGCTGCGTCCATCTCGATGATGTCGATGTGGCGAGATTCGTTTGCCATCTCGCAATGCACGCACTTTTCGCAAGGCTTTGCGGTAGGTCCATGCTCGCACACTAAGGCTTTTGAGAAGATTCTAGCGCTTGAGGTTTTACCGCTTCCGCGAAGCCCGGAGAAGAGATACGCATGAGTTAGGCGATTTTCGCTAAGTGCATGAGTTAGGCTTTTGCTTACTGATTCTTGTCCGATTAGCTCATCGAAATTTCGCGGGCGATATCTAAGTGCGAGTGCTTGCAACACAAATTTTCCTTATTTTTAAATTTCTAGATTGTAGCCGTTTTTGTATAAATTTTTAATATAGTGAAATTTTTGGATATAATCGCAAAAATTTTAAAAATAGGAAAAAAATGAAGAAAATTATACTTCTATCGATGATATTTTTGGCAGGATTTTTACTAAACGGATGCGAAAGAAACGACTATCAACACCCGCTTCACAGATCAACTAAAAACAGGTAAATTTTAGCGGCAAGGAGGTCTTAAACCCGCCTTGCTAAAGGCTAAATTTAGCCTACAGATCTCCAAAGAGAGCTTTAAGATCTTTCATGCTCTCTTCTTTTTCTTCGCTTGCTTTCACGCTACCAAGCTCGACAAGCTCGATTTCAAATCCGCTGAGCATGCTTGCAAGACGTATGTTTATACCGCTTTTGCCTATGGCTTTGCTCTTTTGCTCGCTTGCGATAGTTACGACCGCTTTTTTCTCATCGACGATCTTAACCGCACTTATGATAGCAGGCGACATCGCGCGAGTTATAAGGATGGTTGGCTCACTTGAAAACTCTATCGCATCGATATTTTCTCCGTTTAGCTCTTTTGTGACGGCATTTATACGCACACCTTTTGTGCCGACTGTTGCACCAACAGGATCTACATTTGGAGTGGTTGAGATAAGTGCGACTTTAGCTCTTTCGCCGGGAATTCTAGCGCTTGCGGCAATCAGCACAAGACCATCTTTAATCTCCGGAACTTCAGCCTTTAAGAGAGCTTCTAAAAATTTCGGAGAGGTTCTGCTAAGCTCAACCCTAATGCCTTGAGATTTGTCTATATATACGCTTTTAATGACTGCTTTTACAACGTTTCCGACTCTAAATTTCTCGCCTTTTATGCGGTTTTTACGCGGCATAACGGCACGAATTTCATCTATCTCTATAAAGGTATTTTCCTCACTATCTACGCGAGTAACGGTGCCAAACACCATTTGCCCGATCATGTCTTGATATTTTTGAAAGATTTTTTCTTCCATAAGTCGCTGTATATGATACTCAAGCTCTTTGTGAAGGGTTTGAGCCGCTGTTCTTCCTAGATTATCAGTGCTTAGCTCATAAGTAAGCTCGTCTCCTACTTCAACTCCGCTATCTATCTTTTTAGCTTCACTCAGACTTAAAAAGTGCTCATTATCCTCTTGTAATCTCTCATCATCATTGGCTACTATTGTTATTTTTTGGTAAAGGCGAAGCGAGCGACTTGCGCTATCTATAACAACATCGTATTCGTAATTTTCGCCATAAACACGCTTGGCGGTATTTATAAGAGCTCTTATAACACGCTCTTTTACGTCTTCTATCTCTAAGCCTTTTTCATTTGCTATTGATTCTATAATATCTGCTATCTTTTCCACTATCTCTCCAAATAATAAATTTCACGGGATTTTATCTGTGTAGATTTGTATTATATAAAATATATACTTTTAATAAGTTTAATACCCATTTTATGATATTTTTGATATATTAATAGATTACGAAACAGAACTTGAAGGATAAAAGATGGAGCTAAAACTAGCTAGAAACGAGATTGACGCGAAACCAAAGACAATCTCGCTTGATAAGATCGAAGCCGCAGTTTCCAAAGATGGACAGAAAATTTTTTATTTCGACAAAGACAATAGCCACAAACAGCTAATCGCTTTAATCGAGCACTTCGAAGAAAAAGGACTAAGCGTATATCACAGAACCGTCAAATACGGACTTGATGAGAACGACTACATGTATGAGGTTCATATTCTTTGAGTAACGCTACGCAAAAAAAGCTCTTCATACAAACCTTAGGTTGTGCGATGAACGTGCGAGATAGTGAGCATATCATCGCAGAACTTAAGCAAAAAGAGGACTATGAGCTAACCGACAAGATGGAGGATGCCGATCTCATCCTTATAAACACCTGCTCGGTTCGCGAAAAGCCCGTTCATAAGCTATTTAGCGAGGTAGGTAGCTTTGAAAAAGTTAAAAAAAGCGGAGCTAAGATCGGAGTGTGCGGTTGCACTGCAAGCCATCTTGGAAGTGAAATTTTTAAGCGCGCGCCGTACGTAGACTTCGTTTTGGGCGCAAGAAACGTAAGTAAAATTTCACAAGCCGTAAATACCCCAAAATTTATAAGCACAGACATAAATCACGACGAGAGCGAATATGCCTTTGGAGAATTTAGAAGCTCACCGTATAAATCACACATAAACATCTCCATAGGTTGTGATAAGAAGTGCACCTATTGTATCGTGCCACACACCAGAGGCGATGAGATCTCAATCCCTGCAAATTTGATTTTAAACGAAGTTAAAAAGGCTGCAGACGCGGGTGCTAAAGAGATATTTTTACTGGGACAAAATGTAAACAACTACGGCAAGCGCTTTTCAGCCTCGCATGAGAAAATGGATTTTAGCGATCTGCTGGTTAAGATTAGCGAAGTAAACGGAGTTGAGAGAATTCGATTTACCAGCCCTCACCCGCTTCATATGGATGATAAATTTTTAGAAGTTTTTGTAAATAATCCCAAAATTTGCAAATCAATGCACATGCCGCTTCAAAGTGGTAACACAAAAGTCCTTCGAGAGATGAAGCGAGGATATACGAAAGAGTGGTTTTTAGACCGTGCGCTTAAACTTCGCTCAATGTGTCCTGATGTAAGCATAAGCACCGATATTATCGTGGCTTTCCCCGGTGAAACGGACGCTGAATTTGAAGATACGATGGACGTACTAGAGCAAGTTAGATTTGAGCAAATTTTTAGCTTTAAATACTCCCCTCGCCCTCTTACAAAGGCAGCAGAGTTTACAAATCAAATTCCAGACAACATCGCCTCAGCAAGGCTTACAAGGCTTCAAAGCAGACACAATGAAATTTTAGATGAGATAACCACATCTCAAAAAGATAAAATTTTAGAAGTTTATTTTGAAGAGCTAAGGGCAAATGGCGCAGTTGCCGGAAGAAGCTTTAATAACTTCTTAGTTCAAGTAGAGGGTAGCGAAGAACTGCTTGGCAAAACACTAAAAGTAAAAATCACAAATCCAAAAAGAATGGTTCTTTATGGCGAGTTGGTGGGCTAAATTTAAAAGAGCGATTTTTATAAATTTCACCACTTACGCCATATATTTTCTTATTTGGCTCATATTTTTAACCTGCAAAAAGACCTACTCAAAGACAAATTTAGAAGCTCCCGCTCATGTCGTGCTCTTTTGGCATGGGCGCATAGCCATGATGAGCTTTGCCTACCTGCACTGGTGGGGCAAATTTAAAAGACACGGCAAGGTGATAATAAGCGATCATAAAGACGGCGAGATCATCGCAAGAGTGATTAAATTTTTTGGCATAGGAACTATCAGGGGAAGCAGCTCAAAAGGCGGCGCGAAAGCCCTTATAAACGCCTTTAAAGAGATAAAAGCCGGCAATGATGTGATAATCACTCCTGACGGCCCAAGAGGTCCGCGCCATAGCGTAGCGGACGGAGCTGTCATAATCGCTCAGAAGCAAAATGTAAACATCCAAATTCTAAACTACGAAGCAAGTAAATTTTGGCAGTTTAAAAGCTGGGATAAGATGATATTGCCAAAGCCGTTTTCAGCTATAAATTTTACTCTTTCGCAGCCTTTTAGCGTAGCAAATTTAAGCCTTGATGAGGCTAAAAATTTGATAAAAAAGAAGATGGGTGCTAGCGATGAATAATAAATTTTTCATAGTCCTTTTAGCTACCGCTATCATCGTTGGATCTTGGGTGTTTTTTGCGACAAACAGCTCATACCAAGAGGCTTTGCAGTCTAAATTTTATTATGAAATCGGAAACTACAAAAAAGCGCATGAATTAGCCCAAAAAGCCTACGAAAAAGACATCTATAACAAGATGGCAAACACGGTGATGAAACAAAGCGAAATCGCTCTAAAATACGCAAGATACATAGAAGAAGCAAATGAATATCTGGAGCAAATTTTAAAGATAAGCAAGTCTAGCGAGGTTAGCAAGGTGGATACTAACCGCATACGCATAATGTGCGAGATCGTCATAGAAGGATACGACAAATTAAAGCCTTCAACGCTAACGCCAAAAGATATCCAAGAGGAAGCAAGAGATATGCGAGATAAATTTGTAAAGCTTAAAGAAGAGCTTTTTAAGGACGAAATATGAGATACTTGGTTTTAGTTGCTTTTTGCATTAGTATGCTTATTGGCGGAGATAAGATTGATTGCTCCAAAAAATACTACTGCTCGCACTTTAAGGATTGTGATGAAGCGATGAAGTATTTAAAAAAATGCAAAAGCGAAAAGAATGGCGGCAACCAAAAGACAGACGGGGATAATGACGGTGTGCCTTGCGAGAGTCAACATTGTAGCCACGTCATATTAAGATAACATCGATTTAATTGCAATTAATGCCAATTTTAGGTAAGATAAAACACTATAAATTTTAGGAGAATTATGTCGTTTTCTATTCGCCGTTTTTTTAGCATTTTATATCTTAGCGTTGTTGTAGAGGCTAAGCAGTGTCTATTTTACGGTATAGTGACAAGAAATGGCAAAACGATAAAGACTATAAAAACAGAATTTGATAATGAAGATCCAGATATCTTAAATGAAAAAATCATAGACTTTATAAAGCGTCAACAAAAAGAGTACAAATGGGTCTATATAGCCGTATTTTTCGACTATATGGGACAAGGCGCCATTGCTTGCAAAAACGAAGATGAATTTAAATTATTTAGCATAGATCCAAAAAATATAAGCTTTACTAAAATTTCTGATGAGTGGTTTGTGTATGCCGATCTAATGGATATTGCGCAGATGAAAGTAAAATTTAAGCCAATCGGTATTGATTTTTTATACTCTCCGATAGCTCTTATGCACAAAGCCATTATTGATAAAAAAGAAAATAAAAAAAATACCCTTTATATATACAGTCACAAAGACTCGTTTGCACTTTGTATAGCAAACAAAGGCAAATTTAAATTTGCATCCTTTACAAAAACCGGTGAAAATATCGGAGTCTCGTCAGATGATGATTTGGATTTTAACCAAGAAAAAATAGACGATATAGATGATTTTATCGCTGAAATTGATTCCGATGTAGAGAGTTTAGACGGAATTGATAATCTTGATAATATGCTAAAATCAGGCTCAACTACAGATGATTTTGCTGATCTTGATTACGATATAAATATGCCGGTATCAAAAGACGTGGCGACTTCCGTATCGATATTTGGACGCGATATGAGTATGTATCAATATATTGTAAACACTCTTAAAGATTTTTATCTAAATCCGATGTATGACGGCGATTTTATTGAGCAAATAGTAATTTTTGATAACATAAAAACAAGCGCTACCTTTCTACACTATTTAGAAACCGAACTAATGGTAGAAACAGCGGCCTATCCTGTCAACACGCTTAAAATGATGACTGAGCTTATGATGAGCGAGGCTAAAGATGACTTATAGATATAGCCTTATAAATCCTGCTAAAAAGCCGTTTTTAACTCTATTTAGTAAAATTTGGTTTATTTTCATAGGTAGTGTTTTTGTCCTTTTATTGGCTCTGAATCTATTTTTAGTCTTTAAAAATCACTCACTACAAAACAATATAGAGGACCTAAAAACAAATTACAATACAATCTCAAAAGATATCAAAAATATTGATGAAATCACGGCAAAACTACAAGAGCAACGCGAATGGGCATATGAAATTTTTGCTTCAAATACGATATTAAAACAGAGTCTAAACAATCTTTTTGATCTGGTGCCAGACAGCATAACATTAAACGAAGTAATAATGCACAAAAACTCTCTTGTAATAAAGGGCGTAACGCCAAGCAAAGATACTTACAATATGCTGCTTTTAGCCCCTTTAAAATCGATATTTAATACCTCAAATACGACTTTTTATCAGCTTCAAAACGGATGGCTAAATTTCATTAGCACAAACAAGATTGACAATTCGGAAGGCTACAATGAGTAAAGATACAAGTTTAGAAGAGATTGATATAGTCAAACTTTTAATCTATGTTTTAATATTTATCGTTGTATGCCTTGTAATGATATTTGCGTTCATTGTGCCAAATATCAAAGACTACCGAGAGGTTCAATACCAAAACCGCATCCAAGCGGCCAGTGTAACAAAGATAAATCAAATTTACAATAGTAAAAATTCAACGCTAAATGATATAAAAGAGAAAGATAGGCTTATATTTAAGGCATTTGATACAAAATTTAGCGAGGATAACTTCACAAAATTTGCAAAAAATTATTTTAATGATGTAAAACTCAGCCAAATAAACAATGATTCAAACAAAGAGCAATTTTTTAGATATGAACTAAACGTAACTAGCAATATTTTAACTCCGACCAAGTTTTACAGCTTTATTAATGCGCTTACAAAATACGATAATATTATAAAAGTTGATTTTCCTATACAGATGCGTGAAAATAGCGGCAACATACACACTACTTTTAATATCAAAGTTTACGGACTTAAGTAGTTTTTATAAAAATTCTCTCAAATTTTCTATTTCAAAACCAATTTGATGTAGATAAGGACGATTTATTTTAGGCACTTTAAATACCCTACAAGCCTCTTTAAATTTTTTATCCATAGCAGCTTTTACAAACGGAGTTATAAAAATAAATTTTGGAAAATACCCTACAGCAACTTTTGCACTAATAGCACAATCCGTTTGATTTAATAAGCATCTTTGACACTCTCTTCGTTGGGCCTCGCTCATTACTACACCTAAAAGCTTACATGCCTTATCAATTCCCCTAATGGCGTTTTTATCATTTTTAACCAGGTATAATCTATCTTTTGGATTTAAAATTTCAGGCTTTAGGCTATCCATATCATTTTCTAAAAACTCAAAACTTTTAGCTACACCACTTTTAAATAGATCTAAAAAAGGCTCGCTAAATTTAGCTCTTATCAAATTTCTTTTAAACCTCATCTCTTCGTTACTATGATCTAAAAAATATTTTAATTTACGCTCATTTAAAAAGTTTAAAAGCTCTTTTTTTCTTATATTCAAAAGAGGTCTTACGATATTAAATTTCTCTCTTTTTTCAAATTCTCTCATTCCAAGAAGTTCGTTTAGACCGGCACCTTTGCCAAGTTGCATCAAAAACCATTCGAATTTATCATCAAGCTGATGAGCCAAAATTAAATTTGCATAGCCAAATTCAGAGCAAATTTTAGTAAAAAAATCATATCTTGCCTCTCTTGCCCTGCACTCAAAATTTGAGCTTTCAAGGCTCACGCTAAGTTCAAAAATTCTTTTATTAAACTTACTAGCTAGCCCTCTTGCGCTTGCGATCTCCTCTTTGCTCTGCTCTCTTGTATTATAATTAACTATTGCTATGTCAAAGTCTATTTCTCGCTCGTTTAAGATATAAAAAAGAGCCGTAGAATCTACTCCATGCGAAAACGCAAGCAGATTTTTACCTTTCTTTAAAATATCTGTCAAAGCCTCGTTTATCATCACCCTATCACTCTTCCAAGCACCTTATCTTTGATTACTTGTGTTATCTCGCAATCGTAAATTTTACCGGTTTCAAGAGTTTCAAACTCACTCTCGTTTATCAAAATTTCTCCGTCAATATCCTTATCCCAAAGAAGTTTTTTAGCCCCGTAAAACATCTTTCCTTCGCTACTAACTCCTTCTATAACAACCTCGAATTTTTTTCCAAGCTCATTAGCAAAGCTATCGTTTACAATTTTTTTAGTTATCTTTTCCATTTTTGAAAGGCGTTTTTCTATAGTCTTTGTAGGAAGTTGATCCATCTCGTATGATAAGGTATCCTCCTCTCTTGAGTAGGCAAAAGCTGAAATACGGTCAAATTTAAACTCGCTTAAAAACTCGCAAAGCTCGTTAAATTCTTCCTCGCCTTCGCCCGGATGCCCCACAATGACACCGGTTCTAAGAAATGAATTCTCAGCCTCTCTCATCATAGTTAAAAGCTCTTTAATACGCTTAGCTCCGCTTCCTCTTCGCATAATCTTAAGCATTTTATCACTGATATGTTGTATAGGCATATCAAAGTAGTTTTGAAAAACTTTAGAATCTATTATACGCCTTATTAACTCATTTGAAGTCGTGCTAGGATATAGATATAAGATTCTAGCACTCCTTACGCCATCAATCCTCTCAACCGCATCAACAAGCTCTATAAGTCCATCGCTTTTAGCATGATCTCTCATAAAGGAGCTTGAATCCTGAGATAAAAAGCTGAAATCAAAATATCCTTTTTTGACAAGCTTTTTAACCTCATCTACTATGTTTTCAATCGAGCGCGACTTTAGTTTGCCCTTAAATGTAGGAATTGCGCAAAAGCTGCATTTTTGATTACAGCCTTCTGAAATTTTAATATAGGCATGATAGTTTGATCCGGTTATGACCCTCTCTTCATTTGCCTGCAAATAAGCTCTTGGGCTAAATAAATTTTGCTTTTTCAGTATGATTTCATCGATCTTATCATAGTCTCCAACGCCTGTAAACAGATCCACCTCCGGAAGCTCTTTCATAAGCTCATCTTTATACCTTTGCATCAAACAGCCCGTAACTACTAGCAAAGAGTCCTTCTTTCGTGCGTCATGAACCTCAAGGATAGAGCGTATGCTCTCTTGCTTAGCAGAGTCTATAAATCCACAGGTATTTATAATTATCACATCGGCAACAGCTACATCATCGGTGATTTCATAATTTTGAAGACGCCCAAGCATGATTTCAGAATCAACTAAATTTTTATTACAGCCAAGTGAAATTAGATGAAGTTTGCTCATTTTATACCCATAAATTATCAATTAAACGCGCTTTACCCACGTAGGCTGCAACTAAAATTATGCTATTTTTTGGTTCAATCTTTGAAATTTCATTGAAATTTCTATCCACAATGGCCACATAATCAACTTTTAAAGGCTTTAAAATCTCAAACATCTCATCTTTAATCTTGCTCGCGCTAAATTCATTTTGTTTTATCAAATTTGAAGCTTTCATGATAGCTTTAGAAAGTCTTAAAGCTTCAAGCTTTTCGGATTCATTTAAATAAGAATTTCTTGAAGATAGAGCCAGTCCATCCTTTTCTCTTACTATTTCGCAAGGAATTATCTCTAAATTTAAAAACATAGTTTTAACCATATTTTGCACAATAGTTAGTTGCTGGGCATCTTTTTTACCAAAATAAGCTCGTTTTGCCTTAGTTAGATTAAACAACTTCATTAAAACTCTAAGCACACCGTCAAAATGCCCCGGGCGAGTTTTGCCCTCTAAAATAGAAGCCAAATTTTTAGGTGCGGCTATACACGGTTCACTCTCAAAGTATATCTCATCCGTGCTTGGTATAAAAATGGCCGCCACGCCGCAGCTCTTACAAATTTCAATATCTCTAACTTCGTTTTTAGGATACTTGTCCAAATCCTCGTTTGGTAAAAATTGAGTAGGATTAACAAAGGTTGAGACTATAGCTATATCATTTTCGCTTGCGCATCTTTTTATCAAGCTTACATGCCCATCATGCAAAGCACCCATAGTAGGCACGAAGCCTATCTCTCCACTAACACTATCTATAAAATTTTTAAGCTCGCTAGCTGTTCTAATTATCTGCATTTTGATTTCTCTTTTTTTATATTAAAGTCGCAAATTATATCAATTTTATCTTTACTCGAACCTGACTTTATTCAATTATGCTATAATCATAATAGAAATAATGAATTTGGAGATAAATTTGGATAACTACGAGTACACCGAACTTTTAAAGAGCCTTGATACAAAGGTAAATAATATCGCGCTTATAATAAAACCTGACGAGATAGAAAGAAGATTAAACGAAATAAGCGAACTTGAAAACGATCCTAGCTTCTGGCAAAACATAGCATTAGCCGGACAAATCGGAAAAGAAAAAACAAAAATAACAAATATTTTAAATAAATTTAAAGATGCCAGAAATGCACTGAATGATACAAAAGATCTTTACGATCTGGCAAACACAGAAAACGACGAAGAGACCCTAAATTCACTCTATGAAGACGCGGACGCACTTGAAGAAAAGATAGTAAATTTAGAAATTTCCATGCTACTTAGCGGCGAAGATGACAACAAAAACGCTATCGTTACTATTCATCCTGGCGCAGGAGGAACTGAGAGTAACGACTGGGCGAGCATGCTTTATAGGATGTATTTGAGATTTTGCGAGAGAGAGGGCTTTAAGGTTGAGACGCTTGACTTTCAAGAGGGCGATGAGGCAGGGCTTAAAGATGTAAGCTTCATCGTAAAAGGCGAAAATGCCTACGGCTACCTAAAAGCAGAAAACGGTATCCACCGCCTTGTGCGAACTAGCCCGTTTGATAGTGCGGGACGCAGACACACGAGCTTTACAAGCGTAATGGTAAGTCCCGAGCTTGACGATGATATCGAGATAGAGATCGACGAAAAAGACATAAAGATAGATACATATAGAGCAAGCGGTGCGGGCGGTCAGCACGTAAATAAGACTGAAAGTGCTATAAGGATCACGCACTATCCTACAGGTATAGTCGTGCAGTGTCAAAATGATAGAAGCCAGCATAAAAACAAAGCAACCGCGATGAAAATGCTAAAATCAAGGCTTTACGAGCTTGAGCTTATGAAACAGCAAGAAGCAAGTGCAAACATCGAAAAAAGCGAGATAGGCTGGGGTCATCAGATACGCTCTTACGTGCTTTTTCCGTATCAGCAAGTAAAGGATAACCGCTCAAATTTAGCTTATTCACAAACAGATGCGATACTAGACGGTGATATAAAAAAGCTAATTGAAGGCGTTTTAATAAGTCAAAAAAGTATAATATAATAAAATCAGAAAGGAATAAAATGGATTTAGTTGCACTTTTAAATCAGTTAAATTACGAGGCAAACGAGGTAACTCTGGCTCAAATCAAAAGAGTTTTAAATAACTCAAACGGAGTCGAGCCTGAAAGTATTATAACTTTAAACGATCACCTAAAACCGCATAGATGCTTTGTCGCCATGAGCGGAAGCGAGGACTATTTTAAGATAAAAAACATAGCGACCGCCGAAGGTATAAAGGCAGAAGTGGAACAAATAATACAAAACTGGGCCAACAAACATAAATTTTCTCTTAGAAAAGTAAATGATACAACTCACTACATCCTTGGTAAAGTACTTTAAATTTACAAGATAGACCAGGAGTGGATATGAGAAATTTATTATTTTTTTTAGTAGTTATACTAATGGCTGGTTGCGCGGCGAGTAATACATCTACAGCAAATAATATAAATGCGGATGCGGACTTTAATCACAAGGCTATACAGATATTAAAACCAAAATGCGAAGCGGGAAATTTATCTGCTTGCAACGATTTAGCAATAAGTTATCAAAATCTACAAAATCACCAAACTGCATTTAAGATTTATGAAAAAAATTGCAAAATGGGTCATCAAAAATCCTGCACAAATTTAGCAAATATATATATGTACGGCGATCAAATAGGGCTACAAAAAGATATGAAAAAAGGCATAGAAATTCATAGAAATTCTTGCATGAACAACGGTGCCGACTCTTGCTATTATTTGGGCGAATTTTATAGACTTGGTATAGACGCAAAGGAGCCTGACTATCAAAACGCCTTTGAGGCATATTCAAGAGGCTGCGCTATGGGAGATATAGCATCTTGCACAAATACAGGCGGACTTTACGAGCTAGGTCTTGGCGTCAAAAAGGATGAATATAGAGCCTTGCAAATTTACAAGTCGTCTTGCTATAGCGGAGATGCTTCTGCTTGCGATAACGTAAAAAGAATCAGGGGATATTAATTTACTATAAAGAGGCTGCTTTAAGCAACCTCTTTTAATTATTTAGAGCTTATTAAGATAGATTGATTTTGAAAATTCTGCTAGGTTTGCAATCTATAGTAGCTGTATACTCTGTATATTTGTCGCTTCTTTATGTGTGAAGTGTATTTATTATTGCTTATATAGCCAAGCTTTAACTTAGCGCATATATTTTAACTATCTCCAAGCAGAACATTGGCATTAACTGTTTTAAAAGCCACACTCTCCCACAAGGACTTCAAATCCACTTATACCGATCTGGGGCCCACTTGCACTTCAATAGCTTCTATCAAATAAGTATTAATAAATATATTAGCATTGTGATGAAAAGTGCTTTTTATTTTTACTTTTTGATCCATCCGTGGTTGCATTTAGACTTTTATCAAAAAGCATCAAATAGTAAAATTTTATATATTAAATACATATAAAAATATTTTTTGATTAATTAATTTTACAATAGCTATAACATAGATCATGGCATCTAAACCGATATGTAAAATTATTGACAACAAGTATCGTAATTGATATAATCATAACAAAAAATTTAAAGGAAATAGATGGAATTTCTAAAAGGGAACGTTGACTATATCATAATTGGCATTCTAGGCTTTATGAGTTTTTTAGTCGTTTGGTTTACAATAGAAAGACTGATATTTTATGCAAATGTTAAATTTGAAATGTATAAGAATAAAGATGAACTAGAAGAGAGCCTTACAAACAACCTAACCCTACTTTATATCATCTATTCAAACGCTCCTTATGTAGGGCTTTTAGGGACTGTTGCAGGTATTATGATCACATTTTATGATATGGGCATGAGTGGCGGAATAGACACTAAAAGCATTATGGTGGGTCTATCTTTAGCTTTAAAGGCTACAGCGCTAGGACTTCTTGTGGCCATACCTACACTTATGATATATAATGCGTTTATGAGAAAAGTTGATGTTCTTATAAATAGATATAAGGCAAAATATGAACATGCCTAAAAAAGAGGGGTTAAACGTAATTCCTCTAATCGATATTATGCTAGTACTCCTTGCCATAGTACTTAGCGTATCTACTTTTATTGCTCAAGGAAATATTCCAATAAATCTACCAAGTAGCGAAAGTGCCGAACAAAATGATGAAAATAGAAAAGTAACCATTATCATAAACAAAGATAATGAATTTTTCATAGACGATATAAAGACTTCGCAAGATGCATTAAAAGATCGTCTAAACCAAATAGATTCAAGAACTCTAGTCCAGTTAAAAAGCGATAAAGAGAGTAAATTTGAGATGTTTGTAAAAGTAGTAGATATACTAAAAGAGAAAAAACATGAGAATTTTGCCATTACAACTCTCACCGAGTAGCAAATCAAATTTGGGTGGATTTGTAGGCTCAGCACTATTTCATGCTATTATTATCACCGCTTTTATAAATTTTCCAAGCCAGACAGTTTTATCCAGTAAAGAAAATATGACAAAAATAAATCTAAATACTTTTACTCCGCCGCCACCTCTTCCACCAGCACCAGAGCCTATTGCAGCACCTCCAACTCCTCTTCCGCCAGAGCCCGTTGTAGTTCCTGAACCCGTGGTAGAGCCTATTGTTGAGCCTGTAATTCTACCCGAGCCAAAGCCGGAACCGAAGATAGAGCCTAAGCCTATCGAAAAACCAAAACCAAAACCAAAAAAACAAAAATCCGTAGTTAAAACCGAGCCTGTTTTAGATCCAACTCCTGCTCCGCCGCAGCCAGTCATCCAGCCGACAATTCCAATCAAAGCTGAAAAGATAGGTTCCGTTACAGCTGCACCTATAAGCAGTTTTATTGCTCCTATCGTAGGAGAATTTAACTTCGCAAGCTCCGCAGGAGATGAGAGATTTTCAAAGATGCAAGCAGCCATAAAGAAACATCAAAAATACCCCAAAAGAGCTGTTAAAATGAAGCATCAAGGAGTAGTCGAAATCAGTTTTTTATTTAAAACAAACGGAAGTGTGGATGATATAAAAATTATAAAAAGCTCAGGATATGATAGTTTGGATGAAGCGGCTATTGAGACTATAAGACGAGCCTTTAAGGACTTTCCTATGCTTGATAAAGACTATATAATCAAAATTCCAATGTCTTATAAACTAATTTAAAAATAGACCCGATTTTAGGGTCTAAAAACACTAAAGACTATTCAATTTTTCTTTTTTTATGGCAACTCTTACCTTCGCCACATCCGCAATCTCTTTGCTTAAATTCTTTGACATAGACAAAGTATCCTGCACCGATAGCTATGACGATAAGAAACACCATTTCAAGTCCGCTCATAAGTATCCTTTTTAAAATTTAGGCGAAGCAGTGCTTCGCCTAAAAAATTACTTCATATCTTTAGCTTGAACCCAAATAACAGCATCTTGGCTCAACTCTTTGCCTTTATACTCTTTATCAGGTCCGACTCCAAGAGCTGCAAATCCCCACCAACCTGACTTTGGAATACCGAATGTAAATTCGCCTCTCTCATTAGCTTTAATAGTAAGCGTTACAAAGCTATCTTGAGGAGCCTCCACTTTACCTTTTTTGCTTGTCATATTTTTCTTTACATCAACATCGTGGTTTAGATACTCCACCTCTATCTCGGCAAATGGAACAGGTTTGCCCTCTGATTTTACGATACCCGTAAATGTACTTCCCGCCCAGATCGAGTATGGTTTCATTAAAGGAACAATCTCAGCCTTAAGACCAAGCTCTGCATCCCAATCAGTAGGTGCGCCCGCTACGTTTAAAACCATCTTTGTAATTTGCTGGATGTATGACTCTTCGTTAGCTTCATAGTATGGAGCTGGAGTTAGTGCAAAAACATAATCTCCCATACTTCTTGCCTGATAGTCCATCTCATAGCCTATACCCTCATTGTGACTACCCTTAAATTTCATCTCTTTAAGCTTACCTTTTAGCTCTGTCTTTTTCTCTTTGTGAAGCACGAAAAAGTCAACTATACCCTCTCTACTCTTATCAAATTGAAGACCCATATCCATAGTATGCTCATCCGCAAAAGGGTGTGTGAAAACAAGCTTTAAAGGAATTGTAGCCGGCTTTTCTAAAGCTGACTCAGGAGTATAAAGCATTTGAAAGTGAGCGAATGCCGAACTAGCTAAAAAACCTGCAACAACTGATGAAATAACAACTTTTTTAAACATTAAATCTCCTTAAAATAAAATTATTGAGCTATATCTTTTGAATTAACGACAACTTCGTGACCTTCACCGGCAAAGAATTTAGCCTTATACTCACCTTCCGGTTTTTTAAATGTATATGTGCTCTCTTTATCAAATTTGCCCTCTATCACTACTTTACCATTTTGAATGACGCTAAATTGAACGCCGCTTGCACTTGAACCATCGCTAAAGCCACCTTCGCATGTAACAGTTCCGTCACCATTGTCAAAGCAACTCATAAGCGCAGTATGAGCGAAAGCAGATGAGCTCATAAGAGCAACTAAAACAGATGAAAACATAATTTTTTTCATTTTTTCTCCTTTATTTAGATTTATTAAATTTTATTACCTTTTATACCGCCACTCCAGTTTATTCTCTTTTCAGGAACAAACCATAATATCACAACTATAGCCAACAATATAAAGTAGTACCAACTCATCGCAGCTAAACCACTAATACTGGCAGCAAGAGAGATACTAAAGAATATCGATGAGACAATTAACGCAAGCACGAACGGAAAGAACATTCCAAAGCACATCCATACCCAGCTATTAGTCTGCATCTTAACAACTATCATTGTAGCTATACAAGGCGGAGTAAGCAACATAAATATAATAATAGAGGCGGCGTGAAGCGGGGTATATCCGCTGTTTTTAGCCATTCTCTCTTCAGGTCTTAAATTTTCATCCGCATTTGCAGCCTCACCACTCTCTTTGCCTGACTCATATATGCTTCCAAGAGTGGCGACGGCTGATTCTCTAGCTGCAAAAGAGCTCAAGAATGCCACGTTTATCTTCCAGTCAAATCCGGCAAATTGAGATATAGGCTCAAGAGCGCGTCCGGCCATACCAAGCAAAGAGCTTTCTATCTTATCATTCTTCTGCTCTCTAAGGATTCTATTTCTATCGGTTGAGAGCTTTCTGAGGGCTGAATTTATCTTTTTGGCCTCAGCGTCAGCTTTTGGAACTAAAAATTTATACATATCAGGATTTTTGGCCTGATATTTCTCATCAACATCCTTGCTTCCACCCATCTTTTTAGCCCTATATCCATCATATAGATTTAAAAGTTCGGCAACTTCTTCTCTGGTATCTACTTTGTCATAGTAGGTTGATTTTTTTACGGCTCTATCAAATTTTGCAAGAGCTTTAGTCTCTTCTTGATTATAATGCTCTTGTTTTTCGGTTGATAGCCCCGGAAACTGAAGCAGCGCGAATAATATAACAGCAACTGCAATTACTATGGTACAAACTTTTTTGATATATATCCAAACTCTCTCAAAAGATCTTATGATAACGCCTTTAAATGTAGGCATATGATAAGGCGGAAGCTCCATAACGAAAGGTGCTGTTTCACGGCTTTTTAATACTGTTGAAGTTAAAAATTTAGCTATTATTAAAGCTGCTAGAACCGTTACCGTAGAGATATAAAAAAGCATTATGCTCATATCTTTTGGAAAAAAAGCTCCAAGTAAAAGAGTATAAAACGGCACTTTGGCAAGACAGTTCATAAGAGGAACGGTAAGTATAGTAGCCATTCTGGCCCTATCATCTGAAATTCCCTTAGTTGACATTACGCCAGGCACGGCACATCCACCTACAAAGGCTCCTCCCAAGACAAGAGGCAGGGTGCTTTGCCCGTGAAGGCCGAATTTTCTAAAAACCTTATCAAGTATAAAGGCCATTCTAGGCATATACCCAACGTCTTCTAATATAGCGATCATAGCAAAGAGAATAAAGAATATCGGAAGGTAGTTTAAAAGCGCAATAGTCGAATTAGTAAGCCACATAGCCATATCTGTTATCATAGGAATCTGCGATATATCGGCAGCTGGAGTTATATCCGAGATGAAATTCTTTATCGCTGCAAAAACTGGCCAAGTGTAGTTGGTAAGCTTATAACCAAAAACGATACTGCTTTGATAAATAATCACTATAACAGCCAGTAAAATAGGAAAGCTAAGCCATCTATTTAGGACAAATTTATCAATTTTATCGGTAAATGTCAGCTCGCCCCTTCTTGTCTCTTGAGCGCATTTATGAAATATAACATCGGCATTTTCATATCTAAAAGATGCTAAAAAGCTCTCTACATCTCTATCAAAAGTATCATGAAATTTATCTGTTTGTGCTGAAACTATTTCATCTATATTGTCATTGTCGGCTTTTAGTAAATTTACAATAGCCTGATCTTTCTCAAGAGCTTTTAGGGCAAGCCATCTTTTGCTAATAGACAACTCATTATTTACTTTTATCGTCTTTTCGATCTCTGAGATATAAATTTCAAGTTCATCATAGTTTATTTTAAACTCTTCATAGTTCTTTTTTATCTCATCGGTCTTTTTTAATATGTCTAAAATTTCGACCTTACCCTCATTTTTGGCAGCACTTGCACAAATTACCGGACATCTTAAAATTTCACTCATTTTTTCCGAGTCTATAGTAATGCCTCTACGTCTAGCAACGTCGCACATATTTAATATAATTACGACAGGTACGCCTATTTCAAGCAGTTGAAAAGTAAGGTATAAATTTCTTTTTAAATTTGAAGCATCTACTATATTTAAAATAAGATCCGGATTTTCATTTATAATAGCCTCCTTTGCAACCTTCTCCTCAAGAGAGTATGAGCTAAAAGAGTAAGTTCCGGGTAGATCTATCATCTCGATATCTATATCGCCTACGCTAAAAAAGCCGGATTTCTTATCTACAGTAACACCCGGGTAATTTGCGATATGCTGATGTATACCGCTTATCATATTAAAAATAGTGGATTTGCCACAGTTTGGCTGACCGGCCAAGGCTACTTTTATTTCCATGGCTCTACCTCTATAAGCTCAGCTTCACTCTTTCTAAGAGATACTAGATAGTTATGTATTCTTAACTCCAAAGGATCATAAAGTGGCGCCTCTCTGATAACTTCTATCTGAGCTCCTACCACAAAACCCATATCTAAAAGCTTTTGCAAAAGCTTATCTTTGGCATGAAGGGCCTTTATCTTACACGAATTTCCAGACTCTATAAGACCAAGATGCATTTTAATTCCTTTATCAATAACCAGTCTCGATATTATATTCTTAAAATGCTTTAATTAAATTAAAAACGATAATACATATTGAAACTTGTAATACAAATTTTTATTGAATAATAAATGACTAAAATAGCGTCTTAGTGATAGTTTTAAATTCTAAATAGTGCTTGTATCGTTAAAATGCTCTTTGATATGGTTTTTCTATTAGATCCTCTCGTCCTAATTCACTCATAGCAAGCTGAGCAAAATTTGGATTTCTAATAAGCTCTCTCCCATAAGCGACTGCATCGCAAACATTACCCATAAGTAGCGCTTCACCTTGGCTTGCCGTAGTTATCATACCAACTGCAATAACAGGGATTTTTACCGATTCTTTTATGGCTTTTGCGTAATCTGCCTGATAAAGAGGCAAAAATTTAGGCATATTATCAAGCTCTTTTGTGTCAAAAAATCCTCCAGACGATACATGAATATATGCTGCACCTAAATTTTCAAGCTCACAAGATAGCTTCACGCTATCGTCCAGCTTCCAATCTTTATTTAGCCAGCTATCGGCACTTATCCTAACTCCTACCGGGATATTTACGACATTTTTAACATCTGTTAAAATTTCACGTAACAATCTCGTACGATTTTCAAAGCTTCCTCCATATTGATCACTTCTATTATTAATCGATGGAGATAAAAATTCGCTTATCAAATACCCGTGTGCAGCATGAATTTCTATGATCTCGTATCCTGCCTTTTGAGCTCTAATGGCAGCATTTTTAAAATTTTGTTTAAGATCTTTTATGTCATCTATGCTCATCTCTTTTGGGGTT
This sequence comes from Campylobacter sp. RM16187, assembly GCF_025319965.1. Lineage (NCBI taxonomy): Bacteria > Pseudomonadati > Campylobacterota > Epsilonproteobacteria > Campylobacterales > Campylobacteraceae > Campylobacter > Campylobacter sp. RM16187. The sequence continues at coordinate 1,599,210 of NZ_CP012549.1, forward strand.
TTATAATCATCACTGAATTTAATAGCGCTTGGTGCTATGCTTTGGCTATCGCATGTGCTTTTGCGTCCGGCATGAGCTAGTTGTATAGCCATTTTGGCTCCGTATTTTGCACAATCTTTTACAAGATTTGCATGCCCTTCTATTTGCTCATCGCTCCAAAGACCAAGATCGCTATGAGTTATCCTACCTCGTGGCTCAACCGCGGTAGCCTCTACTATGATAAGCCCAACTCCTCCGAGCGAACGAGCGGCATAATGAAGCTTATGAAAGCACCTTGGCAAGCCATTATCGCCTTTAACCTTATACATGCACATAGGTGGCATAACTATACGATTTTTTATCTCTATATCGCCTATTTTAAATGGAGTAAAAAGTTTTGACATACCATATCCTCAAATATCAAGAGATGAGGCCCTAAATTTATTGTTTAGGGCTCATTAAATTTAGTTATTTAGCATCCCATGCTAAGATCGTATTTCCCTCTTCGTCTTTAGCGATATCACCCATTCCCATTATATTATATCCGCAATCCACATAGTGAATTTCACCGGTTACACCGCTTGCAAGATCGCTCAAAAGATACATAGCGCTCTTGCCTACATCTTCTGTAGTCACATTGCGTTTTAGAGGGCTATTTACCTCGTTATATCGCAAAATCATTCTAAAATCGCCTATTCCGCTTGCGGCTAGAGTTTTGATAGGACCTGCGGAGATAGCATTTACTCTGATATTTTTTGGACCTAAATCATGAGCAAGATATCGCACAGAACTCTCAAGAGCCGCTTTTGCAACACCCATTACATTGTAATGAGGTATAAATTGAGGTCCGCCAAGATATGTAAGAGTTAGGATAGAACCCCCCTCTTTAAGCACAGGCATAACGGCTCTTGTAAGACTTAAAAGCGAATATACGCTAGTTCCCATGGCGATATCAAAGGCTTCCCTTGTAGTCTCTATAAACTCTCCTTCAAGAGCCTCTTTAGGTGCATAAGCTACAGCATGGACAACGAAATCTATTTCACCCAAATCTGCCTTTAATTTATCAGCTATACCGTCCAAATGGGCAGGATTATTTACATCAAGCTCATATACAAATTTGCTTCCAAACTCCTCAGCTATAGGCTCTACGCGTTTTTTTAAAGCATCATTTAAAAACGTAAAAGCAAGCTGTGCGCCTTGCTGATAACAAGCTTCCGCAATACCGTAAGCTATTGATTTAGCGTTTGCAACACCGACTATTAAACCTTTTTTGCCCTTCATTATCATTTTGCTTCCTTTATTAAATTTAAAAAATTATACGCATCCCAACTTGCAGTACCCACAAGAACTCCGTTGCAGCTAGAAATTTTAGCGATCTGTCCAATATTTTTCGCATTTACGCTTCCTCCGTAAAGAAGCGGCGCCTTGGTCAAATTCGCTATGAAATTTAAAATTTCTTCTATCCGCTCACTGCTCGCACTCTTACCAGTACCTATAGCCCAGATCGGCTCATAAGCGATACATAGATTTTCATAACTTAGATCTATATTGTTAAGCTGATTTTTTAAAAACTCTTTAGTTTTATTAGCCTCATTGGTGGCCAAATTTTCGCCTATACAGTAGATTATATCCCAACCGTTTTTGGCGGCAAATTCAAATTTGACTCTTAAAAACTCCTCGCTTTCGTTTAAAATTTCACGCCTTTCAGAGTGCCCGATAAGAACGGTTCTTATGCCGAACTCATCAATCATAGTTTTACCTATCTCACCGGTAAAGGCTCCGCTCTCGCAAGGATAGAAATTTTGCACTCCAAGCTTAAATTTATAATCAGTCTTTTCATAAGCACTAACAGGCGGAAACACCAATACATTTTCATTTTGATCCAAATTTGAGTTTAAAATTTCAGCATACTCTCTAAAGCTCTCTCTTGTATGATTGCACTTTAAATTTGCTGCAAATATCACGACTCACACGCCTTTCTAAGAGGTTTTATACCAGGCAGCTCCTTGCCCTCTATTAGCTCCAAGCTCGCTCCACCACCTGTTGAGATAAATGTCATCTCATCGGCATCTCCGGCACGTTCGACCACATCAGCGGTATCTCCGCCGCCAACGACAGTTGTAGCATGAGTTTCTACGATAGCGTGGCTCATCTTAATACTTCCTTTGCTAAATTTATCCATCTCAAAAACGCCCATAGGGCCGTTCCACCAAATAGTTTGAGCATCGGACAAAACCTCTTTAAACAATCTTACCGAAGCAGGTCCTATATCAAGCCCCATCCAGCCATTTGGTATCTCTTTAGAAGAGACATATTTAACCGCACTATCAGCAGAAAACGTTTGAGCGGCTACTACGTCTACCGGCAAGTAAATTTTAACTCCAAGCTCTTTGCCCTTTTTTAAGATTTCATTCGCATCCTCTATCAAATCCTCTTCAAGGAGGGAATTTCCTATATTCTCGCCAAGCGCTTTTAAGAAAGTAAACGCCATTCCACCACCGATTATTAGCTTATCAACACGCGGAAGCAGATTATGAAGCGCTTGAAGCTTTCCGCTTACTTTTGAGCCGCCCACGACAGCCACAAAAGGCCTAGAAGGATGTTTAATCAAATTTTGAGCGAAGTTTATCTCTTTTTGAAGTAAAAATCCGGCAGCCTTATGATTTTCATCATAAAATTTAGTAATAGCCTCAACCGAAGCGTGAGCTCTATGACATACGCCAAATGCATCATTTATATATACTTCACCAAATTTTGCCAGCTCACGAGCCAAATTCTCATCGTTTTTTGTCTCGCCCTTTTCAAAACGAAGATTTTCTATCATTAAAATTTCGCCTGCTTTTAGCTCCGCTGCTTTTTTCATAGCATCATCGCCAACAACATCATTTGCAAATATTACATCACGATCAAGCAGTCTAGATAGTCTTTTAGCAACATTTTTAAGAGAAAATTTTTCTTCAAAGCCGTTTTTTGGGCGACCCAAGTGGCTTGCTAAAACAATGCTGCATCCATGATCAAGACAGTATTTTATAGTAGGAATCGCCGAGCGAATTCTGCGGTCATCGGTAATATTTAAAAACTCATCCATAGGCACGTTAAAATCGCACCTAATAAATACTTTTTTCTTAGCTAAGTCAAGGTCGTTTATAGATAAAATTTCACTCATACTAACCCTTTTTTACAGCTAAAACCGCTAAATCTACAAGGCGCTGCGAATATCCCCACTCATTGTCATACCACGCCATGACCTTTACAAGATCATCGCAAATTACTTGAGTAATATCGCTTGCTACGATAGAGCTATAGCTTGAAGTCATAAAGTCACTTGATACTCTTTGATCGTCATCTACAAGTAAAATTCCTTTCATAGCACCATTTGCGGCATCTCTAAAGGCGTTATTGACATCTTCTACACTTACTTTTTTATTTAAAACTACTGTCAAATCGACCATAGAAACGTTTGCCACAGGTACACGCACGCTTTGACCGTGCATCTTGCCGGCAAGTTGCGGAAGTACCTTGCTAATAGCTTTTGCAGCTCCGGTGGTAGTAGGTCCGATATTTAATGCCGCTGCACGACTTCGTCTAAAATCTTTAGCTTTAACATCAACCAAACTTTGTCCATGTGTATACGCATGAACAGTTGTCATAAGACCCTTGACTATGCCAAATTTTTGATCCAAAACTTTTGCGACCGGACCAAGGCAGTTTGTGGTACAACTTGCGTTTGATATTATAGCCTCACCCTTGTAAAGCTCTTCATTTACGCCTATTACGTATGTAGGTGTATCATCTTTTGCAGGAGCGCTCATCACAACTTTTTTAATCCCATTCTTGATATAAGGCTGGCATTTTTCAGTAGTCAGATAAGCCCCTGTGCACTCAAGTACAACATCGGCACCAAATGCTGCAAAATCAAGCTCATTTGCATCTCTTGTAGAATAAACTCTTATTTTTTTACCGTTAACCTCGATGTAGTCGTCATCTATGACCTTTACATCTTGCTTAAACTCCCCATGAACGGTATCGTATTTTAAAAGATACCTTGTCATCTCTCTCTTTGCCGTATCGTTTATGGCGACTAGTTCTACGTCGTCACGCTCTAATATAATACGCGCCGCACATCTTCCAATCCTACCAAAGCCGTTTATAGCGATTTTAACCATTCGTACTTCCTTTGATAATGAAATTTGCTAAATTTTACATATAAAGAACTTTAACCCTGCTTTATTAATTAAAATTTTTAATTTATATATTTTTCAACTCAGTTTTACTCTAATTTCGATAAGCTTTATATCTAAATTTTAGCAGATACAAATAGGATGTATTGGGAATGAAGTTGGCATTTTTTGGTGGGAGTTTTGATCCTCCTCATCTTGGGCATGATAGTATCGTAAAGATGGCGATTGATAGCCTTGATATAGATAAACTCATAATAATGCCTACATACATTAGCCCTTTTAAGGCAGAATTTTCAGCGCCTCCGGAGCTTAGACTCAAATGGACAAAGGAGATTTGGGGAGATCTGCCAAATGTTGAAATAAGCAGATTTGAGATAGATCAAAATCGCCCTGTGCCTACGATAGAGAGTGTTTTACATCTTTATGATATTTACGATATAAAGAAATTATATCTTTTAATAGGAGCCGATCACTTGGCGACTCTTGATAAATGGCATAATTTTGAGCTTCTTAGCTCTTTAGTTCATTTTATAGTGGCCAAAAGAGATCATATCAAGATACCAAAAAAGCTTCAAAAGCTTGATATCCACATAGATATCTCATCTTCTAAAATAAGAAGCGATCTGGTACAAGATCAAATTCCTGCTAAAATAAAAGATGAAGTTATAAAATTTTACCAAGGATTAAAATGCAAGAAAGAATCGACAGAATCATCAAAATTCTAGATGAAAAGAAAGCTGAGTCAATAGAAGCCTTTGATATGAGAGAGAAGGATTATTTCGTAAAATATGTAGTAATCGCAACTACAATGGGAGAGAGGCACGCATACTCTTTAACAGATGATCTAAAGCTAGCGCTAAAACCGCTTGGAGAGGAATTTTTAGGCATAGAAAGCTCGCCTGATTGGGTCGTACTAGATCTTGGCGATATCTTAATCCATCTTCTAAGCCCACAATACCGTGCAAAATACAATATCGAAGAGTTTTTATCAAAACTAAAAGAGCAAAGAAGCTAAGCCTATCTGGCGGTAATTTTTAATAAAACTCTTACCGCCAAAATCCCAAATACTATCCCCATAAAATCGGCTAAAATATCAAGCAGACTAAAATACCTATTTGGCAAAAACGCTTGAACAACTTCTATCTGAACCGCATAGATCATTAGTATAACTATTTTTTGGATTAAATTTAGCCTTTTTAACCCAAAATTCATAGTGATATAAAGCACAATAAAAGCTAAAAAATGATTTATCTTATCCCGACTGCTTTTTACAAGCTCAAATTCCGCACTTGTAGTAGCCATATACTCTATAACCACTAATAAAAATATAAAAACAAATGCAAAAAATCTCGATAAGTAGATCGCTTTTAAGCTCATACTAGAAATTTAACTAGACAAAAAGCCGATAAAAATAGCCAAGCAAACAGAATAAAAGCCAAAACAAAAGGCTTTTTGCCGGCATTTTTTAAAACATCTTTTCTTATCGTTACTCCAAGCGCGCTCATTGCAATAGTTAGTAATAAAATATCTATAAAATATATAATCTCTAACAAAAAGTCACTTAAGATTCCAATCGAATTAAAAGATACGGCAAATAAAAACCATAGTGCAAAATATGGGAAAGAGGCTCTTATATTTAATGATTTTTTACCATTTGATACTTCTAAATTTAATAAACTAAGAACTATCAAAAACGGAGCAAGCATCAAGACTCTTAGCATTTTAATTATAACTGCATTTGCCTGAGCTACTTCGCCTATAGCAGATCCGGCTCCTACTACATGAGCCACCTCATGCAAGCTAGCTCCAGTAAAAAATCCTATCTTTAACTCACTAAAAGCTAAAATTTGAGAGCCAAATATAAGAGGATAGGCAAACATACCTATCGTGCCAAATACAACCACGGTAGATACGGCTATGGCTATCTGATCGCTTTTTGCTTTTATGACGCTTCCTGCGGCAAGCACTGCAGCAGCACCGCATATAGAGCTACCACTACTAATCAGTGCCGCGCTTTTTCTATCAAGACCTATCTTTTGCCCTAAATAATATCCAATGAAAAATGTTGAGAATACGATAAAAAACGATAAGAATATACCTACAACACCGACTTGCGAAATATCTGCTATGCTAAGCTTGAATCCAAAAAGAATAATCCCAAGTCTTAAAATTTGCTTTGTACTCACGGCTAAAACATGGCTTCTTCTTAGTATTAAGACATTTTTATGAGAGATATTGCCAAGTATAGCTCCAACAACCACGGCAATTATAAGAGGGCTAATATAAAAAGTGGAAAATGGAGGAATTTTAGATAGTAAAATAGAAAAACTGGCTAAAAATAGTATGATGAGCCAGGATCTAATCTTTCTTTTTTTGGCTAACTTCATTTTAACTTAGCATAAATTTATGGCAAAAGTGCCATAAATTTACATCTTATCTTTTGCAGTTATTCCCATAAGAGAAAGTGCTGTTTTTATAGAGAGTGCAACAACTGCAAATAACTTTAACAACTCATCTTCGTTTTCGCTCCCGACAACTCGATTTTCATTATAAAATTTATGAAAATTAGCAGCCAAAGACTTTAAGTAGTCACAAATTTTTTGCATAGAGCGAACGTTAAACGCATCTACTAAAACCTCGTTTAAAGCAAGTGCTTCAAAAAGCAGATTTTTAGCATCTTCATTCAAATTTACAAAGCTCGCATTTTTGACATCATCTACAACTTTACCAGCCTTTGCGAAAATCTGATTAACCCTTGCGTGAGCATAATTTATATAAAAAATCGGATTTGAGCTATCCTCTTTTTTAAGCTCGTCTACATCAAATTCAAGGTGAGTATCGCTCTTTTTACTAAGGAATATGAATCTAAGAGCTTCATAGCCAATCTCTTCCACAACATCACTCATCAAGACTACGTTACCGCTTCTCTTACTCATCTTAAACTGTTCGCCGTTTTTAAGCAGGCTAACCATCTGTGAGAGTAAAACCTCTAGTCTATTTTCATCATAGCCAAGAAAATGTACTGCCGCTTTCATTCTTGCTATATATCCGTGGTGATCGGCCCCCCAGATATTTATATATCTATCGTATCCACGCTTAAATTTATTATTGTGATATACGATATCGCCCGCCAGATAGGTTCCGCGACCATCTTCTCGCACTATAACTCTATCCTTTTCATCTCCTACTAAACTAGAATTTAGCCAAATTTTGCCATCTTGCTCATATATTCCGTTACAAGATCTAAGCCTATCAAGAGTCTCTTCAAGCTGATCATAATAGCTTCTCTCGCTTGACCAGTTTTCTATAAAAATTTGCGCATCTGCTAAATTTTGCTTAATAAGATTTAAAACAATGTCTTTACCAAAATCGGCTAGTTCTAAATTTCTACTCTGATCGTAAAAAATTTCCTTGCCAAATTTCTGCTTAGCAGCCTTAGCTATGTCTAGGATATAATCGCCTCTATAATAAGCCTCCGGATAGACTACATTTTCACTAAAAAGTTCTTCACGGGCTCTAAGACTTATGGAAATTCCAAGTAGATCTATTTGATTACCCGCATCATTGATATAGTATTCAGTCTTAATATCTTTGCCTATATATCTGCCGACTCTAGCAAGAGTATCTCCAAATACAGCACCTCTTACGTGACCTATATGAAGAGGACCTGTAGGATTTGCACTTACGTATTCAAGTAAAATTTTTTCACTTTCGGCTCCACCTCTTGCAAAATTTTGAGGGTTTTCTATAGCGGCTTTAGCAAGATTGTCTAAGAAATTTTGTTTTAACTTAAAATTTATATAGCCATTTAATGCGCTTACCTCAAATATTTCACTATCTTTAAATTTACTAGCTATATCTTGTGCTATGATTACCGGAGATTTTTTAAGCTCTTTTGCCAAAGAAAACGCAAGAGGAGTCGCATAGTGGGCGAGATTTTTATCCTTTGGTTTTTCAAGGACAAAATCAACCTCTATAACTTTTTTTATCTCGTCTATGACTAAATTTTTCAACCCTAAACCTTACGCACTCTTAGTAGTTTCATCTACTTTTGTAGCGGTTATAACTTCCTCTTTCTTCTCTTCAACTTTCTCTATATTCTCAGCTTTTTTATCATCGGTTTCCATCTCTGATTTAAAGCTTTTTATACCCTTACCAAGTCCTTTTGCAAGCTCCGGAATCTTCTTCGCTCCGAAAAGCAAAACTATTATAAGTAAAACTATAAGCAATTGTTGGACACTTGGACCCATTTTTTCTCCTTTTAAAATTTTCGTTATATTATCATATTTTTCAAAATTCACGCCAATTATTGATAGTTTCGCGTAAATTTATACTATTACTTTTTAGTCTAATAACTCTTAAAATTGACTGTAAGTTTTTATAACTCTCCTCAAGATCATCGTTTATGAAAAAATAATCGTATTCTAAGATATGCTCCATCTCATCAAGAGCGTTTGTTAGGCGATGTTCAATAGTTTGTGCGCTATCGGTTCCCCGACCCTCCAGCCTACGTTTAAGTTCATTTTGGCTGTGAGTTGTAATAAAAACAGAGGTTATAAGCTCGCCAAATTTTTTTCTAGCTATATGAAAGCCTTGCACATCTATATCAAATACGGCGATTTTTCCTTCATTAAGAGCTTTTAATACAGGTTTTAAGGATGTTCCGTAGTAGTTTTTATGCACATACGCCCACTCCAAGAAACTATCCTCTTCGATACCCTTTTTAAACTCCTCTTCGCTGATATAGTGATAGTTTACACCCTCTTTTTCACCATCTCTTATAGCTCTTGTTGTACTTGAAATCGAAAAATAAAGATCGGTTTCCTCTTTTAAAAGCCTATTTAAAAGAGTGCTTTTACCACTTCCACTAGGTCCTGAAATAAGTAAAATTTGCCCCTTCAAACTACTTTTCCTCAAATGTTATATTTATTTTGATATTTAGACCCTTTAGGGCCTCTTTGATAGAATCGGCACTAAGAACACCTGTGATCTGCTCTCCTATCTTATGCGCCAGCTCTTTTTTTATAGCATCAGAGCTACCTACCAAATCGCTTTTTGTGGGTTCTACCATACTGGCAAAATCCTCGTTCAAAGCCTTCGCCAGATCCTCTTCTTTTATCTGATCAATATCGTCATATTCGCTAGTGCTGGATACATTTAACCGCTCGCTCTTAAATTCACTCTCTTGATCAATAAACGTAAAATCGCCCATCTCATCACTTTCTTTTATAAAATCTTCATTTCCTAATTGATCTTGTGTATCTAAATTTTTCTCTTTTTTTACTATTTCAGAGTGATCATTTGCAAATTCGCTCTCGGATTTATCTTCAAATTCATCTAAATTTAGTTCACTATCTAGGCTATCTATCTCATCTATAGTTTTTCTGATATCGGCAAATGTATCGTCTTCTGTTTCAAAATCAACCTTATCGCCATCATCTTTAAGCTCTATTTCGTCACTTAAATCTTCATTTTTGCTATACTCATTTTCTTCAGCCAGCTCATCTTTAGGTTGCGATGACTCTTCAATTTCAAGGTCACTTAGATCTGCATTCTCTTTGATATCTTCTTTTTTGTCATCATCAAAGCCAAAATCAGACAAAAGATCCTCCTCTCTTGAAGTCATCTCAGCAGGTTCTTCATCTTTAAAATCATCAAATTCTTCTAAAATATCTTCTTTGTTTATATCATCATCTTCACTAGTGCTATCTAAATCTCTAGCCTCTTCATCTTTATCCGCCAAGTCCATATCAAAATCATCCAAGCTAAATCTGTCATCTTCAATATTGTCGTCTTTAATACCAAACTCATCTTTAAATAGCTCATCGCTAAGTTCATCTACAAATTCGCTATCTTCAATAGAAACTAAAGAATCTTGTTCGTCTTTTAGTTCGCTAAAATTTTCTTTATCTTCATCAAAACCAGATAAATTTTGATCTTGAGTATGCCCTAAGGATTCTACAATAGATATAAATTCCGTAGGTAAAAAAGGCTTTGGTAAAATCTTGTCCGCACGATCAAATTCCGGAGAGCTTTTAGAAGATAGGTATAAAATTTTACTTGTCATCTCTTCTAAATTTACATCTTGAACAGTAATTTCGCTATCTAAAATTAATATATCAAAAAACTTGCCCTTAATATCATCAAGGTTATCAACTTCAATATATTCATATCCTATTTTACTAAGGCTAAGCGTTGCCAAGCGCGATACTGCAGGATTACTATTGACAAGTGCGACTTTCATCAAGACTCCTTTCATAAAACCTAAAATAGGTATTTTAAGATATTTTTTATTACTCCTAGCTTAGTTAAAAAAGAGCGACGGCATATCGTTTATCACTCTAAACATAAGCTCGCTAAATAGCTCCATCATTCCTGTTAAAATAGCAATCAGTACTAAAAATCCTATCACGATCTTAATAGGATAGCCCACAACCAGCAAGTTAAACTGCGGCATAGTCTTCATAAGCATGCCAAAAATAAGATCAGACAGTAACGAAAGTGCAAGGATAGGAAACGACATGATAAAGCCGAACATAAAGAGATTTATCATCGATTTTGAAGTGTAATGGACTATATTTGCGCTTGGATAAAATTCGCCAAGCGGGATATGAGTGAGCGAATTTGCAAAAAATAGCAGCAAAAGATGGTGCCCGTCAAAGGCTAAAAATGTCATCAGAGCAAGAAAATTTATGATATTTGACATAACAGGCGAGTTTATGCCTGTCTGAGGATCAAGCACGCTAGCCATAGAAAAGCCCATAACCATAGAAATTTGCTCGCCTGCAAGCTGAAGTATGCCAAATACAATAGTTACAAGCAGACCCGCACAAAGTCCAAGCATAAGCTCGCTTAAAATTTCAACAGCAAGATAGTAAACTTCGCCGCTTTTAACGCTTGCCATAGGAAATAAGAAGATAGTTAAAAAAAACGTAAGAGCAGTTTTTGCCGAGATGGGAATTTGAGAGTGTCCAAAAAAAGGAAAAAAGACCATTAGTCCGCTTAATCTGGCGAATAAAAGCATAAAAGTTATAACTCTATCAGCGCCAAAAAAGCTTACTATCTCCATTTTTGCAGTTGTTTATCCTCTAGCTTATATACGTTTGTGCATCTGCTTGCAAGCTCGTTATCATGCGTTACAAGCACGAGTGCGGCATCATTTGCTTTGATATACTCAAAAAGCGTGTTCATGACGTCGTTTGCGGTTTGTTTGTCTAAATTTCCCGTCGGCTCATCGGCAAAGATGATCTTAGGTTTTTTACAAAGCACACGAGCGATGCTTACTCGCTGCTGCTGCCCTCCGCTTAGCTCGCCTACTTTTTGATCTAAGACATTATCGATTTTTAGACTGGCTAAAATTTCACTATCCATATTTTGATTTGACAATATAGTTGCAAGCTCGATATTTTCGCGTGCATTAAAGCCTTTAAACAGATAATGCGCTTGAAAAATGATACCAAAATCAAGCCTACGAATTTCTAAAAGCTCGTTTTGCGATAGCGTATAAAGCGACTTGTCTTTATAGATAACTTCGCCGGTTTTTGGCTTAAGCAGAGTTGAAAGTATATGAAGTATGGTTGATTTCCCGCATCCGCTCACGCCTAAAATCGCTGAGCTTTCGCGGGAATTTAAAGTTATATTGACATTTTCAAAGAGCGTATAATCATACGCAAAGCTAAGATCTACGCCCTTTAAAATTTCCATTTTTAGCCGATTTGTGCCGCAACTTCTGCTGCAAAATCCTCATTTTTCTTTTCTAAGCCTTCGCCAAGCTCAAAGCGAACATATTTTACGATCTCGATCTTACCGCCAAGCTCTTTGCTCTTTTCAGCTATTACTTGCTCGATAGTTTTTTTATCGTCCATTACGTAAAATTGTCCTAAAAGTGTAAGTCTTTGATCTAGAACCGTGTTATCTGCAAAAAATCTCTCGATCTTGCCGGGTATGATCTTGTCCCAAATTTTCTCAGGCTTACCTTCTGCTTTTAGCTCCTCTTTTATCGCATTTTCAGCTTTTGCTACAACATCATCGGTAAGTTGCAATCTACTTGCATAGCTTGGGATGTGGTGAAGCGGTTTGCCAAGTCTTTGAAGCTCTTCATTATCCTTTTCAAGCTCGGCTTTAAGCGCTATAAACTCTTTTTCAACAAATTCTTTATCAAGATCTTTGTAGCTTATCACGCTTGGCTTCATAGCAGCTGCGTGCATACATAAATTTCTTATGAAATCCTCTGCTTTTTGAGCTGTTTGAGCGCTATCGCAAGCTGCAGCGATGATAACACCAACGCGTCCGTTTGAATGAACGTATCCGTTTACTACGCCGTTTTCATCAACTTTAACAGTTTCAAAGCGTCTTACAACCAAATTTTCGCCGATTGTAGCGATTTGTCCCTTGAAATAATCCTCAAATTTAACGCCGTTTATAACACTCTCATTTAGGCTCTCTATAGTTGAGATAGAGTTTGCTTGAATGTGAGCCGTAGTGTCTTTTGTAAGGTTTTGGAACTGAACGTTTTTAGCAACGAAATCGGTTTCAGAGTTGATCTCTGTGATAGTTGCTTTTTTGCAGTGCTCGCACACTTCAACACTTACAAGACCTTCGCTTGCAAGTCTGTCAGCTTTTTTAGCAGCTTGTCCAAGACCCTTTTCGCGAAGGATATCGATAGCTTTATCCATATCTCCGTTTGCTTCAGCAAGAGCCTTTTTACAATCCATCATTCCGGCTCCGGTTGTTTCACGGAGCTCTTTTACCATTTGTGCAGTTATTTCCATTATTCTTCATCCTCTGCTTCAAAGTCTTCTTCGTTAAACGCCTCTTCAATCACAGCGTCTTTTTCTTCTTGAGTAACCTCTTCTTTGCCCTCTTCAGCTACGCCGCCGTCTTTTTCAAGTTGTGAGCGTCCCTCGATGATAGCCTCAGCCATCTCTTGGCAAAATAGTTGCACCGAGCGGATAGCATCGTCGTTTCCAGGGATTGGATAATCAATTACGTCAGGATCGCAGTTTGTATCGATTGGCGCAACTACAGGGATTTTTAATCTGTTAGCTTCTTGAACTGCTATTTTTTCTTTAACTGTATCGATAACAAAGATCATATCAGGTGGAGTTTTCATATTTCTAATTCCGCCAAGATAAGCTACGAGCTTCTCTTTTTTGCGGCGAAGCATTAAAGCCTCTTTTTTAGTTAGTAAATTTATCGATCCATCCTCTTCCATAGCTTCGATAACTTCAAGCTTGCGGATTGATTGGCGGATTGTTCCGAAGTTTGTCATCATACCGCCTAGCCAGCGATGATTTACGTATGGCATACCGCATTTTTCAGCGTATTCGCCAACTGTTTGACCGGCTTGCTTTTTAGTTCCTACAAAAAGGATAGTTTTACCCTCTGCCGCTGCGTCACGAACGATGTTGTAAGTGTAGCGGAAGTAGCGGATAGTTTTTTGTAGATCTATGATATAGATACCTTTTCTCTCGCCAAAAATGAATTTTTTCATCTTTGGGTTCCATCTGCGTGTTTGGTGTCCGAAGTGAACGCCGCACTCTAGCAAATCTCTCATTGTTACCATATTGGTTCTCCTTGTGCGCTTTTGCGCGAAATTTAGGTTTCTCCTCCACGCCCATTAACGACAAATTTGCACTTGTCGCAACCAAATTTTAGGATTGGTGTGTGTGAATTGAAGCTTGGATTATACTGAAAAATTTATAAATTTAAACTAAATTTAATTTTTACACCAGCTAATCCAAGCCAAATTTATCCGAATTTATTCAAAAAATCCTTTTTTAACAAGCTCTTTATCTTTCACGCAAAACTCGCCTTTTGCGATTACATCTTGAACACTCATATCTTCATCAAAGCTTGTAAAGTCCGCATCAAATCCAACTTTTATCTCGCCCTTGCCCTCTAAATTTAAAAATTTGGCTACGTTTTTTCCCATCAGAGCAAAAGCCTGCGTATGGCTTAAAATTTTATTTTTGACCACATCTCTTAGCACATCTAAATTTGCGCTGCAACTTGCACATCCGTATCCTACCAGAGCGCCGCTTTCGTCAAATCTGGGCACACTTCCGTTTCCATCAGAACTCATCGTCATCATGTCTAGCTTTAAGCCCTTTTCGATACCGTAAGCGATAACTTCATGAAGCGGGGCAAACTGGCTTCCACCGCTTGTGATATCAAAAAATCCGCCCATCTTTTGAAGCTTCAAGCACTCATCAAAGAGATCCTTTGTCCTAGCACAATGTGTCGGAGAGAAGTACTGAACCGGAAATTCGCAGTCTTTTAGTATCCTAAACACCACATCAAGCTTGCTAGATAACCCACCCATGTGCATGTGCATCACGCCGCCCTTTTTGGATATCATGCCGCCTATTCTTATCTGAGTTAGAATTTTGATAAGCTCTTCGTCGGTCGGATAGCTGCTTCTGTTATCAGACATCGCGATTTTAACGCCTCTTACCTTGTCTATGACGACTAAGTCTTTAGTGATACTTCCCGTAAAAGTAACGGTCGGCGTAGCGTATGAGCCGGTGTGAATGAATGTCGAGATACCCTCAAATTCAAGCGCTTTTGCTTTGGAGTACAAATTTTCAAGACTTCTGGTGCAGCCGTCTGTTCCAAGCACTCCAACAACGGTTGTTATGCCATACTTTACTATCTCGCTTAGCTTGATTTCAGGCGTTCTTGAGTGGTAGCCGGCTTCACCGCCTCCGCCTGTGATGTGAACGTGTTGATCGATTAGCCCGGGAGCTAAAATTTTGCCTTTAAGGTCGTAAGTTTCAAGGTTTTCACAGCGAAAATCAAGCCTTTTGCCGATAGCTAAAATTTTGCCTCCGCCAACCAGCACATCGCTATCTCCGATATGCTCGGGAGCAAATAAATTTGCATTTTTAAGTAGTAGCATGCTCACTCCTTTAAATTTTAGATGTAGATTTTTTATTTTAGCAAATTTAAAGGAGTTTTAGCCTTTGAGTAAGATTAAATCAAAGCTTTCCAAGCTCCATAAACATCAAATTTTCGCAGCTTTGCTCATCGCCTAGATCGCAACCTTGCTTAAAAAACGCCTTAGCCTTATGCCTATCTTGCTTCATGTGCTCTTTGGTTTTTGAATTTGTATTTAGCGCACCCACGTTATAACAGCCCCTTGCGTGATGCATCTCGCAGGCTTTAGCGTGAAACTCTTCGGCTTTTTTGAAATTTAGCTCGATTCCATGACCTCTTACATAAGAGCGTGCAAGCTCGTAGCAGCCTTCAGGAGTGCCGTATTGGCAAGCTTTTTTAAAGAATTCGTTGCCTGCCTTTTTATCCTCTTTCATACCTTCGCCCTTGAAGTTAAAAACGCCTAAGTTAAAGCACGCCATGCCGTCATTGCCGTTGCAGGCTTTCGTTAGAAGCGGGATAGCCTTTGCATAATCCTTCAAATCGCTATAAACCATAGCAAGGTTATAGCAGCCATAGACATTATCGCCGTTGCAGGCTTTTTCATAGAGGCTTATAGCCTTTTGCATGTCGTATTTAACGCCTCTTTCGTTTTCGTGCATTGCACCAAGGTTGTAGCATCCTTGCATATCGCCCTCATCGCAGGCCTTCTCGTAAAGCTTTGCCGCTTCTTCGTATTTGCCATCCACATACGCATCATCAGCCTTGTTTAAAGTTGAGGCAAAAAGCGCTCCCGCGCAAATCATCATACAAATAATCTTTTTCAAATTTGTCCTTTTTGTGAAAATTTAAGGACGTGATATTAACAAATCATCTCTTTTTGCCGGATTAAATTTATCGTTTATTTTAGATTTTGAGCTTTATCACAGCTTGGCTTAGCCCCAAGAGCGCACGCTTTGTCGTGATAAAGAAGCGATTTTTGCATATCTTTTGGCGCACCCTCGCCTTTTTCATACATCTTTGCCGCCATAACGCAACTTGAAGCGGTTTTAAGCTCGCATGCACGCTCATAAAATTTAAGCGCCTGAGCATGATCCTTTGTAGCACCCCAACCGTAGTAGTGTAAATTCGCTAAGACGATGCAGCTATAAGGGATATCGGCGCCGCAAGCTTGCTTAGCAAATTTAGCCGCAAGCGCGAAGTCTTGCTTAACTCCTCTGCCCTCATAATAAGCGCTGCCAAGTCTATCGCAACCAAGCAAATTTCCGCCATCGCATGCCTTTGCGTAGAGATTAACCGCCTTTTCATACTCAAATTTACGCTTATCGTTTGAAAAATAAAAATTTCCAAGCATGACACAAGAGTCCAAAACTCCTTCGTCGCAGCTTTTAGTTAGCATTTTAGTTGCCGCTTTTTCATCTCCTATGCGAAAAAGTCTTTCCGCCTCTTCTAAAACAGCTGCAAAAAGCACGGTCGCAGCTAAAATCATCAAAATAAATTTTCTCATTATGCCTGCCCTACCTGCTTAGCTGCACTTCTTCTTCGATCTTCATCAAATTTGTAAAAATTTGCTCGATATTCTCGCGCTCGGTCTCATCTAGCGAAATTTGCTCGCAGTTTAAAAACTCTTTTACCAAAGCTTCGTTTTCAAGCCTCTCTACGCCAAATTTCTTGGCATTTTGAGTGATTTTTACTACTCTTAAGTCTTTATTAAGCGCAAACGCCTCGTATCCCATGTGCGATCCTTAAAATTTTTAAAGAGTTAAATTATAAAACAACAAAACTGAATTATCAAAAGAGATAAAAGAAGCGATCGGAACTAGTCCGATCGGTAATGAAGATTATTTATTTACTTTTATTACAAGGCTAGCGTCAAGCTCTTCTTTGTCGCATTTTTTAGGATCTGCGTAAGCTGTCTCGTGCTTGGCTTGAAATAGCCAATTTCCCTCTTTGATAGCGATAACTTCGATCACGCCTTGAAGGTCGGTCGTGCCAAAAAATGTATATTTACCCTCAGGAAATCCCTCGATCACGCCCGTAACCTTAGCCACTTTCGCAGGTTTGCCGTTAGCGAAAAATTGCAATTTAAACGGAGTATTGACCTTAATCTTCGTAACATCGCTTAGCGGCACGATCTCTACGATCTGACCTATCGGTTTATAGATGAAGTCCTCTACTTGATCGCCTTCTACGATTATGCTTTTAGCCGTTCTAGCGTAAAATCCGCAAGACTCGACGTTTTTTACATTCTCTTTATGTCCGTCTTGATGCCACTTTCCGTCTTTATCTTTTGACCAAAATGTAGGTTTATAGTCGCCCGCTAGCACATAAGAGCCTTTTTTGAGCTTTTCACCTTCATAGTGATAGTTTTCGCCGGCTTGCTTAAGAACGGTTTTAGCGCCTGCTTTATCCACGATATATAGCGGCTCAAATAGTCCTACGCGCTTATCTTCGATCTTTTCAGGCATAGGAAATCCGTGTCCATAACCGATATCTGCGCCAAATTTATCGGCATTTTTGCCCGTTACCCAAAAATCATGTGCAAAAGCACCGCTTAAAACGCCTGCTACGACTAAAGAAGTTAATATCTTCTTCATTACTATCTCCTTGTTAAAATTGATTGGTCGGGCGGATTATATCATAAGTGATAATTAAAGTCAAATTTTTATAGCCAAAAAAATTAAATAATAATTTTAAATTAAAAATACAAGAAAATTTAAGATAAAAAATGAATTTTTTAAGAAATAAAACGGATAAAAGTCCAAAAAATAGGAAATATAAACTTTTTTAAGACTTGCTTTTTTACTGCTTGAATTTTGCTAAATTCATATTTTACTTGATATTAAATCATATTTATTAATATTTACTTTATAACTTAATATAACTAAACTTAAAGAGATTATCTCATCATCATAAAGCCTGCAAATCTGCCCGTAGCGCCATCTCTGCGGTATGAAAAGTATCTATCATCACAATGCGTGCAAGCTTCATCAAATTTCACGTTTTGAACGCCAACCCTTGCGAATTCATCGGCTAAAGCTGCGTTTATATCAAATTTGCCGTTATTTTTATATCTGCTAAACTCGCCAAGATCAAGTTCGCCTATATCGTAGCAGCCGCCTTTGATATTTGGTCCAACAAATACCTTAAGATCCTGCGTCCTAGAGCTAAATTCACTTTTCATTTTATTAACTGCATTTGTGCAAATTTGCCCCACGACTCCGGCTCTTCCGGCGTGGATAGCGGCAATTACTCCCTTAACCTCATCGACAATCAAAATAGGCGAACAGTCAGCTACTAAAACGCAAAGCGCAACGCCTTTTAAATTTGTGATTATGCCATCACAAGGCGCTATCTCATCGTCTAAATTTCTAATTATCTCCACGCGACTTGAGTGAATTTGGCGCATAAATTTTAGATTTCTTGCCATTACACCAAGGCGCTTGGCTAAAATTTCTCTATTTTTAGCCACTTTTTTAGGCTCATCTCCAACATGATCGCCCAAATTTAAGCCCTCATAAGCTCCGCTGCTAACTCCTCCAAAACGAGTTGTGAAACCGCCGCAAAAACGCTCGTTATCAAGTATAAAATTAATTTGTTTCATCTGTTTGCGCGCCCTCGTCTAAATTTTTAACATAGCCAAAGCCAAACACCGATCCTTTGCCGACCTCGCTTGATATAAGCATTTCAAAGCCGTGAAGTCTTAAAATTTGTTTTGCGATATAAAGCCCTAAGCCAAAAGAGTTGGTTTTTATATTGCTTTTTGTTTTGAAATATTTTTTAGTAACTAGCTTTATATCTTTTTGTTCTATTCCTGCGCCGCTATCTCTTACAAAAACAGCCTCATTTGCAAAGTAAATTTCTATATCTTTTTGAGAGTATTTGAGCGCATTTTCAACGAAATTTACCAAAACTTGCTTTATAAGAGCCTCATCGGCACTTATATAAATCTCTTTTTTGAATACATTTATCGCCCTATTTGGATATTTTTCCAAAAGCTCGCTTTTAACTTCATTTACAAGTTTTAGCAGGCTAAAATTTGTGATGTTTAGCTCTAGGCTTTCGGTTGATTTTAAATTTAATCTATCTATCAGATTTACGATTTTTTGCGAGTTTCTGGTAATCTTTTCTATAAATTTATCTCTCATATCGCTGCTTAAATTTTTATCGTTTAAAAGCGTTTGAGATGAGGCTTGAATGATTGCGATAGGATTTTTAAACTCGTGAGAAATCGAGCTTAAAATGCCTTGGAGTTGAGTGTTTCTAAGTTTTATTTTGGCTGATTTTTTAATGGATTTTTTGCTCTTTTTTCTAAGCTCTTCTCTAAGCTCTTTTATCGTATCTTGGAGATTTTTACTCTCGCCAAAAAACATCTTATATTCATCTTGTTCAGAATTTGAATTTTTTAAATTTTCTATATTTACATTAAGTTTGCTAGTGTCTTTTTTGATCATAAAAAACAAAAATGCTACAAATAAAAAAGATATCAGAAATGCGCTTATGTAGATATTTTCAAGCAGTTTTAAAACAGTTATACAAAGCACAAAAAGCAAGCAAAATAAAAATACAAAATTTCTATTTTTAACTAGCATATCTTATATCCTTGAGCCCTAACCGAAACTATATAGTCGCTATTTCCAAGCTTTTGCCTAAGGCGTTTTATGGCGATATTTATCGTCTTTTCGCTTATCTCTTCGCCGTCCCAAATTTTATCCCAAAGATAATCTCTGCTTAAAACTATATTTTGATTTTTTATAAACTCTATAAGCAAATTCATCTCAAGCTTGCTTAAATTTATCTCGTTACCGGCTACAAAAACTTGCTTAGTTTCGCAATTTATAACTATATCTTTAAATTTGTATATCTTGCTTTCACCCTTTGTTCGCTTTAAAACAGCCTTAACTCTAACTATAAGATCATCCACATCAAAAGGCTTTGTGATATAGTCATCTCCGCCTGCTTCAAAACCCTCAAGCTTAGCCTCTTTGCTATCTTTTGCGCTAAGAAATATAACGGGCGTATTAAAGCCTTTGTTTCTAAGCTCTTTTACAAAAACAGCTCCCTCGGCATAGATTAAATTTCTATCCACTATCAAAAGATCAACACTCTCCTCTTCTAAAAATTGCTCGACCTTTGATACGCCGCTAAAGCCTACAACTTCAAATCCCGCCTTTTGCAAATGATACTCTAAAATATCCAAAAGGTCCTTTTCATCGTCGATCAAAGCTATCAGTGCAGACATGTTATCCCTTAAATTTTAAAAATCTTATATTACAAAATTTCAAAAAACAAATCAATCCAAAAATGTTTCTTAAAAGTTTCCAAAAAATTTTACACTTACGCTATCAAAATCAAAAAGGAGAAAAGATGAAAATTTCAAAGGCTTTAATCTTAACTTCGCTAATTTGCGGAGTAACCTTGGCAGATCAGATAAAGCTAGCCGGCAGCTCAACGGTATTTCCTTTTGCAAGTTATGTTGCGGAGGAATTTGCGGTTGTAAAAAATAAAAAGACCCCGATAGTAGAGAGTATCGGTACGGGCGGAGGCTTTAAGGTGTTTTGTTCGTCACAAGACAAAAACAGCATAGACATAGCAAACGCATCTCGTCCTATGAAAATGAGCGAGTTTGAAGAGTGTCTAAAAAACGGCATAGAGGATATCAGCGGATATATGATCGGATATGACGGGATCGTTTTTGCTATGGGTAAGCAAAACGGCGAACTAAATCTAAGCAAAGAACAAATTTTCCTAGCGCTTGCAAAAGAGGTTCCAATTGATGGCAAATTAGTAGCAAATCCGTATAAAAAATGGAGCGATATAGATAGCTCTCTTAGCTCTAAACCTATCGTTATATACGGACCTCCGACAACTTCGGGAACTAGAGATAGCTTTGAAGAGCAACTCATGCAAAAAGCCTCAAAAAGCTTTAAAGAGTATGGTGATAAGTCAGGAAAATACAGCCAAATTAGAGACGATGGAGTCTATATCCCATCAGGCGAAAACGACAACCTAATCATCGCAAAACTAGCCCAAAACAAAAACGCATTTGGAATTTTCGGATACGGCTTTTTAGCAGAAAACAAAGACAAAGTCGCAGCCGTAAAGATAGACGGTGTAGCACCGAATGAAAATAGCGTTAGCGACGGTAGCTACAAGCTTGCAAGAAGTCTTTATTTCTACGTTAAAAACCAAAACAGAGCAAAAAACAAAGAGATAAATGATTTTATAGATATGTTTATAAGCGAAGCGATGATAGGAGATGAAGGGGTGCTAAAAACCATCGGATTAATCCCTGCAGATAGCCAAACTTTTACAAAGATGAAGCAAAACGTAACAGAGCCTATTAGGCTTACTAAAGAGATGATAAAAAGCGGTGAAGTTATAAAATAAGGAGTTAAATTTGCTCTATATAGTTTTATTTTGCCTATCATTCGGCGTTTATTTTTTCTATAAACGCCAAAATACGGCACTAAATTTACAAAACCTAAGCCTAACAAACAAAAAAGTCGAGAGATTAGTTATCGCATTTTTATTTGTATCATCGCTCATTACGATACTAGCGACACTTATGATACTTGGCTCAATCATCTTTGAAGCACTTAAATTTTTTGAAAAAGAGAGCGTTTTTGGCTTCTTTTTTAGCTCTACTTGGGCACCGCATGATGCGTTTTTGGATAAAAAGGCTCACTTTGGATCGGTTGGGCTATTTTTCGGAACATTTTATATAAGTCTAATTGCGATTTTAACGGCAATTCCATTTGGGCTATTTAGCGCTCTTTATCTAAGCGAATATGCAAGCAGACGAGCCAGAAGATTTTTAAAGCCGATTTTGGAAATTTTAGCGGGGGTTCCGAGTGTGGTTTATGGATTTTTCGCGGCTATATTTGTGGCTCCTTTAATCGTAAAAATAGCTTCAAATTTCGGTATAAACGCATCTTACAACAACGCTTTAAGCGCGGGACTTATCATGGGAGTAATGATCATACCGATGATCTCAAGCCTTTGTGATGACGCGATATCGCTTGTGTCAAAGCGACTAAAAGAGGGGGCTTTAAGCCTTGGGCTAACAAAAGAAGAGAGCATTTGCTTTGTCGTGCTTCCTTCTGCGATGCCGGGCATCATAGGAGCGTGTCTTTTAGGGCTTTCAAGAGCCTTGGGTGAAACGATGATAGTCGTAATGGCGGCAAGTTTGAGGGTAAATTTAAGCCTAAATCCGCTTGAAGATATGACTACGGTTACAGTTAAAATAGTAGAGGTTTTAAGCGGGGATCAGGAGTTTGATAACTCGCTTACATTAAGCGCATTTGCTCTTGGTATTACGCTATTTGTGCTAACTTTTATCATAAATTTAATAGCCGTTTTAATTTCAAGAAATTTCCAAAGAAAATATAAAATTTCAAATCTTTAAAGGCGATATATGCAAAATCCGTTCATAGCAAAAGATGCGAAAGCAAGGAAGTTAAAAAGCAAAATTTTTAAAGGCTTATCAAAATTTTCATTTATATTTTGTATAGGCTTTTTACTACTTTTTTTATCGGTTCTTGTTAAAACCGCAATGCCTGAATTTACTAGACACTACGTAAAAATAGATATAACCGTCACCGAAAAACTGCTTCAAAATCCATACTCTTTGCCAAACGCAGAGAAAAAATACATATCTCGCGCTTGGCTTAGAAATTTACCGAATTTAATAAAACAAGATGATCTTAAAATAGGCGAAACCAAAAGCTACGAAGCAATCGCAAACGCCGATACGGATAGCTTTTTAAAGCATAATTTCACAAAATTCGGCGATGATGATAGAAAGGCTATATTTAAGCTAGTTGAAAAGGGCGTGATAGTAAGCAAATTTAATAGCGACTTTTTCACAAAAGGAGACTCTAAAATACCGGAAAACGCAGGCTTTGCGTCGGCGATAATAGGAAGCGCGCTAGCTATGACAGTGGCTATGGGACTTGCTTTTCCTATCGGAGTTGCGAGTGCAATTTATCTTGAAAAATTTGCAAAAGACAGCAAATTTACAAAATTTATCGAGATAAATATAAACAACCTAAACGCTGTTCCTTCTATCATATTTGGACTTTTGGGACTTGCCGTTTTTATAAATTTCTTCGGCATGCCAAGAAGCTCAACTCTAGTAGGAGGTCTTGTGCTAGCCGTAATGAGCCTACCGGTAGTCATAGTAAGCACAAGAAGCGCGCTTAAAATGGTGCCTGAGAGCATATCTCAAGCCGGATACGCACTTGGGCTTACAAAGCTTCAAGTGCTAAAAGATCACGTCTTACCAAACGCATTTAGCGGAATTTTAACCGGACTTATCATGGCTTTAGCAGGCGCTATCGGCGAAACCGCACCGCTTATAATAGTAGGCATGATAGCTTTTGTGCCTGAAATCGCTACAAACGTGCTAAATCCTTCAACCGTAATGCCGGCTCAAATTTACATGTGGTCCTCAAGTCCCGAGCGAATTTATGTAGAAAAAACAAGTGCGGCTATTTTAGTGCTTTTACTTACGACATTTACACTAAATTTAGCCGCCATCATTATAAGAAGCCAAATGCAAAACAATAAAAACTAAAAGGAAAAATATGAAAATAAAAGCAAAAAGCAAAAATTTAAACCTCTTTTACGGAGAAAAACAAGCTCTTAGAAACATAAATATGGATATTTATAATAAAAAAATCACCGCACTTATCGGACCTTCGGGATGCGGTAAATCGACATTTCTAAGGTGTTTTAACAGGATGAATGATTTAATAGAAAACGTTAAGATAACAGGAGAAGTTACCGTAGACGGTCATGATATATACTCAAAAAACGCCGATGAGATAGAGGTCAGAAAACGTATAGGAATGGTGTTTCAGCAGCCAAATCCGTTTTTAAAAAGCATATATGAAAACATCTCATACGCTCCGCTCGTGCATAAGATGGTAAAAAAGGGTAGCGAGTGCGATGAGCTGGTAGTTTATAGCCTAAAAAAAGCAGGACTGTTTGAAGAGGTCAAAGATAAGCTAAAAAGTCCCGCAACTTCGCTTAGCGGCGGTCAGCAGCAGCGCCTTTGTATAGCGCGAACCATAGCCATTAAGCCAGAGCTTATCTTGATGGATGAGCCAACAAGCGCGCTTGATCCGATATCGACAAAGACGATAGAAAAGCTTATGGTTGATCTGAGTGAAGATTTTAGCATAGTTGTCGTTACTCACAACATGCAACAAGCCATGAGAATAGCTGATTTTACGGGATTTTTCCATCTTGGAGATTTGGTTGAATTCGGCGAAACAAAGCAAATTTTTCATGACCCAAAAGAGAAAAAAACTAAGCAATACATCCACGGCAAATTCGGTTGAATTGTCGCCTCAACTGCCTCTAGTAAAGACTTGCGATATGATCTATCTCTTCCCAGCTCATCTGCTTTTTAAATCCAAGCTGGTGAGCCACGTAGCGCGCTAAAAGATCGCTTTCGATATTTACTCTTCGGCCCACTTTAAACTCGCTAAAAAGGCTCTCGCGAAACGTTATTGGAATGATCGTTAGGCGCACTCCGTTTGGTGTAACTTCATTTATCGTAAGGCTTACTCCATCCACACAGATACTGCCCTTATTTGCCATCAAGTGCATGATATCTCTCGGCAAATTTATATAAAAATCAACTCCGTTTTCATATCTAACTATCTTTGAAATTTCACCAAGCGCGTCGATATGTCCTTGCACCAAATGCCCGTCAACCCTATCGCTAAGCCTCATGGCAGGCTCCATATGAACCCGCCCTTTTAAATTTTCAGTCGCTATAACCGCTCTGGTTTCCGCGCTTAGCTCAACGCTAAATCCGTCGTTAAAAAGCTCTATCACGCTTAAGCAAGCGCCGTTTACCGCGATACTGTCGCCTAAATTTGGTCTATGTTTTGCCTTTAGTCTAAGCTTGTTTTGTGAGTAGCTAACAACCTCGCCTATCTCGCGAATAAGTCCGTTAAACATATTTCAGTCCTTAAAATTTCAAGGATTTTACTAAAATTCTACTCACAAACAAGTTAAATCAAATTTCAAAACGGCTTTTCTATTTCATATAATAAATTCTTTCCGTGTTCAAAACCAAGCACATATAGTTTATCTTTACTTACTGCAAGTGAATGAGGCTCTTTCATAAGCGGCATCTCATACACATCTTTAACCTCAAAGCTGTTTTTATCGATACTTAAAAGTGTGCTATACTCTCTACTATAAGCTAGAATTCTATCGCCATCAACAGCAGCACCCACAACGTAATAGTCTTTTAAATTTCTTTTTTCTTTAAGCTTTAAATCCTTAGAAGGTTTGATATAAGCTTCAGAGCTCATCTTTCTTTCGCTTATAAGAAATTTGCTGACAACGACATTTTTAACAACTCTATTTGCGGCACTTACTGTATACATAAATTTCTCATCGGCCCCAAAGGCTAAAGCGTAAGCCTGCTTAGCTCTTATAGTAGTTAAAAAAGGTCTTCCGTCTTTGGTATATCTATCCACATTCTTTTCAAAAAAGCTTCCGTAATCTCCGCTTGTCTCTAAAAACGTTCTATACTGAATAACTTCATCCATAGGCTTTTCAAGCTTTCTTAAACCGTAAGCCGTCTTGTTTTGCCCGATTACTAACAAATTTTCGCCGGTAAATGCAGTTGCGGTAGTGTGTCCTAAATTCCAGCTATTTTGATAATCAACTACCGCAAATTTGCTAGCCGTATTTAGATCTTTTGTAAAATAACTTCCGCCATAGTGCGAAGTAAAGGCGAATTCTTCATTTTTATTATCGTAAGATACGGCGGCTATCATCTTGCCTTTATTCATCTTAATACCAATCTCTTTAACGGATAAAATTTGAAGCTTTTTAGCTTCTTCAAAAGCTCCGCTTGCAAAGTTTTCGTTAAATTTCTTAGTATTAAAAATACCGTGTATATAAGGCTTTTCAGGATAATCCTTTTTTATACTAAAGCTCTTTAATCTATCCCAAATGTAAGTCTCCCAAGTCTTGCTTATCATAGGCAAATTCAGACTCATTCTATCGTTTGGCGCTTTGCCTCCGTATGGAGGAATTCCGTTGGTAAAAAACGCTTGAATGCCGTTTGAAATAACAAGAGCAAAAGAGACGTAAAATACAATTTTGCCAAATTTGCTAAAAGGCTTAATAACGCTTCTTTGCCCTGTAAAATCGGCATTTAGTTCTTCGCTTCTTTTTATAAACATTAAAAAAAGCGACATAACTATAACTACCGCCCAATAAACTATAGCAGCCCAAGTATAGGTTCTAATACCCATAATTTCAGCTCCAAGCCCCATATCCACATCAAGCTGAACGAAATTTCCAAGATGCCTTAGACCCATATGAATACCAAAGGCTGCTATCAAAAACACGGACATAACGTATTTTAGTCTAGGTCCGTATCTAAGGATAAAAAAGCCAAGAAGTCCGACTAAAATCATACCCATACGCTCCCACCAACAAAGCGCGCAAGGGCTTTCTCTTACGACATATCCGAGCCAAACATTAGCTATTCCGACAGGAATAACCAAAATAAGCATGATCGCCGTAGCCATTACTAGATTGAAATTCTTTTCGTTTAGACAACTATTCATCATATCCTCCTAGTAGTTTCCGTTGCCAAAGATGGAGCCAAAGGTGGTAACAAACCACATTCCTACAAGGATAAAAGTAGCCGCCCCAAACATTCCAAAAGCAAGCTTCTCTCGCTCAGGCTTAAACATCAGCAGATACATGCAAATAGTAATAATAACAAGTGTTAAAAACTCCACTACGTCCTCCTTGAAATCAAATTTCAAAAATTATAATTGGAATTAGGGAGAAAATAGGGAGATTTAAGAGGTTTTAGGCAAAATTATCTCAAATATTGCACCGCCGTCTAAATTTCCAGCGGTTAAAGTGCCGCCAAATCGCTCTTCTATAATTGTTTTACTCATATAAAGTCCTATTCCGGTGCCTATTTTATTGTCTTTGGTGCTAAAATAAGGCTCATAAATTTTATCTATCGGTTCAACCTTAATGCCTCCTGCGTTATCTTTTACACTCACTTTTACAAATTTTTCATCTTCATAAATGCTAATAGTTATAATTCCATCTACCACGCTATTTTGCAAGATAGCATCCTTGGCGTTAGTGATAAGATTTAAGACTACTTGAGAAAACTCCCCGGCATAGCCTAAAATTTCAAAATTTGACCTATACTCTCTTTTGATATCTATTGACTTTGAGCTTAAAAGCGCACTTACAAGATTTATAGTCTTATCGCACTCTTCTTTGATACTAAAAACTCTTTTTTCACTCTCTTTTGCAAAAAATAGCTTAAAATCAGTGATTGTTTTTGACATAAAATCAATTATCTGTGAAGACCTGCTCAAATTTTCTCTCAAATCCTCTCTTTTAATCTCGCTCACGTCATTCATAAGATCAAGCTTTGTGATGATTGCAGAAAGTGCGCTTAGAGGCTGCTTCCACTGATGAGAGATATTTGAGAGCATCTCACCCATACTTGCTAAGCGGTTTTGATGTATCATAACTCGCTCTTTTTGTATGATCTGCTCGGTTTGGGTTTTTACCTCGTTTTTTAAATTTTCATTTGCAAAGGCTAAACTGCACTCGCTTATCTCAAGCCTTTTAATCAAAACGTTAAAAGCGTAATTAAGTATCAAAAAAGCACTCACAAACATAATAAACCCAACGCCAACAGTTACGTAAAAAGCCTTTTTTATATCTTTATTTAGTGCTGACATATCCTCAAAAACTACGATATATCCGCTTTTGCTATCCAAAAAATCTATATTAAATTTATGCATCAAAGTAAGTTTATCTTCAAACATATATAAATTTTCAAAAGATAAAAACGGATTTGACACTCTATCAAGTATGCCTATTTTAGCCTTCTTAAAACTATTAAGCTCGGAATCAAGAACAAATTTAGCCTTGATATAACCCTCTTTTTCGATAAGATCCAAAAAATGCCTTGCGTCAAAAATAAAAACAAGATATCCATCCTCATTTTTTGTAGAGCTTATAAACAAAACCTCATCTTTATATAGATAAAATCCATCATTCCATCCCTTTATCATAGGCCAATTTATACTATCGTTCATCTTTGTTACGAGATTAAAATTATTATCAAAAAACGCCATCTGTTTTAGAAAAATATTCTCTTTGGACAAAATTTTATACCTACCTAAACTAAGCGCGTAAAGCTCATTTGAAAGAGAATTTCTCAAGGCATGCCTAACACCTGTAGAGTTGAAATTGGCTTCGGCTCTATTATGTAAAAACTCATTAAGGCTAGATATGTTGCGCTTGATTAGATTTTGAAGTCTAAAATTTGTAGTTTGTATGTTATTTTGACTTATGCTCTTCATGTTTTCATAACGAAGATATGAAA
Source organism: Campylobacter sp. RM16187 (assembly GCF_025319965.1). Taxonomy (NCBI): domain Bacteria; kingdom Pseudomonadati; phylum Campylobacterota; class Epsilonproteobacteria; order Campylobacterales; family Campylobacteraceae; genus Campylobacter; species Campylobacter sp. RM16187. The sequence goes on from NZ_CP012549.1 coordinate 1,627,653, forward strand.
ATACCGATAAAAACATCATAAAAATAACCAAAACAACGCTTAGTGTTTTAATTTTTATAGATAGCTTCACTTAAGTATATACCCTAGCCCGAAAGAGTTTTCAAGAGCTAGAAATTCACATTTTTTCCTTAGCTCTTTAATTATAGCTTTTAAGCTGTCTTTGCTACCCTTATCATACTCGTAAACCGCATTTAAAATTTCATCAAATTGACAAACTCTGCCTCTATTTTCAAGCATAAACTTAAGCAGTAAAAACTCTTTTTTAGTAAGCTTTATGTCTAAATTTTGCTCGCTTTGTATAGTCATATTTTCAAGCGATAGAGTGTGGATTTCATCTATTTTTATATCTTTTGGACTAAATTTTTTAGCACAACTTTCAAGCATAGATATAAAATTTTGTTTATTAAAAGGCTTTACTAAAAATTTTGTTATATTTAGCTCTACAGCCCTTAAAAGAGTGCTTTTATCATCAAAAGCGGTAAGCATAACGGCAACGGTATCTTTATCGTTTTTTCTTATAGCTTTAAGCGCTTCCAGTCCGTCTAAAACAGGCATAGATACGTCAAGCAACAAAATATCGGGGGCTTTTTCTTTATAAATTTCTAAAACCTCTTTCCCGTTTTTTGCATAAAAAACCTCTTTAAAAAACATATTCAAAAGAACTATAACCTCGTTTGCGACACTTGGCTCATCTTCTGCATATAAAACGCTTTTTGATTTTAAAATTTCTAGCACTAAATTTAACTCCAAAAATTTGACAGATATTAAAAAACTAATAAATTTTTATAAAATTATAACTAAAATTTTATACAATCTTAATCAGCTGTCCTTTATAAGTTTTTAGTTAAAATCCCCCTTATTTTTAAAAGGCAAATTTAGTGGATAATTATGATGTAGTCGTAGTCGGCGGCGGTCATGCGGGCATTGAAGCGTGTATGGCGGCTGCAAAAATGGGCAAAAAAACACTTCTTATAACAATTTTAGCAGAGCAAATCGGTGCAGCAAGCTGTAATCCCGCAATCGGCGGACTGGCAAAAGGCCATCTTGTAAAAGAGATAGACGCACTAGGCGGAGCTATGGGGCTTGCAACGGACGCTACGGGAATTCAGTTTCGCGTGTTAAATGAGAGCAAGGGCCCTGCGGTTCGTGGCTCAAGAGCGCAGATCGATATGGATAGATACCGTGTGTATATGCGAAATTTGCTCTTAAATACGCCGAATTTAGAAATTTCTCAAGAGATAGCAACCGAAATTTTAACTAATAACGGCGAGATAACAGGCGTAAAAACTCACCTTGATAACACCTATCACACCAAAAAGCTCATAATCACAACGGGAACTTTTTTAAACGGGCTTATTCACGTGGGATTTAACAAGCTTGAAGCAGGTCGCGTTGGCGAGCTAAGCTCTACAAATTTAAGCTCAAGTCTTGCAAGCTTAGGGCTTAAAATGGGCAGACTAAAAACGGGAACTTGTCCAAGGATAGATGCTAAGACGATTGATTTTAGCGTGCTTGAAAAGCAAGGCGGGGATGAAAATCCAAAGCCGTTTAGCTTTAGAACCGAAAATTTTAACCCTACTCAGCTGCCTTGCTACATCGCTTATACAAACGACATCACACACGAAACTATCCGCTCAAATTTCGACAAAGCACCGCTTTTTACGGGACAGATTGAAGGGGTTGGGCCAAGATACTGCCCAAGCATAGAGGATAAGATAAATCGCTTTGCCGATAAAGAGCGCCACCATCTTTTCATAGAGCCTCAAACACTTGAAGCGACCGAATACTACATCAACGGCTTTTCAACGAGCCTTCCTTACGAGGTGCAAGTTAAGATGCTGCGCTCCGTAAAAGGCTTTGAAAAAGCTCGCATAGTTCGCCACGGATATGCTATCGAATACGACTACGTCGAGCCTACCGAGCTAAAACACAGCTTAGAGACCAAAAAGATAAAGGGGCTTTACTTAGCAGGTCAGATAAACGGCACTACAGGCTATGAAGAGGCAGGCGCGCAAGGGCTAATGGCAGGCATAAACGCTGTTTTAAGCTTAGAAGAAAAAGAGCCTTTGGTATTGCGCCGCGATGAAGCGTATATCGGCGTAATGATAGATGATCTGGTTACAAAAGGTACAAAAGAGCCTTATAGAATGTTTACAAGCCGCGCCGAATACCGCTTGCTTTTGCGCGAGGATAACGCAATCTTAAGACTTGGTTCTTACGGGCGCGAGCTTGGTCTAATAGACGAAAAAACCTATGAAAAGATAGAAAACATAAAGACAAATTTGGCTAACGGACTTGAAATTTTAGAGAGTCGCGAACTAACTCCGTCAAAAGAAAATTTAGCCATGCTTGCAAGCTTAGATGAAGATATCATCAGCGAAAAAATAACGCTTCAAAAGATAGTTGCCAGAAAGAGCTTTACCGAAGAAAAGCTGCGAAAACTAGATGAATTTTTTGAGAATTTAGACGAAGCTAGCTTGGAGCAAATTTTGATCGAGTGCAAATACAAGCACTACATAAACGAGCAAAAAAATCAGATCGACAAGATGAAAGATATGATGAGCGTTAAAATCCCTGAAGGCTTTAGCTTCCGCGGTATCAGCGGACTTAGTAATGAGGTAGTCGAGAAGCTTGAGAAATTTGCGCCGCCTACTCTCTTTGCAGCAAGTGAAATTTCAGGCATTACGCCGGCAGCTATCGACATCTTACATATCTATATTAGGCAATTTAGTAAAAAACAATAAATATCAAATTTTATAACCGACCCCATTTTAGAGGTCGGTTTTAATTTTAAGCCTTAAGCGCAGGCTTACCAAATATAAATTTACAAATTTGTATAAAGAAGCAAATTCCGCCCACTATAAATATCGTGTCGCCTATCATCCTTATCCATCTTAGCATTTGAAGGTGTTCGCTTTGCAAAAACTCAGCGCTTCTTGCATACCACATACCCACTTCAAGACTTGCTACGGCTTGATAAATTCCTATAGGCAAAAGCGAGGTTAAGATCATGAGCATAAGTCCCCAGTTTAGTGACCAAAATCCAACCTTCATAAGAGTATCGTTAAACTCTTTATCCTTATAGATATAAATAGCGGCCAGCCAAATAAAGCCAAGCGCTAAAAATCCATACACGCCAAATAGCGCCGCATGTGCGTGAACAGGAGTTGTATTTAGCCCTTGGATATAAAATAAAGCTATCGGAGGATTTATCAAAAATCCAAATACGCCCGCACCTAGCATATTCCAAAACGCAACGGCGATAAAGCAGTAAAGCGGCCATTTAAGCGTCTTTGCCCATGTTTGAGCAAACTGCATCCTATAGTGCTGGAAAGCCTCATATCCAAGCAGCACCAAAGGCACTACCTCAAGAGCCGAAAAGCTAGCTCCAACAGCCATTATAGGCGTCGTAGTTCCTGAAAAATACAAGTGGTGGAAAGTTCCCGGAATTCCTCCTATCATAAATATACTCGCACTTGCAAGCGTTGCAAATGTAGCCATTTTCTTTGAAGCAAGCCCAAGACTAACAAAGACAAAAGCTAACGAAGCCGTAGCAAATACCTCGAAAAATCCTTCAACCCAAAGATGAACCACCCACCAGCGCCAGTACTCCATAACAGGAATCGGGCTTCTTTGACCGTAAAATAGCCCCGCTCCGTAAAACAACCCTACGGCTATGGCAGAAGCTGCAAATATAGCGAGTAAATTTTTATCTCCGCCGGCTTTAAATCCGCCCACAAAGCCGCGAAGCAAAAGCACCATCCATATAACAAGTCCTACAAAGAGAATTATCTGCCAAATTCTTCCAAGCTCTATAAATTCATACCCTTGATGCCCAAGCCAGAAGCTTAAATTTATAGGCATTATGTTTGCGATAGCTAGATATTGTCCCGCAAAACTGCCTACAACCAAGAATAAAAGTGCGTAAAATAAAAGATCAACGCCTAGTTTTTGGTATTTAGGATCTTTTCCTCCGTTTATGATAGGAGCTAAGAATAATCCCGCAGCCAAAAATCCCGTAGCTATCCAAAAGATACTAGCTTGTATATGCCAAGTTCTAGCTAGCGAGTAAGGGATGTATTGAGATACGTCAATACCGTAAAATTCCTGCCCTTCGACCGTATAGTGAGCCACAAATCCGCCCATCATAAACTGAAATACAAAGAGCGCCACCGCGACAAAGAGATATTTCGGAAGCGCTTTTTGAGAAGGGGTTAGCTCAAGCTTTTTAAGCGGATCTTGAGTGATGGCTTCAAGCTTTTCATCCTCTTTAGCTCCGTAAAAAGATGAAAACCACACCAAAAATCCGATACCGGCTAGCAATATAACAAAACTTGCAACCGACCAGAATATATTTTCACTGCTTGGAACATTATCTATCAAAGGCTCATGCGGCCAGTTGTTCGTATATGTCACATCGCTATTTGGGCGATTTGTAGCCGTCGCCCAAGCCGTCCAAAAGAAGAAGTCGTTTAGCTCTTTGCGATTTTGCAGGGCCGGAAGCGTATTTGTCTTCATCGCGTAAGCTTCTCTTAGCTTATCAAATTTAGGATCATCTCCAAAAAGAGATAGATACTCCTGCCTTACCGTATCTATGGCTTTAATCCTATCTTTACTTAAAACTATAGTATCGTTTTTAACAGTATTTGTGCGATACTCTTTTTTAAGCATTACCTTAAGCTCCGCCTTTTTCTCATCGCTTAGCTCGTCATATTTTTTGTTGTAGAGCTTATTTGCCTTTATGTCCAAAAACGCCACAAGCTCTTTATGCAGCCAATCCGCACTCCAATCAGGCGCCTGATAAGCCCCATGCCCCCAAACTGAGCCAAGCTGCATACCTCCTATGCTCTGCCACGCCTCTTGACCCTTATAGATACTCTCCTCCTCTATAAACACCTTTCCTTCATCATCTACGAAGCTAACTATGGGTGGTGATTGTCTATAAACCTCCACTCCATAGTAGCCTAAAATGCCAAAGGCAAAGATCAAAACGCCGATCAGCGCTAACCAATACTTTTTGTATTCGCCCATACTTGCTCCTTTATAATAAAATAAGAGTAAGTTTATCTGATTAAAAAATTTGAGACGATGATATACATCAACAAAAAAGATATTTTTTATCCTATTTAAATGCAATAAATTAAATTTAAAACAGAAATACAATATTAAAAAATATTATAATAAATTATTTTATCTAATCTGTTATTTTAGGGTGAAACAAAAGTTACGCCTATTATGAAATATACAAAATACCCACAAAATCAAGTTTATGAACAGATTAGACATATTTCCTATTTAAAATAAAATAAAAATATTTTTAAAAAGTAATATAAAGATTAATTATATTTTAGTTTATCTATATAATTGATTAAAATCAATGTATTTTTTAAATTATGTAGCTATGATTATCAAAGCAAAATATATAATATTAAATAAATTAATAATTAAGCGGTATTTTTATGAGATATATTATTTTAATATTATTAAACTGCACTTTTGCGCTCTCTGTCGGAATAGATATAAATTTTAAAGATGTTTATTTTAATTCTTACGCATATAGTGAGAGTAGTAGAAATTTAGCGGTTTTTGACACAACAAATACTCTAAGTATCGTCAATTTAGATGAAAAAAGAGTTATAAGTAGCATAAAAACGGACTTTAATAAGATAACCGCATTGTATTTTGAAGATCAAGTATTGTATGCGGGATTTGAGGATGGTTATATAGTTAAATTTGATGATAGGTTTTCATCGTATAGTGAAGTTATCAAATCTAGCAATATAAAACCAAAAAACACTATAACAAATTTACATATAGCAAATAAGCTATTGTATGCGATAAGTAACAAGAACGAATTTATAATTTACGATATGGAGCGCAATATTTTGCAAATATTAGATGATCTAAAGAAATTATCAAAAGTCACAACTTTAGAAATTGCAAACAACTTTGCCTATATAGCTTGCTGGGATAGAAGCGTGTATAAACTAAATTTAAAGGACAAAACACTGCAAGAATTATCAAAGCTTCCTGCAAGGGCGTTATCTTCCAAACTTATTAAAGACAAAAACTCTTTGCTTTTAGGGCTAGAAGACGGTAGCGTGCTTGATTTAAACGATAACAAGCTACATAAAATTTCTAAAAAACAGATTGACAGCATAGCTTTAGAAAAAGACAAAATATACTTTGGGGACGGAGAAGGCTCAATCATCCAAAGCGACACAAATTTTAAAATCGAACAAAAATTTAAACTTTTTAACGATAGAGTCAGAGCTTTATTTTTTGATAAAGATTCTGGAATTTTTGGCCTATCTTGGGATGGGCGCATTAAAACTATAAGCAATAAAAAATAAATTTCAAATTTCAAGAAAGGAGTGCAATATGCAAAAAATTTTAAAATCAAGCATTATAACGATTGCCGGACTTAGCATGGCTACTAGTTGTATGTTTGGCGCAAATGATTTGCAAAGCATTATGAAAGAACGTAATCTTAGCGAAAAAGACGTTCTTTCAGCAGCTAAAACTTACCAACCGAGCGGAAGAAAGGACGAATATATCGTATTTTCTTCCGGTGGCCAATCCGGCCAAGTGCTAGTTTATGGAGTTCCTTCAATGAGGATCTATAAATATATAGGTGTTTTCACGCCTGAGCCTTGGCAAGGATATGGCTATGATGAAGAGTCTAAAAAAGTTTTAGCCGGTGGAATGATGCGTGGTAAACAGATAACATGGGGCGATACTCACCACCCTGCTTTGACCGAGAAGAACGGAGAATACGTTGGAGACTATCTCTTTATAAACGATAAGGCAAATCCAAGAATAGCTGTTATAAATTTGCACGACTTTGAAACGACTCAAATCGTAGTAAATCCGGTAATTAAAAGCGAGCACGGAGGCAGCTTCGTTACTCCAAATACCGAATACGTAATAGAAGCTAGCCAATATGCGGCTCCGTTTGACAATGAATACCATCCGATAGAGGAATACGAATCTGTATACCGAGGAGCGGTTACGTTCTGGAAGTTTGATTATCCAAAAGGCAAGATAGATGAAAAAGCCTCTTTTACTCTTGAGCTTCCTCCTTATATGCAAGATCTAAGCGATGCCGGCAAGGGCGAATCTATGGGCTGGGGCTTTACAAATAGCTTTAACTCAGAGATGTATACAGGCGGTATTGAAAAAGGACTTCCTCCTTTTGAAGCGGGAATGAGTAGAAACGATACCGACTATCTTCACGTATATAACTGGCAAATTTTAGAAAAGCTGGTTCAAGATGAGAAGAATTATAAAGTTATAAATAATCACAGAGTTGTTCCTATTGAAGTAGCAGTTAAAAACAATGCCCTATTTTTAATTCCTGAGCCAAAATCTCCTCACGGAGTTGACGTAAGCCCTGACGGAAGATATATTATCATAGGCGGAAAGCTTGATACGCACGCTTCTGTTTATGATTTTAGAAAGATCAAAGAGCTAATCGATAAAAAAGAGTATGCCGGAACCGATCCTTTTGGAATACCTATTTTAGACATGAAAAAGAGTCTTCACGGACAAGTTGAGCTTGGCCTTGGACCACTCCATAACTCTTATGATGAAAAAGACGGAATTGTATATACATCACTTTACGTTGATTCACAAATTGTCAAATGGGATTATAAAAATTTAAAAGCATTAGACAGAGTAAATGTCCATTATAATATAGGACACCTTGATACCATGGAAGGTAAGTCATCTAAGCCAAAAGGCAAATACGCCATAGCGCTTGATAAGCTTTCAATTGATAGATTTAACCCTGTAGGACCTCTTCATCCTCAAAACCACCAGCTTATAGATATAACCGGTGCTAAAATGGAGTTAATCTACGATATGCCAATTCCTCTTGGCGAACCTCACGATGTTGTTTCAATTGCAGCAAGCAAACTAAAACCTGCTATGACTTATAAAATGGGTACAAACACCAGAACAGGAGAGCAGCACGAGGCTATGACTTTAGCCGGACAAGAAAGAGTTGAGCGCAACGGAAAAGATGTAAAAGTATATGCAACAATGGTAAGAAGCCATATAAATCCCGAACACATAGAAGTAAATAAAGGAGATAATGTAACTATTTACCTAACAAACCTAGAGCGTGCTCAAGACGAAACACACGGATTTGCTGTTGATATGTACAACGTTCATGCTTCAGTCGAGCCCGGCAAAACCGCCAGCGTAAGCTTTGTGGCCGATCAAGAAGGTGTATTTCCTTATTACTGCACCGAATTTTGTTCAGCGCTTCACTTAGAGATGATGGGCTATTTGTATGTCAAAGATCCAAATAAAAAATATGAGTCCGTAAAGGCAAGCAAGCTAAAAACTTTAAGCCCTGAAGCTCTTAAGGCGGAGTATGACAAAGTTATAGCGACAAACAAGGCTACAGACGATGTTATACAAAGCGTTGTTAAATACTTACAAGATAAGAAATACGAGAGATTCCCTGAGGTTAAACAGCTTGTAGAAGACGCGCTTGATCAGTACTCAAAGATCAAAGATGTTAAAGCAAAAGCCGATGAATCATACAAAAAAGGCGATGTAAATAACGCTATTTTATGGGAATATCAAGTATGGCAATACATGGTGAAAACAGCAGACGTTGGCTTAAGAGCGAAAAATAACCTTACAAAAGCACTTGCCACTCCAATGAGTCCTGCTGCTGCACGAGGTGAAGAGGCTTATTTAAAAGGTGGTTGTAACGGTTGCCACGTAATAGGCCAAGTAAGCTCAGGTCCTGACCTAACAGGCGTGCTACTAAGACATGAAAACGGCGAAAAATGGGTATTTGACTTCATCAAAGATCCGGCAAAATTCTATGAGGATGAATACATTAAATCGATGATTAACTTTTTCAATCTTAGAATGCCTAATCAGCATATGGCCGATCCTGAGATAAAAGATATCATCGAATACCTCAAATGGATAGATGAAAACGCGGCTATAAATTAATCCTTTAGAGCTCTTTTTTAAGAGCTCTAAACAAATTTAAGGAATTTTAATGAGTAAGTACAAAATTTATACTATTATCGCACTTGTTATTATGACCGTATGCTTTACTATACCCGTGCTTGGATTTCACGGTGCAAAAGCAAAAATTTCAAATAATAAAGAGCTAAGTAGTCTTACATATAAAATTTACGACCTTTATACATCGTTTCAATACCACAATCACCTAATGCCAAAAGACGTTGCGTCAAGCCTTAAAAAGCAGATAGAGCAACGAGCAGAGATAGGAACACCATCTCTTCCTATTTGGTATGTGGCATTAGAAGCGCCAAACTATCCAAAAGAGGCCTTTCCAAACGGAATCCCTGTATATTTTCACGTAGATGGTTATAGCGGTGATGTGCATGAAATGAATACTATAAATCACTACATAGGAATGTATCCTATGGAGCACGGTGGCAACGTAGAACGTGCCATAGCACCTTACTATCTGCTAATTTCTACTTTATGCATGCTTGCGTTTTTATACTATGACGGTAAAGGTCATTCTTTGCTTATGGTTCTTCCAACCATTGCTCCTGTTTTATTTATGGTGGCATTTGCCGGTTGGCTTTACTGGTATGGACATAACATGCAAGAGTGGGGAGCGTTTAAGATCAAGCCTTTTATGCCGACGGTTTTAGGAGACGGTAAAGTAGCGCAATTTACTACGCACTCTTATCCTGCTATCGGTTTTTGGGCGATGATTGCAATGAGCGTATTTTGCATACTGGCAGTATTTTCAAAAAATAAAGAGCTAAGAGAGAAGAGAAGTCGCTATGCTTAAAATTTTGCTTTGTTTATTAGTGTTTTTAAACTTCTTATACTCAAATCCTCTTCAAGAAGCGATTAATAGTGCCGAACCCGGTGACATAATAACACTTGATGACGGAATTTACGAAGGAAACATTGTAATAAACAAAGCAATAACTTTACAAGCTAAAAACAGAGCCGTCATAAGAGGCAACGGAACAGGAAGCGTTATTAAAATAAAAAGCTCAAATGTATCTTTGATCAACTTAAAGATTGAAAATAGCGGCAACAGCCACACAAATATAGATGCAGGCATAAGTTGCGAAAATTCAAATCTTGTCCGCATAGAAAATAACGATATATCAAATTCTTTATTCGGTATAGATTTTAAGCAGTGTAACGAGTCAAAGATCGTTGATAACCGCATAACGTCCAAGCCCGTTAGTCTAGGTCTTAGAGGCGATGCTATAAGGCTTTGGTATAGCCACAATAATGAAATTTCGCATAATTATATTTACGAATCAAGAGATATGGTTATATGGTATTCAAGCGGCAATACTATAAAAAACAACTACGGTAGAGACGGGAGATATTCGCTACACTTTATGTATGCGGGCAAAAATTTAGTAGAAAACAACAAATTTGAATTTAACTCCGTTGGAATCTTCTTTATGTTTTCTTCAGGCTCGCTTGTAAGAAATAACCATGTTTCTAACTCTACAGGGCCTTTTGGAGTGGGGATCGGCATGAAAGACACGTCCGATTTCACGCTAGAAAATAATGTCTTGATGTATAACGCAAGAGGACTATACATCGATCAAAGTCCTTTTCAGCCGGGAACCATAAACACATACTCTAAAAATCAAATTTTATACAACACTACAGGCGTTCATTTTCATGCCACTCAGCATAAAAGCGTATTTGAAAACAATGATCTGATAGGAAATATGGAGATTGCCATAAACGACACTCCTGATTCAAAAGTGCTGGAAAATGAGTGGAGAGAGAACTACTTTGATGACTATGAAGGATTTGATAGAGATAAAGATGGATACGGAGATATGCCCTATGCTAGCTACTCTTATGCCGATAGACTTTGGCAGCACTCTCCTAGTTTAAGATTTTTTTATGGCTCAACAGCAATAAGCGCCCTTAACTTTTTGGCTCGTCTGGCGCCTTTTTCCGAACCGGAAATGCTGTTAAGCGATAAAAGACCGAAAATGAGGGCAAATTATGAATAGGCGACAATTTGGGGCTTTTAGTATCGTTAGTTTAGCGCTTGGATTTGGTATAGGCAAAATTTTACCAAGTAGCCATGCTAATGAGCTTTATCTAAGACCTCCGGGAGCCGTTAGTAATTTTGAAACTCTTTGCATTAAATGCGGACAATGCGTTCAGGTTTGCCCATATCATTCAATTGATTTGCTTGATATAAGCACCATAACCTCGGTAGGAACGTCTTATATCAAGCCTGAAATCAGAGGATGTTATCTGTGTGATCTTTTTCCTTGCGTTTTAGCCTGTCCTAGCGGGGCTTTAGATCACGATACTACACAGATCAGTGATGTTAAAATGGGAATAGCTCTGCTTGAAAACCAAAACGCTTGTTTGGCTTTCAAAAAAGAACAGTTAAAACAAAGCGATGTAACAGCCTGCTTGGAAAGAAAGACTCGCAACGAACGAGAAGAGGCGGTAAAAGATAGGATAAAAAGCGGACTAGGAACTGTTTGTGATCTATGCGTAATACTCTGTCCGGTAGGAAGCGAAGCTATAAGTATGAAAGAGATAAACGAGGGTAAAATTTTGCCGCAAATCAAAGAAAAATGTGTTGGATGTGGGGTTTGTGCCGAAGTTTGTCCGCCAAAGATAATAAAAATAATACCTAATAAAAATTTTAGTCAAATTTACAAGGAAGGGTAATGTATAAAATTTTACAAATTTTAGTTGTTTGTGCATTAATATTTTCAGGATGCGAAGATAGTAAAAGTTCTGAAAAAAATATTCAAAATACAAGTAAGGTCAATGAAGAAGCTACGCAACCGACAAAAAATTCAGGAGGAATTAGTATCAAAAAAGGCGAAAAGCCAAATGATACAAACCAGTTCATAAGCTATGATATTCACGGGCAAAAGAAAGTTGATTTTGGTCTTGATAAGAATGAAACCAGCAGAGCTATAGGTGCTTTAGTGATGGTTAGAAATCCTTACGAGAAGATAAATTTACAACTTTTAAAAGGGAGGCTTAGTAAAAATTTTATACTAAAATGCTCAGCATGTCATGATGACTACGCAAACGGTATCATAGGACCTTCATTGCTACAAAAAAACAAAGATGAAATTTACAATATGATAAGAGCTTATAAACATAAGGAAAAAGTTAATGTGCTAATGAAAGATTTAGTGCTTCAAATGAGCGATGAAGAGATTATGAGTTTGGCAAAAGAGATAGATGAATTTAATGAACAGTTTAGGAGCAAAAAATGAAAATTGGACAAATCGTTATAATTGGCATTAGCGTCGCTATCGTTGGACTTATGGGATATATGTTGCTTAGTACCGAAGAGAGTAATAATGACGCAAAAACTCAAAGAATGGTCAAAGAAGAAATCCCGAAAAAACAAACTCAAAACACAAAAATAGAGAGCTTAATAGACAGCGAAGAGGTTAAGAAGATACAAGAGCTAAAAGATACAGTTACAAAAAGAAGTGAAGGTCTTAGTCAGGCTTACTTAACTAGATGTGCGCCTTGTCACGGCAGTGATGGCAAAGGAACTTTAGCTCCAAGTATAGCTGGAAAAAGTAAAGAAGAACTGCTAGTAAAACTTAGAGAATATAAAGAAAACAAGATACCAAATTCGCTTATGAAAGGACTTTTGATAAATACTCCTGAAAGTGAGCTTGAATCACTTGCTGATGAGATTTCAAAATTTGGCAAATAAAAATGGATAAAGTTAATACAAGATGCACAGTTAGAGCAACTCCTTTTTTTAGCACCCTTTTTTTGGAGGATGAAAACGGTAAGAAACGCCTTAGTATTCGTGCTTATAGATTTTTTATCATAATCCTTGTGCATCTGCTATTTGTCCTTAGTTACTATGTCGATATTCAAATTTTAGAAGGTGATATAACAGGTTCTAGGATATTTGGCTTTCATTTAACAGATCCTTTTGTAACAATTCAAGTAGTTGCTTCAACCTATGAATTGCCTACAAATTTAATGATAGGATCATTGACGATTTTAGGTTTTTACATACTTTTTGGTGGAAGAGCTTTTTGCTCCTGGGTTTGTCCTTATACTCTTCTAGGCGAGATAGGCGAAAAAATTCATGAAAATTTGGCCGCTAAAAAGATTATTAAAAGGCGAAATTTTGATCCGAAATTAAAATATCTATTTTTCTTCTTTTTTGTAACATTAAGCCTTGCCAGCTCGCAACTAATCTTTGAAATATTTAACGTCACAGGGATATTTTCACGCTTTATCATTTATGGATATGCGGCTGCCATTTGGTATGTGCTGCTGGTTTTGCTAGTAGAGATATTTTTCTCAAGAAGAGCGTGGTGTAGATATGTCTGCCCGATAGGCGCAACGTATTCGATAATAGGCTCAAAAAGCGCCATTAAGATAAGCTGGGATAAGCAAAAATGCGATCATTGTTTGGTTTGCATTGATACCTGTATCGTACCGCATGTTCTTGAGATAACAAAGAAAAATGTAAAGGTAGATGATAGTAAAGATCTGTTTAGGCTAGTTGGCGGCGACTGCACGCTTTGTGGAAGATGTGTAGATGTATGCCATCATGACGCACTTAAATTTGATAATGGGCTTAAAAAGCTTTTATAATTTTGCAAGGAGTAGTGATTGATTGAGATTAAAAATGTCAGTAAAACTTTTGGCTCTCAACAAATTTTAAAAAATATAAACATAGAGATATTAGAAAACGAAAAAGTTGTTTTATTGGGGCAAAATGGAGCCGGAAAAAGCTCTTTAATAAAAGTAATCCTAGGCGAATATATACCAGATAAAGGATATGTAAAAATTTTAGGCACAGATCCTTTAAAATCTCGTAAAGAGGCGTTGGATAATATATCTTTTGTACCACAAACCCCTCCTCCGCTAAGGCTTACTCTGAGCGAACTTTGCGAATTTGTATGTGAAAGCTCTCAGGTATCTTTAGAGGATATAGAGCAAATATGCGAGAGAATGGGATTAAAATTAAAAGATAATTTAAACAAAGCGTTTTATAAACTTTCAGGCGGAATGAAGCAAAAACTACTAATCGCCATCGCTTTTGCAAAAGATAGCAAGATCATGATATTTGACGAACCTACCGCAAATTTAGATATCGATGCAAGGGAGCAGTTTTTAGCCCTGCTTAACGAATTTGCAAAAGAAAAAACTATCATCTTTATATCCCATAGAGTTTCTGATATGAGAGGCTTTATAAATCGTGAAATTTATATGGATCTTGGAGCTGTCGTTCAAGAGACTAGGAGGGCCTCTTGAAAAATTTACTTTTAATCTCAAAGTTAGACATCATAGAGTCTTTTCGTTCAAAATGGTTTATAGTATATTTGCTTATATTTTCAGGGTTAATAGCTATATTTTTCGTAAGCGGAGTTACTAATTCAAGAGTTCTTGGATTTTCAGGCCTTACCAGACTGTTACTACTCTTTATACAAATTTGTATAGTCATCGTGCCTATATTTATCTTAATTTCAACAGTTAGAAGCATAAGCGGAGATAGAGAAAGCGGTCTGCTTGAATATTTTTTGAGTTTTCCGCTAAGTCTTAAAGAGTACTATTTCGGTAAGGTCTTAGGAAGAGTTTTTGTGGTATTTACGCCCCTGCTTTTTGCGTTAATTATCTCTGTTTTAATAGGCATAATTAAAGGAACTAAGATTCCGTGGGATATATTTTTCTTTTATACCCTACTTCTTTTAGCCTTAAGTGTGGTATTTTTATCATTTGGATTTTTAATTTCAAGCATAGTAAAAAATCAGGAGATGGGTCAAGGCGTTGCTTTCTTGCTCTGGCTTATACTAATAGCTTTTTTAGACATCGCTCTTATAGGTCTAATGCTTAAAAGCGCCATTAGAGAGACTACGATCTATGCTATCGCTCTATTAAATCCTATCGAGCTTTTTAGGATAGCGGCCATTAGTCTTTTTGATCCTAATTTAGCCGTTATAGGCCCTGCTGCCTATTTTATACTCGATAAATTTACACCTACAATGTTTATAATATATACATTTGGATATTCAATCATAATTAGCATTTTCTGCTTTTTTATTGGGTATTATGTGTTTTCAAAAAAAGATTTAGTATAAGGAACAAAATGAAAAAAATTGCTATTATCCTGATTGTGTTTTTAAATTTTGCCTATGGGCTTGATAAAAATGATCCGTATTTTTCCGATACAAACTCAACCTGCCCTATTAAATTTATAGATGTGTTTAAAAGTCCAAATTTCATAGCCGTTATAGAATATAAAGACAATAAAAAAATCCTTTTTAGCTCATCAAAACAGATGTTTCACTACTTTTACAAGCTAAATCGTCACTTTGTGCCTATAAATAGGCTTTTAGTTACCGACTTTAAAACAGGAGAGCTTATTGAGGCTTCTGAAGCGTTTTATGTTTTTGGCTCTAGGATAGTTAGTGCAAGCGGTGATGACTTGATACCATTTGCACTAGAGACCGATGCAAAAGAATTTGCAAGCAAAAACTCAGGTCATGCCATATTGCCATTCTCAAAGATTACAGCCAAGTTGATTGATTATTTGAACTAAATTAATATATTATATTGACAATATTTCCTAAAATTAAGTAGAATAATTTTATCTATATATAAATATATATTTTAGGAAAAAACATGTTTCCCCCATCAAGAGAAGAATTTTTAAATATATTGGATAAACACTGCAAATTCAGCAATAAAACGAAGCTAGTAAAGATAGAAAAAGCTCTTAATGCAACTCTGGCAAGCGATGTATTTGCAAAATTTAACGTTCCAAACAGAAAATCAAGCTCGCTTGACGGAATAGCTTTTAAATTTGATAATTTATCGGTTAAAGAGACAAAAGATTGGATTGAAGGCAAAGACTATATCTTTAGTAATACCGGTGTTTGTATAGATGATCAATTTGATACCGTAATCAGAATAGAAGATGTATCCTTTAAAGATAAAAAACTTATTTTTTTAAAAAATCCTGACAAAAGAGGCAGAAATATAAATGAGATAGGTTCATTTATAAAAGAAAAAGAGCTGCTGGTTAAAGCAGGAAATGTAATAAAAGGCGAGCATATTTGCCTGATGTGCGCTGCGGGGGTTAAAAAGATAGAGGTGTTAAAAAAGCCGGTAGTCGCCTTTATACCTACGGGAAATGAGCTGATAGATGCTAAAATGCCTATGCAAGAGGGTAAAAATATTGAGTCTAACTCATTACTCTTTAAAGCATATATGAAAGAGTGGGGAGCTAAGGCTAACATATATCCGATAACTCCTGATGATATAGAAATTTTAAAGCAGACTTTGCTAGATGCTGTTAATTCAAGCGATATAGTGATTTTAAACGGCGGCTCATCCAAGGGAACTATGGATTTTACTACAAAAGTATTTGAAAGCCTTGGAGAAATAGTAGTCTCTTCCCTTGCGCACGGTCCTGCCAAACCTACAAATTTTGCACTGATTAATGGTAAGCCGGTATTAGGTATAGTTGGTCCCTCTATCGGAGCGGAACTTACTATGAAGTGGTATCTAAAACCTCTTATAGAAAAGTTTTTAAAAAGACCGATTGAAAAACCGCCGGTTATAAAAGTAACTTTAATGAATGATTTTAGATCCCCGATTGACTTAGACTTCTACCAACAAGTTGTGGTTGTAAGGCAAGGAGAAAGATATCTTTGTTACATGCCGGGCATAAACGGTCAGTCGATGCGGATATCTCATGTTAGCCAAGCTAATGCGATACTAAAAGTACCAAAAGAGACTACGTTAAAGAATGGAGAAGAGGCTTTTGTAGAACTTAAAGTAGGCAAAGAGTATATAAAACAGATGCCACAATGGAGACCCCATGAGTAAAATTTTGTCTCAAACCATAGAAGAAATTCATCAAATTTTAGGCAATGATATAGAAGGTTTAAAAGTAGAAAGAGTAGTTATAGGACTATTTTTTACTGGAGTTAAACTAAGCAATGGAATTTGCGGTATTAGCTACACTCCTCTTAAAGATATTCCTGGAGCCGTATGCTGTCCCTCTCAAGCTGAAGCTATGCCGCTTTCGGGAAGATTAAAAGATAAAAATGTAAATTTCTTTTTAAAAGATATAAAAAGCTCCAGTGTTCTTAAAAAGACTATTGCTATAGCGGTTATAAATGCTCTATCTCAAACTTGCTTTGAAGCAAATCCAAAATCTTACAATATAAAATTCGATGCCGATCCGTTTGATGAAATTGATATCACAAAAGACTCTTTTAGCATTATAGTCGGTGCTTTAGTGCCTTATATGAAGTTTATGATAAAAAATGAGAGAAATTTTAATATTTTAGAACTTGATAAGAGTGTGCTTAAAGAAAACGAGCTAAAGCATTATTTGCCTACCGGTGAAGCAAAAAACGTAGTACCTATGGCTGATAATCTTATAATAACAGGAACTACGCTTATAAACGATACTCTTGAAGAGCTTTTAAGTATGAAAAAACCGGGCGCAAATGTAATAGTCGTAGGACCTACCGTATCTATGCTGCCAAAGGCGATGTTTGATAGAGGAGCAACTCACGTAGGCGGGGTATATGTAACAAGACCCGATGAGCTTTTAGATATCTTAGCAGAAGCGGGCTCAGGATATCATTTCTTTAAGAAGTATGCAAAAAAGATCGTTATAAGTAGAAAGGACTAAAAATGATGAAATTTAAATCGATTGTGTTTAAAGCGCTGCTTTTATTTGTCTCTTTAGCGTTTAGTTTAAATGCGGGTACAACAAAAAAGATAAAGGATTTTGCGGATAGAGAGGTTGAACTACCTACTAAAATAGAAAAAATAGTAACACTAGGTTCTGTTGGAGTGCTTAATTGCTTTGTTTTTGCGATGGATGAAGGAGACAAGATAGCAAACGCTCTTCCTCCAAGATTTTCTAAAACAGATAGATGGAAATACCATCTTAAATTTAACCCGGAGCTTAAAACAAAACCTGTTGTCGAGGATGCCGAGAGTTCAATAATAATGGAAGAGCTACTAAAAGTAAATCCGGATGTAATTTTTACAATGAACAAAAAACAAGCCCAAGATGCCGAAGCAAAAGGACTTAAAGCGGTTGTTTTAACATGGAAAAACGCATCAGATGCAAAAGATGTAGTAAATTTGCTTGGAGAGATATTTAACAAGCCTCAAAGAGCTCAAAAATACACACAATACTTTGATGATATGCTTCAAAAAATCAATAACGCAGTATCTAAAGTGTCACAAGATAAAAGAGTTACTGCGCTAAATACTACTCTAAAAAGACTAGCGCTTGGCCATATCATAGGCGAGTGGTGGATAGAACAAGCCGGAGGAGTAAGTGTATCAAAGGATATAAGAATCAGTGAGTCTCAAAACTACTCTTTAGAGCAGTTATTAGTATGGGATCCTGACTTTTTACTGGTTCAAACTAAGGCCGATAAAGAATTTGCGTATAGCGATGCCAGGTTTAAGAATTTAAAAGCGGTTAAAAATAATAAAGTATTCGTAACTCCAGTATTTGGTCATGTTTGGGCGAATAGAACCATGGAGCAGCCTTTAACCGTGCTTTGGGCGGCAAAACTGTTTTATCCTGATGCCATGAAAGATATTAGTTTAAAATATGAGTTAAAGAAATTCTCTAAAGAATTTTTCTCGTATGAATTAAGCGATGAAGAGTGCGATGAAATTTTAGGCGTATTGTAATAGATGCTAAATTTGAAAGAATCTGTAAGCTTTTTTAGCAATAATGCAATTGCTTTTAAGCTTACTATTATATCAGTATTGCCCGTTGTAGTCTTTTTGTTTTCTATGACTATAGGACACTACAAGCTTGGCATATATGATATATTAAATCTACTTTTTTCAGATAAATCTTCATATCCTCAAATAGCCCAAACGGTTGTCTTTGATGTAAGACTTCCAAGAACTCTGCTTGCCATGATGGTTGGATGCTCTCTTGCGGTGTCAGGTGCCATATATCAAGGGATATTTAAAAACCCGATGGCGTCTCCAAATATCCTTGGAACATCTGCAGGAGCAGGCTTTGGCACTGCTATGGCGATCGTTTTATCTTTTGGGGTTGTAGCTACTCAAGCTATGACTTTTTTATTTGGACTGTTTGCCGTGGGGCTAACTTACGCCATAAGCACAAAGGTCTCAAAAAGCAATAACATGACTTTAGTTTTTGTTTTAACCGGTATTTTAGTCTCTACCGTATTTCAAGCATTGATTTCACTCATAAAATACGTAGCCGATCCTTATGAAAAGCTGCCTACTATAACATTTTGGCTAATGGGAAGCTTGGCGACTGCGGATATGGATGATATTTTTATCATAACTCTACCATTTTTAATAGGCATGGTTCCTTTATTTCTTATAAGATGGAGGATAAATATCTTAGCTCTAAATGACGATGATATAAAATGCCTAGGTATAGATGCCAATAAAATACGTCTAATAGCAATTAGCTGTTCTACTTTATTAACGGCTTCTTGCGTTTCTGTAGCCGGACTAGTCGGATGGGTCGGACTTATAGTTCCGCATATAGCCAGAATGCTTGTTGGTCCTGATTTTAGAGTCTTACTTCCGGCTAGTGCGTTAATAGGAGCAACTTATTTGCTTTTGATAGATGATATAGCAAGAGGTGCTTTTATGGCGGAAATTCCTTTGAGTATATTAACAGCTCTTATAGGAGCTCCATACTTCATATATCTACTGCTTAAAACTCAAAGATAAAATCTAAATTTTAGCGGCAAAATAAACATATTCTTATAGATGTTATATCTCTTATTCAATTGATTTAAATCAATTGAATATTATTATCATTTCTGATAGAATAGCCGTTTTATTACTATTTAAAAAGGATTTCTATGCAAAGAAAAGTTATGCTAAGCTTTGCTCTTGTCGGTGTTTTAATGGCTAATGACAATATTGATCTTAAAGCCTTAGATAGTGTTACTGTAACAGCTCAAAGATCTTCTCAAAACATGGATCAAATCAGCAAAAGCATATCGGCAATAAACAAAGAAACTATTGAAAGAAAAATCGGCACTAGTGTCCCTTCTTTAATCAGCGAGGCACCGGGGGTATCGATGGTAAATGAAGGAATGGACTCAGGAACTATAAACGTTCGAGGATTTAGCTCGTCTGATTATAGAGTTCCTATGTTTATTGACGGACTTAGATTTAGAGGTAGGCCAGCATTTGAATATTCTATTTTCAGCCCTGATCAAATAGAGAGAATTGAGATCATAAGAGGTCCTGCCAGCACGCTTTATGGTACAGACGCCTTTGGCGGTATAGTAAATTTGGTAACAAAAAGAGCAAGTGGAGATGTCTTTGGAGAATTTAAACTCTCTGATACCTACATAAGCTCACAATATCAAAGCGTAAATAAAGGGACACAAAATCGCCTACAGCTAGGGTTTGTCGGAAATGGATTTGACGCTTTACTTGGATTAAATTATAAAAACGGCAAAGAATATAAGACCCCTGCCGGAAAGATAGATAATACAAACTATAGTTATAAAAGTTTAGACTTTAAAGGTGGATATAGCTTTGCCGACCATCACAGAATAGAACTTGTAACAAGATATACAGAGTCTAAAAGAGGTGTTGTCGGCACCTCTGTAGGAGCTCCAGGAACAGCGAACAAAAAAGGATTTCAAAAATATATCAGAGAAGATCCTCTCAGGGAAAAATATATCGCTATTAATTATGATGCCAATATAAATAACAAAATTATTTTAGACTCTAGCTTATACTATAGAGAGCTTTTTACGCATCTTAACATAAGACCGTATATAGGCTCATTCTCGCCAAGACAAGTTGATAACTACGTTAATGGTCCTGAAGTATATGGCGGTAAATTTATAGGAAAATACATAGGAGAAAATTTAACTCAAACCTACGGAATAGACTTTTATTATGAAGATTGGGATAGTGTTTATCAAAGTATAAACAAAGGACCAAAATTTAGAAATAGACTCAGAACTAAGCAGCTTGATGTAGCGGGATTTGGCCTGCTTGAGTATGGCTTTAACAATGGAGCCATTTTAAGCGCAAACCTAAGATACGACCATATCAAAACCTCATTTGATATGGATAGCAGCATGAGTCCGTCTGTAAAAAAACTATATGAAAACGCAAATAATAGAAAAGACTCAAGAGCTAGCTATGGGCTTGGTCTTATCTATCCTTTGGTTGGAGATTTGGAATTTGTAGGAAATTTCTCTACATCATTTAGAGCGCCTATGAGCGGTGAAGTAGCTCCTATATTAACATTTTCCGGAGCTGAAGCTTATCTCCCAAATCCGGAGTTAAAAATAGAAAAAGGTGTAACATACGAAGCCGGACTTAGGTATAGCGACCAAATGCTAAGATCAAATTTGATATTTTATATGGGAGATTATAAAGATTTGATCGTAGAAAAAAGCTGGACCACAGGCGCAACGACTTATTATCAGGCTCAAAATATAAATAGAGCCAAAATCAGCGGTCTTGAGTTTGATTTAGCCTATAAAGTTTTAAATTATTTAGAGTTTAAAACCAGCCTTGCTTACACAAGAGGCAAAAATAAAAACACCGGCAAGCCTTTGCCTGAGATCGCGCCTCTTAGCGGACATGTAGCACTTTCATACTCCCCTACTTTCCTTAAGAATTCATATATAGAATATAGCGGTGATTGGGCTGCACGCAAAACGCGCATAGATGAAAGCATGGAAAAGCAAAGAGCCGGATATTTTGTGCATAACATATATTTTAGAAAAAGCTTTGGCAAATTTGGCATGCTTAAAGATCTTAGCCTAAATTTTGGTGTTGAAAATATTTTAAATAAAGAGTATGCTCCGAGTTTAAGCTATGAAGCGATAGCGCAGCCAAGAAGTGCGACAAACCCACTTTTAAATCCAGGCAGGAATTTCAAGCTTGGATTTAAAGCAAGTTTTTAAATTTAAGGGCAAGGCTATAAGCCTGCCCTATTTTCAACTAAAAGGATGATTTTGAAAATTTTAGCGATAGTTATAGCTTTTTGCTTATCTTTAAATGCGGTAGAATTTACAGATCAAAATGGCAATAAATTCTATTTTAAAGAGTCCATTAAAAGCGTTGCCTTATTTCCGATACCTCTAGCTTCATTTTCTCTTAGTGTAGAAAATAACACATCTCGCTTAGCTTCTATCCATCCTATGGCTAAAAAAAATATTGATCGCGCAATGCTATCAAAAATGATAAAAGGCTCTTCTAAAATTCCTGTTGGAGGTATAGGAGATGATTTTATGCCAAACATGGAAGAGCTTATTAAACTCTCTCCAGAACTTGTAATCCAATGGGGTATGAGAGGAGAAAAGCTTATAGAACCGTTAAAGAAAGTAGGTCTAAACGTAGCGCTTGTAAATCTAAGAGGAACGGAAGAAGATCCGCTTTTCTGGTTTGATATGCTAGGTAAAATTTACGAAAAAGAGGATAGAGTAGCGCAAATTTTAAACAATAGGGCTCAAACCAGAGCAAAAATAGAAGAATTTGTAAAGAGTCTTCAAAATAAGCCAAAGGTATTGTTTATATTTGGAAGAGATAAGAGCTACGAAGCTGCCGGTAAAAAAACATATTTTGACTATGAAATTTCATTAAGCGGCGGTAAAAATATAGCAAATTTCAATGGCTTTAGGATAATCAATAAAGAAGAGATTATTGCACAAAATCCGGATATTATCCTTCTTAGTAACTTTGATAATTTGACCCCAAATGACTTTTTTCAAGACAGGCTTTTAAAAAGCGTAAAAGCGGTAAAAAATAAGACCGTTTATAAAATGCCTATCGGCGGAGATATGTGGGAGCCCCCTACCGGAGAATCACACCTTGCATGGCTATGGTTTAGCATACTTTTTTCAGGGCAAAATCATTTGAGTTTGGTAGAAGAGATGAGAAAAAGCTATAAAATACTTTATGAGTATGACTTAAAGGATGACGATATAGCTCAAATTTTACGCTTTGATATGAACGGCGATAGCAAATTTTACGATTTTTTCAAGACTAAATGAAAAAATATATCTTCTTACTATTTTTACTCGCGCTTGTATCTGTTTTCTCTCTAGTTGTAGGACGAATTTCACTTGAAGAGCTTAGAAATTACTACACAAATGATTTTGAGACTTTGCAAACGATTATTTTTGATTTGCGATTGCCAAGGCTTATAGTCGCCTTTTTAGTCGGTGCGAGCCTAAGTGTAGCAGGAGTCATCTTCCAAGCCATGTTTCAAAATCCGCTCGTTAGCCCAAATATACTTGGCGTAGGAAGCGGAGCGGGATTTGGTGCGGTAGTTTGCATCTTAATCTTTTCAAATCCGTTTATCACGCAAATCGGAGCTTTTATATTTGGATTTTTGGCTGTTATGATATCTTATGCCTTAGGCACTTTGGTCAATAAAAACTCAAAACTTATGCTGGTTTTAGCAGGTATCATAACAGGAGCTATTTTTGAAGCTTTGATTTCCATTGTAAAATACGTAGCAGACACCGAAGAAAAGCTTCCAAGTATAGTATATTGGCTAATGGGAAGCCTAAATGCCATATCGTGGGACGATGTGATAATTTTAGCTCCGATTTGCACCATAGGACTTGTTATTTTAAGCCTAATGGGATGGAAGTTAAACATATTATCTCTTGGAAATGAGCAAGCAAGCATTTTTGGCGAAAATAAATTCTTAGGCTTTATATTTGTTGTTCTTGCCACACTTATCACAAGCACCAGTGTAGCCATAGCAGGGATTATAGGCTGGGTAGGACTGCTCGTCCCGCATATTACAAGATTGATATTTGGCTCTGACAATACCTCTTTAGTGCCTATTTCAGCTATTTTTGGGGGTATCTTTCTAATGCTTACGGATGATGTGGCCAGAAGCGTTAGCTCGGCGGAAATTCCGCTTAGTATTTTAACCTCTCTTGTAGGAGCTCCTCTTATCGGCGTGATAATGGTTAAAAAGGGCAAGAAATGGTCTTAAAGGTAGAAAATTTAAGCTTTTCATATGATAAAAAAGAGATTTTACGAAATCTAAATTTTAGTTTAGATTCTGGAGAGACTCTTGGTATTTTAGGAAAAAACGGAATAGGAAAATCTACTTTCCTAAAGATAGTTTTAGGCATCTTAAAAACTAACCGTGGAAAAATTTTAATAGACAACAACGATATATCGTTGCTCGATAACAAAAGTCGTGCAAAACTAACAGGATATGTTCCGCAAAGCGAAAAAATAGCCTTTAGCTTCAAAGTAAAAGATATGATACTTATGGGCATAAATGCAAATATCGGTATATTTCAAAGACCTAGCAAAAGCGACAAAAAAAGAGTTGAAGAGGTATCCGATATAGTAGGTGTTAGAGATTTTTTAAATTTGGATGTTGATGAATTAAGCGGAGGAATGCTGCAACTTGTCTTAATCGCAAGATCACTTGTGCTAAATCCAAAAATACTTATCATGGATGAGCCGACTTCATATCTTGACGTATTTCATCAAAATGCTATTTTAAACCTTATAAAAAGGCTAAATACAGAATATAAAATGTGTATCATCTTTACTTCGCACTATCCCGATCATACTCTTGCCGTGGCAGACAAGACACTGCTTTTAAACGGTATTGACGGATATAAATTTGGCAATACTCGTGAAATTTTAACCGACAGAAATTTAAGCGAGCTTTTTAATATAGATTTTATAAATTTGGATATAGAAAACAAATCTAGACTTCTACCGAAATGGAGTGTATAGAATAATTATCTATAAATTTTATAGTGAGCAATAGCCAAAATAATAATATTTTATTTTTTTGCTTCAATATAAAAATATACTTGATATTTATAGCACTATCGTCTTCGTTTGCATTTTCATCTAATGTAAGATCCGTAATTTCTTTAAAAAACAACATCAAATAAATTAAAATTCGCTTATGATCATATCTATAAACTCAACTATACTCTCAACAGTAAAATGCGGATCATTTTGAACCGATATAAATTTTACATTTTTGATTAAATTTGCAGTTTTTAGCGCAGCTTCATAAGGAACCTCATTATCGGCTATAGAGTGGCGTATAGTTATGGGTTGCTTTACATCTTCTATTCTAAATCCCCAAGGCATCGCTTGAAGCTTTATATCATATCCCATAGCAATATATCTCTCTTTTATAAGCTGTTTTAAATAATCATCTCCGTAGCTTTGTCCATATTTTTGCAGATAAATTTTACCTATGTCTTCTTGAGAATTTTCTCTGGCAAATCTATATAGCTCATTTATCTCATCATAATACTCACCATATCCTTTTAAAACCTCATCATCATATAAAGCCCCAAGCCCACTATATATATAAACCCTATGAGCTTTTTTGGCA
Organism: Campylobacter sp. RM16187; assembly: GCF_025319965.1. Lineage (NCBI taxonomy): Bacteria > Pseudomonadati > Campylobacterota > Epsilonproteobacteria > Campylobacterales > Campylobacteraceae > Campylobacter > Campylobacter sp. RM16187. Next base: position 1,653,016 of record NZ_CP012549.1, read on the forward strand.
CTTACAATAGCATTCGCATATGCATGCGGAGCACCTGCAGAGATACCGATAACGCTAAATTTTTTTACTCCGATAGAGCTTAAAAGCTCATCGAACCTCTTTGCAAGCTCAATATAACTACTCTCGTAAAAATAAGAACTACCATCATGCCCGCTTCTGTTAGGGAGTATCATTCTAATCTCCCTATCATTACAAAACCGATTCCACTCATCTTCGTCTATTGGGCTTGTCGCAATCCCATGATGAATAACTATAGCTCTTTTAAATTTACTTCCCAAATCGACATAGCTCATCTCTTTACCGTCTTTAAATTTAAAGATATTCATAGTTTCCCCTTAAAATTTATACTCAAATTTTACACCGACTTCTCGTGGTTCCGACATAAAGGTATATGCTCCGTAGTTCGTATCATGTTTTTTATCAAAAATATTATTTGCATATAGATAAATTCCTATATTTTTACTATCGTAACCTATTTTGGCATCTATCAGCATATATCCTTTGCTTGAATATATATTGTTTTCATCAGAATACATCTTGCTTTGACCCCTTAAATAAGCACCCGCAAAAAATCCTCCGCCTGAATAGTAGTCAACTCCTATTGTATAGGTCCATTCTGGAGCATAATTTACATATTTACCCTTGTAGTCCCCTTTGGCATCTTTAAAAGTTTTATAAACACTCTTTGCATATCCCAAGCTGGCATTAAACTTTAAGCTATCGCTCATAAAGTAATTTCCTTCAAGTTCAAAGCCTTGAGATTTAGCTTTTGCGGCATTTGCAGCATAGGAAAGCAAAGGAGTCACCGCCGTCATCACCTGCTTATCTTTTATATCAGCGTAAAAAACGGCTCCACTTAGATCAAATTTATCCCAAGTCGTTTTAAAACCCCACTCGTAATTGATAAGAGTCTCTTTGTCATACCACATTTTATCAATCGGCGCAGAAAATAGATAGCCACCGGCCTTATACCCCTTGGACACAGATATATAGCTCATAAAATTTTCGTTGATTTTATACTTTAGCCCCAATTTCGGAGAAAATGCATTATAAGTATCCTTTTTATCGTCGGCTAGTAAATGGTGTTTTAATCTAGCCTCGTCCTTATCAAACCTCATACCCAAAATTAACGTCAAGGTAGGTGTAATGTAAAAATCATTATGTGAAAAAAATCCATATCCTTTTGTTTTTGTTTTAGTATCGCTGTAAAGCATAACATCATTAATAATTATGCGTTTTTTTACATCGCTTATAGAGCCTTGGATTCCCGCAAGAAATTTTCCATAATCCTTATCGGCTACAAATCTAAATTCTTGCGAATAATCTTTTTGAAAATGACTTGATCTAACCCCAATCATAGAGGCAGGAGTATTGTCTCCATCATAAATTCTATTATCTTTATAGTTTCTAAAAGTAGATAGAGAGGTAAATTCGTAATCTTTAAATTTATAGCTTAATTTAAGAGAATTTTCATAATTTTTTAAGTTGCCTTTACCTTCAATATTATTAGAAACTTTTCTCAAATCTTTAGCATTTGAAAGATTCATAGCAGGAGCCCCTATTTTACTATTATATAGGCTTTGTATCAAATCTAAATTTAAACTTTCGGTAGGTTTAAATTTAAGATAGAGTTTTGCAAAATTTGTTTTTTCATAATCATCTGTTTTATTTAGATACTCATTGTATACAAAACCATCCTTTCTCCTACTAAAACCGTTCAAGCGAGCTAAAAATTTATCCTCTACTATTGCTCCTCCTGCGCTAAAATTTAGCCCTTTTAGATTATCACTTCCAAGCTTTAAACCAATTTTTGATTCAAGATCGTTCGTAGGCTCTTTAGAAACTATATTTATAGCTCCTGCGTAGGCATTTTTCCCGTAAAGTATACTTTGAGGACCCTTTAAGACCTCAATCCTTTCAATATCCTCCAAAAACAGATTGTTTCCCAATGTTCCCAAATAACTTACACCATCTACATAAAGACCCACATTTAAATTTTGCAAAGCAGTATTTGAAGCTATGCCTCTTATGTTCGGAGAAACTATTCCGCTCGCGTTAAATATCGATAAATTTGAGGTCAAGTTAGTTATATTTTCTAATTTATTTATCTGTCTATCATCCAAATCATTTCCGCTTAAAATTCCCATAGATACAGGAACATCTATGGCTGTTTCATCGGTTTTTTGTGCGGTTATGGTTACCTCGTCAAGCCTTAGACTATCAGCCCCATAGCAACTTACGCAAACGGCAATACTTAGTATTAAACTATTTTTTATCACAATAAACCCTTTAAGTAAAAAAATTATCAAATAGTAGTATAATCATTTTGAGTTTTGGTATCAATAATATTTTTGCACTCAAAGAATTTATTTTTACGATTTTAGGAATTTTTGTGAAAAAAATTAAAGTAGATGAAATTTATCAAAAACTGCATCGTTATGATGGCGGAGACATTGACGAAAAAGAGATGAGGATATCTACAAAAAGAGTCCAAATCAATGATGATATGGATTTTTGGATACAAAAATTTAGTTTTAAAAACGATACTGAAATCATAAACGATCTTTATCCTATTAATGGATTTTTTATAAATTTTACTATTGAAGGAGAGGCTACTTTAAAAACGTTTAATTCAAAAATAAAATATTGCAATAATTTAACCACCATATCAACCGCAAACAATCTACTGGCAGATTTACAAGCCGAACAAGGGAAAAATAATATAAATGCAGGAATTTTTATAAGCAACAACTTTATAAAAAATAATTTTTCAGATATTATAAACCCTTTTGAAAACAAAGTTTTACAACAGTCAAAAACCAATTTATGCTCCCAATTTTACTTAAATCAAATTTTAAATTTAAATAGCGATGATCCCTTAGATAGGCTATTTGTAGAGAGCAAGGTTTTGGAGCTAATACATAATGAATTTATTAACCTTAAGAGATATAAAAAACAAAATAATCATGTCATCTTGAGTGAATTTGACAAAGCAGCAATAATAAAAGCAAAAGAAATTTTAGCATCCAATATCCAAAATCCACCTAGTATAAAAGAGCTTGCAAAAAAGATCAAACTAAATGAATTTAAGTTAAAATTCGGTTTTAAAAAGCTATTTAATCAAACTCCTTATGAATTTTTACATAAAGAAAGGATAAAACACGCTTTTGATTTAGCAAAAAATTCGGAAATGAATATATCGGAAATATCAGCAGCCGTAGGATTTAAAAATCAAGGTTATTTCGCCAAAGCTTTCAAGAAGCACTATAATATTTCGCCAAAAGATATAATGAAAACAAGAGAATATTATTACTAATAAACTATTTAATATAACTTAAAATTTTATATTTTTAGCCAATAAAATGAGATTTTAAACTTTACAAAGATATAATAGCTAAAAATTATTATAAGAAAGGAAACTAATGTCCGTAAAACAAGAAAGACGGAATTTTATCGGATTGGCATTCGGTGCGGTTGCGGCCGTGGGCGGTGCTTTTTCGCTTGTAGCCGTCAAAAAAACTTGGGATCCGCTTCCAAGCGTAAAAGCGGCAGGATTTACGACGGTAGATCTTAGCCCGATGAAAGATGGCGAGATGCGCCAGATCGAGTGGCGTAAAAAGCCTATTTTTATCCTTAAAAAAGATGCAAATATGGCTCCAAACGACAAAAGAGATGTGGTAGTTGGAGACTCAAGATACATAGTGGCTATAGCGCTTTGTACGCATCTTGGTTGTATCCCTGAGTGGAGAGCAAGCAAGCAAGTGTTCATCTGCGCCTGTCACGCGGGAGAATTTAACGTAGACGGTATCAACACCTTCGGTCCTCCTCCAAGACCTCTTGATATACCGCCGTTTAAGATCGACGGGACTAAGCTAGTACTTGGCGAAACAGGACCTGAGTATGAAAAACTTGTAGCTCAGGCATAGGAGGGAAATATGGCACAAATTCGTAAATCAACAGGGATAATCGACTGGCTAGATCAAAGAATGGCAGTCAACAAAATGATGAAAGTGCTTGTTAGCGAGTACTGGATACCAAAAAACATAAATTTCTTATGGGCGATGGGCGTTATCCTAACAACTCTTTTTGTGTTGCTTTTGATAACAGGCTTTTTACTTATGATGTATTACAAGCCTGATATAAATTTAGCCTTTGACAGCGTAAACTACACTATCATGAAAGAGGTTGAGTACGGCTGGCTATGGCGACATATACACGCAGTTGCCGCATCTGTGATCTTTTTGATCATATACATTCACACATTTACCGCGATTTATTACGGTTCATATAAAAAAGGAAGAGAGCTTATCTGGGTAAGCGGCATGTTGCTTTTCATACTATTTTCGGCTGAAGCTTTTAGCGGATATATGCTTCCATGGGGTCAAATGAGCTACTGGGCGGCGATGGTTATCACAAACTTATTTGGCGGAATTCCTGTGATAGGAGATGCGGTAGTTGAGTGGATCAGAGGCGACTATGCGGTTAGCGACTCAACCCTAACACGCTTTTTCATGCTTCACGTATGCTTGCTTCCGCTTGTTTTAATAGCTGTTATCGCACTTCACTTCTATACGCTTAGAATTCCTCACGTAAACAATGAAACAGGCGAGGAAATAGACTTTGACATAGAAGCTGAAAAATATCTAAAAGGCGACAAGGCAAACGCGAAGGTTATACCTTTCTGGCCTGGATTTTTAGCAAAAGACTTCATGTATATCGGATTTTTCATGATCTTTTTCTTCTATCTTGTGTGCTTTCACTTCAACTTCGCGATGGATCCGATCAACTTTGAGCCGGGCAACCCACTAAAAACTCCACCACACATCTATCCTGAGTGGTATTTCTTGTGGCAATATGAAATTTTACGCGGATTTTTCTTTGATATATTTGGCTTTTCTGCTTACAATATCGGTCTTATCGCGTTTGCATTTGCAGGTATCGCGCTATTTTTCATGCCGATATACGATAGAAGCGACGTTGTTGCTCCTGCGCACGAGAGAAAAGGCTTTTTCGTATGGTTCTGGCTACTAGTGATTGATATGATAATTCTTACGATATTTGGAAAGCTTCCTGCAGACGGAGTTACAATGGGAATTTCAAATTCATGGATAGGATTTTACTCAACGATTACATTCTTTATCTTGCTTCTTGTGGTACTACCTATCATAACTACGCTTGAAAAGAAAAGGGGTGGCAAATGAGAGAGCTAAAAATTCTTATAGTTGTTGTTGTTCTATCACTGATAACATACTGGGGCATTGAGCCTTACGCTCACTCGATCATGCATCCTAAGGTAGATCCTGTTAATTACAACTTTGCCGAAGGCGACGTAAAGCAAGCTGAAGTAGTAGTTAGTAAAAGAGAGGCTGATTTAGAGAGCGCAAAAAAGCTTGGAGAATCAGCTAAGATAAAAAATGCGGAAAAAGACCTGCAAGAGGCGAAAGACTCTCTTGAAGAGTATAAAACTTTCTGGGCTGAAATAGGTGCTATAGACTTCAAAAAAGGCAACGCACAAAAAGGTGCAGAGGTGTTTATGAACGCAGGCTGTGCGGGTTGTCACGGACTTGAGGTTGCAGGCATGCCTGCTCCTATGGATAATGCAAGTGCAAGCGAAGCTTATAAGGTAGTTCCGCCTGATCTAAGCACTGCGGGATATCTATATGATGACGCTTTCCTTGCAGCGGTCATAAAAAATCCAAACATAGCGCTAAAACTAAAGCATAAATTTAATGACGAAAATCCTTACCCGATGCCTGCATTTTTCGGAGCGGGCGGTGAAGACATAAACCAAGAACTTGCCGATATGGTAGCTTATCTTAAGTCAGTTGCACCAAAAGAAGTAAGTGATGAGAAAGTATTTGCAGACTCTTGCCAAAGATGTCACGACATGAAATACGAAAAACAATACGTCTTTACAAACCGCGTGAATTTAGCCGAATACATGGGGTCAAACCCACCTGATCTATCTATGATGATACGCTCAAAGGGTGCTGATTATTTGCATAAATTTATCAACGACACACAAAAAATGCTTCCTGGCACAGCTATGCCAAGAGTCGGTCTAAACAAAAAAGCCGAAGAGCAAGTCGTAGCTTATATGCAAAAAGCGGGCGATGAGAAAAAAGCCGAAAGAGAGAGTTTGGGAATTTACATAATGATATACTTCCTAATCTTTGGAATCTTTGGCTGGCTATGGAAACGCAAAGTTTGGAGCGAGCTTCACTAAAATTTAAGAGCCTATTTTTAGGCTCTTTTCTCTCTGTTTTTAACCTCATATCTGATTTCAACTATCAAAATTTAGCTAAATTTCTGATATAATTCGCCCAAATTTTAGACAAAGGCAACCCGTGATAACAAACATCTATCTATTTTTAGCCGCATCGTTTTTTGAAATTTTTGGCTGCTTTTCGTTTTGGCTCTATTTTAGACTTGCCAAATCTCCCGCTTGGCTTGGAGTGGGGCTAATCTCACTCATACTATTTGCTTATATCCTAACCAAAATCGACCTTGAAGCCGCAGGCAGAATTTACGCTATATACGGTGGTATCTACATACTCTCTTCGTTTTTATGGATGGTGTTTGTAGAAAAAGAGATGATGAACAAATTTGACATCATAGGACTAGCCTTTGTGATCTTTGGAGCGGGAATTATATACTTTGGAAACAAACTAGCTTGAGCGCAAATTTTATCGCGCTCAAATTTAGCTTTTAAATTTATCTTTCTTTTACGAAAAATGTTACAGTGGCATTATAGCCTTTTTGTAACGCTTTTCCGACTAGCTCAGGGGCTATTTTTTTATTTATGTCTTTTCTTAGATTTACTACTGCAAGCCATCTACCACTAGAGGTTACACGAAATTTAGTTTTACCATTACTATTTATGTAAGAACCTATAAATCCTGCTCCGCTTTGCTCGCCATGAGCTTTAATTGTGATCGGCATACCGTTTATTTTTTCATTTAAAGGTTCGCCCATAAACAAAACCTCAAACTCTACTTCATCACCTACTTTTAAATTGCTTAAGTCACTAATAGGGATTATTTCAAGATCATGCCCTATTGGTTTTGGTTTTTTCCATTCGCCTACACTTACATAAGCCTTAGCAAAACTTTGAAAATTCAAAGACATTGAAATTTCTTTTGCGCCCTTTATCTCATTTAGATAAATTCTGCCCCATTTTTCTCTACCTTTTTCATCTTTCCAAGTAGAGAATTGAACGTTTCTTGTTGCTGCAGCTACTTGATATACACCTTTTGCTGAAGTATCTGTAAAATAAACTTTATTTGCAAGCATATCTCCGTTAAAAATCAAAGCTTCAGGAAAATCTTTACTAGGTTTTTCTTGATAGATCCTTGTCTCAATACCTTCATTGGCAGCTTTATCAAATTTAAACTCCGTCTTTTTCATATTCGGATCATAAATTTCATATTTCTCTAAACTATTTCCCATAAAGAAATCATCAAAAGGCAAGGCATGACCCCAGCCTATGTTTACACCTATGCTTCCGGGCTTATGCTCCATTGATTCACTTAAATTTATATAAAAATCATGAGCTTTTAAACCAAAAGCCATAGCGCATAATGCTATTACGCTAAAAATCATCTTTTTCATTGTTTTCCCTTAATATCATTTAAAATCATATTTTAGATTAAGACCCGCTCTCCAAACTCGCCCTTCGTTTATCGATGATTCGCCACTAAGGCTATAATAAAGCTTATCGGTTAGGTTTTCAACCTCTACAAATGGAGTTAGGGTAAATCCGCTCATTTCATATCTATAGCTAAGTTTTGCATCAACGATAGTTTTGTTTTGGCTAGGATGTTTTGAGCCACCGCTATATTTCAAATCTAAAGCATTAGTAGCTTGAATTGAAAAATCAAATCCAGCCAAATCTACTATAGTTGCACCGTATTTTAAGCTTCTATCAGGCGTTCCGTATAACCTCTTACCCTCGGCGTTTTTAGTTTTTGAGTTTGAATATGCTAAATTTAGGATCAGCCAATCGGTCGGATAAAATTCACTTGAAATTTCAAATCCTCTTACTTTTGAATTTCCTTCGTTAAAATATAACCATTCATTGTTAGGAAGTAGTATAAGTCTTATTTGGTCTTTATAGTCGGTATTGTAATAACTTACTTCCAGATTTCCCCAATCACTAAGGCGTTGTTTTAATCCTATTTCATAGCCTTTTGCTTTCTCAGGCTTCAAATCAGGATTTCCTCCCAAAAATTTAGGTAGATATCTTTGCGGTGCGCTAGGCGTATTAAACGCTTTACTATATCCTGCCCAAAGCGTAGTATAATCATAGTCGGTACCTGCAAAAGGGAATATAGAGATACCAAAATTTGGGCTGGTAGCTTTCATCTTTTTACCTGCAGTATCATAGCTATCGTGACGAATTCCGGCCACAAAAAGAGCGTAAGGGATAGGCTTATACTCTATTTGAGCAAAAGGAGAGATATTTTTCTCGCTTTTATCAAAATCCATACTAGGGCTTGGTTTTTCAAATTCATAATTTCTTGCATTCATATCGACTTTTTTATACTGCAAACCGACTATGTTTCTGAGCTTTTCGTCTTCTAGCCAATTTATTGTGCCTTTGATTTCGCCTTGTAATACTTTTTCTTTATAAATAGCATTGACCTGTTTTGCAAAAAAATCTTCGGGTTTTGTATTGGAGCCGTAAGTCATATCAAAAGTTCGCTTTATTAATCCTAAATTGGAATATAGAGAAAACATTTCACTAAATTTACCCTCATAGGTTAAAAATCCGCTCTTGGTATCATATATATTGTTGTAGATATTGCTCCAATCGTTTTGATCATAATATGAGCCATACCAGCCTTGTGTCTTGTCGCTTTTGTCTTTTGTAAAATCAAAGCTTATCTCATGGCTATCGGCAAAAGCATAATCAACACGTGCAAATATATTTTTTTGATCTTTTTCGGTATGAGGAATAGTGCCTTTTGGAGTTTTGTATTTATCTTGTTTAGATGAAGCTATATCAAGAAAGTAAGTGAGCGAATCCCCCCCCCCATTAAAATTGGTGCCTCCACCAAGGCTAAGATTTGCACCAAATTGTTTTCCTGTGCCTGCAAAGACTCCAGTTTCTATGAAAGGATTATTAGCATCGCCTTTTTTTCTGATAATATTTACAACACCTGAGGTTGCTTTAGCACCGTGAATTGCTGCTTGAGGACCTTTTAATACCTCAATTCGCTCAATTGAGTTCATAGACACAGAAGGATTATTTGCTATGCCCGAAAAAAAATTCATATCTCTACCATTACTTAGAACAGATGGGGTTTTACCGCGAATATATAAACTTTCTGCCATTCCTCCGCCCATAGGCTCAACTCCTGCCATATGTTTTATTGCCTTATAGGCATCTGTTGCGGAGGCTTTTGCCTTAATATCATCACTGGTGGTTATACCCACATTAGCCGGAACTTCTTCAACCTTTATCGGCGTTTTAGTAGCCGTTACCGTAACTTCATCCAATGCTACTTTAGCAGGTTTTGTGTCTGCTTCTGCGGCATTAACTTGCAAAACAACAGCAGCGGTTAGAATAGAAAAAGTAAAAGCTTTTTCAAACGAATTCTTCATATAATCCTCCTTTAATAAAAATATTTCAATAACAATAATCATTGATATTCAAACTATACTAAAAATTCCTTTAAAAATCATTAATATACTATTTAATCAAATACTCTCTAAATAGATTTTTGTATTTTAAAGAGATATGTGTTTAATTTAATTAGTTAAGTGCAAATAAGTATTTTCGAAGTAAATAAAAATTTAAAGAGCAAGATATAATCAAGCTTACTTGCCCTCTTGGAAAGCTCCGACAGATAAAATTTTATTCATTCTAGCGCTTAAAATTTGCTCCATACTTTGATCTTCAAGCTTAGCAAGCTCATCTGTAAAATATGTCGCAAGTGCTTTTACGGCACTTTCTTTATCTCTATGAGCGCCGTTTATAGGCTCTTCGATAACGTCATCTATCAAATTTAGGCTCTTTAGATCATCGGCAGTTATCTTCATAGCCTTAGTAGCTTGCTCTTGCTTGCTTGGATCATTCCAAAGTATAGCGGCACAACCCTCAGGAGATATAACAGAAAATACCGAGTTTCTCATCATAGCAAGCTTATCAGCCACTCCTATCGCAAGCGCTCCGCCACTTCCACCTTCGCCGATCACAACGGCTATCATAGGAGTTTTTAAATTTGCAAATTCAAAGAGGTTTCTAGCTATAGCTTCGCTCTGTCCGCGCTCTTCTGCCGCAATTCCAGGATACGCACCCGGAGTGTCTATCAAAAATAGTATCGGCAAGCCAAATTTCTCGGCAAGCTTTGCCACACGAAGAGCTTTTCTATACCCTTCAGGATGAGGCATACCAAAATTTCTTTTTAGCTTGTTTTTGGTGCCGCGACCCTTTTGCTCGCCTATAACGACTACTTTTTTTGAGCCGATATAGCCTATATAGCAAACTATAGCATGATCATCGCGAAATGCCCTATCACCGTGAATTTCGTAATAATCAGTCATCATCCCGCGCACATAGTCTATCGCATACGGGCGATCAGGATGACGAGCAAGGCTTAGCCTTTGATACTCGTTTAAATTTTTGTAAATTTTAGCAGTCTCTTTTTCTAGATTTTTATTTAAAATTTCAACAGCATGCTCATCACCGCGAATTTTAGCATTCGCTATATCATCATCTATCTGCTTAATACTCTTTTCAAAATCTAAATAACTAGCCATTTTAATCCATTTTTTTAAATACTACCGAACCGTTAGTTCCGCCAAAGCCAAACGAGTTACTCATGATAGCTTTAAGCTCGGCTTTTCTAGCGACATTTGGCACATAGTCCAAGTCGCACTCAGGATCTTTTGTTGTGTGATTTATAGTTGGAGGTATGATTCCATCACGCAAAGCCATGATAGAGATTACCGCTTCTATGGCTCCTGCGGCTCCTAAGCAGTGTCCGGTTTGACCCTTTGTAGAGCTCACAGGCGGGCAGTTGCTGCCAAATAGCTCTTTTAACGCTGCTGTTTCATTTCTATCGTTCGTTGGAGTTGAAGTTCCGTGAGCGTTGATGTAGTCGATCTTAACATCTCCTGCCATTTTAAGAGCTTTTTTCATAGCGTTTAGCGGTCCTTCAAGAGTCGGAGCTGTGATATGATAAGCATCTCCACTCTCGCCAAAGCCTACTATCTCGGCATAAATTTTAGCTCCTCTTGCCTTGGCGCTTTCAAATTCCTCAAGTACCAAAGCACCGCTTCCTTCACCCATGACAAAGCCATCACGATCAGCGTCAAACGGACGAGAAGCTTTCTCAGGCTCATCGTTTCTGGTTGAAAGTGCCTTCATGGCGGCAAATCCGCCTACACCGACACCACATATTGTTGATTCTGCACCTACGACAAGCATTTTTTCGGCTTCGCCTATCATTATCGTCTTAGCAGCTTCACATATCGCATGCGTAGAAGCCGCACAAGCAGTAACGCTTGAAATGTTTGGTCCTCTAAGTCCATGCTCGATAGAGATTATACCGCCAAGCATATTTACTAGCGCAGAAGGGATAAAAAACGGAGATATTTTTTTAGGACCTTTTTCGAGCAGTATATTTGAGTTTTTCTCGATATTTGGCAGTCCGCCGATACCGGCAGCCGAGCTTATGCCAAATTCGCTAGCGTCAAATTCGCCGAAATTTGCGTCCTGCATAGCTTCGCGAGCTGCTTTGATACCAAGTTGTATAAACCTATCGACTTTCTTAACCTCTTTTCCGTCCATTACGGTTAGAGGATCAAAGTCGGTAATTTCAGCGGCGATTTGAACAGGATATTCAGAAACATCAAAAGACGTTATCTTCTTTACTCCGCTCTTGCCCTCGCAGATAGCTTTAAAAGAGCTCTCTTTATCGAGTCCAAGAGCATTTATCATACCGATTCCGGTGACTACAACTCTTCTCAATATATCTCCTTAGTTTAAAAAAGAATTATTTATTTAGCTTCTCTATGTAAGTTACAACGTCATTTATGCTAATTAGTTTTTCAGCTTCACTGTCTGGAATTTCAACTTCAAATTTCTCTTCTAAAGCCATAACAAGCTCAACAACGTCAAGTGAATCAGCGCCTAGATCTTCGATAATCTTTGAATCAGGCTTAACAGCCTCAGGGCTTACGCTAAGTTGCTCAACAACAACATCTCTAACATCATCAAAAACTGCCATTTCAGGTCTCCTTATAAAAAATGTTTCAGATTTTAATATATTTTTGCTTAAACTACATATAAAGTCCGCCGTTAACCTTAAGCACATCGCCTGTCACATAACTTGCGTGATCGCTTAGTAAAAACGCGATAGTTTCGGCTACTTCGCTTGCATCTCCAAGGCGTTTTAGCGGGATGTTATTTATATAGTTTTGCTTGATTTCCTCGCTTAAAACCTCAGTCATATCTGTTTGTATAAAGCCCGGAGTTACGCAGTTAAAGCGCACGTTTCTACTCGCTCCTTCTTTGGCAAGGCTCTTTGTCATCGCTATCATGCCGCCTTTACTGGCTGAATAATTAACCTGCCCTGCATTTCCCATCTCGCCTACTATGGAAGCTACGTTTACAACGGCTCCAAAGCGCTTTTTACTCATCACTTTTAAAGCCTCTCTTGAGCCGATGAAGGCAGATGTCAAATTTGCATTTAGAACGTTTATAAACTCGTCTGTTTTCATGCGAAGTGCGAGCTTGTCGTTTGTGATACCTGCGTTATTTACGAGATAACTTAGCTCGCCATCGGTATCAACAATCAAATTTATGCCTTTTATGAACTCATCTTCGTCGGTGGCGTCAAATTTTATCACCGCGGCAGCTCCGCCGTTAGATACGATTTCAGCTTGCAAAGCATCTGCTATCTCAGGCTTTGAGCGGTAGTTTATCCATACTTTTAGTCCCATATTTGCAAGCGTTTTAGCTATCTGCGCACCTATGCCGCGGCTTGCACCGGTAATTAGAACATTTTTTCCACTAAATTTCATATATTGCCTTTCTTGGCTTATCTTTTTCCGCTTACTCTGCACTAAATTTTTAAATTTACACAGTTGCGTATCAGACATACGATCGTGTCGCAAATTTAAAATTAGCTTTGATTAAGCAAAAAGTATTAGCCTCTGTTTATAAATTTAAGATTTGGACAATTTTAGCAAAGTAAAGTTAAAAAAGCTTGATTAACTTAAATTTTAAACTCGACTAAAGACCGTTAAACGAGCACCTAAAAAAGCGGCTCATCCATCTCTGTCGGCTTTTCAAGTCCCATCAGCTTAAGCACGCTCGCTGCGATATTATTCAGTCCGCCGGTTTTTACCTCTTTTACTCCATCACCTAGCACGAAGCAAAAGACATCGTAAGTCGTATGGTTCGTAAGCATTCCGCTTTTATCCCTCATCTCTTCGCAGTTTCCATGATCGCTGGTGATTATCATCGCGTAGCCCTTTTCTTTTACTTTGGCTACAATTTTCCCAAGAGCGCTATCCACTGCTTCCACTGCCTTTACGGCCGCATCAAAATCGCCCGTATGACCTACCATATCGCCATTTGCGAAATTTACCACGATAAAATCCTGCCCGTCATCAATCGCCTTTAAAACCGCGTCACACACACCCTCAGCACTCATCTCAGGTTTTTCATCGTATGTTTTAACCTTCGGGCTAGGGATTAAAATTCTCGTCTCGTTTTCAAGCAGCTCCTCAACCCCTCCGTTAAAGAAAAAGGTCACATGTGCGTATTTCTCCGTCTCTGCAGTGTGAAGCTGACGAAGTCCTGCACGTGATATGACCTGCGCTAAAGTGTTATTTATCTTATCGTTTTCAAACAAAACAGGAAAGCTAAAATTTGCGTCGTATTCGGTCATTGTGACTAAATTTTGCACTACAAAAGGACGCTTAAATTCGCTAAATTCACTCACGCCAAATGCCGCTACGATCTCGCGCATCCTATCGTTTCTAAAATTTATAAATATAACTCCATCATCTTTGCCGATCCCTTTAAATCCGTTAAAACTGGCAGGCTTTATAAACTCATCTAAAACGCCATCATCATAGCTCTTTTGGATATATTTGCTTGGTTTTTGGCTCTGTAAATTTGCACCTTCTATCATCACCTTATAAGCTTCATGCACCCTATCCCAGCGCTTATCCCTATCCATCGCGTAAAATCTACCGCAAATCGTAGCCACGTTAAATTTCTCCTCAAGCTGCCTTACAAACTCAGCCGCACTCGCAGGAGCCACGTCTCTGCCGTCGGTTATCGCATGAGCGTAAATTTCACATCCGTTATCCTTAGCAAGCTTGCACATATCATCAAAATGCTCAAGATGAGAGTGCACTCCACCATCGCTATAAAGCCCGATAACGTGGATATTTTTGCACTTTTTAAAAAGCTCTTTTAGCTTTTCGTTTTGCGCTAGCGAGCCCTCCTTAAACCCGAGTGAAATTTTTACTAAATTTTGATACAAAACTCGCCCGCTTCCTATGCACATATGCCCTACTTCGCTATTTCCCATCTGTCCTTCAGGAAGCCCAACCGCAAGCCCTGAGGTCTTGATAAGCGAATTTGGCACATTTTTAAATAGCCAATCATAAGTTGGCTTTTTGGCTGCTGCAAAAGCGTTAAATTCGGAATTTTTATTAAATCCTATGCCGTCTGTTATTACTAAAATAGTTTTTTGTTTCATATTAATTCTTTAAATTTTAGATAAATTTTAAGAGCATTATACTAAAATTACTCTTTTTAAAAATAAAGGCTCACATGTTTTATTATCTTTATGAATTCCTAAATTTTAACATCTTTCAATACATCACCGTTCGCGCAGGCATAGCCTTTTTCATCTCGTTTGCGCTTACCGTTTACCTTATGCCTAAATTTATCCTGTGGGCAAGAGCCAAAAACGCTAGCCAGCCTATCTATGAGCTTGCGCCAAAAACTCATCAGAAAAAAGAAAAAACCCCAACCATGGGCGGACTGATATTTATGATAACGGCGATACTGGCGACTATCATCTGCGCTAGGCTTGATAACAGCTTCGTTATCGCCTCACTGCTCTGTCTTGCAGGCTTTACCGCAATCGGATTTAACGACGACATATCAAAGATACTTGGCGCAAACAACCACGCCGGCCTAAGCCCAAAAGCCAAACTCATAGCTCAAATTTTAGTAGCCATTGTTGTCTCAAGCGTGCTTTACTTTAGCGGCGATATCGGAACTGAATTTTACGTGCCTTTTTATAAATTTCCACTCTTTGATCTTAAAATTTTTGCTATAGCTTTTTGGACGCTCGTTATCGTTGCAGCCTCAAACGCGGTAAATTTGACGGACGGGCTTGACGGACTCGCAGCGGTTCCTGCTATGCTTTCGCTTGTTACGTTAGGTGTTTTTGCATACATATGCGGTCATGCAGTGTTTAGCTCGTATTTGCTACTTCCAAAGATCATCGGCGTTGGCGAAACCATCATCATAGCTTCAGCTCTAATCGGCTCATTGATGGGATTTTTGTGGTTTAACTGCCACCCTGCGCAAGTTTTTATGGGAGATAGCGGAAGCTTAAGTCTTGGAGGATATATCGGGCTTATGGGCGTTATGACTAAAAATGAAATTTTGCTTATCATTATAGGATTTATCTTTGTTATCGAGACTTTAAGCGTTATTTTGCAGGTAGGAAGCTTTAAAATTTTTAAAAAGCGAATTTTCTTAATGGCGCCTATCCATCATCATTTTGAGATAAAAGGCTGGGTGGAAAATAAAATCATTGTTAGATTTTGGATCATCGCACTTTTAGCAAATCTCATCGCACTAACCGCACTAAAGATAAGATAATGAAAAAAAGCTTATTTGGATACGGCGGCACGATCAAAGCGATTGCAAAAAACTGCCTGAATGATGGAATTTGGGATATTTACGATGATAAATTTAGTGAAATTTCAAAGGATCAGTTTGGCAACAACCTTTTGCCTGTAAGCAAATTTGATCCTCAAAAAAGCAAACTTGAGATACTAAGCCCTGGCTTTCCGCCATATCATGAGCTAGTTAAAAAATCACAAAATTTGATAAGCGAATATGATTTTTTCGCATCCAAAATGCCTTTTAGCGTCTGGATAAGCGGCACAAACGGCAAAACAACAACTACCAAGATGATGCAGCACCTGCTTGAAGCAAAAGGCTCGGTAATGGGTGGAAACGTTGGCACTCCGCTAGCCGAGTTAGATACCAAAGCTAAAATTTGGATACTGGAGACGAGCTCCTTCACGCTTCACTACACAAACCTTGCAAAGCCTGATATATACGTGCTTTTGCCCATAACGCCTGATCATCTAACTTGGCATGGCGACATGAGCTCTTATGAAGCCGCTAAGCTTAAACCGCTTGGCATGATGAGCGAAAACTCTGTCGCGATAGTTCCTGAAACTTATGCGAGCACGCCTACACTCGCTAAGGTGATAAGCTATAAAAACGAAGAGGATTTGGCGAAATTTTGCGGTGTGGATGAGGATGAGATAAATTTTAAAGTGCCGTTTTTGATGGACGCTCTTTTAGCGCTAGCAGTACAAAAAATCATCTTTGATAAGTGCGACACAAACCTACTAAACAAATTTGTGATAGAAAATAATAAACTTGAAGAATTTAGCGATAAATTCGGGCGAACTTGGGTAAATGACACTAAAGCCACAAACATTGATGCGACTATTCAGGCTCTTAAACGATACAAAGATAAAAATTTACACCTCATCTTAGGCGGAGATGACAAAGGTGTTGATATGACGCAACTTTTTGAAGCTATTGACGCTGCAAACACTAAAATTTACGCTATCGGTTCAAATAGCGATAAGCTTATAAAGCTAGCTGATAAATTTAAAATTACTGCGATAAAATGCGAATTTTTAGAAGTTGCGGTAAAAGAGATAGCAAAAAATTTAAGGAATGATGAAATAGCACTACTAAGTCCCGCTGCTGCTAGCCTTGATCAGTTTTCAAGCTATGCTGAACGCGGAGATAAATTTAAAGAGTTCGTTGCAAATTTATAAAATTTAATTTTATGTTTAACCTAATTTTAAAATTTAAAAGTGTATAATCACATTTCTTTTTTAGGTGGTTGGATAGCTCAGTCGGTAGAGCAGCAGACTGAAAATCTGCGTGTCGGCAGTTCGATTCTGCCTCTAACCACCATTTCTTTATAAATCCCTATTTTATCGATATTTCGAACCTTTAAGGTTTGGCTAGGTGCCATCTTGGGTGCCATGTGTTAGTAATTTTTCTATTTTTAAAACCATAGCCATACAGTCAAAGTAGATGATATGGTCTAGAATATATAAAAAATATTTTTATAAAAATCGAACAACCTAAAAATCTTAATATTTTTTAACAACAGCCACTTAATCCAAATTAGACAAACAAATAATTCTTATACAAGTCTTAAACTTTTATTCTAGGGATATTACCAGTAAAACGACGGCATTCAAAATATTTCTTACTGGGCGAGGATACTTTTTGTCCGACAAGTCAGACAAAAGA
The DNA here is from genome assembly GCF_025319965.1 of Campylobacter sp. RM16187. NCBI lineage: Bacteria > Pseudomonadati > Campylobacterota > Epsilonproteobacteria > Campylobacterales > Campylobacteraceae > Campylobacter > Campylobacter sp. RM16187. Next base: position 1,670,573 of record NZ_CP012549.1, read on the forward strand.
CCTCGTTAGGGATTATCCCTAAAACCCTTTTAAAGTCCATTGCAGAATGTGAAAATCTTATAAATATAGTCGCTAAACGATATCCAAATTTAAAATATGGCTTAGTCGCCTAAAAAAGATCATCAAATCTAGTTTAGCATTTCTATCGAATTTATTATCGCTTAACATATTTATCGATACTAATCTTTTGCATACGTCGTGCGCCGCGGCAGCCTCTTGAAGGTCGCGTTCGTTAAAATATTTAACGTATATACGTAAAATTTTATTGACATCTTTGATTACGCCCGTAAAGTCTTCTATCCATTGGGCATAATAAACCTTTCTCCAATCCTCCGCTTGCTTATCTAACAAAAGACAAACATCTTGCATGTATTGTTTGGCGTTTGCATCCAGAGATACTACCGAAACGTCGGCTTCGTTCAATTTACGTCCCAAGGAATAAACTAGATTAAAAAGATCGCTTCTAGCCATTTCGTATTTAGTGATAGGCAGATTTAAATTTAGATCTTCGCCGGTACTTTTGAGTTCGCTAGCGTTTTTCGAATTTTTACTCGTCAGATTTTCTTTCATAGTTTATCTCCTAAATTAAAACTATTTTAGGAGATTTTATAAAATATCTGCGACAGGTTATGTCATTTTAGATAACCCCTGAGCAAATTTTCAAATTTCTTCTTTAAATTTAAAGGTTCGACTATCTTTATAAACGGTAGCCAGTATCTTACGACCCGCAGTATCTCGTCGTCGTAAGCTACTTCTGTGCTTATGATGATTTTATCCTCTTCCTCTTGCACTACTTCGTAATTTGGCAAAAACTCTTTTCTCTTAAAATACTCCATAGCTTCGTTTTTGATTTCAAGCGTAACCTTAAATTTAGTGTCCGAAAACCAGTTTGTGTCGTTTTTCTCGATACGTTTTAAAAACTCGGCGTTTGCAGTAAACGTATCGCCCTTTATCTTTATATGTTTTATTTTAGAGAGAGTGAAATTTTTTAGTTTACCCTCGTCGTCTGCTAGTAGATACCATATGCCGCTATTATTTATTAGTTTATACGGCTTTAGTTTGCGTTCTTTGTCGTTATATTCGCAGTCTACGATACGGTTTTTGATGACTGCGGCGCTTACGGCTTCAAAGTCGTCTCTTGAAATTTGGATACTTTCAAACCCCTGGTTTTTGATTAGATAGGCCTTGTTTAGCTTCTCGTTTAAAACATCGCTAATAAATCTATCGTCTAGCTCTGGAAATAGCGACCTTGCGCCAATTAGCGCGGCAAAGGCTTTTATATCTTTAAAGCCTAGTTTGCCAAGAGCATAGTCCTCTAAAAAATATTTACCGTTTTCTTTTTGGATAGGTAGGATACTAAGCCGCTCAAAGTCTCTTAAAATAGTTCTTTTATTTACGCTAAACTCCTCTACAAGCTCGTCTATACTTAGCCTTTCACCGCTGTTTAGTTTTACTATTATTTGAGCAAGCCTGACGGCGATTTTATCGTGAGAGCGCATTTTAATCCTTCCTATTTAAATTTGACGTATTTTAGCTAATTTTTTCCTTGCGACGCAACCCGTCGCTATGCAATGCTAAATTTACGTTGTAATTTAAATCAAAGGAGATCAAATGAGTTTAAACGTAGATTTTATCCAAAAGGCTAACGAGGCGGTAGCTAAAGTAAAGAGCTTTAAGATGAGCGAACTAGCGGGTCAAATGCTAAATTTAACCCAAAGCATAAAGCTAACTAAAAAACCAATCGACAAAGATGAGCAAGAAATAGACGAGAATATCCTAAAAAGACTATCTAAGATGGAGAGTAAATTTCACGAAAACTATTTGCCTGAGCTGCTTTTAGAAATCGGCAAAGACTACGGCGAGCAGGAAAATGATGCTATAAATTTAGCCATAAACCCGCTAGCCTAGATAGGTCTAGATACGGCTTTGATCAAATTTTATTGGACGCTAACTCAGCTCCAAATGGCCATAAGCGTTCAAAACCTACAAGCCGGTATGAACGGAAGCAGTAAGGTAAGCGAGATGAAAGAAGCCCTAAGGCAACTGCAGGCTATGGCGCAAAATCTAGCAACTATTGCTGCGGAGTATGATTGGGAGGCGAGTGAAGTTGAATTCGCACTATGATAAAATCAAGGAAAAAAATGGACGCGAATAGGTCTTTTACAAAAATAAGCGATATTTTAAAATAAATCGCCGATAATACAACTTTATGTAAGGATGCCGACGAAGTTCGGTATTATAAAGAAAGATTTGCGAGTTTTGAAAACATTATCAATAATCTAGAGCTAGGCAAAGATGACGATCTTAAATTTAACGAATACTACAAAATAAACGAATGGCTAGCAAAAAGGCAAAAAAGAATAGAAGGGCTAAAATCCAAAAACTCCTTTGAGCTCAGCCCTTTGCGCCGAATTTTAAAAATACTCGATCGAGCGCTGAGTAAGATAGTTTGCGAGCTGATAGCGGTGTCGCTCAAAGCAAATAATCAAAGCGAAAATTTGACGCGCGAGGACCCAGCAGCTCATTACCCGCCGAGGCACCGTAGCTGTAGCGCAAGCGCAAGCAAAAGGCAAAAAAGCCGCGTTAAATGCTGCTAGAAAAGCTGTAAAATCGGCAGCGCTTTACGGCTATTTTAACGCCGAAGATGTGTCAGTGTATATTAAAACAGATGCTGCGCCCGGCATATCTTTAGAAGATATGCAAGAAATATTAGGCATTATGGCAAGGGGCTTTGGCATGGACAGTTTCGTTTCGCAAGTCCTGAAGTTCGGTTATGACCTTTGGTAGAGTTCTAGTTATGTAGTTTTGTAGTAAATTCCCCTCAAGTGCATCCTGGATAAGTCGGTTTTTGAAAAGAAATTTATAGGTTCCTAAATTTGGTTTATTTTCAAATATATCGCTTACGGTAAAGCTCGTGCCCTGCACTTCGTATGGGATTTTTAATATAGACGGCTTTATCTTTGCGAGTTGTTCCATGAGAACTTTAACGAAGGCGTAAATCTCTTGCTCCATAGTTTTTGAGTATTTGACCACGACGGAGCTAAGGTCATAGAGCGGGTTAGCTATATTATCGAGATATTCTATCTCGGCGGAGATGATATTTTCTATGCTATCTGGATGCATTAGATTTATTAGGCTTCGTCCGAAACAGTAATGGATCAAATTTCGCTTTATCTCTAAAAACTCGGCGCTTTTATAGATGTCGGGATAAAATTTGCCATCATCCTCAAAATAGCGCGTCTCTTGCTTCATCTTTATAATCAGAGGATAAACGTAAGCATTGCCGTATACTGCGTAAGTATGGCCGCTTACAGTAAAATTTGCCAGGTAATCGTCTCTAACGCACTCAAAGTCGTTTCTAACTAGCTCTCTAATATCGCTTATGATAAACCACTTTTCTACATCGAGTCTTTTTTCTTTATAATACTCGGGCGCTATCTCGTTCATATCTTCACTAGTTACCGCAATAACCTTTGCTACGAACAAATTTGAATAATCGGTTAAGAATAGCTGCAGATACTTACCGTCACTGTCGCTCGAATTTAAGCTCTCGTAAATTTGCTCAAGCTCGGCTTCGTGAGAGTTTATCATATCTCGCCGCTTGCTTTTTATCTTGCTGAAGGCCACCTTGCCTTTGCTGATTAAAATTTTAAGGTGTTGCTCGATGACGTCGCTTTGGTAGTAGGGGTTGTAGAGGATGAGGATGTTGTGCATTTTAATCATTCCTCACCATAAGACAGAGTTCTTTTTCTATATATTCATCTACTTTTTCAGGATCTATCTCGCCTGAATTATACCAAGCATTTACCTCCTTTAATCCTAAATATCCGAACCTAACCCATCCAATCAAATTTGTTCTTAGCAAAAATTCCACCATATTTCCCCCGCTGCGTATGCCTGCATCTGCTACATCTATCATACAAAGCGTTCCATGCCCAACCAATAACATACGCCTTAGTTCCGGAATATTGGCATTTGGTATGCATTCTTTCCAGCCTTTTTCATGGTAGAGCCTTGCTTTCAAGACATACATGACTCTTATAAGGAGCTCAGTTATTAAAACCGGTATTGCCATGACTATACCGTGTCTTAGGTCGTAACCTTGCTCAAAAACCTTTGAACAAACTACGGCAAATGTCTCCTGTTGCTTTTCTCCAAATCTACCGAAATTCATTAATTGTGTTAGCTCATAAAAAGGTATAGGTATTCCGCTGCCTCTACCAGCAGCACCAGATGAACCTATCCAGTCAGACATAAGGTGCCCAAACCAATTACAAAAACCACAAAAAATCTTAGCAATAAAATTACCGCCTTGGAGCTCAAATGTATCAGTTTTAATTGTTATAAGTCGCCCATTACTTACAAAGCTTGATGTATTTGTAAATTGGTTTAATATTGAAAAAAATAAACCTATTAAATCAGGCGAATGTCCTAAGCTTTTTAAATGATGATTTGATGGACTCAAATTTTCAACCAAACCACCGGTTCCTTTTTTGCCACTTGTAGTAGATTGGTCATAATTTATTTTAAATTTATTTTCCAAAAAACCTATTGCACTCTTTAGTTCATTGCTTCCTTTTGCCTTAGCCTTTTCTTTATCCCATCCCAACATCTCAGCAAATTTCATAGTCACATCATTTGCTTTTTTGTCTACAAAATTTCCTAAATCACTTTCGCCAGGCTTTCCAACAAATAGTACATCTATTATTCCGCCTATGACGCCGCAAGTGCCGGCTATCATATAGTCATATTTATCGCAATTGGCGTTTTTATAAGCAAAGTCTTCTTTGATTCTCTTTTGAAGTTCCAGAATCTGACTTTTGGACATTAAATTTCTAAATGGATCATCTGATAAATTTAGATTATACTTTTTGGCATACTCATCTACAGAATTTAAATAATCAAGCCACGACATATTCTTATTAAAATCAATTTGTTCCAAAGAGTCTATTGCGGCAACCCTATCATAAACTGGCTCATGTTCTAGTTCTTTTTCTACTGCATCCAAGTTTACATCTATCTCGTTGTTCCTACTAGTATTCTCTAGTAATTCCTGCATTTGACCCATGAGCTCATCAAGCAAAACATCGCTCTCGCTTTGTGATTTTTTTATATCATCTAGGTTATTATTTATTTCATTTAATTTGTTGGTAACAGTTGAAACCTGATGTTTTTGGACTATTACGGCATTTGCTTCATCGACTAAGTGTTTTTCTTTCACTTTAAAATACCTTTAGCAAAGTCGGTAAATTTATCGAGCCCGTCCTGTGCCTTACCCTTTAAAATATTGCCTACATCAAAATAACCAATACCACTAAAAATATCAGCCATTTTCTCCAATGTTTGAGTATCTATATTATCTTTAATTTTTACTATTTTCTCTTTTTTGTCGTTTTTATCTACTTCTACTTCCTTATAGTTATTTATTATTAATTCAAACATAAATTCTTTAGTTGGATCACTAGTTAATTTTTTTAACCTAGAAACATCTAGCAGATCGGGACATTGCAATTTATTGACGCTATTCTCGTATGTATCTTGTTTGAGAGTCATACTCTTAGCAGCACCGACGAACTGCTTCACCATTTTTTCAAGCTGTTGAATTTTTTGATTTTTGTTTGCATCTGATTGTCTTACGTCATTTAATTTTAATACTATGTAATTTATATCCTCTATTACGTTACAAATACTTTTCTGGGTTTGTTTAATAGCCTCATGGAGCATAAGTTCTCTTTGTTTATAATTACTAACTTGATTTGCACCAGTCAAATATCTAACTCCTTGATATGCACCCACACCAATTAGTACTGCAACACCGATACCTGTAGCCATAGATGATAATCCAAGAATGCCACCCATGCCAAGAGTTGCAAGTCCAGAGGTCATACCTGCAGCACTTAATCCAAATACAGAACCGGATATATATACTGCACCAAGTGGGACACCAACGCTTGTAGCTTTTGCCGATAAGTCTTTCATTAGGGTTTTTATCTTATCGTCGTCAAAATTGTTGTAAAGTATGCTGTAGTCTTGCTTAATGGTATCAAAGGCTAGTCCAATGTCACTATCATTTAAGCCAAATAAACTCTTATTATCTTGTATAAATTTTACATCTTTTGCGTCAGCCTTATTAAAATCATCTATGCCTATAAAATGAATATTTGCTATATCTTTTACCAGTGATATCATAATCGATTTAAACTGTGATCCGTCAGAATTTGCTTTTATATCTTCTAAAAGTTCTTTTATATCTGTTAAATTTTCAGATGATACATCAGACATATAAGCTCTAACTTCGAATCTAGGCTCTTTGCCGGCCTCAAGTCCAACCCTATCCATAAGCAAAAATATTTCCGCAAACTCTTTTTCGTCTATTTCATTGTCATTTGATAATGCTGCATTCACAATGATCTTTAAATATGCAACTTTTAAAGGATCAGGCATGTCGGCTATTATTTTTAGCTGATTTTCATCCTTAAAATTTTCATGTTGTAAAATTTTATTAATAAATTCTTCCAAAAACATATAGTCGCAATCGTGTAGGCCTTTTATAATAACACTTTCTTTTTCTGGGTCTTTAAATTTTATTTCGACATATTCATAATCAAGCTTGGAATTACCATTTTTATCCGTTTTATATTTTTGTCCCCACTCTGCACTTTGCATTTCATCGTATACAAAAACAACTGGATCAGTTAGTATGACTTTTTGTATCATCTTAGTACCAGTAAATAAAAGACCTTCTTCGCACGAGCCAGCCAATGTATGATCAAAAATAGCTAGTATAGAGCTAAAGTCATCGCATTTAAAAGCCTTAGAGGCATTATCAAGATATTTTTTATCGAAAGGAGCTACTAGTACTTGGCTATTAGTTGTATCGCTTAGTTTGTTTACAACCTTATTTGCAAGCTTACCAAAAAAACCGGAAGTCATTTCAACAAGCTCATCATCAAGCTCTCTATTATCTCTTTCAATCCAACTTTTTGAAATCATATATGCGTTCTCTTTAATGTACGTATTTACGTTATTCATTTTTAGCTCCTTGAATAAATTTTGATAGCACCAATAGATTTTTCATCATAATTTGAAAAAATGCAAAACAATACTAACTGCCGATAGCAATAATGCAACAATAGCTATAATATAAACTTTAGTATCCTTTTTTGATTGGAGTTCTCGTAAAATTTCGGTATTAGCCATTATGTCTTGCGCATTTTTGGCTATTAGCTTTTCTTGCTCTTGATCTAGCCGACCCTTTTCATCCATATGCAAAAATAGCTCTCTTATCTTATCGGCACTACTTTGTATAGCTTGGCCTTGCTCTTCGTCCACCTGATGCTTTTTATCTAAGCGAGAGTAAATTTGATCTATCTTGTCATCAAGTCTTGCTTGACTTGCGGCAAATTTATCGGCTGCATCCAAAATATCACAAAATGCCTTTGCACTTTCACCGCTAAGCTTTGTAATGTTGCCATTTGCATCTTCTAATCCATTTTTAAATAAGAATAACATTGCCTGTTGGAGATAAATTGAAAATTTACCTGTTAGCTGAGTAAATTTAATTGACTCCTTAATAATATTTGACAATTCAAAAATTGCTTCATTTTGTTTTATTTGACCTTCGATTGTTATTTTTAACCCATTAGCTATCTTATCTTCTCTGCTCTCGCCCGCGATGCCAAAAGAAATAATATTTTTTATATCTGATCCACCAGTGTCAAGCTCACTTGCCTCGGTCGATAATTTTTTAGCCTCCTCAATTTTTTCATTGATTTTAATGATATTTGAAAATATCTCCTCGGCTTTTTCTCTTGCTAGTTTTTCCAGTTCACTTTGAGGCATACTTTCTAAAATTTCGACAGAGAGTATTTCATTTTTTGCTAATTCGGTCATCACTACTCCTTTGTAATTTGTTTTAATTTGGATCTAAAATCTGCTATAGTTTTAGAAAAATTTTCCACAGACTCGCTTGCTTGTTTCGCACTTTGGTCGATTTCCAGCTTGGCTTGTTCAAGCCTAGCGTGACTTTGTTTAATATCGTTAGAAAACTCCTCATACGCTTCACCAAGCACAAACCAAGTTTGAGCGGCTTTCATATGGACTATCTCTCCACTTTTAGTCATAAGTTGGATTTGGATTTTACTTTCTTTTGCTTTAGTTTGCGCCTTATCCATAAAATATAAAGCAACAGTGGTTAATAGCCCGCCACACATTGCACTAAGTGTTACGGCTATTGCATCACCAACTGTTTGATCCCCAAAAGGCAAAGGGAAACTCATAATCGGAGTAAGAATAGGTACTGACAATAAAAGTTTTTCTATGCCTTCCGTTAGCCCAAGAGATAAAGCACCGATTAGCCCGGCCGTTAAAACTTTAAGAGCTTGATAGTTTATTTCATCTTTCGGCATATCGGCTGGTGGATTTGCTAAGATTTTAATAGCTTGAACTAGCGAGACAACTCCTGCACGTATTATTGCTACAAATCTTTTAAGCGTAGTCGCAAATAAATTTATAGCAAATACTACGATATTTGATAAAAAGGCAGTAATACCAGCCTCAATTGAACCCGCAAATATGTCTTTATATTTTGATTTCAATTCGACTAAAATGTTACTTGCTCTATCTTTAAAGCGACTAAATATTTCTTTTAAAGTTTCGTTTCCTCTTTTTTCTAAAGTCAAGCGAAGTTCTATCATAATTCCTTGCATCAAATCTTTCAATATAACACCGAGAGCTGAGTAAGCTGCCATTTTAATTGCATCTTTTCCACCTGTTTGTAAAAGCTCTTTTGAATTTTTCTTTAAAGCTTCGATTGTTCTTTTTTTGTTTTCATTTCTTTTCGCATTATTATATTTTTGTGTTGCTACCCCCTTATCCACTTTTGAGGTATACTCGCTATTACCATCTTCAAGCCATTCCTTTAAATTGCTATCTCTCTTTGAGCGATTAACGCCACGATCGGCATAAATTAGATTCTTATCGCTTGATGCTATTTCTGCTCTTTGTTCCACGCTAAGATAGAGATGATTTGAAGCATTCGACTCTATTTCTTTGACGGATACTATATGCTCTACGTCAGTGTATGATTTTGGTATTTTTTTGCCAGTATATCCATCTACTACAATCTGCTCCGTATTATCAAGCATCGCCTTATAATTCTTGTGCTTATCATAGTGCCGGCTACGATATTTTTGCCAATCCTCGCCTTTTAGCTCCTGTACTTTTTTAAATTCTTGATATTTACTTGCGTCTGATTGATTTGAAGTTATGCCTTTCTCAAAATTATGAGTCGTAGTTACACTACCTCCGTCACGAGCATCTATAAATAAGCTAGCCAACCCAAATTGTGAGGTAATAGTATCTAAAACATTGTCCTTGCACAATTCGAGAAGCGTTATGGTTTGTTCTTTTGGCAATTTGGATTTTAATTCCTCAAACTCGCTCAAGGCATTTTCAAGATGCTCATTTAGTTGTATTTGGTGTGCCCTAAATTCCGAGTTTTTATCTAAGATTTCAAATTCATTTTCTATTGATTTTAAATTAATATTTAGATAGTTAACACTGCTTATATCTGACGTATTATTGTTTATTTTAATTTGATCTTCCATGCCTTCTCCTTTTTTGAGATTTTGCTATTTTAGCCTATTTTAAACAAAAACCGACTTAATTCAAGTCGTCCGAATTTGCCTTTTTATAAGCCCTTTTTACGCCCTCTTTCACCGCTGGCAAATAAAGATTCAACGCTAAAAATTTAATGATTTTATACATAGCGTAGCCAAACGATAAATCTAAAACCGTTCTCCACATTTTAGCTCCTTATCCTAGTTTAATTTTTAGCCTTTGAAAGGCTCTTTTGGCTTGCTCGTTTATCTCTTCGCCGTTACTTGTTAAAGTTGTGCAAGAAATAGCGTTTACTACTAGATTATTTAAATTTATAAGCTCTGATAAAAACTGCATTTGAGTATCGTTTAACGAGCTAAAATCGTCGTTTAACGATACTATCTCGTTAATAGTTGTAAAATTAACAAGCTTGTTTGCTTGTGATAAAAGATAAGTAAACTCTCTCAGAAGCTGCAAATTTTCATCGGTTGTATTAAAATTTGAGTAATCATCTTTTATCGGCGTCATTCTAAGCAGAGATATATTTGGCTTTATGTTTCTTATCTCGGCAAGCGCTGTTTGAAGCTCAAAAAATATCTCAAAACTTTTGCTTTTCATGGATTCAAACGCATAAAATACCTCTCTAGTCTCACCAGAAAAATCAGCCTCGATATCCTCCTCAAAGCCTCTTTTTACGCTCTTTTTTACAAAACTTACCGTATCGTCTAATATATCGAAAAATCTTTGCCTATTCGTATAGCTTTGCAAATACTTTTTAACTCCATAAACTCCTGCCCCCAGAGCAGCTACAAATATAATTTTATTCATAAATTTTCTCCTTAAAAAATTTTTTATCGTAATACCTTTTATATACTCCCGCCGCATCTTTAAAAATCGTTGCTATTTCTTTCATTCGCGTGGCGGATCTTAGCTCTCTTAACGCCTTAACTAAAACATTGTTTAGTTCAACTAGCTTGATGATTATCTCCTGTTGTTCTGTATCAAATTTACAGTAATCTCTTGGCTTTTGTTCCGCTGTATCAAGCTTGGAAATGTTGTTTTCTATCATGCGCTCCAATGCATAATCTATCATTAAATTTAGATCGCACAAAATCTGCAGATCCTCTTTGGAGTCTATAAATATATAGAAAAATTTGCTAAAATTTTTGGCATCGGAGTCTTTAAATCTCAAGATCTTTTCGCCGCTGATAGACGAGTAAGCGGATTTTAGATCCGGCAAATTTTCTACGTTTGATAGTTTTTCTTGCAAACTTCCCAATGACACAAAAAGACGATGAATCATTTCGTTAAATTTATGACTTTTTTCCACTACTCTAGCTTCTAAAAAAATATCACCCTCAAGGCACACCAAGTTGGCTATGTCTGTTTCATTTGTATCAAGGTTGTCCATTTTGATATTGTTTTGCGTTTTGCTACTTGGCGATGTGCGCATTTCAAATTTGTCAAGATATTTTTTGAGTCCGTATCCAGTAGCCGCCAACGCCACGCCTCCTATGATGTACTTTAGCATTTTTGCTCCTTTGATTTAAATTATGATGGAAATTTAGCATAAGGTGGCGACAGGTTGTGTCGCACAAGTAGTATCTGAGCAATTAACCCATTCCCATATCGCCGCCGACCCCGATATCTTTAATCTCTCTCCTTTTTATCTTATTTACGTCTATCTTCGTATCTTCAGGAATACGGCTTAGTACATATCTTCTAGCGACTTCTTCAAATTCTCTAGTTGCGTTTTGTATTTCTCTTGTAAAAACGTCTGACTTTCTGACTCTTTCTGCAAGTTTGTTAATTGTATTTGCACATTCTCTAATTCTTGAGATAAAGAGTTTGTATTGTTTGTTAATTGCATTTGCAATTTGGCTAATTCGTCGTTTAACGAGTCGTATTCCGTCGATAGTTGCTTTAATAGCATTATCCAATCTTGCTCTTTCTTCTCTTTTTCTTTTAATTGCGTTAACAATAGCTGCTCCAGTAAAGTCATTGTCGAATACCCTTTCATTAAAAATAGTGTGCTTATGATTTATTGCTCGCCATCTATATTCTGCTTTATATACATCTTCATATTCTGATTTTCTTGGATTAAATCGTTCTTTTGTAGATATAGCCTCCATGCGTATATCGATACCAAGATCGCTGCTATCGTCAAGATCGCCGATAGTATTTTGAATGTATCTGCTTCGCTTCGGCACTCTGCCAACCTGTATTTCAAGCCATTGAGTGCGTTTTTGTATTTGTTTGTCAAGCTCTCTTTTGAGTCTTGCAAGCTCTTGATCTCGCCTTGAGAGGTTTTGTTTGAATTTGATAATTCTAAAATCTCTTGATTCTTTTGATTTAAGATAGTCTGCAAATATAAAACTTCGTCCTGAAGCGTCGATATTCGTTTGTTCATCTGCTCTATTTCTAAATTCCGTTGCTCTTGTTTTAGCTTTACCTCGGAGTTGCTCCAAGCTCTCAAAGTCTCTAAATTCTTCACTAAACATATCTCCTTTAAATCTTTTTGCTTTTTTGCTATTTGGTAATTTGACCGATATATAGTCTTTGCCGATTCTAGTTATATCTATGTCGCTACTTTTTAAAGCATTCAAGATGTCGTCTCTGCAAGTAAATTCTTGATTTATAAATTTATCGGTCAATATTTTTTCTAACTCGATGTAGTCTTTGATGGCACCAATCTCTTTTCTTGAGCCTTGAAGCATATGAGCTTTGGCGGGGTCTTTTGGATCGGTAAACCCGAATTTTAAATTTACGTAGTTTTGCCAGGTATCGATTAGCGGCCTATCTACCTTATCGTAATATGGATTGAAGGCCATGCTACTTTCTATATCGATTTTAGGGATAGCGAAATTTAACTCAAGCCGACCCTTGTCCACATGCTGCACCCAAAGGATGTTGAATCTCTCTTTGTATCTTCCGAGTAGCAATGTCTCAAATTCGTCTATTATTTTTCGTTTGGTATCTAAATCAATGTCAGATTCCTCAAAACTCAAACAACCTATACAGAGTTTTTGTTTTTTAGTTATGTTGGATACTATCTGCCTGGTAACCGCTTCGCTACCTTTTAAAACAAACGCCGTTTTATCTTTTATTCGATGGTTTAAGAGATAGTTGATGCCAGCGATACTACCGCCGTTTTTATTTTTAAAGAATTTTACTAGCATACTTAACCTCTTAGATTTGCTTTCATCGTATTAAGTCGTCTAATTTTTTATTGACATCAATTATTTGCCTTAAAACAACACCATCTATGGCCTTGCCTATATTTACATGCTTCGCGATTTGATTTAGGTTGTTGCCTATTTTTACCACCTGAACTACTAAACTTTGATCAAATTTATGGATAGGAGGCCTGGCATTTGACATAATATGTCTAATATAGGCGGATACCTTAAGACCAGCTAAAGACGCATTGAGCTCAAGTTTTTCTTTTTCGCTGTCACTAAAGCGAACAGATACTTTATGGGGAAACTTTCTATGATTCACAATAGTGCCTCCTTGCTTTCAACGGTATGTTTTTCAAACCACCGATCCAGCTTGTATCTATCATATCTTATTATTCTATTTATCTTCACATGCGGGATTATCCCCCTCATACGATATTGCGCCTGGGTATTTACGGCTATCCCATATTCTTCCGCAACATCTTTTGGGCTCAACCAACGTTTTATAATATTATCATTCATAAAATACTCCTTATATTTTTGGGATGATAATATAAAAAATATCGGCAGAAAAGTTACAAAAACGATTAATAAAAATAGAAAATTTGTAATTTTTTAAAAAACTATTATAGGATTAAAATTTTCATAATTATCCAATGTATGCTTTATGCTCTCATCTATGCTTACAAGAAAAGTATTTCTAGAAATTTTTGTGTCCAGCTTCATGTTTCGAAAGCTATTTATTTGTGATAAATTTTTATTTACGAGTTTCTTGTATTTATTATATGTCCTACTCAAATACATTTTGTCTATTTCTGTACAAATTCCATATTCTTGCAAATTTAATATAGAATCTACAAATTTTTTGTAGTCTTTATTGGTATCATATAAAATATCATTGGTTTTTGTTAAAATATAAAAGAATAGATTTTTAGATAGTTCTTCCAAATCATCTTCATAATAATTTTTCATTGCAATAGTATTGCGTATCGTGTCGGCAAAGAATCCCTTTTTGCCCATAAGCTCCTTTTCTCTTTTTAGTTCCTTACTATATTCTATTATATCGCCATCAAAATCTTTAAAAAACTCCATCATCCCAACCAATGCTTTATTTTCAACATAGCTACTGTCGTCTATAAAGTAGTAATTTTCAAAGAAATCAATAAGCATAGGCCTAGAACATTCTATTACCTCTCTTGTATAAAAAGCAGCATTTAAGAATTTGATCCCATCAAAACTTGCTTCACAAATTTCCATGGTCATGTTAATTCTTATAAGGTCAATAGCCCTATCCGAATCGCTGGTAAAAACAGCTCCATCTATTATAATCTTTTTATTCATCTATACCCTCCAACATCTCAAGAGCCTTACAGCTATTTATATAGGTATCGTAAGTTACGTAATTTTTATATGTAACACCATCTCTTTTGTGAGTTAAATGATCTTTAATAATGTCACTATTCGCACCAAGCTCTTCAAGCGCGGAACCACTTATATGCCTAGTGCCGTGTAACTTAAAATCATCAAAACCTACAAATTTGTCTAGTCTCATCTTTTGCCTATCAGTATTTTTAATAGTTTCGCCCGTTTTTGGGCTTGCAAATACTAGACTTCTTCTATCCGCAGGTATTTGCATTATCGCCTCTTTTACAAGAAAAGGAAGCGGCTTTTTATAGTCGTTTCCATTTTTAGTATCTATTAAATAATATACGTTATTTTCTAGATCGACATTTTCCCATTTTAAGCCAACAACTTCTCCTTTTCGTCTACCATACAAACAAAACAAGAAAAATCCTCTCCAAAACGGATCGTCCTTATAGAGCTCCAAAATAGCCGTTTTTAGCTTATAAAATTTACCGACCGCATCTTTTACTATCGTTTTTCTAGTCGTTTTAGCTATTTTAGTTAGCAGAGCGCAAGGATTTACCGCTATCAGCTGATTGCGAAGCGCTATGTCAAACATCTCGCCTAAAATTCGCCTTGTATTATCATATGCTGTGCGCTTTGATAATACCTGCACTTTTCCTATTGTTTTATTAAATTTTCCATCGTGCATTAGATTATGGATAACATTGTCTATTTGGGCAGCTATAACGTCTACTACGATCTCTTTGCCGATACCGTCTTGCAAATATGTCTCATAAAAAGCGATGTCGCTAGCGACGGACTTTTTGTTGATATCTTTTTTGCCTTTCCACAGCTCAAACAAATCATTAACCTTAGTGGTATCTTTAAATTTCAGCCCCTTTACCTGCTTAGTTACGCCATCTAGCCACTTGACGAGTTCTTTTTTGGCTTCATTTTTGTATTCTCTCTTGCCCCATCCGCTACGAGTATCTAGCGTAAGCACTTTTGTGAAGTATTTGCTGCCGATAACCTTTCTTAGCAAAAAGACGTTTGGTTTTTCTTTATGCATGAACAAGCAAGTTTCAACTTTTTTATAATCAAGTTTATTAATAGCCATTTTAGCGCCTAATACAACAATCCAAATAGCCAAAGCGGTATCTTATTGCCACTTCCTGCCTCTATTTCATCAGCAGCTATATATGAGTTTGAGATATCCTTTATCTGCTCAAAGCCCTTATTTTTACCGCCCACTTCAAATATAAATTTATCATCTACTATAAAGTCACCTTGTTTTGGGATATTTAGCCTATGTTTTACCTTTAGTTGATTAGCAAAAAAAGTCTCTCTTATGGTGCCCGCCTTACAATCATCGCCGTAAGCGTAAATTAAATTTGTATTATTCATATATATTTTTGCCGGCTTTACTAGTTTGCTAAGTCCCCTACTTTGCTCATCTATCATATTTACCAGCCTTGCATCGTTTAAATAGACGATATAATCATATAGTTTAGCTCTACTTATCTCGGCAAGAGCTGCGATTTTAGTGTAATTAACTTCAAACGGCTCGCTTTGGCAAACCACTTCAAGCAGTTTTTTGAGCTTATATGTGTATTTTTGCTCAACTAGCCCCAGGGACGTTAGATCTACGTCTATGCTTAGATTAATCGTATTTAGTAAGCTCTCGTAGTATGAGCTTTGCTTATTGAAGTAAAATGGATAGTAGCCAAATTTAAGATATTTTTTAAATTGACCTAGCTTTATTTTTAGATCATTTGCGATTACTTGATGCTCTTTTAGTATGGTTTCTAGGCTAAATTTATCTATCGTCATACCGCTTTCAAGCTCTAAAAACTCTCTAAAACTAAGCCCCTCTAAGCTAAATACGCTAACTCTACGAGATAAATCGCTTTTTGCATTTAGTATGCTGACTGCCGATGAACCGGTAAAAATCACATTTAAAGGGCTCATATCATATATAGTTTTTAGATGTGCAGCAAAATCTTCATATTTATGCACTTCATCTAGCAACAGATATTCGCCGCCGCTATCTACAAACTCAAAGGCAAGTTCGCTAAGACTGGTAGAGCCTAAAAATGGATAATCAAGACTTATGTATAGAGCCTTTTTGTTTTGAGATTTTAATTTAATCAGCTTTTGAAATAGCATTGTTGTCTTACCGGTACCACGAGCCCCTACTATACCGATAAGCTTTTCGTTAAAATTGATTTCATTGTATAAATAACGCCTGTATGTCGTATTAAAATTTTTAAGAAATCTTTCTTGATACTGTTCTATTAAATTTAACATTTTTATCCCTTTATGTAATTGTCTATAAACGTAGACGATATTAAGACATGATAGCATGAAAATTTTAAATTGTCAACGTCTATGAACGATTATACTGTCATATAGTATTTTATTTAAATTTTATCTTCGTAATTTTCATTTTATCAAAGTCGCCTGTGGTGTATCTCGTGCTTATTTCAATGGTCTTTGCAGTCAGCCAAGTTGCCTTAAAATATATATTTCTTCTGTAAAACCAGGCTTTTATATTCTATAAAATTTCGTGAGTAATTCTTGGCAGAAAAGTAGCTATAAAGCATTGAAGATACTCCTTTGCCTATCATTATCTACAGTATCATATATTTACTTGTATTGTAATCCTGAAATATTTAGGATTACAATACAATAATGTTATACTTGTGAGTTTAATTACTATGTTGATTAGTCCTAATAAAAAGTAGAATCTTATTTGATCTTTATCTTCTGCAATAAGGCCACTTTTATTTTTCTGGTAAGTTGAGCCAATGCAGTGGCCTCTTCATCCTAAGATTACGATAAGTCTATGAGATAAACCTTTAGAATCTATAAAAATATATTTTAAATTTATGGTTATTTAACCATAAAAGATCATTGCTTCTTAAAAACAGTTGGTCTAGAGTATAAGCTTATCCATTAATCATGTAATGCAATACAGTTATATTATAAAAAGATACGGAATAAAACACGAGCATGATTGGTTTAAAAACATGAACTATTTCTTTATTGTAAATAGCTATATGCATTTACACTGCACTGCATACTAAAACGGTATTTTTTATTTTTATAAAAAACTAATGATTACAAGCAAACATTAACCTAAAATCATTCAATAGAGATTGTTTGATCTTTTTAACACCACGCCATGCTTGATAATGGCACTTTCTCATTTTATTCTTTTTAAATTTATTTTTGCAACAAAAGCAACCACTCTGTCTACATATGGCAATAATATCTCTAAAATTTACTTCTCTATTATATTTTATTATTTTGTACATGCTCCTAAAGTCTAAATTTTCCTCAGCTATAAATTCCAACAATCCAAGCACGCCATGAGAATACTCTCCCCAAGGTGCCCTACCGTATTTATTATAGAAACTAACCCAATACAAATATGGTTCCAGTAAATTTGTAAAAAATTCTTGTATATTAAAAACACCATTTGTAAAAAACGATTTTTCTTTCGGATATACTGTTAAACAAAATGAACCGTCACTATTTATATGAAGTTCATCTAGGTTTTTGTTTATGGCTTTTGCAATATTTATTATCTTATTATCTGAATTAATCACTTTTGGAAGTATTGATGGGCTGTATATTTTTAAAAAAATGGTAATAGAAAAATTATCAACTATTTTTATGTCATTATATAATCTATAAAAACAAATTTTACCAGCTATCCTATCTTTTAAAATTTCAAGGTCAGGATAATTTTTATACAACCACTCTTTTTCGGTATCGCAAAGCACCAATTCTTTTTCTAGGCCACAAGATTGCAAAACTATATCCGCCATGGCTTACTTGGAGTTGATATAATTGTTGAGCAAGATAAATTCTTAATACATTCATCAAAAAAATCACTATTAAAAAATTTTCCCCATATCATCAATGCCTTCTTTTTATCCTTTGTTAATTCCAATTCCGATAAATACTCATCAAACAAAGCTCGCAACTTATCGTATAAATTTTCTACTCTTCTTTTATGCTTATCGCTATTTGCTATTTCTTTTGAATTTAGAGGATTTAAAATAGATTTATTATATTGCAGCCTATTTTTTATTTTTTTAAGAGTCTCATAAAGTGATTGATCGTCACGAGCTTTTATGGGCACATAACATTCTACTGCCAATATTGTCAAAATTAGCCCACTAGGCATATCCCAGGTATTCCTACTAATAGACCAAAATTTTAAAAACCTAACTATTCTTCTAAGTTGTCTTCCATTGCTATCGTCTGGGCTTTTTCTTATAACGGCATTATTAAACCACTCAACAATTTCTTCAGGATTTGATTCTTCCCAATCAGAACTTGCCAATTCTTGCCTATCATCCTTTTTTCTATATATAGCCATATCAACATGATGTCCTTCGCTATAATACACACGAACACAATTTTTTAGTACCTCTGGTGCTTTTTGAAATCTATCATCTTGTATCGCCCTATAAACCATATCTTTGATATCTTTCGAAGTCATATTTCCTATTTTTGAGTTATCAAAGACAACGCCTACATCTATGTCGTAATCATTATTAACATGTTGAACTATTGTCTTCATGGAATACGACCCCTGACTTATCGTATCGTTATAAGCAGGACTATTATTGTTCCGCAAACCATTCTTTAGCCTATCTAAATTTATATCTCTATACTTTCCAAGAGTATTCCACAAGTTACCAAGCCTTACTTTTTCGTTGTAGAATTTATTTAACTCGCTGTTGCAATCGACCATTTTACATCCTTTTACAATAATTTTTTAATTATCCAATTAGTATCACTACCATCTAAACTAGAAAAATTTAATAAGTTATTTATATCTTTAGCGTCATCCAACCTCATCTTCATTTTTAGTTGAGGATTAATCCTTTTATAACCGTTTTCATAACCTATCTGCTTCATAAAAGTTTTGGTTTGAAATTCTGCTAACTCAGATTGAGTATTGAGTAAAATTTCTACCAGTGGAGCATTTGGCAATAGCCATTTTATTATAGTATTTTTTAAACTATTAGGGTTATATGGAAGCATTGAAAACTTACCGGTTCCTACCGAAAGCAATGTTATTCCGCTAGTACCTATATCATTATCACAAAACGAAAGCGCATCAGAGAGTGCTATTAAGGATGGATTATTGGCAACTATGCCACCATCTATTAAATTTGTAGAGTGCTTTAAATCCATCTCTACCTCAAAATAGGTTGGAGCAGAGACTGAAGCCAAAATCGCACTATATAGCTTCTCGTCTGATCTAGAAATATTTGAATCATTATATTTTGATTTATATAGTCTCGGTTCCATTCTTACAATATCTACAGCAGTTACAAGTAAATGCGTTTTTACATCTTCAAATGTAAGTTCACCGAAGTATTCCTTGGCTTTTTGCTTAAGGATATCTTTTTTATATTTAGTTCCAGGTGTGAAGAAAAATCTTTTTGTTTTTTTTGAAAAAATTTCAGGAATATCCTTTTGGTATAAAGCTTTTATGTCGTCTGCTCTTTTGCCGATTGCCAATAAGCCAGCAATTATTGCACCGGTTGACGTTCCAGCAATTAAGTCAAAGTATTCACCCAGTGATTTTTTTGATTCATCTTTGGTATTTAAAATTTTTTCTATATTTTCTAATATGCAAGCCGTTAGAAAACCCCTAACTCCACCACCGTCTAATGTTAATATTTTCATGGCAGCTTTCCCTAACGAACAAAATTTACATCAAGCCTATATCCTGCAGCATTTGCATAGGCATTTAAAGTAGAGATTGTTGGTGAAATTTTAGAGTTTAGGCTCTCTAATCTTGAGATGTTGCTTTTACTAGTATTCATTCTACTAGCCATCTCCTCTTGCGTCAAATTTGCGGCTTTTCTAATCTTTATAAGCTTTAGTTTTAACTCAAACTCAATCTCCAGCCTATCGTATTCTTTTTTTACCTCGCTTCTTTTTAGAGCTTTTTCTTTAAAGTCCTCAAATGTTGGTCTCATTTTATCTCCTTTGCTCTTTGCATAATGATCTTCATATCTTTTTTAGGGATAGCGTCTGATTTTTTAATCAACGTATGCAAAATCGCTATTTCTCTATTTATGACGTTTACAAAGACACTTCTTGCAATACCTCCTTTGCCTTTTGTCCTAAACTCAAATAGCCCGTTTCCAAGAGGAGCACTATGTGGTATGCCCAAATTTAGTCCAACCTCTTTTGCCATTTCAAGTATACGAAGTAAGCCAAAATGGTATCTGGTAAAGACATTTTCTTTTCCTCAACACTCTTGCCATAAAGTGTAATTTTCCATAATTGCTCCCTTGTGTTGGCTATATTATCATATTTGATAACTTATTGTCAAATTTCATGTTAGTACTATATTGTAGATATCTAATCATGTTGCCTCTTTTTTAACTGTCGCAATATCTCGTTAGTCATCTGACTCGACAGCTCTTCCGCTTAACTAAACAATACATAAATTTAAAATATATTAATCTAAAAAACATAAACATACAGATTTAAAATCTGCATGTCGAAATAAAACACGCAGATCTTTAATTTTTAAATGGGTACCATATTGGGTGCCATCTATTTAGACATTTTTAACAATTATAATAAACTTATATAAAACTTGGAAAAGCGTATTTTAGGGATTTATAAATCAAAATAAATCTTAAGAAATGCTTAGTAGTTCGATTCTGCCTCTAACCACCATCTACTATTTTTTACAATCTAAAGCACTCTAACAAAACCCATAAAATACGGACTTTAAGAGATTTTAACCATCTAAAACAATCTAAACTAAACAGGCAAAGCTAAAGATTTAAAAACATTTTAAAAATATTTTTGGCAAAATTCTAAAAGTCAAGCGAAAAAATATTTTTAAAACTCATAAAACGCCCTATTCATCGGGTTTACAAAGCACTCTAAAAAATGTTTTAAAACGCTTGAAACGCCTAAAATAGGTATTTTGAAAGCTTAAAAAATATTCTAAATGAGAAAAATATTTTTAAACCTCATCAAACTCCGTATTTTAGGCACTTAACGAGCATAAGACAGCGATTTTTAAAATATTTTTGACGGGTAATTTGATCCGATAAATTGAAAAAATATTTTTAAATCGTCTCAAATAACGTATTTTAGGGAGTTATGGCGATATGTCAAGAATAGTAAAGCCCCTTACCGATAAGCAGATAAGAGAAGCCAAGCCTAAGGACAAAGATTACAAGCTTACAGACGGCGACGGCTTAGGGCTAATCGTAAGCAAGACAGGGCGCAAACGCTGGGTATTTGCTTATTAGTCCAGACACGGGCAAACCAAACAATACGGGGCTAGGCAATTACCCTGCTTTATCATTGGCGGAAGCTAGAGAAAAGCGAACCGAGCTTAAAAAGCTGGTAATGAGCGGAGCAGACCCGATAACCGACAAGAAGCGCGCCAAAGCTCAAAGAATAAGCGATCATAACTGTAGCTTTGAAAAAGTCTTTAATGAGTGGCTGGAGCTAGAAGCTAAGAGCATATTGCCACAGACGCTAAAGACAAAGCGAGGGCGCATAGAAAATCACGTAATGCCGATACTAAAAGACAGAGGCATAAAAAGCATAACTCACGCCGAAATAGCGGTAATACTCAAAGAAGTATCAAAGGCAACCCCACAGACTGCCGAGATAATCAATCAAATTTTAAACCGCGTCTTTTTATTTGCCGTATCAAGTGGCTACACTGATATTAATATTATGGGCAATATTGACGCTAAGTCAATCATACCCAAAACAAAGGTGGAGCATTACGCCAAATTGACCGAGCGTGAGGACTTAAAAGCCTTTTTTAACTCTATTTACGACTACCCACATTTTGAGACGATTAAAAACGCGATGAAGCTATGCCTACACTTACCGCTAAGGGCTGCGCCGTTATCGCGCCTAAAATGGAAATATTTTGATCTTGAAAAAAGAATTTTAACAATACCGAGAGCCGAGCAAAAAATCAAACGTAGCGAAATAGGCGATTTTAAATTGCCGTTAAGCGATGAGGTTATGCGAATACTCCAAGATCAAGCCAGACTAAGCAGAGCATACGAATACATTTTTATTAACTCACACTTTAAAGACTGCATTCACAAAGACACGGCCACAAATGCGATTAAGGGCTTTGATTTTAGAGATAGACAGACGGGGCGGGTGGTAACGCTCCATAGCTTACGGGGTATTTTTATGACGCAAGCGTTTAATAATATGCAAAAGCACAAAGTAAGCAAAGAAGCTATTAAAAAAGTGCTTGATCATCTACACGGCGATAGAGTGGACTTAAGCTATTCAGAAAAAGCCGACTTTTTAGACGAGCTTAAAATCCTGCTTGACTGGTGGAGCGATTACATATTAGACATAAAATATAATTAAGGGGGTTGGCGTGGAGAAAATACCAAAACAAGATTCAGAAAAATTTTTTCAATATTTTATGAAAAATGCACAATTGTATAGGCTTATAAATCTCGGTGAGATAGTGCTATTGGCCAAAAAGGCAAAAAAAGACAAGTTGTCAACAGCCTTTGTTGAAGCGTTTAAAATAGTTGATATTGACACATACGACGGGCAAAAAGTCAAGCCTTTTATTAATATGAATTTTGTGCACCAAGGGCTATTATTAAGAGAGCTTGAATTTTTAGATGATTTTAATCTCTACGAGTGTGATGAAATAGAATTATTGATGTTTTGTGTTTATGCACACGTTGCAATTAGTCAATACATAAAAGCGGTTAATTTTATTAAAATTCGTGGCAATGCAAAAAAGAACAATAGAAAAATTTTGCCTTTACAAAAGCGTTTGAACCAAATGGAAAAACACGCCAAAAAGCTAATAGAGCTGGAATTTGACTTATTGTATTTAGAGAAAGATGCTGCTGAAGAAATGAGACGATTAGCAATAGCTTATAAAAAATGCCAAATACCATTTAACCACTATTCGAAAGAAAAGATCATAAACGCAACAACTTGCCTTAGAATAGCAATAGTATCGGAAATGATTTATTTGCAGGATATGCTTGCTTTTTCTTTAACTGATACAATAGAGGATTTTATCAATAATTTTACTGAAGCTTGCTCAACCATAAATAAAAAAGCAAATCACGCAAAGCTACAAGAAAATATAAAAGCATTACAAACTACTATAAAATCAATAATAGATGCATACATTATATAAAAAACCTTATAAGGAAATAAATAAGGTTTTTTATTAACCCACTCTTGAAAAAGGTGATATTTTACCCCTAGTTTTTATTTAATATCTTCATTAAAATTAGTCTAGTTTTGCAAAACTAATACACATATTAAAGGCTAAACGATGAAGCAAACCGAACTAAAACCAAAATACTTAAGAGCGTCGCAAATCGCACAGATTTACGGCATAGGATTAAGCACAGTGTGGTATTTTGCTAAACAAGGCTTTTTAAGACCTATCAAATTTAGCAAAAATATTACCTTTTTTGACCCCTCCGAAGTAGAGGCGTTTTTTATGAGAAAGGGCGCGTAATATGGCTAGGTTTAAAGACGAAGCCGAAGCTGGATTATACGGGCAATTTCACGCATATTTACAGCTAAAGCACCCAGATATTTTAAAATAGCACTAGAAAGCGGAACGAGTGATCTACACAAAGGAGTTGATCAGGGTAAAGGTAGCCTTTGATTTATTTCAGGCTTACACGGAAGCTTTTAAGGGCAAATTTGCAAAAACTGCGGCTAAACTAGCCGATACCGACGAGGAAGTGCGCGAGCAATATGCGAGAATGTTAAAAGAGTGCTACCCTCACATATTCGAGGAAACGCTAAACAGTGGCAATATGAAAACCGCAGATTTTAGCGGAGTAGCTTTTAACTTATTCTTAGCGTTAGTAGAGCAAGGCAAACAGCTCCAAAGCCTACAAGATGAGAATAAAAGGATAATTGAGACCTTTTTTATTCAAAGGAGCGCACATAATGAATAAGTTAAATTTTACCTAGCAAAGCGTGCTTTAGTGCAGGCGATGAGGTTATGATCAAAGCTTTTAAAAGGCATTTGCATACCTACAAAGTGGCAAACCTAGACGGAGCCGATCAATCTTTGCTGGACTGTGCTTTTGATTTATTTCACATAGTGCAGAAACAGCGAGAAAGCATTAAGACCCTAGAGGTTAAAGCAGGCACAAGAGAGCCGAAAAAGGAAAAAGATGAGAAATAGTAGACATAAAAAGACACTGTTAAAAATAATGCTAGATCAAGGGCGCGTAACGGCTGGACAAAAAAACTTAGGCATAAGTAACGCTAATCAGTATTTAGGCGAACTTAAACGCGAGTGAGTGATTAAAGACATACAAGCTAACGGGGAGCGTTTTAAATGGTGGTATATCGTCGATTTTGACAAAGCCAGAAAGAGAATAGGAGCTTAAAAAATGAGCGCAATAGTAGCATTTAACAATCTAAATTTAGAGGTTATTGAGTATCAAGACACTTGGGCTTTATCAGACAGACAAGTGGCTCAAGGTTTTGGCGTAACTCAAAACGCAATACAGCAACAAAGAACCAAAGGAGCGACCGAATACATAAAGGGAGTGCATTATTATTACAAAGATATGTATAACGACGGTAAAGGCGGACTAGCAGACACCCCAGTGGGATCTACTAGGGTGTATCAAAAGCCTCAAAAAATGGTATTTTGGACTAAAAAAGGAGTTATTACTCTTGGATTTAAATTGACCGAAACGCCACAGACGATTTTATTCAGAGATTGGGCTAGTGATTACATACTAAACGGACAAAACAACCCTGCAAGCATTCAAGACGTCTTAGCAGACCCGCGAGCGGTAGCCAAAATTCTTTTAGACTACGCCGACACACAAGATAAAAACAAATATCTCGAAGCTAAAATAAAAGCCGATGAGCCTTACGTAGATTACGGGCGAACGGTAGAGGCTACTGACGGGTGCATTTTAATAGGAACATACGCTAAAACGCTTTGCAACCAACATCAGGGCATAAATACAGGGAGAACGCGTATTTTTCAAATAATGCGAGAGTTGAAAATTTTGCAATCAAACAACGAGCCTTATCAAGAATATTTAGATAAAGACTATCTGCGCTACATTCCGTGCGTATACAAAAAGCCAAACGGCGAAAAAGTTCAGGGGTTTACTCCGATGATAACACCCAAAGGACAAGTAAGGCTAACCGAGAAAATAATCGGGGCGATAAAAGCTAAAAATATGCCCCGTGAAGTCAAAATTTAAGCAAAATTTTAAGGGCGGTTAGTGTCAAGCGACCGCCCTTAATTGTGGATTCTTAAACGTGGAAATATTACCCTACATTAACAAAATCTTAGCTGAAACTCCAGAGGTAAAAATCGATACTATTCGAGCCAGCTTTTTTAAAAATGCAATTGCACAAAAGCACTTTAGTAAGCTTGATATTTTAAAAAGCATAGCCAAAAATCACGGGCTAAAATGGCGCAAAATGCAAGACAAAAAAGAGATTAAGATCGTGAGCCGTTATGAATTTAGAGGACTGAAAATCATCAATATTTACGAACTAGAGGATATGAGCATATTTTACGCCACTACAAAAAGCCTAAATAACTGCGATAAAAAAGCCGTTATTGAGTTTTACGGGCTAAGGCAATACCATAAACCAGCCCCGCCACTTGACCTCATCACAGAGCTCTTAAGTGCAGTTAATAATGTTTCTAATATTGATTTATGTTTTGATAGCCAAAAGCCTTTTAATTTGGAAGCATTTGAAATACAAACCTACCAAAACACACACTACATAAAAAACGAGCTTGGCGTGCTTGAACGCGTATATTTTTATGATAAAGCTCTAAAAAATAATCTCAATTTGCCACTGTATCGCGTAGAAGCTACCACGCCGATTATCGATTTTAATAAACCAGCTCCATTAAGCAAATTTGATCGTCTTGATCTGCAATTACGCCGAGCCGTGAACGACTTCAAAGAGATAATTACCCTAGCTACTCTTGAAAAGCCTACAAACGCCTCTTACAAAGCGAACAACAATAAAAGAGAGCTAAGGGCATAATCCCTATTTGACCTCATCGCTTTTTATTCATTTTGTCTAATTTAAACTGAAAAAACAGATAAAAACCTTAAGCCGTTTTTTGCACCTCTCATTTACTTTAAGTTTTCATAAAAACGGTATAGGAAGCAAAACTAACTTATATAGTAAACGAGAGCAAAAAAGCCAAAATTTGCCACCACTAAAAATAACCGCCAGCTACTACGCTTTAGGGCTTTGCGCTATGTTGCAAACAGAGCCAAAAAAATGCACTTTAAGAAATCAAGCCCCTTAGTGTATACCCTACTCATTTACTTTCCCTCTATCAAAATCCTATCCTTTTTAATAATCAACCCTCTCTAACCTTAAACCATACTCCCGCATTTTTTCAAAAAAACAGCCCAACCCAAAATAAAAGCTACAATCAAAATAAAAGTAGTAAAAACCAGCCTCTACAATCAACAAAAAGACATCAAGCAATACAAAAAAAGGCTAAAAGCTCTCTACGGGCTTTATTTTGCGTTTAAAAGGCATAGTGGTATTTTTAGTAGATTTTTTAACCGATAAAAGATGAATTGTTAAGAAAATGAGAGAGTTTTAACTTAATAATGAAGTCTTAAGCTCCGTTAGCCCTTTTGTGCTTTTTATTGTCTTGAACTAGCCAATATCCGAACAAGGTGCCTATTACCGCTAAAGCTATCGCTATGTATCCTAAAATATCCATATTTAATCCTTTGTTTCTATTTCTTGAGCTATCAGTATAAATATACCAAGCAAATATAAGCCCAAAACTATCATAATAACAGACGATACTACACTCTTATATTCAAGGGCTTTTTTTAAAATACCGCCTGCAATCATTGCTACGCTGATATTCATAAAAGCGTTTATGCTTAGCTCTTGCCACTTTCTCATTATTAACCTTTAATCCGAATACTACAACACTTAAAATTAAAGCAAAATTAATCTAATGACATCTTATGAAGTCTAATGACATCAAAGCCACAAGATCAAACCAGCACAAATTTACCCTATTTTTAAAGGCAAATATCGAGTTTGTGATAGTTTGGTAGTTAGATCAAATAATAAGCCAAAAAGATAAAAGCTACCTGACTTTAACTTAGACAGCTAGACGAGCAAAAGAGAGCCGATATTTAACGAACGATAGAATTATACCTTTAAAGGCTAAAATGGCTTAGAGGGCTTTATTATGCTATTTGATATGAGGTAGTGTCATTTTTAATATGGGGGCGTAGCTACTACGAATGGCGGTTATTTGATTGCAAGTGGTTAGGTTAAGCGGGATATTTAAGTAGGCTTTTATACTCTATTTAGTATTATTTTTGGCATTAAAGGAAAAAAATGCAAACAATTCAAGCAAATGTTACAGCTAGCATTAGCGAGTTAAAGAAATCGCCTGCACAAGTTATTAAGCAAGCGGGCGACGAAGTAGTAGCCATATTAAGCCATAATGTGCCGAGTGCTTATTTAGTGCCGAGTGCAGTATATGAGGGTATGGTTGAGATGATGGAGGATTATAAACTTATCAAAGAGGTAAAAACAGCATTAAACAGCAAAGAAAAGCCGATAAAAGTAAAATTTGATGAGCTATGAATTGGAGTTTTTGCCAAGTGCCTTAAAAGAGTGGCAAAAGCTAGATAACAACATAAAGGCACAATTTAAAAAGAAATTATCCGCTAGACTTGCAAACCCAAGAGTAGCAAAAGACAAACTACACGGATTTGACGACATCTACAAAATAAAACTCAAAGACGCAGGCTATCGCCTAGCCTATCAAGTAAAAGACAAAGAAATAATAATTCTTGTCTTAGTGGTAGGCAAAAGAGAAAATAACCAAGTATATAACACGCTAAAAGAGAGAGTTAAAAAGTGAGTGATGAGGTTAAAAGGCTACTAGCTTTTATTTTCAAATTTGGCAAACATTTCAGCCATTTTGTCAAAATTCTCAGCTTTAGCCCATTTTTCAAGTATTAAATCAACATATTTCGGGAAATCTTGAACTGAACCCCAAGCGTTAACAGTTGTGTAGCTAAGCCCTAGTTTGTCAGCAAATTCTCTTTTAGTGATGCCGATCTCTTTAAGTCTAATTTTGAATGTTTGTAAGTCCATTTTACCTCTTTATTAATTTTATCATCATAATTATATTATTTTTAATACATAAAAGCAATATTCATATTGAAAACAATACTAAATTAAGTTTTGTATAATATTAAAAATAATATAATTCAATTCATTAAAGTATTAAAATCAACATCAAAGGAGCAACAATGAAAATCACAACATCAGGGCTACAAGCCATTAAGGCAGATTATGCCGAATATGCTATCCAACTAAATGACAGAAGCGATGAGGTAAGCGAACAAAAGCTTTATGAGATAGGTTACTTGGCTTATTACAGCTACAGACAAACGAAAGGAGATTGCGAAAGAATAAGTCAAGGTTTAGGAATGTATAGAGTAAAGGCAGAAACAGCCGAAAAGAGAGCCGAAGCACTGCAAGAGGACAATATCAGGCTTTATCAACTTATCGGGCGAGAAACCGATAAAAATAAACAGCTACAAGACAAGCTGGATAATCTGCAATCGGCTCTTTTATTATTTAGAGAGGGCGACATTAACCAAGATGAACTAATTGAAACTTTACTAATAGAAAGCGAGGATTGAGAGATGAAAGCAAATGAAATTTTAAACGAAGTTGGCAGAGAGTTATCGGACACAGAGCAGGAGTTTTTAAAACTTTTGTCTAATTATGAGAGTAAGGATAACAAAGACGGGGAAACAAGCTTTGATATGCTTAACTGTGCATTTGATTTGTTTTGGGCTATGAAAAATTTTACTACTAATATGTCCGAAAAATCTAAAGTTGCCATAAAAGCTTTATTTGTGTTATGTAATGAAAAAATACAAGCCGAAATATTAAAAGAGCTAAATGAAATAGCAAGAAAAAGGAAATAAAATGACCTATCAAGAGTTTAAATTTTATCAATCAATCATAGGCAGCCAAGAGGGCTTAACAATCAAAGACTTTATTATTTTTGTAAATTCATTTAAAGGATAAGCGATGAGTAGAGAGCATTTTTATCAGACAAGCAAGGAAATTTTAGAAGCTAATAATAAAGGGCTAGATAGTCCGGCACTAGCAAAGGCTAGACATATCAAAGCAAGAGCAGAGCAAGGCGATAACACACCATTTGAGGCAGTCTTTATTAGAGCCAAGCGGTTTATTGATGAACTAGAGGCACAAAAAGAGCTTTTAAAGCTAAATGAAAAAGAAGTTGTAAAAGCCTCAACCAGTGAAGAAGAAGCAGAGCGATTTAATGAAGCTTTTAATAGTCAGTGCGACATTCTCAGAGATAGAATAAAAGATTTTGTTTCTAATATGTTTGGCTATGACCTAAACGAGATGGAATACACATACAATAAAGCTGAATAGGTTTAACAAAGGGCGTATTTACTACCGATAAAGAGTAAAAATGCGCTCTTGATTAAGCCTAATTTGTAAGAAATGACCCTAACGGCTTTGTAGATAAGGGAAGCGTCAGCATAAGGGCGATAATCTTATGCTTGGTATCAGCCGAGCATTTAGCATTTCAGGCGGTTTTTAATAAAGCTAAAATGCTAAAAATAAGTTTGCAGACTTTGGAATATAAATAATTATGCAATTTGACAAAAATACACGCTTAAGGTATAATTCAGCTTTATAAGCTGAAACCTTGCCAAAGTGTGGAAAAATTTTAAAAATTTGAGTGAGAATTTTCTTTCGGGGCTCTGCCGACCCCTGCAAACCCTACTAACTACAAAGGACCCGAAAGGCTAAAATGATTGAGCTAATAACCTTGATTATCTTTATTTGGGCTATCTCTAGTATTGTTGTTTCTTTAACTTGGAGATAAATGCCACGTATAATAATCCAGACTAGCGCATACAATATCAAAAAAATAAAAGAGTTTGTTACTGAATTAAAAGGCAAATCGGTAATCAATGAAAATAACGAACTACAAAAAGCTTTAAAACTTCAACGAGAATGCAATAAAAGACTAAGAGCAAGAATAAGAGAAGCATACGCGATAATTAACAAAAAAACTAATCATCAATAATACATTCAAGAAAAAATCAGGCTAATAATTTCATAAGCCTTTAGCGGTTAGAATATGACAAACGACAAAGGGGCTAGTATGAATACTCTAACACTCACAACTGATAATAGCGACTTCATAGCAAAAGCCAAAGAGGTATTATTAACCCTAGCCAAGTGCGATAATGTCAAAATAAGCTTAGATGATGACCCTTTATCGGCTGAATATGAAAAAAGAGCAGATGAAGCTTTAAGAGGTATCGGGCTTATTAATGAAACAGAAGCTTTGAGTATTGCAAGCAAGATCAAGAGCGGAACTTATGCAGGTAAAATTTAAAGAGCGTTTCTTTGATGAACTTAATACAATAAGCGACTTTATCAAGCTTGACAGCGAAGCAAGAGCGATTAATTTCGTTGATGAGCTTATGGATAGGTGCTTTGGATTAAAAGAGCTGCCAAACGCACACAGACCAAGCCAAAAAGTCAAGTGTGATAATGCAAGAGATTTAATCTTTAAAGGCTATGTTATTCCATACCTGATAAACAATGATGAGATTTTGATATTAGGCATTTACAAAGCTAATAAATGGGAAGCGTGAAACTAAAAAATGATAAGGTTTCACATTTGAACCTTAATTAAGTTTCGAGCTAAAAAAGTTGTGAAACATATCAAATCTTAAACCAAAACACCTACTTTAAGCTTACGAAACTTAAAAAACAAGTTTGCTTAAATTAAAAATCACGTATTTTAGGATATTCCAAATACTTTGTATTGAAAATTGGAGTTTTCATTACCATATTTTCAGACTTTAAAAACTTAACCGTCAATAAAATATTTTAAAAATATTTTTTACACTTTTTACAAGACAAATAACGAATTTTCAGGCTTTATAATAATATCGTCAAGTCGCCTCTAACCACCATTTCTTTTAAAATCCTTATTTTATCGGTATTTTTAAACTTTAAGGTTTGACTAGGTGCCATCTTGGGTGCCATATATAAAATTGAATTAAAATTAAATTTTTTACTTTTGTTTTGAATTATTTTATAGTTTTTCTAAAATTTAGTAAAATTTTCAAACAAAATCTAACTACCAAAATATTGGCATTTAAAAATAAACAAAATTAAATAAACCAGCTTTTCACTATACCAAAAATTTAAAAAGCTGAATTCAAATTTACATTGAAATATCCTGCACATCTAAAAGCAAAATTAATATTTGGCTAATACTTACTTAGCAAGCTCAGACGAGCTTGCTGTAAGGTCTTGTGCCAGACGGGCTAAAAGCAGGCAAAGTTTGATTAATATTTATCAAAAACTACACCTGCTTTTATTGCAACAAAAAATAAATAAAATATTAACATATTCGCTAGTGCGAGATTTATTTTTGTTGCAAATAGCTATGTTTTTCACAACATAGCTAAAAATATTAATTTGTTATAAAACAATCATTTTTGTGCAGAACAGTAACAAAATTTTCTTATTTAATAAAAAATTAGACAAATACTTAAAATTTTTTTTATCTCATTTGTATATCCAACAGAGAAGTAAAAATGAGAGTTGATAAAATAAAAAGTATAGATGAAGCTTTGGTATTATGCAAAAAAACAAAGGATTTTAGACTTTCAGTTAAGAAATTTAGTAACGATAAAGATATTTTAAAACTTTATACTCTTGTGGCTTGATAATTCAAAATGCGTTCTTGACTGCTTAAATATTATTAGCCATTTATCTGTTTTTGATACTGATTTTATATGCGAAATTTTTAATAAAGTCCAAACTTTTGAAAACGCAAATGACTACAAGATAATGATTTGTTGCTATTTGTCAAGATTTGCCAGCTTGGATGAGCGACTCTTAAGGCTTTATTTTTACTGGCTTGACTCATTAGGCAGTATAGGCGAACAGTATATTTTATTAGCTATCCATTTTGTTGATGATATAAAGCTAAGGTATGAGCTTATTGATATTTGGCTTTTTAAAGCAAATATTTCATACGTCTTAAAGATAATAGACAGATGCTGTTGGTTTAAATTTGGATCAAAAAGCTTTTATAAAAAAGCCCTTTTAACAGCATTGAGAGAGGCAAATACACCAAATGACTTTGCTAAAATCAAGCATCGAATAGAAAACTTGAATAAAAAAATGGGCTTTAAATTTTCAAAAATATATAAAATTTGCTCTCAAAAATCTATAAATGCAGATAAGCTAGTATATGAGAACTATACCTTGTATTATGGACTTAACCATAGTAGGGTCTATGCTCATTTTTGGGATTTTGTATATTTAATCAAGGGGATAAAAAATGGTCTTTGATGAACTTAAAAAATGTATCCAAAATACTGATAAAAAGGAACTTAGTAAGCAACTAGGCTATGTAAGAGAAGTAAATTTTAGTAGAGCTTTGTTTAACTTGGAGCGTGCTAGTAGCTTAGATAACTTTTTTGGTCATGGACACTTTGACTGGTGTCATAGTTCAAAGACGTTGATTTTAGAGATTGGAAAGTTTTTTGGGCTTGATATTTTGAGTGATTTAGATGCATCTAGCAAGCTTAGAGAAGAAAAAGAGGCAAACAATATCACAGTTAAAATTTTAACAGATTTTAAAGCCAAAAATGAGCCGATATTAGAGTTAAAGATGCTTACAGACCTTCAATATATTAGCCTTTATACGCTAATTGATGAGCTTTGTTTTAAAACCAAGAATGAAAAGCTAAGAATAATTGGCAAATTTTTAGCAAATCATACCAAAGCCAAGCCAAGATTACCTGTTTTTGGTAGAATTGTGAGATATGAGGTTGAAATTTCGGGCGAGAGTTTTGTGTTTGATATATTCGGAAAGGTTAAGCCCTAAAATTTAGGGCTTAGGTAAGTTTTTCCAGAACTCGTGTGTTTTTTCTTTTGCGTTTTCATTTATTTCTATAAATTTATCTTTATATTTTGATACAAAACCATTAATCTGTTTAGCAATTTCATCTGCTTTTACCCTGCCTTCTATAATAACCTTAGCTATTTTTGTCTTATCTGACAAATCGCACTCGCCAAAATCTAAACGCTCTTTTTTGTAAGGTTTAAAAGCTTTTTTTATTCGTTCTCCCCATTTGGCATCTTTGTGCTTGTATTTTTCATATAAAATACGATTTGCTGCAATTTTAATATAAAGCTTATTATCTTTTCCTATAAAAACCCAAAACAAAATAATCTCAGCTTCATCGTTTGGTATCCATTTTGGATTGTATATTGACATCCAACCTCGTGAATCATTATAATAATTTTCAGCTTTTAGTCCATCTTCTTCTTTATGTTTCTCAAACTTTTTCACTACTTCATCCATAAATTCCTTAATAATATTTATTTTAACATTCTCAATCCTTTGTTTTTCCTCTACTTTTAGACTATTATAAAAAGCTTCAACTTCTTTATAGTGTTCTTTAATATACTCATACTCTAACTTATCTCGTTGATATTCAAGCTCACCATTTAAAGATTTTAAAACACTTAGATATTGATTTAAAATCAACTTCATATCCGAACTACAATCATTTCTGCAAGACTCTATCCACTGTTTTATCTCTTTTTGGTAGCTTATGGATTTAAATTTTACTCTGACATCATCCCTATCTTCATCACAAACCAAATATCCATCTTTAATCATATTATTATTGCCAATACTTACTCCTGATGGATCTCTACTATCAGGTGATAGATATATAGCATATATATTTTCTCTCTTATATTTTTCATTTATATAAAAGTGATTTACATAGTCAATCAGTTGCCTTTCTCTATCTTTTGCATTAACTTTATTTTCTATTATTACACACTTGTTTCCGTCCTTGATGACCAAATCAACTCTGCGATATTCTGCGGTAGAATATTCAACTGAAACTTCTATTTTTTTCACATCGAACGTAAAATCACAACCACAAATTTTCAAAAATTCCTTCAAAAAACTATCGCCTTTATAATGGTAGCCATTGGGATTTAGCAAAGAGTATATAAATCTTGAGTGTAAATTTACCTCATTGCTATCTTTGTGGAGTGCTAAAAGTATGTTATAATCACACCCGCTTTGCAATTCTTGCTGTATGTATTGCTCCATTTTTGTAAAAAACTCTTGACTATTCATTTCTATTCTCCGTTTTCATTTTATTTTATGCATTTTATTGATTATATTATATCTATAAATCATAATGCAATCACTTACCGCAATCTTTTATAAGTCTATAGTCTGCATCAAATTCATTCAAAATCTCAAAGTTAAATTCACTCTCACCAGCTATTTTTTCGGCAAATTTTATGATTTTATCCACTTTCTCCCATTCAAAATCTTCATTAGCTATAAAAATTTTTATCTCTACGCCCTTTATTTCACTCATTCTTATCCCTCTACCAAAAATACCTATCATTAAAAATATCGCTTTTATTTCCAATATCAGGCAAATCTCGCCCACCAAGCAAAAGCTCAATAGCAAGTTTTCTATTGTCCAAATACCATAACGCATCTTGAGCTGTATGTAAGATATTTTCAAAACTGACACACTTATCACGCTTGAGCTTAAGACACTCCAAGCCCATGTTTTCTTGTTTGCACCTTAAGAAATTCTCAGCCAATACACCATATTTAATAAAACTATCTTTGTCTAAATTCTCAAAGACGTTTTTGCATGCCTGCTCTAAAAACTCCGTGGCAATCTTGTAAATTAAATTAAGACTACACTCTAATTCTTTGTGATTTTTATGCTCTTTTAAAAGCTCAACTATCATTTGACAAAGTGACTTTGCTGCATTAAAATCCAAAAAATCATTAGCTAAAATTTCGGTCGCTTCCACCAGCTCCTCATATTCCGCTTTTAAAGCCCTATTTAAAACCATCCGCTTTATCCAAAGACTTTTTCCAAATATATGAGTTAAAGTTGATAAAAAATATACATTTTTATTTTTAGATATTTTCTTTGCTATTTTCTCCGCCAAATCCAGCTCATCAAAATCGCAGATTAAAATTTCAAGCAAATCTTCGACATCACTAAAAACTCCATCAAAGTCTAGTTTGAAAGATAAATTTAGCATTTCATAAGCCCTATTCTTGTCAAGTTTAGCCATCTTTTTTATAATTTTTGATATTTCGTAGCTTGAGCTAAAGACACTTTTGTTCATATAGAGCTCAAAAGCACGTTCTAAAAGCTCAATTTTATTCTCACAAAAATCAGAAAGCTTTAAAAAATCACCAGAATTTTTGGCAATTTTCATCCCTTTTTGTATCGTGATTTGTTTGATTTGGGGTAGTTCTTTAAAAAGCCCAAAAAGTCCTTCAAGCATATAAAAACTATCTTGTTTTTCTATCTTTTTTGGTAAATTTAGAGCTAGCCAAGCATGTGAAACAAGTCCTAGCTTCAGCCCTTTTTTAAGAACTTTCCTACTAAAAAGTAAATCTTCATGGCTTAAAGCTTTTTGATAAAGCGACCTAGCAATATGGTATTTTCTTAATGTGTATGCCTTTATTGCCATTTTGTAATAAAAGTAACCATATCCTGCATCATGTTGAAGTGCATCTATAAAAAGCTTTTCTACTTCATCGCCAATAATCAATCCTATTTTGGCAAAATTGAGCATATTGTAGTAACAGTTTTCATCTTTTATATTTGACTTTGCTAGATCAAAAAGTTTTTTACACCAAGCAATATCTTTCCAAAATTTATGCACCCTAATAGCTAAAAATGCAAAGTCAGCTCCGCTTTGACACAAACTTTCCATAAAACAAAATATTTTTTTAGCTAAATCTTTTTGCCCTTTTTCAATTAGCCTTGTTCCCACGTCATCCCAAACAAAGATACTGTGCCACCTACGCGAAAATGAAGCTGTGCAAAGCTGCAAAATCAGATCAAATTCATCAACAGTAATCCACTTACCGACCATTCCTTCGAGCACACGAAATGGTATATCTTTACCTAAAGAATAGTCTGCATAATAAAGTCTAGAGATCTTGTGAAGCTTATGTAGTTTTTCACAATTTGCCATATTAAATCCTTAAAATCAATTATCAAATCTCTACAATCTTGTATAATTATAAAAATTTTTCATTATTTTTGGATGTTTAAGTTTTTTAATGGCAGCTGATTCTATCTGCCTTACACGCTCACGACTCACTCCTCCAAGAGCAGCGCCTATCTCCTCGAGTGTGTATTCGCCACCGCCTTTTATCTTGGAGTTAAAAGCTATGTTTTTAACATTTAATACACTGACAATTCTTGATAGATCGCTATTTATATGCTTTAGGGCAAATTTTTGACTTTGATCTAGATTTTGTTCATTTAGCAGGCTTTTTACTTTGTTTTTTAGCTCATTTGCTTCATCTAAAAGATCTAAAATTACAGTTTTCATTCTTATTCCTTTATATAAAATTTTAATTGAATTTTTGAGGTTTTGTCAAACGCCTATTTAATTTATCCATCAAACTTTAAAGCAATTTCAAGTGCACACTCGTCATCTTTTAAAATATCATGCACAAGCCTTGCAATATAGAGCCTATTATCATAATTTTGACACTTTTTAAGCTCTTTCTTTATACACTCTTTTGCCTTATCAATATCACCCAAATATCTAAAATATTCAGCTGCCCTAACTAATGAACAGTTAAAACCTAAAGCTTTTTCACAAGCAAGTCTTAAAATTTGCTCATCTGTTACGTTTTTATAAATTTGTCTAAGTATAAAATCCCAATCATCAGACCTTTTCATAAGCTTAACAGCCTTCAAATAAAGCTCATCGGCTGTTTCACAATCAAAAAACTCCTCTACTAAATAATCAGCTAACTCAATAAAATCCAAAGCATCTTTACACTTCTTTTCAAACATTCTATAAGGTTCCCTCATCCACTCACTATAGCCCATTAAACCCATAGCGACATTTGTCCTATGACTTAAATCTTCAAGATTTTTAGCTTCATTTATCCAAATTTGTAATTTGCCTTTAACTAATTCACACTCACCAAAATACTTGATTAAAATTTTAGCCGTGAGTTCATTGAATCCTTTCTTTTGCTCTAAATTTTCTCTTACCATTTCAAATTCACCGCAATATTCACATAATGCGTCTAAAATAATCTCACTATCTTTAAATTTACTAAGCCCGTCAAGCAAAAAACTACGCGTAACGTCCTTTCCAAAGCACTCATATATAAATTGTGCAGCCTCGCTAAATTCACTTGGATAGTTAGCTATTTGCATTAGCTTTTTGGTTGCTAAGGCTCTTAAATTTTCGCCATTTTGACTAAATTTGGCAAGCTCTAAAATATCTTTAAAGGCTTTAGTTTTATCAAGCCAGATATGCGCAAAATAAAGAGCAGTTTCTCGCTCAATAATATCCTTGATGTTTTCTAAAAAATAAACTGGACAATATTTGCTGAGTTTTAAAGCTTTTAAGATATAACTTTTTGCAATAGAATAAAGCCCTAAAAAATCCACAACACCATCAAGTCTATAAACCTCAAGTCCCATTTCGTAGTAAAAATGTGGATCATACTCACTATACGTTAATGCCTCTCTAGCCAAATTTATACTTTGTCGCTCGTCTAACACTCCAATTTCAATGAAATTTAGCATATTGTAATGACAGTTGTGAGTTTTTGTTGCTTTCTTACCAAACTCATAAAGTCTTTTACACCACTCTTTATCTGCTAAAATTTCATTAATCCTAATAGCCAAAAACGCATAGTCATACCCGGTTTTACAATAACTTTGCATGATTTCAAGCATTTTTTTGGATCCTGCCAAATCGCCATTTTTAGCCATCATAGTAGCTAAATCGTCCCACAAAAATAGATTGTGCCCACTTCTTAAGCCAATGTCTAAATATTGCTTAACTACTCTACTAAAATCATTGCCAAGCTCTTTCTTTAAGTGTAAAATTGCCGGTTTTTCATCAATCTCATAATCTAAATAACGATATCTACAATGCGGACAAAGCAAGTGAAGTTTTTCTGTATTCAATTTAAGCCTTTTTGGAGTTTATATCTGTACATACAAATTTGGCTTAGTAAAATTTTAGGGGATTTACTAAATTTTCTAAAAATTTATGCAATTATGTATAGATTTGTAACATTTTTATTCATTTTACATATCAATAGTTACCAAAGAACTACTTTTTGGTTCAATCTCGTCTTTAATCTCTGGTAAATATTGAGAGATTAATTTTAAAGTTGGGCTAAATTGTTTTACTATTATTTTAAATAAATCTATTGCTTTGTTTTTAAAGCTATCAAGGAGGCTTATTTGTGATTTTAGCTCCTTATTTTCATTCCTTATTTTTGAATTTTGCTCTGAGATATTTTGTATGTTTTCAAATAACTCATCCAATTGATTTTGCTGATGATGAATTATTTCGCTTTGATTGTTTATAGTATACTGATTTTCATAGATTATGTTTTCTAGATTTTGTATCTCATTTTGTTTTGCGATTATTGCTTGATCTTTCTGCTTATATTTATGTATTTGCTCTTGCAATTTTTTGTCTAGGTCACTGTTTTCTATTTTTAATATTTGATTTTCTTTTACAAGCAAAACAACATCTTTAGTTGCATCCATAATTTCTTTTTGCTGATTGTTTTGCTCTGTCAACTGCTTAATTTGTGTAGCTTTCATAGTTATTTCTTGAGTCAAATTTGATATTGTTACAGATTGTTCTTTGGCAGTATTATGAATATTTGACAAATTCTGCTTTAAAGATTTATTTTCTATTTTTAGCTCATCATTTTCACTCACAATAGCTAAATTTTGAGTTTTTATTTTATCTAGATCTAACAATTCTTTCGTTAATTGCTCAACTTTTTCATATAATTTTAAATCTGAATAAAGGTAAATTTTATCTGCAAATTCTTCCCTCACATATTAAACATCTGATGACAATATGGCAAATTCACCAACTTATGAATTAAATTAGGTTTTGTATCTAATGCTTCAATAAATTTGGCTATATCTTGTTTTTTAGCTATGTAACCTCTAATACCAATCAGTGAAATATTAGAAAGTCATGATGTAGAATTTAAAAATCAAACTAAAGTAGTAAAAAGTAATCTACCTGATTTATAGTGCCAAATAAACACTCCGATCTTATAAGCCCGGAGTGTTTATGAAACTCTCTTATGCTTCGCAATAAGACTAAAACAACCCATCTCTATTGTATGTTTTCAACAAGAGAGATAGAATAATTGTCCGTTATTAGCCGTTAGTTAAACCTTTAGTGTCTATATCGTTATCTATAATTATAGATACTGTATTTGTACTGTTAGTGTATGTAGTGTTTCCATCAATAGTGGCTCCAGTACTCCATTTACTGCCATCGGAATCTTTTACCGAGTCATCACTACCACCTTTTATAGTAAGTGTTTCATCACCATTGGACTTATCTATATCTAAAACATCTTTCGCAGTTATATTTAGCTTTGCGCCATCCACTTGAGTTAGATCAATGGATTTTATATTCTCATCCACTGATTTTATATTTGATAAGTCGATAGTCTTACTGCCTTCCATACTATCTATAATTAGATTTCCGCCATTATTAGTAATAGTAGTATCATCGCCGGCGCTTCCTTCTGTCTGACCTGTTATATTTGATTTGTTGTCTGTAATTATAATATCATCACCGCCCCCTGCGTCAATACCGCCTTTAATTGTCGAATCTTTTATTCCTATAGTATCGTTTCCTTGTTTAGAATCAATTCCATCTCCCAAAATGGCGGCTTTATTTTGCTCTTCAAATTTAGAGTTACCTACTGTGGAATTTTCTACTTTGACAGTATCATTACCGCCTCCTCCTTCAATACCGCCTTGAATAATGGAATTATTTTTTATCTCTATTGTATCGTCTCCATCATTGAAATTACTTCCATCTCCTAAGACGACAGAACTGGTCTCATCTTTAAATTTAGGGTTTGCTCCTATTTTAGAATTATCTATTACTATAGTATCCTTACCGCCTTCTCCCAATATTTTAAATCCTACTGTAGAATCTTTAACCGTAATCTTAGAATCCGAATAATGTCCCGCATATATAGTGCCATGCACAGTAGACTTATCTAAGGTTATCTCCCTATCTCCCAGTCCGTTTAAGTCTATCGTTTTATTAACTGTTGAATTTTTTATAGTTACATTTACATTTCCTGCGAAATCATGATTATCAGTAGTATCTCCTTTTTCAATAATCTCTCGCTCTATTCCGCTTCTGACGTGACCTTCTACTATAGTTCCGCCGGATATGTCTACTTTTCCTGCTCCTTTGCCGGCTTCTACGTTTCCTTTTACAGCGGCTTTATCTAGAGTTATTTCATCATCTCCTTCTCTACCATAGATATTTTTTTCCACAGTAGCATTGTTTACGATTATAGTATCCTTACCGTCTCCACTATTTATATTACCTGCGACACTTCCTTTGTTTGTAATATTTATTGTATCATCGCCTGCGTTAGTAAATATATTTCCTTTTACCTCAGTGCTAGCACCGTCTACATTTACAGTATCTTCTCCGTCTCCGGTATTAATATCCTTAAGTACTTTAGCACCGTTTTTTAGAATTACTTTATCATCTCCTGTTCCTGTAGATACGAAATCTACCGATACATTGTCTATTGTAATATCGTCACTATTATCGCCGCCAAATACTCTCGGAGGAGTTTGTCCATCCTCCAATACCACTACTTTTTTGCCTGTATATTCGGCATTATCTTTATTGGCTTCATTTGTTACAACAAGATCTTTTGCATCATCAGAACCAATGATTAGTGTTTTATCATTATTTATATACCAGCCATCTTCTAAAGTAAATTCTCCACTAGGAACCTTTAAATAAGCTTTATTAAACTCTGTTTGATTCTCGCCTTTTTTTACTATTTTTGTTTCTAGTTCAAAGTCTGACTGAAGTTTATTAGTAAGCCAAGGAGATAAATTTGATTTATCGCTTACATTAAAATTACCATCTGCTGCTACAGAACTTGACTTATCTTTATCAAATTCGCTATTTAAAGCTTCAAAATAATTAGTAGTACTACCTCCTATAGTCACTGTAGAGTTATCAGCCAAAGTTGAGCCCTCTATATTAGCCTTATTATCAGTTGATACCGAATCGGCATTATATTTTGACATCTCTCGTACATAAACAGAAGATGGCAATTCGATCTCTGTTACTGGCTCTGGAGTAGTCATATCTACTGCAATATTTCCGTTTGCAGTACCACCTGTATTTCCGTTTTGATCCTGTATGGTAGCGGTTACAGATGATGTTTTACCATCTTGTACAGGAACTGTTACTTCTACGCCGTTAGCTATATTGTCCGGAGTTAATGGAATATCTTGTGAAACAGGGTTTCCGTCAGGTCCTGTTACGGTTACTTTTAACGTATCGCCAGGTTTAGCGTCGGCAGGAATTGTAATTTTTGCTGTTGTGTTATCAGGATCGGTTGAATTTTCACCAGATGATAATGTTCCGTTACTGTTTGCATCCTCAGGGAATGTAATTTCAGGTGTTGGTATGCCAACTACTGCAATATTTCCGTTTGCAGTACCACCTGTATTTCCGTTTTGATCCTGTATGGTAGCGGTTACAGATGATGTTTTACCATCTTGTACAGGAACTGTTACTTCTACGCCGTTAGCTATATTGTCCGGAGTTAATGGAATATCTTGTGAAACAGGGTTTCCGTCAGGTCCTGTTACGGTTACTTTTAACGTATCGCCAGGTTTAGCGTCGGCAGGAATTGTAATTTTTGCTGTTGTGTTATCAGGATCGGTTGAATTTTCACCAGATGATAATGTTCCGTTACTGTTTGCATCCTCAGGGAATGTAATTGTTGGAGCGGAAGGAGCTGGTTGATTTGGTCCCGGTTGTGGTTGCGGTTGCGGTTGTGGTTGCGGTTGTGGTTGTGGTTGCGGTTGTGGTTGTGGTTGCGGTTGTGGTTGCGGTTGCGGTTGTGGTTGTGGTTGCGGTTGTGGTTGCGGTTGCGGTTGTGGTTGCGGTTGTGGTTGCGGTTGCGGTTGTGGTTGCGGTTGTGGATCAGGATTCAATTCTAAAGCATTCGAAATAGGGCTAGAGTTTACACCTGATATATTTGTAGCTGATTGTGAAATATTACTTAAATTTCCAAAACCTTCAAATACATTGCTTATATGTCCAGAATCTGTAAAACTAGTTCCTCCTAGACTAGTTCCTTCTAGACCGGCAGAGCCTCCTCCACCGCCTGCCGCAGTAGCTTCTAAATCTTGTAGTCCTTGTCCTTCCAGTATAGATTTTTGTAAATCATTTATGTCTGCCAATACATTGCTGCTAGAACCGGAATCTATCAAAGATTGATCTAAAACAATCTCATCATTACCTAGTATAGTTATGTCTACACCATTTTTACTAGTAATAATAACTTTTGCATCAGGAGATAGAGTCACAACTTTTTCTCCAACCATTAATTCATCACCTACTTTAAGAACTCTTTCATTACCAAAAGAATCTATTGCAACAACATTTCCGAATAGTTGCTTTACAACGCCTACTAAATTTGACATGTTCATCCTTTTTAAAATTTATTTTGAACGAATTATATCAATAAAAATAATATTAGTATATTGTACTTAGGTACAATATGAATGTAATATATTAAAATTTTTTAAAAATATACTTACAACAAATCATATTATTACTCAAGTATAGATTTGAATCAAAAATTTCTACTCCACTCTATCTTCTTGCCAAAGCCAAGTGCGTTGTTGGTAAATTTTATCCAGTTTAAATTTATAGCGTAAATTTGCGGATTCATAGCAAGAGCATAAGGAAATCGCTTAAAATAAATCTTACGCTCATCTTCGCTTGCTTTACTCATCACGCCCTTAAACTGCACGCCTTTTATATTGCCCACTATCTTTGTATCAAGGGCTATCGTGCCCGCAACC
Source organism: Campylobacter sp. RM16187 (assembly GCF_025319965.1). Lineage (NCBI taxonomy): Bacteria > Pseudomonadati > Campylobacterota > Epsilonproteobacteria > Campylobacterales > Campylobacteraceae > Campylobacter > Campylobacter sp. RM16187. The sequence goes on from NZ_CP012549.1 coordinate 1,713,771, forward strand.
TCACTTGAAATTTCAAGCGCTTTAATGTGAGTCGTTTTATCATCTCCTGCTACGATAAGGTTAAAATTTTCTCTATCAAAAGCATAAAAGCAGCTTGCCGAGTAGGGTTTAGCATCGCTTATAACCGCAAGGCTAAGCAGATGCATCTTGCTTATAAATTTTAAAATTCTCTCATCCATTAGCTTAAAAATCCCGCAAAAAATGCAGAAACTTGAGTGAAATTTAGCGTTATGTAAGATACGATCAATATCCAAAAAGCAAGCAAAACAAGCTCAATTTTTAAGAAATTTCCCTCAAATTTTTTAAACGCTAAAGTTGCGGCCAGTCCGCCTAAAACGCCGCCGATTAACGAAAAATAGTGAATCGCGGAAGGCTTTACAAATTTAGGCAAAAGATCTTTAAAAAATAGCGCAAACATAACAAACGCAAGCGAATTTGCAAGCAGCAGATAATAAGCGATAACCGGAATTTGCGGATAGAATTTATGCAGGATAAAACTCAGACAAGTTATCGCAATAAGCGCAAAAACTCTCGCTCCAAAGCAGCACATTTTAAGCCTTTTTTGTTTAATTTTACAAAAATCGCTATTAAGTTTGGTTGAGATTTGACGATTTAAAAAACAAAAAGGATTTTTATGCAGATTAATTCAAGTTACGCGAATTTCAACAACTTCTACTTCAGCTTCAAGACAAGCAGTGGAGATGAGATCAAATTTTCGATGTATGATAATAAAAGCTTTGAGTATGCAAGCTCTCGCTCCTCAAACGCTCAAAGCCGATCTTTAACGCTAACGCACGAGTATGGATATAACTTTTCTTATGTCGGAAACGGGCTTGATGAAAACGATAAAAAAGAGCTAGCTAAAGCGCTTGAAAGCATAGCTCCTAGCATAGATGAGTTTATGAAAAATGTAAAAGCGGGCGAAACTCCTGCGTTTGCTAAGCTTACAAACCTTGCAAATAGCCTTAAAAAAGAGCTTCCGGCCATCAAAGACATAAATCACAAAAATTTCGTTAGCGAAGGCACTTTAAGGCTGTTTGACGAGCTACTTAAACAAAATAAAGCCGATTTAAACCTGCTTGAAAACTCTAAAAAGCTGTTTGATAGCCTTATAGAGCAACTTGACAGCTTCAAACTATACGTTTAGCCTGAATTTAGCGTTTGCAATGTAGCTGTTATTAAAATTTCGTTATAATCTCGCAATTTGAAAATAAGGAAATATTTATGAACGCACAAGAGATGATAGCGCAAATGCTAAATTTGCAGCAAATTTTAAATGACGAAACTAACGGCACAGGCTGGGAAGAAGGCGTAAATAAAAATGGCAAGCTGATAAACTGGAGACGCTGCATATATATGGAGTGCGCAGAGCTCATAGATAGCTTTGCTTGGAAGCACTGGAAAGACATAAACGCGCCTACAAATAGAGAAAATTTGCGCGTTGAAGTGGTTGATATCTGGCACTTTTTGATGAGCCTTATGCTTGAGCAATACAAGATAAAAAACCTAGGCGACATAGCAAAATTAAGCGAAGCAATATGTGCTTCAAGCGGGTTTAACGAGTTTTGCAAGGACGCTTACAACATCGAGGACGAGAGCATTTACGAAGTGATGAACGACATAGAGATGCTCATACACAAATCAAGCGGCTTTGAGTTTCAGCTCTTTGACTTGCTTAAAGTGTATTTTGCGATGAGCCTAAAATGCGGCGTAAATTTAAACTCGCTATATGAGTGCTACATCGGTAAAAACGTGCTAAATCGCTTCCGCCAAAACAACGGCTATAAAGACGGCACTTATAAAAAAGTCTGGAACGGCAAGGAGGACAATGTAGTCATGAGCCAAATTTTAAAGCTAAATTTAAACGGCGTTGATGAGATATACGGCTATCTTGAAAACGAGTATAAAAAAGTAAAATGATAAGAAATTTTAACCTCGCCGTTAAGGACTTTTTAACGGCTAAATTTCTGCTTTTATCAAGCTTGCCGCTTGTGCTGAGCATTATAATTTTGGGTGCGCTTATGATATTTGGTGGCAAGGAAATTTACACAGCCTTAAGCATGGGCGCTGCAAGCGGAGATTTTAGCTTTTTAGACGAAAACGCCCACCCTTACATCGCTCAAATTCTCTCTTACGGCGTTACGAAATGGATAGTTTCGGCTCTCTTTTACCTCACAGGAACATTTTTCGTGCTTATACTTTCTGTGTTTATAGCTCTCATTGTGGCTGGCTTTTTAACTCCGGTTGTAACCGAAGAGATAAACAAAAGACACTATAAGCTACCTAAATTTGAGACCATCTCGCTAGCTAGATCGCTAAAGCTTATGGCAATAGCAATCGGCAAATTTAGCCTGCTTTTTCTCATAAGTCTTCCGCTTTTGTTCGTTCCGGTTTTAAATTTATTCATCATAAACGTGCCGTTTTTTTACCTTTACTACTCGCTTTTATTTATCGATATCGGCTCAAACACGCTTAGCAAAAACCGCTTTGAGATAGCACTACTTGATATGGGCGGATATGAGTATAAATTTACCGCGCTTATATTTTATCTGCTCTGTTTGATACCGCTTGTCGGGCTGTTTTTGCAAATTTTCTTTGTGATTTACTTTTCGCACTTTTTCTTTCAAAAAGAGCAAATTCGCGTCTAAATTTGCTAAAATTTGCATTGATTTGAGTCATCTTGGATCTTTAAATTTCAAGCTAAAATAACGAAAATTTTAAGAAGGATTTATAATGAAAATAAACGGAATGTATGTGTGCAACGTATGCGGACTAACCAGCGAAGAGAACAAAAATGCGGTATTTATACACGCTCACAAAGACGGCCAAGAGGTTGATATCTGCACCAGCTGTATCCCAAGCGTAGTGCACGGCTCAGGACTGGTCGTTAAGTCAAACGAAGAGTTGCTTGACGATATGGATTAATTTTAGGATGAAATATGGCAACTTGCACTATCATTTCAAAGATAAACTGCGATATCAAAAGAGTTTGGCAAGTTGTCACGTCTTTTAAAGAGTGCGCGTGGCGTAGCGATTTAAAAGAGACTAAAATTTTAGATAAAACTCATTTTGTAGAAATTTCAAAAAACTCTCGCCAAACAAATTTTAAAATAACTCTTTGTAAACCCTACGAAAGGCTTGAACTAGAGATAGAAAATGAGAGCATAAAGGGATCTTGGATAGGCATTTTCAAAGAAGAAAACTCACAAACCATCTTAAATTTCACAGAAAACATAAAACCTAAAAATATCTTTCTAGCACCGATTTTATATCTTTACCTAAAAAGACAGCAAAATTTGTATATTTCAGATTTAAAAAGAGCTCTAAACTGCTAAAGTTTGGCTCTTTAGCTTTAAAGCGGATAAGTTAAACAACAACTTCGCTTTACGCTCTCAACGAAGCTCACATCAAGCGGAGTATCGTAAAGTTGGCTTAAATTTTCGCTTTTGATTATCTCGCTTACACTCCCGCACTCAACCTCTCCGCCGTTTTTCACAAGTACTACAACTCCGCCAAGCAAGATGGCAAAGTCAGGATTATGCGTGGTTAGGATTATGGTGTAGCCCTTTTCAAGCAGCCATTTTGCCATTTTTAAGAACTTATACTGGTTGCCAAAATCAAGCGCGGACGTAGGCTCATCAAAGATGATGAGTTCAGGCTCGGCGGTAAGGGCTCTGGCGATAGAACTCATCTGCTTTTCTCCTCCGCTCATTTGGGTTATAAATTTGCTTTCAAGATGGCCGATACCAAGCATTTGGATGTATTTTTTAGCCGTTTCGTAGTCCTCTTTGGCAGGCTTGGCAAAAATTCCAAGGTGAGCCGCTCGCCCCATTGTGATGTATTCAAGCGCGCTGTATTCGTACTCGCAAACCTCACTTTGCGCCACATACGCCATGAGCTTAGCTCGCTCTTTGCTACTCATATCAAGCACGTTTCGTCCATTGAGCATAACCTTGCCGGAATTTGGCTTAAGCGCACCGCTCATAAGACCCAGCATAGTTGATTTGCCCGCACCGTTTTTACCAAGCACGGTTAAAATTTCGCCCTTTTTAAGGCTTAAATTTACGTTTTTAAGACGCCCGGCACCGTTTGGATAGGCAAAATTTAGATCGATTATCTCAAGCATCAAACAACCCTTTTGTTTTTAAAAAGCACCCAGACGAAAAAGGTCGTGCCGATAAAGCCCGTAAGCACGCCAAGCGGCACTTCGCTAACGCTCATCGTGCGAGCCAAAGTATCAACGATAACCAAAAAAATCGCACTCATAAATATGCTTGCCGGTATGCTTCTTGAGTTATCGGCTCCTACTAGCATGCGCGCAAGATGAGGCATCAAAAGCCCTATCCAAGCCACTATACCGCTTATGCAAACACTACTTGCCGTAAGCAGTGTCGCGCAAACTATGATGATGCCTCGCTCAAGTGCGACGTTTACGCCAAGCCTAGCCGCGCCAAGATCGCCAAGCGAGAGCAAATTTATCCGCCAGCTCATAAGTATGAGCAAGATCACGCAAACGACCATGATAGGCGCAAGCACGTATAAATTTGCCACATCTACCTTAGCTAGGCTTCCAAGCTGCCAGTAGACGATGTCGGCTAGCTTGGTTTCCGGGTCTGCGATGTATTTTAAAAAGCCGATTATCGACATCATGAGTCCGCTTACGATGACGCCTGAAAGCACGAGCATAAGGGTACTTGCTCGACCCATAAGCTTTGGTATGCTTAGCGTCATGCCAACGGCGATCAAGCCGCAGACAAACGCCATAGCCTGAATGCCAAGCAATGAAAAATCAAGCAGTATCGCGCTCGCTGCACCCACGCAAGCGCCAGCCGAGACGCCAAGTAGATCGGGGCTTACCAGCTGGTTTCTAAAAACTCCTTGATACGCGGTGCCGCTTACTCCAAGCGCAGCTCCTACTAAAATCGCCGCGATGATGCGAGGAAGGCGAATCTGCGTAACGACGTTGTAAATATTCTGAGGTATCTCAAGCTCAAATCCAAGCAAAGCCAGCATAGAGCGCGCCACATCGCCAAAACCCACGCTAAATCTACCAATGCCAAGAGCTAAAATCGCCGTTATAAAAGTAAGCGCGACAAGCAAGATGAGCGTAAATTTAAACGAGACTTGCCTTTTTATCAGTTTTAAACTCACAACTAGCCTTTAAAAGTAAATTTCGCAAAAATGACCTGAAATGCGCTAACTACAAACATAGGCAACGCAAGTAGTGCAAAAAGCAAAGCAAACTCATGTATCATAGCGCCTTGGGTAAGTAAAAAATAAAGCAAAATAACTATCATGATCTCGCCAAATGGCATTATGAAAAGATTATAAAGCACCTTTTTATCGGCTTTAAAATTTACAAATTTAAGATACAAAAACGACACAACCGAAGGCAGAAAAAAGAGCAGAAATAAAATCAAAATTTCATGCAAGCCAAAAGAGCCTAAAAATTTTAAATTCTCATGATCATAAAATAAAGAAGCCGCACAAGCTATCACAACCGCCAAAACCGCTCCGCCCAATACAAAATAGTTAAAAGCCGGCTTTTCGTAAAATTCTTGCATGAGCTTCTTTCTTTGATAGTTTTATTAAATTTGAGCTATTTACCCTCCGGACTTAGTCCTTTTAGGATGTAGCCAAACTCCTCGTCACTTAGTTCGTAGTTCATAAATCGCTTATAAAATTTCTTAGTTTCAGCCTTCATATCGATGTTTTGAAACTTCTCAGGATGCAGAGTTTTAGCCGCCCAAAGTATCTGAAGAGCGCCTTCCGAGCCGTATCTATCCCAGCTAAACACGCCGCTTGGATTGCCGTAAACTCTCTTATCTTTAACCGCTTTTAGCCCAGAAAACGCTACATCTTTATAAATTTTTTCAACGGCTTGCTCGTTTTTAACGCCTCCAACGATAATCACATCAGGATCTGCTTTGATGATCTCTTCGGCGGTGATCTCTATCATATTGCCCTCTTTTTCGATAGCGTTAACTCCGCCTGCAAGCTCGATCCACTCGTTTATGATAGTCTTTTTGCCATCAACTTTTAGCAAATTTGTGCCGTTTAGTATGTGAAGCACTTTTGGGCGATCGGAAGCTGAAATTTTGCTTGTTACATCATTTACGAGCTTAAAATTTGCGTCAAAATAGTCGTTAAACTCTTTAGCTTTTTTAACCGCATCATCGCCGATTATCTCAGCTGTCATCATCACACTTTTTTTCATATCGTCATAGTTTGTAAAAAGCGCGTAAAATACGTTAAATCCATGCTTTACCAGCTCTTCGCGGTAGTTTTTGTTTGACACGATGATAGCATCGGGAGCTAGCTTTACGAGCTCTTCTATCTGGATATCGTTGCCGTTTAGTGAAGCGGGAATTTGCGCGATAGGCTTATAGATGTGTGCAAACCACTTGTTTTGCTTGATCTTATCGGTAGTTGCCACGATCTTGTCTGCACCGCCTACCGTTAGGATCATCTGGTTATTTGCATGCCAAAGAGCGCCGATTTTTTTAGTTACGGCAGGAATTTTTACCTCATTTCCGGCCATATCCTTGACGCTTCTAAATTCGCTTGCATTTAGGCTTAAAAGACCCAAAATAAGTAGAGAAACTAAGCTTAGCTTTTTCATAAATATCTCCTTTATATAATTTAATATATAAAAGAAATATTACAAAAATGCATATTAAAATTAGCTGTAAATTTAAAACCCGTGCAGTCTCTTTAACTCTTCATCGATCGGCTTTTTATGCCCGTCTTTTGTGACACTTACGTAGGTGGCGATCGCGCTTGTTACGTGTATGCACTCGCGAAAGCCGTCTTTATTTAGCCTTAGAGCCGTTACTTCTATCTGCGTTTTTATCGAAGTTTTGCCCACTGCAAGAATTTTAGCGTAGCAGCTAACCACATCTCCTATAAAGACAGGCTCTTTAAAGATAACCTCTTGCATAGATATCGTTACAACTCTCTCAGGCGCCACTTCACGCGCGGCGGTCGCTCCCGCAAGGTCGATCTGACTCATTATCCAACCGCCAAATATATTGCCCGCAGAGTTTGTATCCTTCGGAAGCGCAACCAGCTTGATACGCGGCTCACCCATTGAATCTATCATCCACTCTCCTTTTTGTTAGTTTTGTTTTTTGGCTATCTCTTGCCACTTTTGCCATTCGCCGCTATTATCGACCTCATTGCCGATCTTTTGGTACTTGTCGTAGTAAAATTTCACAAATTCTTTCACGGTCTCATCTTTTGGCAAATAGCTTTGTCCGTCACGCTCGCAAAATTTGGCTAGAAACTCGCCCGCTTCAGCCTTTTTAACGTAATGAGTAGCCAAATCCTCGTAGTTTTTCATGCAAATTTCTTTAAATTTCTCGTAGCTTTGCAAGCTAAAATTCACGCTTAATTTCCCATCTTTAAAGCTAAGCACACCCGCTTTAAAAAGCAAGCTAAGATGAATGAGCCCTTCGCAATAATACGCCCTAACCTCATCAACCTCACGCCAAGCTATAAGCCCCACAGAGCGAGCTATGAGATCGTGAAATACAGGCATCTTATACTCTTCATCCTCATGTAAAAAGAAGTTCACAAGCCCGCCGGTGGTCGCCTTATACTCTTCGATGTATTTAAATACACCTCCCGTGTTCATCTCTTTTTCGCTATCTTCGCTCACAAAAAGCACGTGTCCAAACTCATGTCCGATCGTTGAAATTTCATAAACTCTTCTCCATACTTCAGGTTTGGTAAATAAAATTTCTCTTCCGAAATTTAAAAACTCTTTATCAAAAATTTCGCCCGAAAGCCTCATAAAAGGCCTAGCTTTTGCACTTTCATAGACGTGATTTACAAAGGCAAAAATTTTCTTACCGCACTTTTTGCTTACAAACTCATCGTTTGGTACGACTTGGGCTGAAAATAGCCCGTTAAGCTCGGCTCCGTAGTAAATCATGGGATTTGATATATAAAGCTGAGTTTTGTTTATATTTGAAAGCACAAGCTCGTGCATTTTAAGGCTATTTGCGACCACTTGCTTATAAATTTTTTCAAAGCTCTCTTTGATCTCGCGTCTAAATTTCTCCTCGTCAAACTCGCTTACTTCAGCAAGCCTGATGTCCCACTCAAGCGCGACCGCGTGCGTGTAGGCATCCTCGTAGTATTCAAGCGGATGTCCTACTTGAAGCTGCGAGCGCACATCCATCCAAGCTATCTCAGCCTCTTGCCAAACAGATATCACTTTAGAGTTATCCGTCTCGCAAAAAGCGTCTTTGAGCTTGATAAAATAGTTCACATAGGACTTGTGATCTTCTTGCAAAGCTATTTTTTTAAGGCTTTCTATCATCTTATCAAGCCTATTTGCCACCTTGCCGACCTCATCTTTAAAAGCCAAAACATAAGGCACAAATTCATATTTTTCGCCTGATTTTACAACCGCTCCGTAGCTTCTGTCTGCTTTCTCACCGCTTGGTTCGGTCTGAAAAAGCTTGTTTTCATCAATAAATTTCAAAGCCTCGTTAAAATCTTTAAATTTAGCCTCAAATTCTTTATTTGTAGTCTGTAAAATTTGCTTATTCCACGATATTTGCCAGTCGTTCATCGCAAGTCCTATGTCGTGAACTCCCTTTAGCAGTGTTATATAAAATTCGTCCAAAACGCCCTCTTGCGCGATTTGATTTATCAAATTTGCGTGGCGACTTTCATAAAGATTTTTTACATATATAAACATCCGATCTTTTACCACTTTTATCTCTTCTTCGCTCTTTTTAAGCTTTTTTAGCTCGTTTTCAAGCGGCTCTTCTTTAAGATCTACAACACGTCTTAAAACGGCTATTTTTTCGCTCTTTGCACCCTCAAATCCAGCTATCTTAAGCCCTTCGCTTAATATATCGTTATCTTCAAGATTTGTGTAAAGTGCGTTTAGTTCAGCCTTGAAAGCCTTTAAAATTTGTGAAACTCTCACAAAATCATTCATACTTATCCTTTGATTTTTTATTTTAATATTGTAACTTAAATTAATTATGTTTATCAAGTAAGATTTGAATACAAATTAAGATTTTAACCTATTGATAAGATCGCACAGGCTGCATAAGCTCTATTGCTTCTTTGATTGACTGAGTAGCTTTTATGCAGACATTGTCTCTGTCGCTTAAAGTATTTATTCTCTCAAGACCCTTATTAAAAGCATCTTTCATCTTTTTAACTTCGGCTTGCTCATGTTTGTTATTTTCAGCTCTGGCGTCTAGTATGCTAAACATCTCATAGGCTGTTTTCTTATACTCTTCGCAAGGATCATTAGGCTCCGATACGGTCGCAACGCCAAATGCAAAGACTGAAGTTATCATTAGAAATAGAATTTTTTTCATATTTTTCCTTTTCAATTTTGACAATTTGACAATATGATAACATAAAACAGTTTAGAGAGTTTAGCCCAAGAAACCTTGGGCTAAATTTTATAGAGATTGAATAATAATAGGTTTTGAAAATGCTTTTATAGGCTTAATCTCGCCTTTAAATTTCTCAACCTGTGCTAGAGTTGTGTGGGCTGTATTGCTTTGAGCTAGCTTACTTGTGCCTTTATCACGAGTTAATACGTTTACGCAGCCATGTTGGCAAAGGCTCTTTTCTCCCCATTTTTCAGGATCATACCACGCACCTTCGCATATTGCCGCAACCTTTTCTTGAATAAGATCGGTTATAAGCACACCTGCTAAAATTTCACCGCGATCATTAAATACTCTTACAATGTCACCATTGGCAAGACCTCTTTCTTTAGCATCTTTTGGATTCATCAAAATAGGCTCTCTGCCGCTAACCTCGGCAAAATTTCTAATAATAGAGTTATTTAGCTGAGAGTGTAAGCGATATCTTGAGTGAGGACTTACTATATGTATCGGATATTTTTTAGTCTTTTCGCTACCGAGCCACTCGAATGGCTCTAGCCAAGTAGCATGTCCAGGGCAGTCATCATAGCCATATTTAGCTACGGCAGGAGAGTAAATTTCAATCTTACCGGATGGTGTTCCAAGGCGATTTTTTACAGGATTTTCTCTAAACGCCGCTAGTCTAGTGTATAGCTCGGTCTCTTTCTTATCTTGCTCAAATCTTACAAAGCCTTTTTCCCAGAACTCTTCAAATTTAGGCATTTGCACATTGAGATTTTTTGCTTGAGTTACCGCATCGTTGTAGAATTCCTTAACCCAATCAAGCTCTGATTTTCCTTCTGTGAATACTTCGCCAACGCCCCATCTTTTACAAATTTGCTCACAAATCCAAAAGTCGCTCTTGCTCTCTCCCATAGGATTAATGATAGGTCTATATGCTACGATATATTCGCCGTTTGGAGCGGTTTGGTTGATGTCGTTTCTCTCAACTTCGATAGCCACAGGGAATACTATATCAGATAACCTTGCTGTACTCGTCCAATAAGGCTCTGCGGTGATAACTGTCTCAAATTTCTTCCATTGTTTAACGATATTATTTACATCTTGGTGACGTGTAAACATCGAACCTGATGCATTATAAGCGACTCTCATATGTGGAAGCTTTATCTTTTTACCGTTATGATCTATTTCTTTGCCTGGATTTTCAAGTGCTTCGATAGAGCGTGATGAAGGAATAGTTACGTTTTTAAATTTTTTCCAAGGAGAGTCTGGTGTCTCATATTTTTCACTGATTCTTGTGCTAAGACCCTTTAAAACCGGAGCTATCTTATCTCCGGCGCCGCCTGAGTTATATCCTAAACTAAACTCAAACCCAAGACCCTCTTTGCCGATATGCCCTAGCATAGCGTTTAGAGTAACTAAAGCCCAGAAAATTTGCTCTCCGTGGTCTGCTCTTTGAAGTGCGCGACCTATTAAAATAGTAGTAGGCTCTTTTGCTAGTTTTTCTGCAAATTTAGCGATGTATTCAGGTTGAACACCACAAATTTTACTAGCCCACTTAACATCTTTAACAATCTTATCTTCCACACCAAGCAAATAGTCTTTAAATTTATTAAATCCAACCGTATATTTTTTAATAAACTCGGCATCATAAAGATGATTTTCATATAGATAGTGGCACATTCCAAGCACCATTGCGGTATCGGTATTGGGTACAACTATTATAGGTTCAGAGCCTAAATAGCGAGCAGTATCGTTAACCATTACGTTTACGCTATAAGTTTTTATGCCTGATTTTTTAAGATCTATGATGCCAGGATAGTTAGAATGAAGTGGAGGAATAGAACCTATTTGATTTGTAACTATCGGATCAGTACCCCAAAATACTACGTTTTTAGCATTTTTGACAACGGCTTTCCACTTGGTTGGTGTATCATAAACCGAACCGCTTCCCAATACATAAGGCATTATAGTAAGACCCGCTCCCGTCGAATAATCATCAGTCTCCTCAACATATCCGCCAAGAATTTTTAACATTCTGTGAGCTACGGTTCTGCCCCAGCCTACTTTACCGCTACCGCCCCACCAGTAGCACTCACCGTAGATACTTTCAGGGCCATATTTATCGAAATTTTCTTTTAAAGCCTTAGCGGCAAGATCAAGAGCTACATCCCAGCTAACTCTTACAAACTCTTCATTACCTCTTAATTCGCTTTTTGCAGGACCTTTAGCCTTTAGATAGCTTTTTCTTACCATCGGATAAAGAACTCTGTTTTCGTTTTGAATTACATCCGGCAGCGAATAATTCATAGTATTTGGAAATTTATCACCTTCAAAATCACTTACAGAAACGATCTGCCCTGAATTTATATTGGCCCAAAAAGTTCCAAATCTATTTGCTCCAAAAACTTTCTTATTGTCAAAAATAGTTTTTGTAACACCATCAATCCTACTAGCGCTCAAAGAGCTAGCTCCAAGAATAGCTGAGGTCTTTATAAAATCTCGTCTTTTCATATTATCCCCTTTTCTAAATATTGGTCTTTTTAATTTTAATAACTTTCTTTAGCGTTATGCTGCAAATATTTTGTGATTAAATTTAAACTATTTTCATCTATTGCAGTATAACCAGCATCAATCATGCCTTGCAAACTTGCAGGCCACTGATTAGCTGTAAAATCATTAGGCTGATGCAGTCTGTGACAGGCAGAACAGCTCTCTTCGTATATTTTTTTTGCTTGGTCGTACAAGGCTTCCTCATCGGCTGTTATAAGCTTTGAATCAACCTCATAAACTCCACTTACCTCATGCCAAATTTCACCATAATCATCTTCTAATTTCTTATTAAAAACAAAATTACCGTCAACATCTTCATTAAAAACAACAAAAACTTCAGCATTTGGAATGCTTCTTTGGATTCTCTCTTTATAATTATCCGCAACTACTCCTTGTATTTTTATCTTAGTTAGAGATTGCCCTTTTTCTACAATTTCAACAGGAGTTAAAACCTCTATTTTTCCTATGTCTTTGCCGTTTAAAAAAATTGCGGTTGTTTGAGATATAAAATCTCCCGCAAACATCGAACTAAAAGCCGTAGCGGCAATCATCAAAGATATAAGTTTATTTTTCATAAAATTTCCTTAAAAAATAAAGTTAATGAAATTTTATTAAAATTGAACTTAAAATTACATTGATATATTTAGTAGCTTTATAATTGATTAAATATATATTAAAAAGATAAATTATTAACTTATTTTTTTAATATATAAAGAAGTTCGTTTACGTGTAAATTTCTACTATTTAAGTTTCTACCTCCACGAAATGTATTGTATTTTTGTTCTCTCAACTCTACTTTTCCAAATTTTTTAAGGTTTTTATCAAAACTCTCTTTAGAGATAAACCCTTCCGAGTTAAAAGAAATTAGCACAAATTTAGCCTTTAGCTTACCAATCAGCTCAAAAAACGCTTCGGCAGTGTTTGCTCTTTGATTATAAACGGAGCGATTCCAATCTTTAGCTATGCCTGAAACTTTTGAAATTTCACTTGGACGCTCGTATTTGGCAATCAAATTCAGCATAAAGTAGTTTGAGCCGTAAGGGTGCTGGTTATAAGGAGGATCAAGATAGACTAGATCGATCTTGCCAATCTCGCCTGCTAGTAAATTTGCGTCCTTTTGCATAACTTCAAATTCGACGTTAAAATTTGAAAAAACAGGCATTTTAAGCTCGATAGGAGCTAGAATTCTTTTTAACGCGTTTCTTCCTTCGCCGCCAAACTGCCCTATTTTATCTTTATTTTTATAAAACCCCTTAAAAACTCCGCTCGTATTTGCATGCACGCTCGCAGAGTGTAAAAGCGGAGCTAGGAAAAATGGTTTTAGCCGCTCATCCAAAAGCTCTATCTTAGCCCTTGCCGTATCGATATAGCGCGCGTTATAAGGAGTGTAAAAAACTCTATCGTTTGGAGTGATGTTTGCTTCATCTTTTGGCGAGTAAAGCTCAGTGATAAAACCGCTTTTAAGCTCGCTTTTTATCTCTTTTTTGAGCTTTGCCAAATTTGATTTAAGCTCACCTTTAAGTTCAGGCGTCAAATTTGCAAGGTAGCATTCGTTGGTGATTTTGGAGTACAGCTCAAGGTCGTTTGCAACGATAAAATTTGCGTGCTGCTTTAAAAACCTAGCTACGATCCCGGAGCCCGAAAACATATCGCAACAGCTTATCTTATCTCGCTTAAGCTTGCTTTTAGCGTGCAGTATGCCTTGTTCTATAAAGCCAAGCAAAGAGCGCTTGTTGCCAAGATAGGTTAAAATTTGCTCAGTTAAAAAAGCCTTGTTTTCGCTTAAATTTTCAGGCTTTGCACAGCTCATCCGCGTCAAATTTCGCTCACAAACCCATAGCTTTTAGATCAAGTTTGATTTCATCGTTATTTATGATGCCAAGTCCGCTTTTTAAAATTTTATCGGCTATCGCGTGCGCTTCATCAAGCGAGTGCATCTTGTATGTGCCACATTGATACTCGTTTAGCTCTGGAATTTCGCTTTGACTTTTTACGTTTTTAACATCTTGCATAGAGGCTAGCCAAGCTTGTCTTACTATATCTTCGCTAGGAGTGCCGATAAGACTCATGTAAAAGCCCGTTCTACAGCCCATCGGCGAGATATCGATGATCTCAACTCCGTTGCCGTTAAGGTGATCTCTCATAAATCCGGCAAACAGATGCTCAAGCGTATGGATGCCCTTTTCAGGCAAAATTTCCTCGTTTGGCTTGCAAAATCTAAGATCAAACACGCTTATATCATCGCCTTTTGGCGTTTTCATCGTTTTAGCCAGGCGAACTCCGGGCGCATTCATCTTTACGTGATCCACACAAAAACTATCAAGTAGCGGCATATCTATCCTTTTTTCGTAAGATTGTAGCGAAAATTTGATAAAACCTCAAAGACAAAACTGCTGATATCAGAGAATTATTTAACCTTGAAAAAATTTTGAAGGAATTAAATTTAATATAAAAATATATATAAAACTTAATCCAGCCGAGAATGCATAGCTAATATTTTGGTAAAACTCGTTTGGCGCAGGAACTAATTTTAATAAATATATATTAGTTACTAGACAAATACCTATGAGAAATAATGAAAACAACGCAAGAGAGAAAAATGAAAATTTTTTAAAAAATGTAAAAAATTTAATAAAGATATAAGATGCCAAAAGATAAAAAACAGTTTGAAGAGACTGGGTTTCTTTGTTTTGACCTGATGAATTAAAATCTATTTTAGCATCCATAAAAGCGACTATAACTATAGCCCAGCAAGACAAAAATCCCATTAATATGGCCCATCTTATAGGGTTTTGCTCTGAAAATTCTTTCAAATTTAGTAACATAAGAAAAAACAACTATTTTCTATCACTATGCCATATAGCAATCGAACCCGGATTAAACGGATCTTGCGAAAATCCGATCTCCAATATCGCACCATCTACCTCTATTATTTTGTTTTTAGAAGCTTGTTTTAACATATCGGTAAAATTGACATTCCAACCTTGCTGCACTATGAATTCCATATGTTTTTGACTTAAAGGGCCTGTTAGATGCATCTGAAAACCAAATGGTTCAAGATGTACGCATCTAACTTGTTTGGCAGAATTTGCCACAACCTCAAACCAATTATCTGAAATTTGTGACACCTGCTCAATAGAATGACAAGTAAATATAAATGCTCGCTCTCCAAAATCAATATCTAGTCTTGGTTCGAGATGGTTAAAATGAAAAAATTTAGCATTCATATTTGGAGTTGCTTTAGCCAGTTTGTTAGCAAGATCTACACCGCTTTTTGTAAATTCTCCGCCAAAATATGGGGTATCGACAGGTCCACCTCTATAAAATATCTCAAACAAATTTCTTCCATATCCACATCCAAGTTCGATAATGGAATCGTAAGGCCCCGTCTCGTCAAAAATATCTATAAGCATATCAACAAAATTAAAATTTGCATAAAATGGTATTACAATCTCATTGCCCCTCATAGAGCTTAGTCGCATTATGGGAATATTAATCGATTCAGATATCGCATTTGTAGGATCTCCTTTAATCTTTTCCCATGATATTACTTCGTCATCTGTTATTGATATACGATATTTACGTTCTTTCTTTTCAAGCTCTTTAATGGCTTGGTAGCCATTCATTCCACGGCTTAAACACTCACTCACAAACTCTGCTCTTACTTTCCAGGCTTTTTCATAAAATTTTTGCCACTCTACATTCTGAAATGCCATCATTACTCCAACTGTAAAAATTTAAAAAATATTTTAACTACAAAAGGCTTAAAATTTAGTGGTTTTTATAGTAGATTGATACAAGATTTATTTTAAAAAGTTTTCCCCAAAAGACAGGGGAAATAAATCATGCGAAATTTGGTTTTATCTGCTCGATCCAAGCGAGAATTCTCGGCTCTGTTTGATCGCTTTCATTATCCGCATCAAGCGCAAGACCTACGAATTTACCGTCACGAACAGACTCTGAACTATCAAAGCTATATCCGTCTGTTGATACGCTACCTACGACTTTTCCACCTTGTTTTACAACATGATCGTAAAGCTTGCCCATAGCGTTGCAAAACTCATCGCTGTAGCTCTCGCTGTCGCCCATTCCAAATACCGCAACAGTCTTACCGCCAAGCTCAAGTCCTTCAAAATCAAACGCATCCCAATCGTCTTGCAAGTCGCCGCTTCCCCAAGTAGAGGTGCCAAGGATCAGCTTGTCAAAGCTATTTATCTTATCCGCGTCACAATCGCTTACGTTTAAAAGCTCGTTTTCAAGCCCTAAATTTTCAGACAAAAATTTTGCCGCCTCTTCAGTATTTCCCATACTGCTTCCAAAAATTATTCCTATCATAAACTTTCCTTAAATTAAAATACGTTATGGCTGATAGTGTAAGGAACGAGCTTGAGCCTAGCCTCACCGCCATAGCTTCCGCAACAAGTATCGACCTCTATGTGTTTTAAGAAGTTTGTGTTGCGCGGAAAAACAACAAACATCCTGTCAAATCCGTTCTCTTCAAGAGCCTTAAAAGCCCTTGCGATTTCGTAATTTGCCAGATGAAACCTATCTTTTGAAATCTCCTTAAAGCTAGGCAAAACTCCGAAAATTTTTCTGCCATTATGCTCTGCAAAGATTATGCCGTCTTGAAAATAAACATTTTTATCAAGATGTTTTCTGCGGATTTTATCATAAACAAACTGAGAAAACATTATATTTGCGTCAAAACAAATTCCGTTTTGTGATTTAAGCAGCATCAAAAGCTTTGCGGCAGGATGTTTAGGAGTGCCTGCGATAACGGGAATTTCATCTAAATTTCCATTTTTAAAGGCATGAATTATCACGTTTGAAACTACACAAAAGCTAACGGCTTTTTTAAAGCTTTGGTGGTTAAATTTGCATAACTCATCAACTCTTTTTAAAAAGATATTTTGCAAGCTAAGTCCAAATTTGTGATAAATTTGAGGGATTTTTAGCTCATCTTCAACGCATGAGTTATACAAATTTATAAAAATTTTCGCTTTATTTACCCTATTAAGCTTTGAAAAAATACTTGGAGTTATTTCTCCAATATCTGATAAAAAGCCGAATTTCATTTAGCAATCTTTGGATTTGCATTTGAATTCCTTGTCTAGTCCAAAGACTTTACAGTATTCGCAAAATACGCAACTAACGCTTCTTTTTGCGCATACTATCGGGATATTTCGCTTTTTGGCTTGAGTTTTTATGGTCTTCATTGTGTTGTGATTTAAAAAGCTCGTTAGCATCACCACACATTTAGTATCTTGCGGGATTGGCTTGCGATTTACCCTGTTTTCGTTTCTTGCGTCCCAATGCTCTATCTTGTCCGCGCCTAAATCTCTTAAAACCGCTTTTATCGGCGTTATTTCGTCGGCTCCGATTACTAAAACTGACATGTGAACTCCTAGCTTTTGTTTATCTTGATAGTGATTATTATAAACTATCTTTGCTAAATTATTTCTTAGTTCTGATATCTATTATCAGTTTAGTGTAAATTCGTAACTAGTTTAGAAGAAGTAGAAATTGAAATTTAACCAAGAGCCAAATTTACAGCCTCATCTATATGTATGAACGTGGTATCAAAAAGTTTAACATCCGTGCTACTTTGATCGATCAAGAGTCCTATTTCAGTGCAACCAAGTATGACGCCTTTTGCACCGCGGCTCGCTAAATTTGAGATGATATCAAGAAATTTATAACGCGAAGTAGCTGAAATTTTACCGAAACAAAGCTCATTAAATATAACTTCATTTACAAATTTCATCTCATCTTCGCTTGGAAGCAAAACTTCCACTCCGCCGTCACTCAGCTTATCTTTATAAAATGCCTCTTTCATCGTATATATCGTGCCAAAAAGCCCCACTTTATCCACACTACACTCTTTTAACGCTTTTAGGGTAGCATCAGCTATATGAATAACAGGAATTTTAACACTAGCTCGAACCATTTCATAAACTTTATGCATTGTATTTGTGCAAATCAGTATAAAATCCGCTCCGCCAAGTTCTAAAATTTTAGCGTGGCGAGCTAGAATTTCACCAGCATCATCCCATCTATTTTCATGCTGACATAGCTCTATCTCTTCAAAATTTACGCTACTTAACAAAATTTCGGCACTATTTAATCCGCCAAGCTTGTTATTTACTTTGCGATTTATCTCGTTGTAATAGGTTGCAGTTGATTCATAACTCATACCGCCGATTAGTCCGATCTTTTTCATAAATTTCTCCTGTTTGCAAAACTATATATTTTAAATAAATCCCAAGAACCACATATCAATATTTTTAATAAAAATTTAATACAACAGCTTAAAAATACAGCACTAAAATTCCACAAGATAGAAATTTAGCCGCCGTTTGACGGCTAAATTTGAAGTTTTATTAGTTAATTTTAGGTTCTTGGTTTACTTCAACCTCATCGCTAAAATCAGCTACAGACAAGCGTTTTAGCTGGCGATAGCGACGTTTAGCGTCATCCTCGTTTTTCTTTAAAAGTGCGTCTGCGTGCTCAGGATTTGTCTTCTTAAGCGCGCTATATCTAACCTCGTTTAGCAAGAACTCCTCATAAAGGCTCCAGTCAGGCTCTTTAGATGTCATCTTAAGCGGGTTTTTACCCTCTTTAGCTAGCCTTGGATCATAGACATAAGTTGGCCAGTAGCCGCATTTTGTCGCAAGCTCTGCTTGGTTGCCAGAGTAGCTAAGTCCGCCTTTGATACCGTGAGCGATACAAGGCGAATAGGCTATCACGAGGCTTGGTCCGTCATACGCTTCAGCCGCCAAAATAGCTTTTATCGTATTTGCTTGGCTTGCGTTTGAGTTTATCTGCGCTACGAAAATATTTCCGTAAGTCATAGCGATATAGCCTAGATCTTTTTTCTGAGCCGGCTTTCCTGAAGCGGTAAATTGCGCGATAGAGCCTGCACGGCTTGATTTTGAACTTTGACCGCCTGTGTTTGAATAAACCTCGGTATCAAGCACAAGCACATTTACGTTTTCTCCGCTTGCAAGCACGTGATCAAGTCCGCCAAATCCGATATCATACGCCCAGCCGTCGCCGCCTATTATCCATTGAGATTTTCTAATGAGATATTTTTTCAGGCTTAAAATTTCTTTTACACCCTCGGCTTCTAAATTTTGCTCCAAAATCGGAACTAAAATTTTAGCTATCTCTTTAGTTTTAGCGCTATCGTTTTTGAATTCAATCCAATCGGTATAAAGCGCGCTAAGTGCGTTTGGAACGCTGTTTTTTGTGCGAAGCATTATATCTTCTATACGGTGGCGGATAGTTTGAGTAGCTACTTCCATACCCATACCAAATTCGGCATTATCCTCAAACAGCGAATTCGCCCAAGCTACGCCGTGTCCGTCTTTATTTGTAGTATATGGAGTTGAAGGCGCGCTTCCTCCATAAATCGAGCTACAACCTGTCGCGTTTGCCACTATCATATGATCACCAAATAGCCTTGTGACAAGCCCTAGATAAGGTGTCTCTCCACATCCCGGACAAGCAGCATGAAACTCAAAAAGAGGCTGAGCAAAACTTGAGCCTTTAACGCTTTCTTTACTCATCAGATCATCTTTGTAAGTTACATTTTTAAATAGATAGTCCGCATTTACCTGCTCGTTTTTCTCTTGCTCCTCCTCAAAAGGCACCATTACAAGCGATTTTTCCTTACTTGGACAGTTTTGCGCACACAGCTCACAACCCGTGCAGTCTAGGATACTAACTTGAATTTTATATTTTAGCCCTTTTAGCTCCTTGCCTTTTGCGTCTAAAACGTGATCTTTTACGGTTTGAGGAGCCGCTTCAAGCTCGTTATCATCGATCAAAAACGGACGGATAACCGCATGAGGGCAGACAAATGCACACTGGTTACACTGGATACAATTTTCCTCGATCCATTTTGGCACCATCACGCCTACGCCGCGCTTTTCATAAGCCGTTGTTCCTGACTCAAAGTGTCCGTCTTCATAGCCTAAAAATGCCGATACAGGCAAGCTATCGCCTTTGGCAGCATTTATCGGCTTAACTACCTTTTCGACAAAATCAGTGCCGATATATTGCTCTTTTGTCTCGCTCTCATCGCTTAAATTTGCCCAAGAAGGATCGACAGGCACTTTTACAAGCTCGCCGGCACCCATATCGATAGCCTTGTAGTTCATCTCGACTATCGCTTCGCCTTTTTTAGAGTAAGCTTTGTGAGCGTACTCTTTCATATATTTTTGAGCATCTTCAAAAGGTATGATGTTGGCAAGCTTAAAGAAAGCTGATTGCATAATGGTATTTGTGCGGTTCTTAAGCCCGATATCGTGAGCCAGCTTAGTAGCATTGATGATGTAGAAATTTACGTTTTTACGAGCTAAAATTCTCTTAACTCTGTTTGGAATTTTAGCCACCGTCTCATCTGCGTCCCAGATTGAGTTTAACAGAAACGTTCCATTTTTTCTTATGCCATCAATCACCTCATAAAGCTCAAGATAAGCCGCAACCGAGCAAGCCACGAAGTGCGGGTTTGAAACAAGATAGGTTGATCGGATAGGATTTTTGCCAAATCTTAAATGCGAGCGCGTGTAGCCACCTGATTTTTTGCTGTCGTATGCGAAATAAGCCTGCGCGTAAAGATCGGTTTTATCTCCAATAATCTTAATCGAGTTTTTGTTGGCTCCAACGGTTCCATCAGCGCCAAGTCCGTAAAATAGACACTCTTTTACGCTATCATCACTCAGTGAAATTTTCTCGCCTACATCAAGAGATGTGAAAGTTACGTCATCTACGATTCCTACGGTAAAGCCGTTTTTAGGCTCATCAAGTTTTAAATTTTCAAATACCGCGATCATTTGCGCAGGATCGACATCCTTTGAGCTAAGACCGTATCTGCCGCCAACTATGACAGGCTGAGTCTTGCTTCCGTAAAACGCCGCTTTAATATCAAGATACAGTGGCTCACCTAAGCTACCAGGCTCTTTTGTGCGGTCTAAAACGGCTATTTTCTTAACCGAATCAGGCATAACGTCAAATAGATATTTTAAGCTAAACGGACGGTAAAGATGAACTTTGATAATGCCCACTTTTTCGCCATTGGCTCTTAAGTGATCAACCACCTCTTCAAGCGTTTGCGTAACCGAACCCATCGCTATAACTATACGCTCAGCATCAGGATCACCGTAGTAGTTAAACGGCTTATATTCGCGCCCTGTTATCTTTGAAATTTCAGCCAAATAACCTGCCACGATATCAGGCACCGCGTCATAAAAGCGGTTAGTTAGCTCTCTGGTTTGAAAGTAGATATCATCGTTTTGCGCCGTTCCTCTAGTCTTTGGACTTTCGGGATTTAGCGCTTCGTCTCTAAATTTTTGCACTGCCTCTTTATCCAAAAGTCTATCAAAATGAGCATAATCCATAACTTCAATCTTTTGAATTTCGTGGCTTGTTCTAAATCCGTCAAAGAAGTGCAAAAACGGCACGCGACCCTTAATAGCCGCCAAATGCGCAACGCCTGCGATATCCATAACCTCTTGAACAGAACCGCTTGCCAGCATCGCAAACCCCGTTTGGCGACAGGCATAGATATCTTGATGATCTCCAAATATAGAAAGAGCCTGAGCCGCGATAGAGCGGGCACTTACGTGGATAACTCCCGGAAGCAGCTGTCCTGAAATTTTATACATATTTGGAATTTTTAAAAGCAGACCCTGAGAAGCCGTGTAAGTAGTAGTAAGCGCGCCTACTTGAAGCGAGCCGTGAACGGTTCCGGCGGCTCCACCTTCGCTTTGCATCTCGACAACTTTAACCGGCATACCAAACAAATTTTTCTTGCCCGTAGCCGCCCAAGCATCGGTATAATCAGCCATCGGAGAGCTTGGAGTTATCGGATAAATGCCCGCAACCTCCGTAAAGGCGTATGAAGCATACGCAGCCGCCTCGTTGCCGTCCATAGTTTTCATAATTTTACTCATTTATTTGCCTCATCTTTATCATAAAATCTTTTATTATAAAACGAAATTCCAAAATATATGATTAATCAAAAGAATTATTGAGTATTTTAAGATGAATTAAAAGTATAAATTTATTACTAATGAATACTAAAATAGATTTACAGCTTAAATCTTCAATAAATTTATTCTATAGTTTTGCTATAAACTCAACTGCCTGAAGCGGATTTTCAAAGATATGGTTTGAGCATTTTTTCAAATTTTGCAAATCCTGATAACCGCACAAAAGAGCTAAACCCTCTATACCAGCTGATTTTGCTGCCATCATATCCATACATGTATCGCCTATCATAAACGCAAACTTTTTATTTTGCTCATTATCTTTACCTAGATTTTTAAGAGCTAAATTAATAGGCTCAGGGTTTGGTTTGGGGTGCACTACATCATCTCTGCCAACTACTGTTTTAATAAACTCTTTAATACCCAAATACTCAAGTAAATTTACAGAAAATTTAGAAGTTTTTGTAGTAACAACTCCTACGTCAGCAATTTTGCTAGCAAGCTCTACAGCCTCTTTAGCAAAATCTAAGAGGGTTGTTTGGTCTAGATAAATTTGTTTATAACAAGCCTTATAAGCATCGATATAATTTTGAATCAGATCTTTATCCACTCCAAGACCGCCAAACATAACATCAAGAGGATGTCCAACAAGAGATTTTACTGCATCCTGGTCTGGTTTTTGATTATTATGAACTTTAAATGCAGTGTCAAACCCTGTTAAAATAGCGGAAGTAGAGTCTATAAGTGTGCCATCCAAATCAAAAAGTATCGTTTTTTTCATTTGTTTTCTTTAATTAAAAAGTAGATAAAAAATTAGGCTCTACCGCTATATAGCGATAAAGCCTAAATAATGTAGTTTTTTACAGCCTAAATTATTTATTAAATTTAGCTTCAACGCGTCTATTTTCAGCGCGCCCCTCTTTTGTTTTATTATCAGCCACAGGTTTAGTCTCACCGTAAGCTACGGTTGTGATCTTATTTGAGCTTACACCAAGATTCTCAAGGACTTTAGCAACAGCATTTGCTCTCTTTTCTGATAATTTTAAGTTGTAAGCCTCAGCACCAGTACTATCAGTATGGCCTTCTAAAACTACACGGTAGCTTGGATTTTCACTCATAAACTCGGCAACTTTTTTAATCTCTTCAAGATATTTTGGTGTTATTTTATAGCTATCAAATGCAAAATTTACACCTAAATCTCTAAGCACGATAACTTTCTCGCAGCCTGTCTCGTCAACTACAACACCCACCGGAGTATTAGGGCATTTATCAACATCATTTAAAACACCATCATTATCATCATCAAGATTTACAGCTTTTGGCATCACTGGTTTTGGCTCAGGGGCGGCAACAACTACTGGAGCGGCTTTCTCGCCAAATCCTACGGCAAAGCCAAGCGTATAGAATAGATTATGATCTGCGTGCTCAAATTTTATAGCATCTACAGCCTCTAGACGAAGTGCGAAATTGTCTGTAACCTTATATTTTAAACCTAAACCGTATTGCCCAAATCCGCCATCTTCATTATCGACAAATTTAGCAGATATATCTTCCCAGCCTGCGCCAACTAGCCCGTAAAGCGACAAATCATTAGTTAATCCAAAATCCTTAATAACGTTTACAAAATATCTTGCAACATTACCTTTTACACCAAACTCTTTAATATTGTTTGAGTAGTTAAAACCAAGCTCAACTTGATCTAAAAACGAATTTTCAAGATTTCTTCCAACTCTTAAGCCTATGGCAGCATGATCATTTGTTCCAAGATTTCCCTCTGGATGAACTCCTCCTATAGTTGGAGTTAACTCATAGTTATATGCTGAATCAGCAGCAAACAAAGCCGTAGCAGCAACTAAAGCAATAGCAATCTTTTTCATAGAATATCCTTTCTTTCTGATTTTTTAATCAAATCAGCAACAATATTTTACATATACTTAATAAATTCTATTTAAACGCTTATAAATATTCACTAAATATAAAATTCTCAAAGCATTGGTAGCGTTGAGAATAAACCATAGGAGACCCCAGTATAGCAACCAAGGTCTTTAAAACCATTAACGTTTAGAGAATTGCGGACTACGTCTTGCTTTTCTCTTACCGAATTTCTTACGCTCAACCACACGAGAGTCACGAGTTAATAAGCCTTTTGGTTTAAGAACTGCTCTAAAATCACCGTCCATTGCAGCTAAAGCACGTGAAATTCCGTGTCTTAAAGCCTCAGCCTGAGCTGAATATCCGCCTCCTAAAGTAGTAGCAGTAACATCCACAAGGCTCTCTTGCTTAGTAACTAGAAGAGGTTGAACAACCTTTAGCTTGATAGCCTCATGCCCACCAAGCCAGCTATTTAGATCCATTCCATTTACTACGATTTTGCCGCTTCCTGACTTTATCCAAACTTTAGCGACAGCAGTTTTTCTTTTTCCAGTTGCATAAACTTTTGCCATAATTATTTTCCTTCTTTTTTAGCGATTTGAGCTGTATGAGGATGTTCGCTACCCGCATAAACTTTTAGTTTTTTTATCATCTCTCTACCAAGTTTTGTCTTTGGAAGCATTCCGCGAACCGCAAGCTTAAATAGCTTTTCAGGTTTATTGGCTACCAAATCGCCAAATTTCTCACTTTTTGTACTTCCGAAATAGCCAGAATGTCTGTGATATAGCTTATCTTCAGCTTTGTTATTTCCTGTAAATTCTACTTTTGAAGCGTTGATGATGATAACATAATCTCCACAATCAACGTTTGGAGTAAAATTTGGTTTATTTTTGCCACGAAGTATTGTCGCAACTTCGGTTAGCAATCTACCAAAACGCTTGCCTTCCGCGTCAAGGACAATCCAATCTCGTTTAACCTCGTTTGGCTTTGTTATTTGTGTCATTTTTTACCTTTGCCAATAATTTTAGAACGTGATTTTATTTAAAAGTAGCTTATATAAACCTTAATTTAAGTAGTTTTTAAATTTCAATATATTGAATTTTGTTTTTCAAAGTGTAAAATAATACAGCTTTTATCTTAAGATTTGGATAAAATTTACTTATAGCATCTCTATAGTTCGTTATTTGAGATATGTTTTCATCGATACTATGATCGCTTGTCTTATAATCTATTATACAAATTTCATTATCATCAATGCACATAAGATCAATCTGCTTTAACGAGCCATTAAATTTCAAAGGCTGTTCTTTATATATCTTTTTATTCGTAGTAAGCTCTATAAATTTCTCGTCTTTTATTAAATTTAATCCTCTTAAAAATAGCTCTTCAAGCTCATCATCAGAAAGAAATTTATGAAATTTATTAAACATAGCAGATCTTGCCACCCACAACGCTCTCTCGTCAAATCTAGCCGTCATCTCAAAGAGATAGTGAAATGCTAAACCTAGATATATGGCATTTTGATTTTTTGCCATACTATCTTTTTTAGTATCAATATCCTGCCTTGCAACCTTGATAATATCTATATCTTTGCTATTTCTTACCTGTTGAATTTCATCTTTTTTACTAGGTATAACCTGACCAAAAGTAAATTCTTTCAAATCGAGATACTCTACAATTTCCTGACTACTTTTTAGCTCATAAGCTGTAAAAAAGCTAGGATTTCTTCCATCTGGACTACTTTTTTTAATAACAACAAGACCGCAAATAGCTCTCGTAAAAGCTACGTAAAGCTTATTTAAATTCTCTTCTTTTTCAAGCTCTTTGGCTCTATTTTTAAGGTTCTTAAAATCCTCATCAAAACTCTCTTTTTTTATATTTTGCTTTATCTTCCAGCCATCTTTCACGTCATATTCGGCTAAAAAACTGGAACTATCGCTTTTAGAACCCCCTATCCTGTCGCATACTATGACATTTTCAAACTGAAGTCCTTTTGATTTATGCACAGTCATTATTTTTACGCCTACACTATTTTTAGCGCTTATTACGGCATCAAAGCTATCGAGATTAAAAATAAAATCTGCTAAATTTTTAAATTCTCTTGCAAGTTCAAAAAGCCTTAAAATATCGATATTTGAAATATCAATATTTAGTTTTTGAGCAAGATAATTTAGGCTTAAAAAAGCCGGTTTAGATGGGTTAATATCAAGTAAATAGATCTTGGTGTCAAGCAAAGCTTCTACGTTTAGCTTATAAATTGGATCCTTAAAAAGACAAAATTTAGCATACTCTACTATCGCTCTTACATAAGGACTTTGAAGCAAAGAAGACGTGCTTTCCGATACCAAATTTATGCCTGCGCTTTCAAGAGCGCTAGAAATGAAGTTTATATCCTCATTTTTCCAGCAAAGCACAGTAATATCGTCATCTTTGACTCCGTTTTCAAGTAAAAATTTAACTTGATTTAGCACTTCACTAACTATATCATCATTGCTTACTACTCGCAAAAACCCGTAATCATCGCTATCTGGCACAAAATATTCACACCAAGAATCAACTCTTAAGTCTAAAATCCTATCATCTTTTTTAGTGCTTGCGAGCTGCTCTTTGAAATCTGAAATTTTGTCCTTAAAAATTGCATTTGTAAATTTTACTAAAGCGGCAAAACTTCTGTAATTTGTATCAAGGCTTGAGCTTTTTATCTGTTTAAAATCATCTTGCAATTTAGCAAAAAGCTCTTTTTTGCCGCCTCTAAATCTATATATACTTTGCTTGATATCTCCTACGTAAAAAAAGCTTCCAAGTCCGTTTTGTCCGTATCCTGATAAAATCTCAGATATCAAAGGAAGCATTATCTCGTATTGAGTTACGTTAGTATCTTGAAATTCATCAATTAAAAGATGATTTATCCGTCCATCAAGCCTGAAATAAAGCACTTGTGCATCGAAATTTTTGCAAAGAAGTTCATAAGTTAATCTTGAAACATCACTAAAAGTTAGACTGTTTAACCTTCTATTAAGTGCTAATTTGACACTTTTATAAATCTGTAAAAATTTATTAAGTTCGCTTAGTTTGTAAGCTTCAAGCTCGTCAAAATATAGCTTTAAATTCGCCTTTAATTCCCAAAAAAGCTCATCAAGCTCAGGCGAATAAATTTTAGAATATGTGCGGTAGTTTAAACTATCCCTTTCTACAAAAGCACTCTCAAGTAGCCTGATTGGTTTTTTTGGCTCAAAACTCTTTAAAGCCTGGTCGCTTGCATCTTTTTTTAATGCATATTCATATAAATTTCTAAGGCTGTTTTCTACCGCAACTTCGCTTGGGAATTTAGAGTTTTGCACACACTTTATCTCGCCAAAATTATCATAAAACATCTCAAGCGCATCAAAAAAGCTATTTTTACTATTTTGAGCCGATATGATAAGATTAGCAAGCGCTTTTAAAAGTGCCTTGTCTTTTGAAATTTCAAGTGCAAACTCAGCTCTTTGCAGATTTTCTAAGCCAGAAACTATTTTAAAATCAGAACTTAGCCCCATATTTAGACTAAATTGCCTTAAAATCATCACAAAAAACGAATCAAAGGTAGTAATTTTAAGATTGCCTTCTAAAAATTTAGCCAGCCTTGCATCTCTTAGCCCTAAAATTTCTTCTTTACTTTGATTTAAAATCTTAGATATCTCTTCTAGCTCGCTTGGTTTTTCTTTAAGATTTAAAAATGTCTCTACAACGCGCTCTTTCATCTCATTTGCAGCCTTTCTGGTAAAGGTCAAGGCTACAATTTCATTAATGTTTGCGCCATTTAATATAAGCGCGATAAATCGCACGCTAAGAGCGAATGTCTTACCGCTGCCAGCACTTGCTTCTAGGGCTAAAAATGGCTTCATAGTTCGCCCTTACAAATGATTTTGTACTCGCAATATCTGCATGCTGCACCTACATTGCGACTAAAATTTATCTCGCTTTTGTTTATTTTTTTAAGATTTTCAAGCTCTATTCGTAAATCTTCTAAACTTGAAGCAGATTTAACTAACTCCATCTCGCTTTTTAAATCATAGTAAAAAGCCTCGCATTTAGCCCCCACAAGAGCCTCATAAAAAGGAAGTTGCAATGATTTTTTATCAAAACTTCCACTCTTGTAATCAATTAAATTTATCTCGCCATCTCTCTCTTCTATCCTATCGATAAAGCCTGTCAACATTATTCCTTCAAAGCTGTGACTAAGCTCTTTTTCACAGGCTTTAACCCTCCAGCCCTGAGCAAATCTATCTTGCTCTTTTTTGGCAAATTTTTCAAAATTTATCATCAAAATTTCAAAATCAAGAGGCGAGATTTCCTTACTACTTAAAATTTTTTCAAATTCAATCAGATCAAATTTCTCAAATTTATTATAATACTCGCAAAGCGCCGCATGAACAGCATTTCCAAGTGCTGTATTTTGGCTATCTTGAGGCATCAAAGCTGGCTTAATTCCTAAAATTTTAGAATAATAATATTTCCTAGGACATGTTAAAAATGTGTTTAGCTTAGAAAATGAAAGTGGCTTAGCAAAAAAATCATGCCTTAAAATCACTTCATCATCAAACGCCCTTAGCCTAGCTCCATCTTGCACGCGCGATAAAACCTTAGCATACTCGTCATCGCTAAAATTCATATCCTTAATAGCTATAAACTCATTTAGAAATCTTGAAGGGATTTTTTCCTCATTTACAAGATAACAAATCGCTGTTTTTTTGGACTCATTTATGAGATTTTCATAATAAAATCTTTGTAAATTTTCTCTATCTATATAGCTTATAAGACCTGCTTTTTCTCTAACCTTTGAGTTTAAAAACATCTCGTTTACGCTACGTTTTGGTATCAAATCGTCGTTAAAATCAACAATAATAACACCGTCAAATTTCATTCCGCGACTCTCCAAGATACCTATTACGTTTATCTTGCCACCGCCTATGTCGTCAAGTTTGAGAGTATTTAGCTTCATAAGGAAAATTTCACAAATTTGTCTTAGCGTAAAGTTAAAATATCTAGCCAAATTTTCTATATAAAAAAGCTCTTCGAAAACTAAATCTTCGACATTTTTATCATCTTGCAGAGATAAAATTTCATTTATAAGCTCTTTAAAAAAACTAAATTCGCAACTCATTTCAAAGTGATTTTTAAATTTATTAAAAAGCTCGTTTTTAACTCCAAAAGAGTCCAAAATAAACTCAAATTCATTAAATTCAAATCTGTTTGGAGTGTCTAAATTTACTATTTTTTTATCGTTTATTGCAGTTACAATATATTCTATAGTTTGAAAAAACTTTGTATTTTTAAAGCTCTCTCCCATAGCAAAGTTAAAAATTCGGTTAAAATCGTGCATTGCAAGAAGCTTGCTAAAGCTCTCATCCGGCAAAATCACTGCTATTTTTTCAGGCTCAATCCCATCTCTTATAAACTCGCTTGCTTTAGCCATAACATAAGCACACTCAAGGCTAGTCGTAGCAAAAGATCTAGTCTGAATCTCTCTTTTTTTATTGATAGTGCCGATATTTTTAAGTGTTTTATCACTCAAATTTAGCTCAAATTTTGAATACTCGGCAAAATTTTTAATTCCTGAAGCTTGAGAAATTTTATCTACTAATTTTTTATTAAATTTACTTGTTTGAAATATGATTTTAAGAGTGGTAAGAGATGAAACTTGATTTAAAATTTCCCATTCAAAATCACTTAAAAATCCGTCTATCTCTATGATAATTTCATCAAATTCCCTGATATAATCCTCGTTTAGATTATAAATTTCAGGCAAAACTATATCATCGTATAAATTCTCTTTTTCAAGTAGCTCTTTATATCTATTTAGCACGGCTTCAAGTATAGCCAAATGCTCTTCAAAATTGGCGTATATATCGCTAAATTTAATATCTTCTATGCTCTTTTTTTGAATTGCAAGCTCTTTAAAAAAGCTAAAAAGATAGTCATTATTTTTTAAAAATGCAAAAAATTCATCGGGTATTTTAAGCTGCTCTCTAGCCTCTTTGACGCTTGCACTAGCTCTTTGCATAAGCACTAGCAAATATACGCTATCGGCTTCAAAACGATCTTTTACCAAAACCGCCTTTTTTTCAAATTCGGCTATAGTAATCGCCTTGGGTATTAACTGCTCTTCAAATTTTGAGTTAAAATCACGAATTTTACGTGAGTTTGTAAAAACAAAAAGTCTATTTAAATCTATCACTTCGCTTCAATTTCAAATTTATAAAATCCGGTATCGGTGCCGTCATTTAGCTTTAAAAGCAGCTGCCATCTACCCTTTTTAGTTAATTTTACACTCTTTGTAATTAATTTTTGATTTTGCCAAATCGCCTCTAAATTTTGATTTAGCTCATTAGTTTCTGGTCTGGTTAATAAAATTTGAGTGTTAAGATTAGCAGATTTGTTATCTTTTGGAGTTACGGTAAATTCAAATATAGCTTTAAGAAAATCGTTATGCTTCTCTATATTAGCACCATTAAAAATGACACTAAACTTAGAATCAAATCTCTTTTGACTCTCGTGAATTTTATTGATATTCTCATCTACATTTTGATACCTATCGATATAAAAGGTATCCATCTGAACGGGATTTTTAAGCGCAATCATAATCGTAGCTATGCAGGCTATGACAATAGCGATGATGGAGAGTACGATAGCGTATGGCCAAAACGTCTTTGTGTTATCTTGCATTTTTATTCCTAAATTTCTTAAACGACATCACGACTATCACAAGGACTATTGAGCCATATACGAAAAATCTGATGATCTCAAGAAAAATTTTATTTGAGCTTCCTAGCGCGTTTTCTAATTTAATCCGCTTTGATGAGGCTATTTGCTCGGCTAAGTCCGCATATCCGTTTAGCATAGCGGCATTATAAATATCCTTGCCGTTTTTTGAAGTAAGTATCGGCAAAATAGAGCCGCTAGACGGATATGGGCTTAAAATTCCCTCTTTATTAAACAGTTTAAGAGTCTCGTTATCAGCAAAAATTTCAACCTTATGCTCAAATTTAGATAGCATCAAAAATGCAAAAGGCGGCTTTAAATCTAACTCGCCAAAAGTCTCTTTTAAATTTTTCCCATTTAAATTATCAAACAGTCCTATGCCTACGTAAATACCTGATTTTTCAAATAACTCGTCGCCTATAAGCTCTATTCTTTCGGCTACTTTATCACTTAAAATTTTTTGATTCACAAGGACAATATCTTTTGAAAAAGCTGAGGTTAAAAGCAGAGTAAGGGCGATAAATAAGCCCTTAAAATTTATAAATTTCATCCTACGAACAGATGGTTAGGAGTTAAAACCGCCCATGCACAAATTATAGCGGAGAGGACGAGTCCTATGATGATAATCTTCTCTAAAATCGCCGACATATCTACTCCTTTATCTTTATGTGCTTAGCGTTATCAACACTTTTCATCTCGATAGCGCTTCTATTTTCGATAGTGTATGGCTTTTGCGCCACATCTTGTTGAGCTTTGATGCCAAGATAGGTAAGTACGGCTAAGATAGTTAGCAAAAGCACGGTAGCGATAAGCATTCCCGTTGCACCGTTTAGTGCAAAAACGTTTCTATTAGTATTTTCCATCATAGCTCCTTACTTCGTAAGCGATAAGATATATTCGCCTACAGCCTTTTGCTGCAATGCGTTAAGTCTTCCGTCATCAAATTTAGGCATAGCACCTATAGCACCTTTTTTACCGCGTTTTAACACATCCATTACAAACTCACTTGTACCATATTTAGTAAGATCCGGACTCATGCCATCCATTCCCTTACCGTCATCTCCGTGGCAAGATGCACAGACTGGATATAGGGATCTACCGGTCTCTACCAAGGCTTCATTTTTGGTCGATTTTATACCAGAAAGCTCTTTTGCTATATAGGCTGCAATAGCCTTGGCGCCCTCTTCATCAGCCATTCCAGGAGGCATTTCTCCCATTGGGTAATCAAGCCCCTTTGAGCCGTTTATAATAGCATCTACTATACCCTGCTCGCTTCCCCATACGCTTAAATCAGCGGCTTTACCATTTATTCCATCGGCCGTAATTCCATGACATGCGGAGCATTGAACTAAAAATATACCCTCACCCATTGCATGAAGAGTTTTTATATCAGGATTCACCCACTCTTTCTCAAATTTAGCATTCATAGCCTTTACCTCTTCATTATATTCGCCAATTTGAGAATATGAGTTAAGAGGATATCCGACCAAATAATACCATATCGCCCATACTATAGTAAGTACGAACATTAAGGCCCAGCCCACAGGAAGAGGATTCTTATACTCGCCTATTCCATCCCAATTATGCTCGCTAAGCTCGCCTTCGGATTTTCTATCTTTTATCTGTTTTACATATTTTCCGACAACAAGCAGTGTAAGCAATATGATAGCCAATGCACCGATAAGCGAGAGTAAATTAATATTATCTTCTAAATTAAACCATTTCATACTCAACTTTCCTTTTTAACATTCTTGCTCGTAGATACGGACTCTAAAATTTCATCGCTCAAATCATCTTTTAACACTAAATTTGAGTATTTTTCATAGTTTCTCCTGCCTGTTCTTTCTGATTTATACAAATGATAGCAATAGCTATATAGTACAACCACTAAAAAAACGGTAAAGAAGAAAAATCCGTAACCTTGAATCTCTCTTAAAGCCTGCACATCCACGATCTTGCCTTATTTCAAGCTATTTAAGTATGCGATTATAGCGACGATCTCTCTTATCTCGCCTCTTGCAAACGCATCTTTTACTTCTTGATTTTTCATCTCATCAACTATCATTTGAGCCTGCTCTTTTACTATCGCTTGAGTCTCTTCCCAAGTACCAAGCTTAGGCATTCCCTCCATATCATAAGGAACATTAAATACTTTTTTAGTAGTCAAAGCTTCACCATAAGCCGTCTCAATATCGGCATTATTTTTAAACATATGCTTATAGGCTGGCATAATAGAACCAGGCACTACAGATGTAGGCTCTAGCATATGATTTTCATGCCAATCGGTTGTGCGATAATTTCCTACGCGTTTTAGATCAGGACCTGTTCTTTTAGAACCCCAAAGATGAGGGCGATCGTAAGCATATTCACCGCTTAAAGAGTACATACCGTATCTATCGGTCTCACTCTTAAAAGGACGAATCATCTGTGTATGACAGGCATTACAACTATCTTTCATATATATGTGTTTGCCCGCAAGCTCTAAAACTGTAGGAGGCTTTATACCCTCAAGAGGTCTAGCGCGATTTGCAAAATCAGGTAAAATTTCGATAACTCCTGCATACGCGATAACTATAAAGACAGCAACGGCAAAAAAGAATGGATTTTTTTCTAACCAACTAAACATCTCTACCCCCTTACGCCTGCAGGACTTGCGCTAAATGGCTCTTTAGTAAGTTCTTTAGCCGACATTGACTTATATATATTGTAAGTAAATATAAAAAATCCTACTAGATATAAAAGACCGCCTATAGCCCTGATCCAGTAATATGGAATAAGTACCGTAACAGTATCTATAAATGAATATGCAAGATTACCAAACTGATCTGTAGCTCTCCACATCATACCCTGAGTAATTCCGGCTATCCACATTGATGCAAAGTATAAAACTATACCTGTTGTTTGGATCCAAAATTGAACTTCCATCAATGATTTTGAGTAAATTTCACGCTTCATTACGCGAGGAGTCATATGGTAAAGTGCCGCCATAGTCATAAATCCAACCCAACCAAGGGTGCCATCATGAACGTGTCCAGGAATCCAATCTGTAAAGTGTGCAAGAGCATTTACCGACTTAATAGATAAAATTGGTCCCTCAAGAGTTGAGAACATATAAAACGTAGAAGCTAAAATCATAAATTTAATTAACGGATTTTCACGTATCTGAACCCATTCGCCCTTCATCGTTAAAAGCATGTTTATAGCAGAGCCCCAAGATGGCAGTATGAGAACTATCGAAAATACCGATCCCATAGTCTGCATCCAATCAGGCACCGTAGAGTATATCAGGTGGTGTCCGCCAGCCCAAAGATAGACAAACATAAGTCCCCAAAATGCAAAAAGCGATAACTTATATGAGAATACCGGCTGTCCGCTCTCTTTTGGAAGAAAGTAGTAAATTTGAGCGATTATCGCGACTGTAAATACGAAAGCAACCGCGTTGTGTCCGTACCACCACTGAACTAAGGCATCATTGGTTCCTGCATACATAGAGACAGAATGCCACCAGTCGCCGTATCCTGAAATAAGCTTTGTAGGTACAGACATATTATTAAATAGATACAGCATGGCAACGCCAAGGAAAGTCGCTATATAATACCAAAGCGAGATATAAAGCGTCTTTTCGCGGCGAATTCCGATAAGTCCGAATATACTAACACCCCAAAGAACCCAAACAAGAACAACTCCTATATCAAGAGGCCATTCAAGCTCCGCATACTCCTTTGAAGTACTAACTCCGGCAAATAAACTTATCACCGCAAGAACCATCACAACCATATATAAATAGAAGTGAAATTTGCCGATAAACATTAAAAACGGCGATTCGTTCATAGAGACCTTTAGCACCCTTTGTCCTATATAATACCAGGTCGCAAATATACCAGAAAGCATAAATCCAAATATAACTCCTGATGTATGAAGCGGTCTAAGACGACCGAATGTCCCATACTCTCCGGCAAGATAATTTAGATCGGGATATGCCATCTGAAATGCTATTATTACGCCGATAGCCATACCGATGATGCCAAATAGTATTGTAGCAAACATAAAGTACTTAGCTACGGTATAATCGTAGTTTAATGCATTTGATGGTCGCATCAAAACCTCCTTTTCAAATTTGTAAATAAAAATGTAACTAAAATGGTATTTTAAATTAAAAAATATATATCTATTCTTAAACGAGTGAAAAAATTTATATATTTAATTAAAAATTCATTTTAAATCTATCTTGTATCCAAGACCCGGGATATTCTTTATCAGCTCAGCTCCAATCTTATCCCTAACTCTTTTTACAAAAGTTCTTATGGCAGCATCACTTACTTTCTCACCTACCCATACGATATTTTTTATCTCCTCTATCAAAACCAAAGTCCCGAGTCTTTTGACAAGAAGAGAGACAAAAGAGAGCTCTTTTTTAGTCAGAGCTATCTCTACTCCGTCCTTTACTAAGACTCTTTTTGTTTGATTAAATGAGTATCTATCAGTAATTTTTATTAAATTTGCTCCCTCTATTTTTGATTGAGCTATATTTATAAGAGTTGCAAAAAGCTCATCCATATCAATAGGCTTCATTAAATACTTATCGATACCGACATCAATAGCTTTTAGCAGCCTCTCCTTTTCGCTAAATGCGCTTAAAATAACGATAGGAGTGTTTCTGGAGATGATTTTAATCTCTTTTGACATATCAAGTCCGTCCATTATAGGCATAGCAATATCTGTTACCACAATGTCTGGATTAAATTTCTTAAATTTCTTTAACCCCTCATCGCCATTGCCGGCTAAAATAACCTTGCTAAATTCATTTGCAAGAATTTCGCCCATAGACTCTCTAGCCCCACCTTCATCCTCTACTAAAAGTATTGTAAGCTCTTTTAAATTTCCTACCACTATCTATCCTTTATCCATATATGGAATCTTTATTGTAAAACAAGCTCCAAATCTATCATTTTTTACACTAACTTTTCCATTCATATTCTCAATTATCATCTTAAGCATATAAAGTCCTATTCCGGTACCGGAACTTGGATGCTTGGTCGTGAAATATGGCTCAAAAATCCTATCCATTATCTCATCTTTTATACCGCCGCCATTATCACCGACCGCAATAACTACAAATTTATTTTGTTTATATATAGATATTGTAACAGCTTTTTCATTATTTACATCTTTCATTGCATCTTTTGCATTAGAAAGAAGGATTATTAGCGCTTGAGAGAGTTGAGAATTAAAACCCAATACTTCGCTCTCATCTTTTATAGAAAAGTCTATCTTAATATTATCTTTTTCATATGTGCCTTGAACCATTTTCATTGCATTTTTTACGGCAATAGAGGGTAAAAAGAGCTCTTTTTCTCTATTTATCGCAAAAAAATTTCTAAAATCCTCTATGGTTTGAGACATATTTTTAATAATTCGCTTTGAATCATCATAATCTGTCTGAAATCTTGAACTGTCTTGAGCTAAAAACGCCTCTTTAAACCTAAAAAGCATTATACTAAGCTCGTTTAGAGGCTGTCTCCATTGATGAGCTATGTTAGCTATCATCTCACCCATTGATGCTAGTCTTGATTGAAAAAACAGCATCTGGGTCTTTTCCTCATTCTTTTTTATCTCGGCCTCAACCAGACATTTTAAATTTTGATTTAAATTTAATAGCTCGGCAGTCTGTTCTTTAACTCTATTTTCAAGGTTTTGATTTAAATCCTCAAGCTCTCTTTTTGTCTTTAAAAGTTCATTATTTAAATTTATAACATCAGTTACATTATGCCTAATAGCTACAAATTCCTCAATATCTCCATTTGGATCCAAAATAGGAATAATCGTAGTATTCAGATATATATCTTTGCCATCTTTAGTAAGATTTCTAACTATACTTTTATGAACTTTCTTGGCTAAAATCGTATCCCACAAAATTTTAAAAGTCTTTTTAGGCACATCAGGATGACGAACTATATTGTGATTTGCTCCTATGAGCTCCTCTCTGCTAAATCCTGAAATTTTGCAAAATTCATCATTTACAAAGGTTATAATACCGTTTATATCGGTTTTTGAAACAATATTACTGGCCTCAATAGCATCTTGATACTGTCTAAATCTAGTCTTTATATCATCCATTTGTCGCCATAAATCCTATAAAAGATATATAAATACCGTAAATAATCACTACTAATCCGGATAGATAGAGCATAAAACTTCTAAATTTATCGTTTAAAAATTTTAAAATCAAAGTGTAAGAGCTCATCATAACCAAACTAACCATACCAAAAATGGCCATTACCAAAGCACCATTTATTGCGCTTGCTGTCGAGATAGCAATAGCTAAAAAATAATACACTACCCCACAAGGTATAAGTCCGTTTAAAAACCCAAGCACTAAAAAACCAAATTTCATATCTTTTGAGATTATCATTTTGATTTTTAAATTTATAAATTTATAAATAGCGGAATTTCCCTCTAAAAAATTTAAAATTTTGCCGCGTTTTATAAGAGCAATACCCAAAATAACTAAAAAAACACCAATTATAAAGAGAAAATAACCCCTTGCCTTAAGAGATAGCGCAAAAAGGCTACCAAATGCGCCAAAAAGCGCTCCAAGCAAGATATATGCGCTAACTCTAGCCGCATTATACCCGACTATCGCAAATATATTTTTTATTTTATTTTCTCGGTTTACAAGAGTCGAAAGAGCCACCATAAAGCCCCCGCACATACCTATACAGTGTCCTATGGAGCTAAAAAAGGCAACGCTTACAATAGATATTATTGTGGCATTATCCATATAAATTTAGGATCTATTATCTAGCATCTGTTTTAAATCATTAGGATTTGAAATTTCTGTCGATATAGCGGCTCTTAGCTCGCCTTTTTCACGAATAAGCATAGTTAAAAATCTAGTATCTATATCATAAACACCGAATTTTCCATTCTCTTTGAAAAACTCATCCAAATCTTTTGTAGCTCTAAAATTTGAAGGCCTCTTATTAAAAGATCGTATCAAAATAGAGCTAACGTGAATTTTATCACTGTTAGAATCTTCATTGTTTGTGCCGACTATGCCGATCTCAGGAGATGTAAAAACTATGAATTTCCCATCATAACTAGGATCTGTTATAATTTCTTGATATGCTGTAAAGCTTGTATTAAAAACCATATTAGCAACCGCGCTTCCACCTTTTCCGAAAGCTTTAGCCTTTAAAAATACGCCGTTTTCAAGATATATATAAGCTTTCATTGCAGCATTCCCTTTTTTCTTAACTCTTCTTCATAAAGTCTTTCAAATACTATATCGTATTCTTCGGTTCCTGGTATAAGCTTTCTTTTGTAGCTATCGATTTTAGAGATTACAACATCTTCAAGCTTTTCATAGATTTTTATATAGTCTTCAATGGAGCCATAAATCACATTTTTTACTCTATTTTCAGATACGCTATAGTCCATTAGCCCTTTTTTCCAAGCGGCTTCAAGAATCAAGTGAGCGATATTATTGAATCTATCTTCGTAAGACAATATTACATCATAGTCTTTCGCAAGCTTTTTCTTGACAAGCCAAAACATATTTTTTCTATCCACTTGCATAAATTCCATCTCGTTTTCATTCTCTTCTAAAACCTGATTTACTCGCTCTTCAAGAGCCCTTTCACGCTGCAAATCACTATCTAATATCTCTTTTGCAAGTGCACAGAGCGGTTCAATGCCTTTACTTAAAGTAACAAATCCTGAATTTAATAGATCAATTGCAATCTTTTGCGATATATATGGAGTGTGTGGCAGTTTAATACGCATTTTTACCTCTCTTTTTTAGTTTGGATTTTAACTAAAAAAAGGTAAAAAAAGGTTAAATTCTAACTCATAAGAAACACAGATATTTACAAAAACTATAAATTTAGCAAATTGCCGGCCGGTCCTTCAAGCTTAATGGACGAATCAATTTTATTATCTTTATCTTTTTTTCCAAAAGGTGGGCCTTGCTTGATTAGAAGAGTTATTTCAGACGCCACAGCAGGCTCCATTTTAGCCATTATAGAAGAGATTTTTTTAGGAGCTAAAGCATACATTATGCTTGCAGCGCTTATCCTATCCATAGCACTTAACACATCTGCCGCGGCCTGATCTTTCATCTTTCCGTATGCTTCGCCAACCTTATCAGTTGTCATTGTTTTAATCTGAGACAAAATTTCATCATTTCTTTTTACTAAATTTTCTATATGAGCTTTTTGTTCCTCTATTTTAGCCAAAGTCGCATTTATATCACTCTCTTTTTTGCTTAGCTGTGCATTTCTCTCTCTAAAAATAGCCTCGCTTGACGCCCTAAAGGCTTCAAGTCCTTGCTTCTCCTCATCTATTCTCTCTATTTCTTTTATAAGCTCACCCTTTCTAGCCTCAAATATAGAGACACAATCAACAGGAACTTCAGCTCCAAAAAGAAATAATGCGAATATAGATAAAGATAAAATTTTTCTCAAATCTCACTCTCTTTTAAATAGGTATATCTCATAGTAGCAAACTCATCAATAGAATTTTGCTCAAGCTTTTTAACTCTAGCAAGCTCCGCTTTAAACTCTTCGCTCTCAAGATATTTCATCTTCTCATATTCTAAGCTTGCGTTTTTATACTGATGCTCAAAGTGCATTATACTTTTCTTAACAAGCTCAAGCCTTTGAGAAAGTATATCTTTCTCTTTTCTGATCAAATTTAAAAACTCTAAAGAGCCTTTAAGCTCGGTAAATTCACCATTTGAAGGTAGCTTAAAAGAGGCTATTTTCAAATTTGTATCATTAATAAAATTTTCTATCATATCGGCTTCAACCCTGCTTTTAGCAAGCCTGAGACCGATTTTATCTAATTTTTGTTTTTTTACTTTTACAATCTGAGTAAATTTACTCTTCATCTAACAATAGTATCTTCTCTTTCTGGGCTGGTTGATATTATGCCAACCTTTGTGCCGGTTAGCTCCTCTATACGCTCAATATAGGCCTTTGCATTTTGCGGCAAGTCGTCAAATTTACGAATTCCCTCAACCTTATCCCAGCCTTCAAGCTCTTCGTATATAGGCTTAACATTTTCAAGATCTGTAGGAAAATAATCGATAATCTCACCCTTATACTCATAAGCCTTACAAATTTTCACCTTATCAAAGCCATCTAAAACATCAAGCTTCATAAGAGCAAATTTATCCACTCCATCAAGTCTTGCTGCA
The DNA here is from genome assembly GCF_025319965.1 of Campylobacter sp. RM16187. Lineage (NCBI taxonomy): Bacteria > Pseudomonadati > Campylobacterota > Epsilonproteobacteria > Campylobacterales > Campylobacteraceae > Campylobacter > Campylobacter sp. RM16187. The sequence goes on from NZ_CP012549.1 coordinate 1,753,493, forward strand.
TATTTTACAGCTACTGCATCAAACCATCCGCAACGTCTTCTTCTGCCTGTAGTAGTGCCAAACTCTTTGCCTGTTTCGCACATTATATCGCCATCTGTACCAAAATCCTCGGTAGGGAAAGCCCCGTTTCCAACACGAGTAGTATAGGCTTTGATTATGCCTATTACTTCACCTACCTCTTTTGGGCTAATGCCTATTCCGCTACAGCTTCCTGCGCTTATAGTATTTGAGCTAGTTACATAAGGATATGTGCCGTGATCTATATCAAGTAGAGTTCCTTGCGCACCCTCAAGCATTATTTTTTTATTACTATCAAGCGCTTTCCAAACCATCTGAGTAGTGTTTGCAATAAATTTTCCAAGCTCTTTTTTATATAGTTTTAGCTCGTCCAAAAGTTCATTTTTACTAGGAATAACAACACCTAAAGTATCAAGAAAGCTCTTGTTCTCACTAAAATCATTCATTAGATCATCGCATAGTTTTTCAGGATCCAAAAGCTCTCCCATTCTATGACCGTTTCTGCTTATTTTATCTGCATATGCGGGACCTATTCCTTTACCTGTCGTTCCTATAGCGTTTTTACCTTTAAGACGCTCTTTTGCCTGATCGATTAAAGCGTGATGGCGCAAATTTAGATGCGCCTTATCGCTTATAAAAAATCTTCCTTCAAGAGCTTCAAACTGCTTAATTTCTTTAACTAAAAATTCAGGGCATACGACAACTCCGTTGCCTATTATATTGATTATATTTTTATGCAAAACCCCGGAAGGAACCAAATGAAGAGCATATTTAACGCCATTGGTCCATATTGTGTGACCGGCATTATGTCCGCCTTGGCATCTGCAAACCATATCGTAGTTGGCACTTAGCATATCTACTATCTTACCCTTACCCTCATCTCCCCACTGCACGCCTACTATCAGATCAGCTCTATTCATCTTAAATCCTTCAATAAATTCTTTATATATTCTTATCTTTTAAATTTTCTAGCAAAGCATCCACATAGACGCCAAAACCGCTACTTTTAATACCGTCTATTTCGTAATTTCCACCGCCGCTTAATATATCATTACCACTTAAAAACCTAAAAAATAGTTTATCGTAATATCTCATCTTTGAATAATATAGTGGAACTATTCTTAAATTTTCGCATTGCGACAGCTCAGCCACTCTTTTTATCTCGTTAAGAGGCTCTTTTAGCTCATCTGGAACAATACTATAAATTTCATCTATCTCTTTTACGCTATTTACAAAAGCAAGTTTTTTGAGCCACTCCTCTTTTTGATTCAAAATTTTCTCTATCTCTCCATGCTCAAATATGGATATAGGCAGATTTAAAAGCCTGCAAACTATATGCGGTATTTCGATATGGCTTATTTGAAGATGAGGCTTAAGTCCTAACTTATCGAATAAATTTTTAGCCATTTTTACGCTTATGGCGAGATCTGTTTCGCCTATCAGTTCTGCACCTATCTGATGAAATTCGCTACTAGGATATTTAAAAACAGGCTGAATGTAAAACCATCGTTTTGGTTCGGTATCCTTAAGCCTTCTAAGGACTATTCTCACGACATCTACGGTACTGTCGGCTCTTAAACTTACTTGGTTATTGGCATGATCGCTAAATCTAAGTAGCTGAGTTGGAGATACGCTTAAGTGTTGATGATATGAAAAATATGGAGTTACAATCTCATGAAATCCATTTTCCAACAAAATTCTACTAGCGAGATTCTCAATGTCCCTTTTTAAAGTCGCTATCTTCCCAAAATATAGTCTGCTTCCGACAGGAATTTCATGTTCATATACCCTGCCTTCAAAATTTTTAAATTCCATAAATTTTCAGTCCTTACTCTAAAGTCAAAATCTTATCACGCTTATCTTTTAATTTAACAACAAGCTTTGATATACTTTGACCTTGCTCTATATTTGTTAAAATTTGCATAATTATACCTGTTGTCTCAACATGAATAGACACTTTATGAAAATCTGAAATATGCTTTTTATAGGATTCAACCATCAATTCACTATAATTTCTAGCAAATTCTTTTGTATCAAATTTGTTAAAATTTGAAGCGCTTAGCATATCAAGCAAACTCTTTATCCAGCCCTTATGCATAACCGCCAAATTGCACCATATAAGCTCACTCTCTTTAAGAGCCTCTATATGCTTTAATTTGTCTGGAATTTTATATGTTTCAAGCCAATGTTTAATGCTCTCAAGCCTCATTGGAGGAGCTATATATCCTCCTTGCAAGTTGTGATACCCCGCCTTCATAAGCAAATACATACTCTCAGATGTCTCTACTCCCTTTGCAATGGCTTCTTTTAAAAATATATTAGATAAAGTAAGAATTGATTTTAATATAATCAAGCTATCAGCCTCTTTTACCACTCCCAGACTTAAGTATTTTGAGACCTTTAATTTATCGGCATAGATATTTTTTAAATTTTGAATAGAAGTAGATTTTGAGCCGAATTGATCGAGTATAAGAGATATACCATAGCTTTTATAAGTATTTAAAATTTCATTACTATCAATAGGCTGCTTAAATGAAGAGGCATCTTTAATATTAAGCTCAAGCATATGAAAGTTATTGTGCTCTCTGCTTTCGGCAATGGAATGAAATTTCTTTATAAAGTCTGATCTATGAATAAGCTCTAAGGTTACATTTACGCTAACTTTTAAATCGAGTCCGTATTTTGTGCGCATACGAGATTGATCTTTAAGTGCCATATCTATATTCCAAAGCACTAAATCATCATATATATAACCATTTGCTATAAGAGGTAAAATTTCTTCACACAAAATCGTATTTCCGGTCTTTCTAGCTATAAATGTTTCAAGACCGACAATCTTATTTGTTTTTATATTTAATATAGGTTGATATAGAAGCGAAAATTCATCATTTAAAAGACTTGATGATATTCTATCGGATAATGCATAGTGATCTCTAAAATACTTATCCGCATCAGGATCAAATATATAGTATTTATTTTTGCCTGATAATTTTGACTGATACATAGCCCAATCAGCCTGCTCTATAAGTGTATCTTGATCTATATCTATCTTTTGAGGATATAAGCTTGCACCAACACTGGCACTCACTCTTAGATGCTTATTGTTTATCACAATATCTCTACTTGCAGCCCTTAATATGTCCTCTAATATATCATTAATCTCATTTTTATAAGTTAAATCATTTACAATAGCTATAAATTCATCCCCGCCAATCCTTGCTAAAACATCATTTTCTTTTAAAACAATGCTGATATTTTTTGAAATTGCGATCAATAGCCTATCGCCAACAGAGTGTCCATGCAAATCGTTTATAGGTTTAAAATTATCTATGTCTATGTATATAACAGCAATGGAAGTCTTTGTGCTTACAGTATTTATCATTGCATCATTTAGTTTTTTAGAGAATAAAAATCTATTCGGGAGTTTTGTTAGTGCATCATAATAGGCTATTTGCTCTAAATTTTCTTCTTTTTCTTTAGCATGCGAGATATCTGAAAAAATAGCTATAAAGTTTTCTATACTGCCGTCTTTGTCATAAACGGTGCTTATAGTCAAAAGCTCTAGGTATTTTTTACCATCTTTCTTTTTATTCCAAATATGACCTCTCCAATACCCTTCATTGATAACATTGCGCCACAAATTAGCAAAAAATTTGCTATCATGAGTACCAGAATTTAATAAATTCGAAGAGCTTCCTATAGCCTCTTCTTTAGAGTATCCCGTTATTTGAACAAAAGCATCGTTTACGTCTATAAATTTACCATCAGTCCCTACCACAGCCATAGCTTCTTGAGAATTTGAAAATAAATTTGAGACTATTTTTTTATATTTATCAGCATCATTTTTATACTTTAGACCGTCTATTTCATAATAGTTGCCATTATGCAAAGTATGATTTGAAGGGTTATTGTTTAAATCCATTTTATCTATAATAGAACTGTCTACAAAATACCCTATGACCTCATCTATATTTTTATCGTCACTAGATATAAATTTTAAAAAAACATTACAAGTTACAACTTCTAAATTTTTCTTCAATATCCTGATAGAGGATAAAAATTCATAATCTTTTTTTACCGCATTAGTACTAAATAATCTAAATTTGATATTAAATTCATTAAAGATTTTATCAAAGTCTGCAGGATGTATAATATTTTTAAAACTAAAATCATCAGCCAGCATCTCTTCTAGCCTATAGCCTAATATAATCTCGGTATTAATCGAGACGCTTAAAATATCTTGCATAAAGCCATTTTTCCAAGATATTTTAAATATCGGAGAGTAGATATTAGCCTCATTCTCTCTTTTAAAATTTCTCTTATTTATTTTTTCCCAAGTAATATCTTCAATTAAACAAAATCCTAGCTTATTATCATCCGCTTCTATATTTTTCTTTTTTATCAATACATCTTTTATATCGCCATTTGAGAGTATATGTCTAGCTTCGTAAGCTACTGTATTGTCACTACAGTCACAAGTCATAATATTTGCACCTTTTGCACTATCGGCATCAAGGTCTTGCAATCTTTTACTTAAAAATTCATCTCTGGAAAATCCATAAAATTCTAATGCCTTTGAACTAGCCTCTACAATATCACCTGTTTTTGCATCGATCAAAAGTATAACCAGAGGACCCTGTTCAAAAAGGTATCCAAATTTTTTCTCATATTCTAAAAAGCTATTTTTTTTGTTTTGAAAATTTTCATTAACATGGATAATCGAATCCACCATTTCGTTAAAATCAGTTATATAGCCAGTGCTTACATACTGACCGATACTCTCCTCTTTTTCAAGCTTTTTTATAAGCTTTTTTATAAACAATATAGGCTTTATAATACCATTTACGGCAAATTTGACATCCACAAAAACTAAAAATAGTCCTATTAAAAAAAATGCTAGACATATACCTAAAAATAGCCAGTTTGTATACAATATATTGCTAATAGGGCGATAAGTTACAACAGCTGTTCTGGCTTTAGGGATGTATTGAACCATGTAAAGGTCAAAGTTGTCTGCCCCCCAGTTAATTCTAATACTATTTTGGTCTGCATAATTCATGTCTACGCTATAAATATCAAATATGGCTTTTTGCTTTAAAACAAGCTCTATATCTTGGTGAAACAAAATTCTTCCATCTTTATTAATGATAAAAGAGTTTGCCCCCGCTGAATTTTGCATTTGCAATAACTCATTATATATGTAGTTTAGCTTTACTTCGGCAATTAAAATTTTACCATTCTCAAGATCTTTTACAATAAACCTGGTTGGAATATCTCCATGATGAAAGTCAAATTTGGATCTATAAAATCCATCTACAAATTTATCCTTCCATGGTTTTGATTTAAAAAAATGTAGATACTCTTTATTTACATCTCTATGAGAAAAGGTAGAAATTTCAATATCGCCATCAATTGTAGCAACATGCATAGCGTAATATTTCTTGTGATTACTCATTGAGTAATCCAAAATAGCCCTTGTGTTAGTATTGTCTGATGTTATATATCTGCTAATAAGTGTAAGTTCGTCGTTGACGGTTTTGACATTATTTAAAATAATATTTCTAAGCTCTTGATTGCTTAAATACATATTTTCGCGAATTTCATTGAATTTAATATTTACAGCAAAAGCTATTATGCAAAATATCGCAATAATAGTGACTAAATTTGCGAAATAAACTCTATTTAAAATATTATAAGACAAGCTTTTATTTTTATTGCTTGAAAAAATCATACTCTATAAAAACCTTCCAATTTTATCTAGATAGGCATTATTGTATCATCTTTTTTATTTTTATCTAATATAAGAAATAATAAAAAATTGATTAAGAATAAAAATTCACATTTAATATGGCGAGAGGATGAGAGAATCGAACTCCCCGCAGAACGGTCAACCGCCCCGCCATCGGATTTGAAGTCCGCGAGCGCCACCAGATCGCTTTATCCTCCACAAGGATCGTATTTTATCAAATTTTATATAAATTTTAGTTTGATTTTTATAGTATTTAATCAAAATTCCCTTGGACTGGCTATGAATATCGGGCTGACTATTAAAAGAATTATTATTTTATTACCTATGTTTTTACTAAGTGGATGCTTAGACATGATTACCCGTCCGATTTCTCCTATGACAGGAGTAAATATATATGACGCCTACTCCATATCTCAGGATGAAAGAGGAATCTACTCAATCGCAAGAGACAAATTTGTAAAAAGTAAAATTCAGAGCAAAATTCTATTAAGCTCAGGACTTAGTAATATCAGTATAGATGTAGAGAGTTTTTATGGAAATGTCTATCTAATAGGCGTTGTACCAGATATTAAACACAAAGAAAAACTTATAGAGTTAACCAAAAACACCGAAGGCGTAAAGAAAATTTACACCTATATAAGATTTCCAAGTGACGCAAAAGAGTGCAAAAGCAACCTAAATATCATGCTTGCACTCAAAAACAACCTATTTAGAGACAGTAAGATAAGCGGTACTAGCGTAAGAGTTAGCGTTGTGCAATGTAACGTCGTATTTACAGGCATCATAACCGATATAGAGCAAGAAAAGCACGCTATCTGGTATGCTAAACATATCGAAGGCGTGAATGATGTCTATTCGTTCTTGAGGGTTATGAAATAAATTTATCTACTTAGCAACGCTTTTTGCATAAAACGTATGAATAAGCGCAGGCAAGAGCACAAGCGCTCCAAGTAGCATCATAACCATAACCAAATCAGTAAGAAGTCCAAAGTAAATAGTCGGGATAAAATTGCTCGTAACCATCACGCTAAAACCTAAAAATATCGCAAACGAAGTGTAATACATCGCGTAACCTATGCTTGCGTGCGAAGCCTTTATACTCTCCGCCACGCCTTTACTTCGGCGCTCTTCGCGGTATCTGTGGATATAGTGTATGATGTCATCCACGCCGATACCGATACTTATGGAAGCTATCGTGATACTCATGATATCAAGCGGAATTCCCGCCGCTCCCATCACGCCAAAGACCACACAAAGCGGGATAATGTTTGTAATAATGCTAATAATCGCAAGTTTTATGCTCTTAAAAATTATGCAAAATATCACAAAAAGCGTCAAAACAACAAAGCCAAGAGAATCGATCTGCGAGTAAATCAGGCTTTGAAGCATATTGTTATAAAGCACCATTGCGCCGCTTATCTGCACTTTTACGTTATCATCTTTAGTTAAATTTACTATCTCGCTTTCAAGCATCTTTAAAAACTCATCTCGCCTAAGCTTCTCGTCCGAGTCAATAGTTCTAAGCGAAAATCTCACTTGATTATCCGCGATGCTAACATAAGGGCTTAAAATGATATCTTTGTAAATTTCAGGCATCTGCTCATACATCACGCTTAGTAAGAAGTCATCAATCACGCCGTCGTTTAAAATTTCAATGATCTCCAAAAGCGTGCCAAGACTTGAAACTTTGCCCACAAATTCCTTGCTTTCAAGATGAGTATGCACCTTTTTTACAATGTTCATCTTATGGCTGTTAAACCAGTACTTAGCCTCGCTTTCATTAGCCTTAAACTCATCTTCAAATTCATCTTTGGGCTCGTTTTTAGCTTCATCTTTACTTGCTTCATTAAATGTTATAAGCACGTCCACAGGCACCGTTCCGCCAAGCTTGGTGTCGACTACCTGCATGCCTTTAAAAATTTCAGTCGAGCTTTTGAAATACTCGATGAAGCTGTTTTCAACGCGAAGTTTTGAAATGCCGTAAATTCCAAAAGCGAGCATAAACGCGCTTATAGCATAAACTGCGAATTTCGAAGTTAAGGCAAAATTTGCACAAATTTTAGTAAAGCTAAATTTATTTTCAAACGTCCTAACCGGAGCAAGTTTTTTAAGCTCTGAAACCACGCTACCAAATAGCAAAAACGCAAGCACAAGCGAGATGGATATGCTCGTACTCATCATCACGCCAAGCATGATAACAGGCTTTATATCCGAAAATGCAAGCGATAAAAAGCCGATAACCGTCGTAAATATCGCGAAAAAAGACGGCTTAAATTTATCTCTAAGCGTTAGATAAACGAGCTGGTGCTGATTTAAGCTTGGTTTTGTTATGAAAAATTCCCTGTAGCTAACTATGAGGTGAATGACAACAGAGATCGTAATTATCAGCTGAAGAGCTATGAAATTTGACGATATAACCGTTATCTCCCAGCCCAAAAAGCCAAAAAGCCCTGTCGCAAAAATCACACTAATCGCGCAGATAAATATAGGTAAAACAACCCAACGAAGCTGCCTAAAAAATAGCCACAAGCTAAATATCAAAAGTAAAGAAACGCTTATGCCGTAAGTGTAGAGATCTGATTTTACGAAGGTTACCATGTCGCTTGCGATCATGTTTACTCCGCCTAAAAACAGCGTCTCATCGCCTCTAAATTTATCAAGCACGCTTCGTATATGATCGATACTTGCTTGCTCTTTTACTCGCAAGTCGTCGCGATAGGCTTTAAAGTCCGAATTTGCGCTTTTTAAAGCTTCTTTGTCGCCGCTGCTTAAAGTGCCGTTTAGCTCTTTATTTAAGAGAAAATTTCTAGCGTTTAAAAACTTGGCGTATCTTTTATCATCTTTTAAATTTAAGATTATCGCGGTGGTTTTTAGATCCTTGCTTACAAGCGCGTTTGTGTATAGCGGACTGCTTGCAAACTCGCTCATCACGGCAGTTTTGTTGATATCTTTATCTTCAAGAGTTGGCACTCGCTTGATGATATCGCTTAGCGAGCCGGCCGAGCTTTGAAGAAGCGGAACGTTTAGTATGGATACGATATTTTCAACTAGCTCGTTTTGCTCAAATTCTTTTGATAAATTTCTAATCTTTTCAAGCGTAATATCGTCTAAAAGCCCATTTTTTGGAGTGTATGCCACAACTAAGTAGTTAGGGCTTGCATATCTTTTGGCAACATCGCGAAAAAGAGCTAAATCTTTATCATTTTCAAGCAGAAGCGTTTCAGTCGAAGCATCAACGGCAAGTTTTGTAGAAAAATATCCAAAAACAAGCGTTAAAAGCAGTACCGCAGCTATAACTCGCTTAGGATAAAAAACGATAAATTTAAAGATGGATTTCATTAAATTTATTTGCTATCCTCAGGCAAATTTACTGTCTCCAGTCTTTTTAGCAGCTCTTCAAAGCTTCCTTTTTCAAGCAGGCTTCCAAACTGGCTTCTATAAGTCTGAACTATGCTAACGCCTAAGATATCAAGGTCGTAAATTAGCCAGCCACGATCCTTTGCGTCATAAAATTTATAGACAAAAGGATAGCTTTTGCCTTCGCTCACGACTTCGCCGTTTAGCCAGTATCTTTTTTCGTTTGGCTTTGTGAACTCTTTTAAATTTATCTGTTGATCGTTGTAGCTTAGAAGTTTATCTACATATGAGTTTTTAAGGCGAGTTTCAAAGGCTTTATCAAACTGCTCTTTTTGCACATCGCTTAGTGCGTCATAGCGCTTTGATAGGCTGATTTTAGCCATCTGTTTGTAGTCAAAAAACGGATCAAAGATGGCAAAAATTTTATCCGCTTTTTCATCTTTATTTAAATTTTTGTCCTTTAGCACTTTTATCGCGTTTTGAGTCGCGCTTTCAACGCTTGGTTTTATCTCACTCTCGCTTATCGCAAATAGTGAAACACTCAAAAACATAGCACAAATAATTTTTAAAAATTTCATTTTATTCCTTTATCAAATAGTTGCGGCGCTGTTCGTAAGCATCGCGTAAAAATGGATATAGATCAACTGCATCTTTTTTAAGTCTATCGTATGCATCAACATCTAAAGAGATATTGTTTAGTTTTTGATAAATCTTGATCCCGTTTGAAGAGGCTTGAGGATCCACAAATGTTATAGGATTTACAAAATAATCCCCCCAAAATCCGAGCAGATCTCTTAAATTATAAGGTCCTACCAAAGGCAATACTATATGAAAGCCACTTCCAACACCCCAAAAACCTAAAGTTTGACCAAAATCCTCATCATGCCGCTGTAAATTATAATATTTAGCTCCGTCCGTTAGTCCACCAAAACCTATTATAGTATTGGCTACAAATCTTAAAGTCTCTTCTCCGGCTTCTTTAAATTTTAGTTGTAAAACATTATTTACAAACCTCACAGGAAACATTAAATTATCAAAAAAGTTATCAACAGCCTCTCTGGCCGGTTGCGGAATAATATAATTATATCCTTTGAGTGTCGGATTTAATAAATTTTCATATAAGAAATCATTGACATTGGTCATGGCCCTATTATATCTGGACAATGGATCAAAAACCTCTGTTTTGTCTTTGAATTCATCATCAAATTCGCTAATATCATTTGCAAATAGAATGATGAAACCAAGCAAAAAAGAAAAAATAAATTTCATCAAAACCTTTCAAAAAAATTAATAATATCAAAAAAATTATAACAAAAGCTTTGATTTTATAATTTTGTTGCTTTTAAATTTATAAAATTATAAATACACAAAAATAACGCTGAAAAAATTTTCAGTTTATTTTTATATATACTATTTTATACTTAAAAAATTATATTTTTATATCAAAGCAAATAATAGAGGAAATTTTAATGAAAGCTGATGTAAGTTTAGAGTTATTTTTAGATAGCGGAGTGCCTGTTTTAGCAAAACATATAAGCCTTCTTAAGGCTGTAGACGAAACAAAAAGCATAACAAAAGCGGCCGAGTTTGTAGGAATTTCATATAAAAATGCCTGGGATAGTCTTGACGCGCTAAATAACCGTTCGGAAAAACCGCTTATAACAAGAGCGCAGGGCAATAAGAAAAATAGCGGAAGTGAGTTGACCGAGTATGGAAGAAAGATGATAAGCGTTTACGAAGCTATGCTTGCATCTCAAAAAGTATTTTTGGAAAAAGTATGTTCAAATATTGATATTTCAACTAACGAAATAGCAAATTTACAACGTATGAGCATGAATTTGAGTGCTAGAAATCAACTATCATGCGAGATAATTAAAATTAAAACAGGAGCCGTAAATTCAGACATAATAGCCAAACTATCAAATGGCGAAATTTTACATGCCGCCGTTACTGTAGAATCAGAAAAAAATTTAAATTTAAAAGTCGGCAAAAAAGTAGTATTTATATTTAAAGCTCCAAGCGTTATGCTTGCCAAGGACGAAAATCTAAACATAAGTGCGGCAAATCAACTAAAAGGCAAGGTGATAGAGGCTAAAATCGGCTCGGTAAGCGCTGAAATAGTCCTTGAGATAAACGATCATCAAACCATCACCGCAATCATAACAAAAGATAGCGCAATGGAGATGAAAATAGGCGTTGGCGACGAACTAACAGCCGTAATCAAATCAAGTCAAATCATAATAGGAGTATAAATATGAAAAAAACTTTCTTTTCATTAGTTTTAGCAACAATTGCGGCTTTCAACCTAAACGCAGGCGAGATCAACGTATTTGCGGCAGCAAACGTAACTTATGCGTTTGAAGAGCTAAAGGCTGAATTTGCCAAGACAAATCCGGACACAAAAGTAACCGTAACACTTGGCGGAAGCGGCGCTTTGACAACTCAGATCAAAAACGGCGCACCTGCTGATGTATTTATGGCGGCAAATATGAAATTTGTTGAGAACCTTGATGAAGCGGGCTTTTCTGCAACTCGTCCTATAGTTTACGCTCAAGGCGCACTTGCACTATTTAGCATCCGCGATATCGACTTCAAAAAAGGCATAAAAGCTGTTGAGGGACTAAAAGCTATAGCTATCGCACTTCCTGAGTCGGCACCTTACGGCAAAGCTAGTATCGAAGCGCTTAAAAAAGATGGAATTTTTGATAAAGTTGAAAAAAACATCATCTACACAAAGTCAATTTCAGAGGCTCTAAGCTCAGCTCTTAGCGCGGCAGATGCCGGATTTATCGCAGCTAGCGCAATGTATGATCCAAAAATGGCTCAATACAAAGAGGGCAAAAACTTCATCTTAGTTAATCCTGATCTTTACACTCCGATCGATCAAGGCGTAATCCTTCTAAAACGCGGCGAAAACAACCCTGAAGCCAAGGCGTTTTATGATTTTATCCTAAGCGAAAAAGCAAAAGAGATCTTTAGAAAATTCGGATACAACATATAATGATAAAGGCCCAAGTTTCAAATATAACCGGCAACCAGGACGTAAATCTCTTTGAATTTACTTCAGGCGAGATGAAATTTTATATGCTTGGGCTTGAAAATTTAGATGAGTTTAAAATAGGCGATAGCGTAAAACTCGCCTTTAAAAGCTCAGACGTCATCATCGCAACGACTCCTTTGAAAAACTGCTCGCTTACAAACGAGATAAAAGCGACAATCTCAAATTTAACCAAAGGCAATATCACAAGCGTTTTGCATTTAAAGTCTTTAAATTTCGAATTTGAAAGCATAATAACGACAAAATCTTGCCGGAGGTTAAATCTTAAACAAAATGACGAAATTTACGCTTACGTAAAAGCCACTTCACTTTATATCAGCGATAAAAACCGTGATTGAATTTAGATGCAAAAAGATCTTAAACGGCTCTGGCGGACAGTTTTGCCTTGACGTTGATCTAGATATCAAAAAAGGCGAATTCGTAGCCCTTTACGGCAAAAGCGGAAGCGGTAAAACTACTCTTTTACGCTTGCTTGCAGGCTTTGAAACCCCCGATAGCGGAGTGATAAAAGTTAAGGACAAATTCTTTTTTAATGCGGGAAAATCATTGCCGCCTCAAAAGAGAAATATAGGATTTTTGTTTCAAGATTACGCTCTGTTTGAAAATATGAACGTGCTTAAAAATTTGCTTTTTGCAAACAATGATTTAAAGCTTGCAAACCACCTGCTTGACCTAGTTGAGCTAACATCACTTAAAAACGCTCAAATTTCAAAGCTCTCGGGCGGTCAAAAGCAGCGTGTGGCGCTTGCAAGGGCGCTTATGCGAAAGCCTGAAATTATGCTGCTTGACGAGCCGCTTTCCGCGCTTGATATATCTATGCGCGAAAAGTTGCAAGACTATCTGCTTAAAATTCACCGCGAATTTGATATGACGACCATCTTGGTAAGCCACGATATAGCTGAAATTTATAAACTTACTTCAAAGGTATTTGTCCTAAGTGAAGGTGTGATAGAGCGCTGCGGAAGCGCCGGCGAGATATTTTTAAAGCACTCAAATTCCCAAAAGCTTAGCTTTCATGCCAAAATTTTAGAAATTCAAAAGCGCGACTGTATCTATGTGGCGATCACTCTTGTCGGACAGCAGCTTTGCGAAGTAGTCTTAAGCCATCAGGAAGCGGCGAATCTAAAAGCGGGCGACGAGGCTACGCTTAGCGCAAAAGCATTTGCGGCAACTCTTAGAAAAAGCAAAAGCGATGTTTGATATATCAAGTATTGATTTTACGCCGTTTTATCTATCATTAAAACTTGCTTTTATCACGACGATTATATTGTTTTTTGCCACGCTACCGCTTGCCTACTGGCTAAGCAGATCAAATTTCAAAGCCAAACCGATAATCGAATCCATAGTGGCCCTTCCGCTTGTTTTACCGCCATCGGTGCTTGGATTTTATATGCTTGTATTTCTTTCGCCATACAATTTCTTTGGCAAATTTATGGAAGAAAATTTCGATATACGCTTGGTTTTTAACTTCTCGGGACTTGTTATAGCAAGCTGTATCTACTCGCTTCCGTTTATGTTTCAGCCGTTGCAAGCTGGGTTTTCAAGCCTGCCAAAGAGCCTTTTTGAGGCGAGTTATTCACTGGGTAAAGGCAAATGGACTACGCTTTTTATGGTTGCGTTGCCAAATATCAAGCCTTCGCTTTTAACCGCACTTATCGTTAGCTTTGCCCATACTTTGGGTGAATTTGGCGTGGTGCTGATGATAGGAGGAAGTGTCGGTGATAAGACAAAGGTCGCAAGCATAGCCATTTACGAAGCGGTCGAGCTGATGGATTATCAAAAAGCGCATATTTACTCCGCACTCATGCTCATAATCAGCTTTGCCGTGCTGTTTTTGGTCTATTTCTTTAACGCCAAACAGAAAAAAGCCTAAATTTTAAGCTCAAATTTTACCGATTGCAGCTCTACTCGCGCAGCTTTAGCGCAAATTTATGCTATCATAAAATCAAATTTAACAAGGATAAAGCATGATCGTAAAAGATATAAACGGAAACGAAATTGATTTTTTAGAACTGATTAAAAACAAAAACTGCGTTGTTATCGCTTACCCAAAAATGGGCGAGAGCGGGAAATTTCTACCTGAAGAGCTAAAACAAACTAAAGGCTTAACGGGTTGCACAAACCAATGCAAAGCTTACCAAGCAAATCTTAGCGAAGTAGCTAAATTTGGCTTTGAGGTTATCACGGTTGGGGCTTTAAGTATAGAAAAAACTAAAGAGTTTAAAGAGGCTTTAGGGGTAAATTTCAGCTTTTTTAGCGATCAGGATTTCGAGCTTGAAAAGGCGCTAAATTTAAAAACCTTTAGCACTGGTGACGGCAAGAAATTTTATCACCGCCAAACTCTCATCATAAAAGACGGCAAAATCATAAAAAGATTTAATAAAATAAGCGAACCAGAAAACGATGTAAAAAATGTCATAGAAGTAATAAAAAGTCAAATATAGACAAAATCTAAATATTAAAGATTTCAAAACCAAATTTTTTATATAATCCAAATAAAATTTAGGCGAGTTATGAATCTTTTTTCTATCGAATTTGCGGTATCTTTTTTTATTTTTTGGTTGTTTTATTATTTTTTCAACTCAAATATAAAAGCTCAAAAATGGCTAATCCTTAGCTTTTCATATCTATTCTTAGGACTGCTTGGACTTAAATTCCTAATTATAAATATAATTTTTAGCCTGATTGTGTATAAATTTGCGAAAAAAATACACGACACAAATTCATCTTTTGATCTATTCTTAGGCATTGCTTTTGTGGTTTTAACTCTTGCATTTTTTAAATATAACGGCTTTTTCGAACTAAAGTTTGGAGTAATAAAATTTGAAAACATAGCTCTGCCTATTGGAGTGTCGTTTTACTCTTTTATGAGTATAATCTTGCTTGTAGATAGCTATAATCAAGAGATAGATGAGCCGAATTTGCTCGATACTCTTTTGTTCTTGAGCTTTTTTGCAGTTATTATCTCAGGACCGATTTTAAAACCAAAGCCATTTTTTGAAAAGCTAAACTCTAAAAAAGAATTTGGTAAAGAGAGTAAGATATTCGCCTTGCTTACACTAGCAATCATTAAAAAACTACTAATCGCAAACCATCTTTTTGATATTATAAATCCGGCCTTCCAAGCACCACATTCACTCGCAACATCAGAGCTTATAGCCACTCTATTTGGTTATTCAATAATGCTTTATTGCGATTTTAGCGGGTACGTGGATTTTGTTTTGGCTTTGGGATTGATGTGTGGATTTAATCTACCGCCAAATTTCAATCGCCCTTTTGCAGCCTTAAATTTAAAAGAATTTTGGCAAAACTGGCATATAACTTTGATGAATTTTTTCAAAAACTACATTTACATACCTCTTGGAGGTAGTCGAGGCGGAGCTTTATTAACTCAAATAAATGTATTAATAGTATTTTTTATATCAGGCATCTGGCATGGAGCCGGGATAAATTTCATCATCTGGGGACTAATGCATGGATTCGGAGTTATATTTTTAAACCTCACAAAAGAAATCGATCTATTGAAATTTGATTTTTTAAAGAGATTTTTTACTTTTATTTTCGTTAGTTTTATATGGATATTTTTTGTAACAGATTTTACCGGAATGCTAAGATTTTTAAAGGCTATGAGAACAAATTTTAATGAAGATTATTTACAAATCTTGGCTGTTTTTGCAGTAGCTTTTCTATTTACTTTTATATACGCAAATATAAATTTTAGATCTTTAATTTTTAATTTTTTTAATAAAATAAATCTATTTTTTAGTATGATATTTTTAACTGTATTCGGATTAATCGTATATTTTTTAATGCCTAGCGGTATGCCAAATTTCATCTATCAAGGATTTTAATGAGAGCTTTTGCGGTAATATTTGGAGCGCTTCTTATAGTATTTTTAATCCTGCTAAACCCTTTCTCTATATATTTTGAAGCAAAATATCAAAAAGATTTTATTTTGAGTGATACAAAACTTGACGAATTTAGTATCCTTGCTATAAATTTTATAAACAAAGAGCTTGAGCGTCTAAATTTTTTAAAAGACAAACCATCTTCTTTACCTCAAACAATAGAGCCTAATTTGGATACAAATATAACAGAGCAAAAGCCTATAATAGTGAAAAAAATAGATCAAAATTTAACCAAAGAACCTAAAGATATAAATAAAACAAAAATAGTAGAGAAAATTGAGGTAGTACCACAAAAAAACATAACTCAGCCTAAAAAGGTAAGCTTGGAATCAAATTCGACAGTTATTTTGGTCGGTGATTCAATTATGAAGGGTTTTGGATGGGGTTTTGAAAATCTCTTAAAAAACAAACAGGTTAAAGTAAAAAACTTAGGCAAATCAAGCACAGGACTACTTAACAAGAAATTTTATGATTGGCAAAATGAACTTGATAAAATTTTAGAGGAAAATAGCGATAAAAACGCCATTTTGATGGCAGCTTTTGGGGCAAATGACACTTATAGCTCTACTTTTGGCAATAAAGTAGCAAAATTTGGCACAGATGATTGGAAAAACGGATATAAAAACAGGGTAGAGGAGATATATCAGGTAGCCAAAAAACACGATATAGATATGGTTTGGATTGGACTACCTTGTATGGAAAATAAAAAATATAGCGATAAAATGCGAGATTTAAATAAAATTTTTAAAAGCATGGCAGACGAAAAAGGCGTGCAGTTCATATCTTTAACAGACGCACTATGTAAAAATGGGAAATTTGTAAAAACTGATGATAATAAAAAATCACTCAGAGAAGATGATGGTGTACACCTAAGCATGCACGGTTCAATCCAAGCGGCAAAATTTGTAATAATTGAGATTTTAAAATAAATGCCAAAGAGGATAATATGACAGAAGAATATTTTAAAAAGTGGGCTTTAGGCTTTAGCGGATGTGATGGCGGAGATATAGGGTCGCCTGAGAATCCAAGCGCGTGGCTATGCGGCATAGAGTGGGGAGAAGGGCTTTAATGAAGATGAGTTAGAAAATATTTTTAAAAACAATGACGAAAGCATACCTAAAGGCTATAAAAACAACGAAGAAAATTTAGCCTATCAATTTAATCAAAAAGCTCTCAAACTTTTAGCGTCTTTAAACGGATATGCCGACATTTTAAAGTTTAACGAGGAAGTAAAACCGTTTGTTATCAATTCAAAAGGTTATTTTAAGCTAAATTTATATCCTTTGGCTTTTAAAAATACCGACTTTGCTCTCTGGAATAAGCAACTTAGCATCGCTACAGGCTTTAAAACTAAGAACGAGTATATACAATGGATACAAGAAAACCGCTTTAAAGAGATGAGAAAAAGGGTAAAAATTTACAAACCAAAATTAATAATATGTGTAGGAATAAGCTATAAAGATGACTTTATAAAAGCGTTTGGCGATGATAATGTAGATATTAAACAAAGCGAAGCCGGAGGAAAGAAATTTTACTACTTTAAAAACAAAGATGGAACTTTGGTTGTAATAACGTATTTTCTTGGCAACAGATTTGGCCTAAGCAGTGATTTAATGCTTAAGGAAACAGGCAAAGAGATAGCCAGACTACTAAAGTTTACTTTATAATAGATTCAGGGTTAATAGCCCCTGAATTTACTCTATCCACTTTACGACATCACTCATATCACGGCGATATTTTGGAGGTTGTTCATTTAGTCTATAGCCAAACGGCACGATGATAGCTACGCGGTGCTTAAGCGGGTCAATGCCTAAAATTTTACCTACCTCTTCGCGCTCAAAGCCCTCCATAGGGCAACTATCCACCCCAATACTTGCCGCCGCATTCATCATATTTAAAGCCGCAAAAAGACACTGTTCGTGCGCCCACTGAAAGATAATCTCATCATTATCTTGAAGCTTTTGCGCTAATTTGGTTTTATAAAACTCCTCTTTAGCTGCGCGCTCTTCAGGCGATTTAAAAGGAAATCTATCTATCATCTTATCTATATACTCGCTACCGCTTTTTAGCTCAGAGATCTTTGCAAGGACAACTACAAGATGAGAACAAGTAGTGATTTGAGCTTGCCCCCAAGATTTTTCTTTTATCTTCTCGCGCATAACAGGGTTTTGGACAACTATAAAATCCCATTGCTCAAGCCCAAGAGAGCTAGGACTTAATCTTCCAGCCTCTAAAATAAACTGGAAATCAGAACTTTTTATCTTCTTTTTTTCGTCAAAAATCTTGCAAGCATGACGAAAATTTATAATTTCCAAATAGTTTTTAGAATCCAAATGCTCCATAAAATCTCCTTTATTTTATGGCTCTTATTTTATCAATTCTATCCTTTAAAAAGCTTGACTAAAGCAGGCATAATCAAATTTCTATCTATAAAATTTATCAAAGCATCGGCAATCATGCCTTGATTTATAAATTTAAGCTCATGAGAAATGTCAAAGCCGGGATCGTTTAACAGCATCCTAAGCTTTGCTTCTTCGAGTCTTAAGCGCTTTTTGTTTTTATCCCTTCCCTCAAGCATAGCTACGACTACGCCAAGCTTTTCTCTTGTCATCTTGCTTTCCATGAAGCTACCTTATATATGATAAATGCGGCTATAAAAGCGACAAAAGAGGTCGATAAATACGCTGCAACCTCACCTATCATAGAAACTAAAAGTATATTTAACCCGACAAGGAAAAATATAAATCCTATGATGGCTAATACAGTCGCCGTAACGGTAAGCAAAAAGCCGCTGGCACTCTTAAAAAAAGAGTGCCTGATATCATCAGCCTGAGCCTCGACAAGCTCTACAACAGAGACTATAAACTCAGATATATTTGCCATTATTTTTTGAGCAACCAAGCTAGCACGAAGCCAACTCCGGCAGCTATGGCAACGCTTTTTATAGGATCTTCTTTGATAGTGTCATTTACGCTATCGATGCTATCTTTGCCTTTTGCTTTTAGCTCGTCGATGTATTTTTTGATCTCTTCAACATCTATTTGGTCTAAAATTTTATCTTTGCCTGCCTCAACTTTGGAAACTCCGATATCTTTAATTGATTTTACAATATCTTTAAAATCTGATTTCAGCGCATCGATATCGTTTTTTAAATCCTCTAGGTTAATCTCTTTTGTAGCCATTTCTGCTCCTTATAAAATAAATTAGGCCCTGTTTTCATAAAAAATCCACTTTACTATATATTTTATAACAGGTATTAAATATAGATGAAATTTAAACAAATGGCTAAATAATGACTGTGTCAGATTAGAAAGATTAATTTTCTATCCATAAAGCACTATACACTATTATCAAAACCTCATCAATATTTCAATATTTATCAATTTTTAGATTTATCCTAAATTAAATTTATCTTATTTGTGTTATTTTTAGTAACACAACCTACTATAGAACTCATCTCATATCCTGCCTCTTTTAGTCGTTTAAGAGCTAAATTTGCCTGCTTTTCATCAACTGCAAGCAAAAGTCCGCCGGAAGTTTGAGCATCGTAAAGCAGTATATCAGCCTCTTTGCCGATTACGAATTTACTTGCAAATTCTCGGTTTTTATAACTTCCGGCAGGCAAAAGTCCTATACTTGCCATCTCTTTTGCACTCTTTAAGATAGGCACTTTGTCGGCAAAAATTTCAAAGCCTATATCATCTCTTAACATCTCGCTTAAATGCCCCAAAAAGCCAAATCCCGTTATGTCAGTAGCCGCAGAAACGCAGATTTCACTCATGGCACCAACGGCGTAAAAATTTAGCTGAGCCATATAGCTGGCAGCCTCTTTTATCTGCTTTAACTCCAGCATATCAGCCTTGATCGCAGTGCTTAGTGCACCCATTCCAAGAGGTTTTGTTAAGATTAGCACGTCGCCCGCGCGGGCTGTATTATTCGCCCAAAATTTGCTTGGATGCACACTTCCTGCTACGCTAAGTCCGTAATACATCTCCTTAGTCGCGATACTGTGTCCGCCTACAAGCGCACCGCCACACTCGCGTACTTTGCTTAGTCCGCCTTGCAAGATTTCTCTTAAAACCTCTGGTTCAAAGTGACAGCTGTCAAAGCCAACTATATTTAATGCATTTATAACTTTTGCACCCATCGCAAAGACATCGCTAAGAGAGTTTGCCGCGGCTATTTGACCGTAAAGATATGGATCATCGACAACCGGCGTGATGAAGTCAAGCGTCTGCACGAGCGCAATCTCATCGCTTAGCTTAAATACGCTCGCGTCTTCATTTGTATCCACGCGCGTAAGCAAATTCGGGTGCGCCAGATCAAGTCCGCCAATGCTTTTGTGTAGACCCGACGGGTCAAGTTTGGCAGCTCAACCCGCAGCGGCTACAAATTTAGTAAGTCTTTTATCGTTATACATCATAGTTTTATCACATCGTATTTGGCAAGCAGACTCACGACCTCATAGGCGTTTGTCATCTCACCGATACTTAATTTATCAACCAGTTTATAAGCCTCCAAGCAGCTTCCGCAACTTAGAATTTTCACACCTGCTTTTTCAAGCTCTTTTAATGGCGCAAAACTCACATGTCCGCGATCGGTAGTCATCTTTACGGCATTATTTACGCAAATAACCGCATAAGGCTTGGTCTCAAGCTGAAGAAGCGCGCCTATAAATTTTGACATGAGTCCAACGCCTACAGGCCCGCTACCTGCGTGCTCTTCGCTGATATAAATAACTTTGCCCGCCTTACTAGGCACATCGCAAACAAACTCATCAAATTTTTCGCTTTTTATCTCAGCTCCGCTCTTAACCGCTTTTATCGTGGTTTCACTGCCGTTTTCAAAGACGCTAAATTTGATATTTTGGCTGGTTAAAAAGCGGCTGATGTTCTCTTTTGGAGCTACGGCATTTACTAAAATTTCTAAAATTTCGCCCTCTTTTAGCTCATTTAACGCGTTTTTAGTATTTATAACGGGCTGTGGGCACTCTAAATTTCTGCAATCTATTCTCATATTTTTCCTTTTTATTGTCTCTTCAAACCAGCTCTAGCCGATAAACCTTGAAGCTTAGAAGAGATTATATCATTTTAAAATTTAAAGAGTTAAAAGTAGATGTGAAATTTGCAGAAGTGAAATTTAAAAGTTGCGGCGCCTAGATCTGCTAAGCGCCTTTTGTGGTTGTTATTTGTTGATGAAGTTTTTCTCAAGCCATTCGATAGCTTTTGCTTCGCTTTCGAATTTTCCGCTCTTTGCGACTTGATTTTGGCCCTCGTAGAAGCGGATCCTAATACCGTCTTGCACGCTGTCAACTTTTACTCTCGTGATCTTATCTTTGTTAAGATAGACTCTGTCGTTTAGTTTGATATACATTTTTTCTCCCTTGTATAAATTTGGTTGTTATTTTTCTTCTTTTTTGATAAACAGCTCTTTAAAACGCTTGTTTGCGTACTCTTCGATATCGGCTTGAAGCTGCTTATAGGCGTTAATAAGCTCATAAGCTCTTTCATTTAGCGTAGTTCCCGCATTATCTCCGCCGCCTTGCTTTGTGTTTACAAGATCTTCTTTCATATTTTTTTGTAAAATTTGCAAGTGATTCCAGCATTTTTTATAATTCATTCCTAAAATTTCAGCCGCTTTTGAGATCGAGCCCACTTGAGCTATTACTTCAAGAACTTCGGTTTTGCCTTTGCCAAAGATTAATTCGCCCTCTGCGTTTTCTATCCATGTTTTAGTTTTTACTACCATTTTCTTGCCTTTTTTTTCTTTAAAACAGCCTAGTTTGCAGTACTTGACATCTATTTTATAATCTTTTAAAGTTGAGCGAATTTTCTTTAAGCCGACCCCTTGCGCCGCATTTCTTCCATCGGCGCAAAATATCCTTCTTTTCTCATCTAAAAACGGCTCAAGTTTGGATAAAACCTCTACGCTTCCACTATCACAATCAAGCTTTCCAAACTGTCCAAGCTCGCAGTTATCGATCTTAACGCCGATATCCGTAGCTATCTTTCCTACTTCTTCTATGGGTGTGTTTGTCTTGGCTGAAATTTTAAAAGCCGAACCGCAATCAAGTCTGCCGTTTGAATTCAGCAGATCATTTATCAAATTTTCGACCTCTTTGCTCATCCTATAATCCTCTCAAGACCGCTATAAACGTTCATATTTTCGCCCCTTGCAAATCCGCAAAGAGTAAGGTTAAATTTACGCGCTATCAGCACTCCAAGGCTAGTCGGAGCCGTTCGTGAAATAAGTGCCGGCACACCGTGCATCACAGCCTTTGCCACCATTTCAGAGCTTAATCTTCCGCTAACCATCAAAAACGTCTTGCCAAGATCAACTCCTGCTAAACAGGCCTTGCCTACGGCTTTATCGATAGTGTTGTGCTGAGCGATATCCTCTCCGATAAAGAAAGTATTTTCATCCACATAAAGCTTTGCCGTATGCACACAGCCCGTCATCTCATAAAGCTCGCACTGCGTGTAAAACTGCCCCATCTGCTTTAAAATTTCATCTTTTTTAAATTTGACATCGGCTTTTACGACTCTTGCCGCCATCGCCTCCGGATCGATGTTGGCGGTTTGTCCTCTACCGCATCCGCTTATGATGATAGCTTCTTCATCAAAGCGTTCCATACTCTTTTCATTTACTTTTGCGGCTATTTTGACCATAAGTCCGTCATCCTCAAGCCTAACTTCGCTTATATCTTTTGGACTAGCTATTATATTCTCGCTTATAAGATAACCTACGGCAAGTGCTTCTTGATCCACAGGTGTCGCCATCATAGCACCGAAGCGTTTGTCGTTGATCTGAATTTCAAGCTTGATCTCACGAACCAAAATATCATCTTTTAAAATTTGCTCATCACCTTTAAATTTGGTGATTTGCGTGGTATAAATCGGTTGCATCGACTTCCTTTAAATTTTAATAAAACATAGTTATTCTATTAAAATTTACATTTGAATTGTATTAGATTTTAACTTAAATAAAGCATAAAACTTAAACTTATTTTATATCGTAATATTGGGTATCTTGAAGCTATTTATATATGATTTTTTAGCATATTTCTTAAATTTTAAATTTAAAGGGAATTTGAACACAAATTCCCTCTTTATAAAATTTAAATTTGACCCTTGCTTTGAAGCTCTTTATACCAATAGCTATGAAGTATAGCCACCTCTTCTTCCTCTTTATATCCCGTAACCATCGACCAGATCGCTCCGTGAATAGCGATTGCCGCCATGTAGATATGCACAAAGAAGAAAGTAGCGCACACGATGCCAAGTATGTTGTGGATGATAGCTGAAAGTCTAAGAACCTCTATCTGGCTCATGCCAAGCCAGCCTGCAACGTTTGGAGTTGAGAAGTCTAGGAAATACATCGCAGCTCCCGTTGCTATCATCACAAGACCGCCAGGGATAGCTATCCAGTACCACGCCTTTTGTCCTGCGTTAAATTTGCCAGCAGGCACAGGGCGCTTAACCTTTGAAAGATAGCCGCCCACTATCATCATCCATTTGATGTCATAGATCGCAGGAAGCATTCTCTTTGTCCAGTAAATCATCATCGGAGGCACAGAGACCGCAAAGATGATCGTAGCTATGCCGTGTAAATTTTTACAGATCCTAACAAAGGTTCCGCCGCCAAATAGATCGCCCCACATCATGATGATACCGGTTGGAACAAGCACTATCCAAGATACCGCCGCAAGAGCGTGAGATACGCGCTCGATCACTCCGAAGGCATAAATTTTCTTGCCGTCGTGGCTGAAGTGTTTTGGACCTATGATCAAAAAGTGAAGAACAAAGGCGAACACAACAGCAGCAAGTATAGCAACTACGCCAAATGCGAAGTAGTCATTTCCCTGAATAAAGGTAAAAAGCGGACCAAAGCCGTCTTCATAAGGCTTTATGTTTTCAACCCTGCCCGCAGCCCAAACATTACTTTCATATTGATTTGTGCCGTCAGGTAAATTTAGAGCAAAAGCGCTTATAGCAAACGCAAAAAGAGATAATATTTTTCTCATAATCTATCCTTTGTGTAATAGGCTATCTTCCAAGTCGGGCTTTGCTTGATATCTTTTATACCGTAACCTCTAGCGTTTACCCTGTCTTGATAGATTTGTGCAATTATAGCAGATTCCCCCACAAGTAAAGCTTTAGTTGAACACATTGCCGCACATACCGGCACTTTCCCCTCTGAAATTCTGTTTTGACCATACTCTTCAAATTCATGTTCGCTATTTGTAGCCTCAGGACCGCCCGCGCACATGGTGCACTTATCCATAGAGCCCTTAACCCCAAACACGCCGCTTTTTGGAAATTGAGGCGCACCGAAAGGACAAGCATACAAGCAGTATCCGCAGCCTATGCAAATTTCTTTATCGTGAAGGACGATTCCGTCGTTTCTAATATAAAAACAATCAACAGGACAAACCAAAGAGCATGGAGCATCTTCACAATGCATACAAGCAATAGATGTAGAAATTTCCTTGCCTTGAATTCCTTCGTTTAATGTAATAACTCTACGCCTTCTAACACCTATAGGCAGCTCATGAGCCTCGTCACAAGCTACGGCGCATCCGTTACAATCTATACATCTATCATCATCGCAATAAAATTTTAATCTAGTTAAATCGCTCATATTACGCCTTTTCTATGCGGCATAGACCGCCTTTTGTCTCAGGAATTTGAGTTACTATGTCATATCCGTAGTTAGTAACCGTATTCGCACTCTCGCCGGATGCAAAAGGTTTAGTTCCATCAGGGAAATTTCCAGTCAAATCAACACCTTGCATCACTCCCGCAAAGTGAAACGGTAAGAATATCATATCAGGCGCTACGGAGTGAACTATCCTTGTTTTTACTTTGATTCTAGTTCCCTCAGGAGAGTAAATCCAGATCATATCGCCGTTTTTAAGCTGATATTTCGCAGCAAGCTCAGGATGCACATCGGCAAACATCTCAGGAGTTAAGCGCGCTAGATATTTGCTCGCTCTATTTTCCATACCGGCTCCATTTAGATTTACCAAACGTCCGGTAACCAAATTTACAGGGAACTCTTTAGCAAAATCTTTGCTTTGCTGCAAGCTCTCGTATTTTGTAAATACGCGGTAGTGATTTGGTTTATCCTTAAAGCTTGGATACTTCTTGGCAAGATCTGTTCTTGGCGAATGTATTGGCTCGCGGTGTTGAGGAATTTGATCCGCAAATGTCCAAACTATCGCTCTTGCTCTTGCGTTTCCGTAAGGAGCTATGCCCTTTTCCATACATTTTTCGGCTATGATATTGCTATCATCAGTCGCCCAGCTAGCACCCATCTTAGCCTTCTCTTCTTCTGTTAGAGTGATGCCTAAAACTTTTTCGATATTCTCTTTTGTGATTTGAGGATATCCGCCTTTAACCGCAGAACCCACAGGTGCACTGCCCTCGCCTGCTAGCTGATTTACGCCGTTATGCTCTAAACCGAAGCGATTTCTAAAGCCCATACCACCGTCGCTTACAGGCTTATCTATGGCGTATAAATTTGGACTTCCGCAGTGGCTTGTAGTCCAGCAAGGCCATGGCAAACCGTAGTATTCGCCCTCAACAGGGGTGCCTTTTTTACCAAGAAGAGTTTTTTCATCAAATTTATCCCAGTTTTCTTGGTGTTTTTTAAGTCTCTCAGGAGTCCAGCCCGTAAGTCCGATACTCTTTACTATGCTTGAAATTTCTCTAGTAGCGGCTTCTGGCCACTCTATCTTGCCGTTTTCATCTCGGATAGTTCTGGTTAGCTCGTCATAAAATCCTATACGTTTAGCAAGTTCAAATAAAATTTCTTGATCCGGTTTGCTCTCATACATTGGCTCGATAGCTTGAGATCTCCACTGTCCAGAGCGGTTTGTGGCTACAACCGTTCCGCTTGTCTCAAACTGAGTAGCCGAAGGAAGTAAGAATATATTATCCTTTTTATTTGTAACAATACCAGCTTCATTCACGAAAGGATCGGCTAATATAAGAAGCTCAAGATTATCAAGACCCTCTTGAACCTTTGCTTGTTGAGCGGTAGATGTTATACCGTTTCCTATGACAAATAGAGCTTTTAGGCTTGCTCCTGCGTTATCTATAGGATCGTTTCCGTTCTTTCCGTCAAGCGGTCCCGCCCACCATCTAGCAAGAGTAAAGCCCGGCTTAAACATCCATTCAGGTTTAACGAAATTTCCTTGTAACCACTCGTAATCAACCTTCCACATCTTAGCAAAATACTTCCAAGAGCCTTCGTTTTTAGAGTAATATCCAGGTAAACTGTCAGGAGCGTTTGCCATATCGCTTGCGCCTTGAACGTTATCGTGTCCGCGAAGGATGTTACATCCACCGCCGCTTACGCCCATGTTGCCTAGTATTAGCTGAAGGATAGGAGCTATACGAGTATTTGAGCTTCCTATGGTGTGCTGAGTTAGACCCATAGCCCATACAACGGAGCCCGGTTTGTTTTTAACAAAGACTTCGGTTATCTCTTTAAGCGTGCTAGCTTTAACGCCCGTTACGTCCTCAACCACTTCAGGAGTCCATTTTTTAGCCTCTTCGCGGATTAAGTCTATACCGTAAGTTCTATCTTCTATGAATTTTTTATCTTCCCAGCCGTTTTCAAAGATCAAATTCATCATTCCATACATAAAAGGAATATCCGTTCCCGGGCGAATTTGAGCGAAATAATCAGCCTTAGCCGCAGTTCTTGTATATCTTGGATCAACCACGATAAGCTTAGCGCCGTTATTTTCCTTAGCTTTTAAGAAATGTCTAAATCCAACAGGGTGATTAACCGCCGGATTTGCGCCTATTATAAATATAGATTTTGCGTTTTGGATATCTCCAAGGTGGTTTGTCATAGCGCCGTAACCCCAAGTATTCGCCACACCGGCGACTGTTGCACTATGTCAAATTCTAGCTTGATGATCTAAGTTGTTCGTTCCAAACATAGCAGCGAATTTGCTTATATAGTAGCTTTGTTCGTTGCTAACCTTGGCAGAGCCTAGAAACATCACTTGCTCCGGATTTTCCTCTCTATATTTTTTAAGCTGAGCGCCTATTCTGTCAAACGCTTCTGTATAACTTATGCGTTTCCACTTGCCATTTTCTTTAACCATAGGGTATTTTAAGCGACAATGAGAGCGAATCATATCGATCATATCGCTACCCTTACAGCAGTGACCGCCCGCACTTACAGGGTGGTCTTGAGCTACCTCTTGACGAACCCAAACGCCGTTTTCAACCTCTGCGATAACTCCGCACCCCACAGAGCACGCCGTACAAATGCTCTTTACGATACGAGAATTTGGAAATGGATTCTTTTTCTCTTCACTACTAGCCTCTCTTGTAACTCCGCTTGCGGCAAGTCCGCTAGCAGAGCCTATAGCAGTAGCAAGCGACGCCATCTTCAAAAACGATCTACGACCGATTTTGCTTGGCGCAATACCTATATTAGCTTGCGACATCCTAGCCCTTTCTATATCTTATTAAATTTACTTTGCTTGTTGATAGTAAAATTCCCAAGTTTTGCTTCTTGTATAAAGCACCTCACTTTTCTTACTTTTCCCACTTTTTAAATTTGATCCTGCAGAATATGCAGCAGTTGCAGCTACAGCTGCTGCACTTCCGGCAAAACCAAGTTTTTTGAGAAATTCACGTCTTGTTTTTTCCATTATTCCTCTCCCTCAAAATTTTTAGCTGTCATTTTTCTAACTCTATTTTTCTCTCTTCTAATCATCTCCGAACGAGATATATTGTCATAAGATTTCTTACTTGACTCGTCACGAACAGTAGGTTTTGATAACTCATAGCACACTCTTTCAAACTCTATAAAACTTTGAAGAAGCATCGCTACATCTTTATAAATTTTAGCCTCTTCGTGCATAAATAATTTTTCACAAAACTGATCTATATATGGATTTATAGCCACTTTAAACAACTGCTCGGCAAGCTCTTCGTATTCGCTTTCTCCTCTGGTAGATCTATTTACAAATTCGCTCATAAGAGTAAAAACGAATCCTACGCTATCTTCATTCTCTTTAAAATTTTTCTCATTCCTTCTAATGTCCGTATGCGCCAGTATCTTTCTTATCTTGGCGCATATACTTCCTATCTCAAAACCCTCGTCGTAATAGGATAAGCTATTTCTAAGCGGCTTTGGAGGAGCGTGAAATATATTATCGTATTCATCTATTATATTTTGCGGATTTTTTTCATCAAAATTTGAGCTAAGCCTCATTATGGCAGCGGCAGAATTTTCATCAAAGTTAGCAGTAGTCATCAAAGAGAGCATTTTTGAAACGCCATCGAATCTATCCTCTTTAATACTAAAGACAAAAAGTCTTGAAAAAAGCGAATAGTAAAGCGCTCTAGCAGCTGCTATTTCCCTCATACTTGCCATCTTTATTTCCCTTTTAATCTCAAATGTCGAAAGTGTTTATCTAAATTTCGACAATGAAACTATACTACGACTAAGCTTAGCAAATATACTTAAAAAAATATAAGCCCAAAAAGTTAATTTTAGCTTAAATATGCCTTAATTGCATAATTCAAACTCCCTATTTTTATGGCTTTTAGAGCTATTCCTGAAAACAAATTTTTACTATTTTTTATTAGAAACAAATCTCAAAATCAATTTATATTATTATCAAAATAGTATAAATTTTAAAAAACTAGAATTAAGTATGATATTTTTATGAATTTTATTGTTTTGTTTTAGAAATTGCCAAATTTATCTTATCATCCATCTCATAAAATTTATATATCAAATCAACACTTTTATAACTTATGCTTTTTTGGTTCCAAGGCTCTTTTTTTACTTTTTTTAGCTTTTTAATCATTTTTGATAGCTCTTTTTTAATAAGGCTTTTCATAGACATATCCATGCCGTGTTTTAAATTTTTAATAAATTTACCGTCTATTTCACTCTCATCTTTTATCATATTTAAAGTAGCATCGAATCCAAACTCTCGAAGTATTTTATAAAGCTCCGCCTTGTCGCTTGCTGGAGCAATACTAGTATCTTTTACGGAGTGATAACTGACGTAAATTGGCTTTGGATACCCACTTTGTATTTTTAAGTGATCCAAATTTAACAAATAACGTATCTCCTCCCTTGCTTCAGAGAAATAGTTTGGCGAATTTTGATTTAAGGTCCAATAAGTCTTATCAGAGCAAAAGATATTAATATTATTAAAAAATAGTGTAGTTGAAAAGCCATAATATTTTTTATAGTCAACCTCTTTGCCAAATCCTATAAAAGAAAAAGGATTGTTTGCATAACAACTATTATCTATCACTCCGTCAATTAACCATGGGGCAATTTTTGCAGCCATGTGAGCTAAATATCCACCATGTGAGCTACCCAGCATAATAATATTAAGATTATCCGTATTTGCTCCAAAAACTTTAAATGGCGGAGAATTTTTAATAAAAAGCAGTGTGTTTATGAGATCTTGAGCTTGCATAATCCCAAAATTTTGATATTCATTTTTAGTTGGCTGAATAGTTACGGAAAGTTCCATTAAATAATCATCAGGAAGTTCTCCTTTGGCTTTTTTGTCAGATATTGTTTGATTAAGAGCAAGCAAAATGCTTTGTGTCATTTGATAACTCTCTAAAGAGCTTAGATCTCCACTTAAAGGAATACCTATCTCTTGGCATTTGGCAGCTAAATAGTACTGATCAATTCTATCCATACAAAATACAGAACCGACTTGAGGTCTATTTCCGATACAATGATAATTCACAATTACAACAGCTACACCAAATTCCTTTACAGCAAACTCGGCCAGATGCTGTTTGTAAGATGAATCTGCATCGCCACCAAGTCCTGACACTACAAATAGCACAGTTTCTATCTCGCACTCGTTATCATAACTTATACGAAATTCCAAAAGTGAATCTCGCTTGATATTAAGCTCTACATCATCACATGAAGCAATTTCATAGCTCTTATTAACTATCATTTTATCTCTTTAATTCCTATCCTTATATTGCTCGTATCCAAATTTTCTAATTGTTTTTATTTCGCCGTTTTCTTTAAGAAGTAGCAGATCAGGCAGTTTGATTCCGTTAAAAGTCGTGTTTTTTACGATAGTGTAGTGGATCTGATCTTCAAATATCACTCTATCGCCGATCTTTAGCTCGCTATCAAATTTATAATCAGCCTCCCCCGCGTCAATCCCCACGATATCGCCTGCTAAACAGGTATTGCCGCCAAAGCGGTAGCTAAATTTGCCGCTTTTACTCTCGCCGCGCACAGCCGGACGATATGGCATTAGTATGGTATCAGGCATATGCGCTTCAGCTGATGTGTCTAAGATGGCGATATTTTTCTCGTTTTCAACGATATCTAGCACGCTTGATATCAAAAATCCGCACTGCCAGCCAACCGCCTCTCCAGGCTCTAGATATACTTCTACGCCGTATTTTTGGCGGAAATTTTTAACCAGCTTTATAAGCAGATCAACGTTATAGTCTTTTCTAGTGATATGGTGTCCGCCGCCGAAATTTATCCACTTCATCTTAGGTATAAACTCGCCAAATTTCTCTTCAAACGCCATAAGTACGGTCTCTAGGCTCTCGGCACTCTCTTCGCAAAGCGCGTGAAAATGAAGCCCCGTGATACCATCAAGCAGATCAGCTCTAAAATTTTTAGCGGTTATTCCAAGACGGCTAAATTTGCCGCACGGATTATACATATCAGTCGGTGCAACCGAACTTTCAGGATTTACTCTAAGTCCGCATATAGCGCCTTTTCCAAGAGCTTTATCCTTAAATTTTTGCCATTGATTAAAGCTATTAAAAACAACATGCTTTGAGATATCTAAAATTTCATCGATATCCTCGTCTTTAAACGCCGGCGAATAGGTATGAATTTCGCCTTTTATGTAATCTTTTGCAAATTTTGCCTCATGCAAGCCGCTGCAAGTAGCTCCGTCAAGATATTCGCTTACGATATCCATCACGCCACTTAGCGCAAAGCCTTTAAGCGCTACTAGAATCTTCGCGCCGCTTTCATCTTTAACACGTTTTAATATCTCTAAATTTTTGCGTAAAAGCGCCTCTTCGCAGACATAAGCAGGTGTTTTGATAGTGTTTAAAATTTCGTTCATTTAACTCTCTGTTTCATAAAAATTTTGATGACAAGTATATCCAAATTTAATAATTTTAAGTAAAATGGCGAAAATTTTCAAAAAGGATAAGTATGGTTGAAGTTGAATTTTTAGGACCGATAAAGATCGATAACATCAAGCTTGAAGCCTCAAATTTGCTCGAAGTTAAAGAGGCTTTAAAAGGCTACAGTGAATTAGAGCTTGGCGAGTGGCTTAAAATTTGCGCGGT
Source organism: Campylobacter sp. RM16187 (assembly GCF_025319965.1). Lineage (NCBI taxonomy): Bacteria > Pseudomonadati > Campylobacterota > Epsilonproteobacteria > Campylobacterales > Campylobacteraceae > Campylobacter > Campylobacter sp. RM16187. The sequence goes on from NZ_CP012549.1 coordinate 1,784,933, forward strand.
TGCCGTAAATGACGAGATAGTTAGCGGGCTTGAAACACCTCTTAAAGACGGCGATAGAATTTCTATTTTGCCACCTGTTTGCGGAGGTTAAGATGGAAATTTACGAAGGAAGCTTGGAAGTAGAAAAGATCACAAACGCTTGGTATAACGAGTTTAAAGATAAAAACTGCGGTGCGTTTATCACATTTGTGGGCATCGTGCGCGAAGAAGGCGGCATAAGCGCGCTTAGCTTTGATATCTATGAGCCGATTTTAGCTAAATGGCTAAAAAGCTGGGAAGAAAGAGCGGCAAAAGAAAATGCTTACGTCCTCTTTGCACACTCAAAAGGCGATGTAGCCGTGCATACAAGCTCGTATGTCGCAGGCGTGGTAAGCCCTCAAAGAAAGGTTGCACTAAAGCTAATCAACGAATTTGTCGAGGACTTTAAAGCAAACGCGCCTATCTGGAAATACGATGTGATAGACGGAAAACGAATTTACGCTAAAGAACGAAGCCAAGCGATAAAAGGCGCAGGGCTTTTGGCTTAAAACTGCAAATATTCCGGACGGAATGTGTGTAGTTTAATCGAAATTTTAATGCCCGCAAAGGAGCATACATAAAAGTATGTGGCTGAAGCGGGTATATGAAATTTCGATTAAAATCCATTCGATATACAAAATTTAACTTACCTTTTAAAAAGCCCTACATAAACCGCAAAAACAAACCCCACTATCACCGCATAAGGCGCATTTACGGTTATGCCACTTGGCGAACTTGCCAGCATAAAGTTATGCGCAAAAGCAGCTCCCGCCATCATCCCGGTAACAAATATAACCGAGTTTAAATTTCCCGCTCCCATCTGCACCAGATGCTTACCGGGACACCCTTCGCTAAGGCTAAAGCAAAGCCCTGCAAGCGCCATGCCTAAGAAATTCCAGATGTAGTTGTTGTGTGCGATGGGCTGAGCTTCAAAGCCGAATTTATACTGCCCAAGAGCCAAATTTGCAACGCTTGCAAAAAATATAATGCTAAGCAACCCCGCAAACATCGAAAAATCACCCTTATAAATGTGTCCGATCGCACCTACGCTACAAAATTTGCTCTTATGCATCAAAACGCCTATCAGCACGCCCGCACCAAGCGAGATCCAAACCGCTGCATGCTGAGATCCGGGACCTTTTACCGAGGCAAATAGCGCGCCGCTTTCGCCTGCTTTAAAGCCAAATATCAAAGCCGCAAACATAGCAATAGCAATTACCACAGGCAAAATTCCAAACGCCTTGCTAGCAGAAGCTCCGCTATCAAGCTTGTAGCCAAATTTCTTAAACATAACTCCAAAGCTAACTCCTACGACAAGTCCGCCAAAGCCCGCAAGAGCGCTCATATCGCCTCCGCCAAGACGCAAAAACGCACGCCACGGGCAACCAAGAAAGACAAGACATCCGATCATTGCAAATACACCCAAGAAAAAGCGCAAAAACGGCGATGAGCCAGTAACCGGAGCAAATTCTCTAGTCCAAAGCACGCTTGCTAAAAATCCGCCGATCACAAGCCCCATAATCTCAGGGCGCATATACTGCACGACGCTTGCTCTGTGAAGCCCAAGCGAGCCCGTTATATCGCGCAAAAAACAAGCCGCGCATACACCCATGTTGCCGGGATTACCGAAAAATACAAGAAGAGCAGCCACTATGCCAAGCGCTCCGCCGGCTACGATTTGCCATTTTAAAGTGTTCATGAAAATTCCTTGAGGATAGGTAAAATCAGCCTGATTTCTTAAGCTTTATTCTAGCTTGTGAAAAATAAAAAGGTGATAAATTCCATAGCTATTTAAGGCTAAGATGATAAAATATGCAAAATTTGCGCTTTAAATAAACAAGCTCGCGTTGCACACAAAACAGCTTAAATTTAGGCTTTATGAGCGAGCAAGATAAGGAAATAAAATGAAAGAATTTATGAGCTATGCAGCCAGCCTTGATATCCTACGCTCGACGATTACACCTTGGGATAAGGTTCAAAAAGTAGCCATCACTGAAGCACTTGATAGAAACATTGCCATAGATGTTATCGCTGCCGATAACTACCCGCCAAAGCCTACTTCGGCTATGGACGGATACGCCTTTAAATGGAGTGAAAATTTAAGCGAGCTAGAGCTCATCACCGACCTTCCTGCAGGCACCGATAAAGGCATCGTCGTAGAGAGCTCAAAGTGCATTAAGACCTTTACGGGCTCGCTTATGAGTGAGGGCACAGACACGCTTGTACCTGTTGAAAATGTCGAAGTCGCAGGCTCTAAAATCATAATAAAAAAGCCGATAAATAAAGGCTTTGCGGTTAGAGAGGTCGGCGAGAGCTATAAAAAAGGCGAAATTCTCATCAAAAAAGGTACTAAAATAGGCTACGCCGAAGTTGCGCTTATGGCTGAGCTTGGGATGTTTCACATAAGTGTATTTGTGCGCCCGAGAGTTGCGATACTAGCTACCGGAAGCGAGATAAGAGATCTTGGCGAGCCGCTTTTAAACCCTGCTCAAATTCACAGCTCAAACCACATCGCAATCGCCCAAATGGTACGCAAAATGGGAGCCGAGCCGATCATCTGTGAGATCGCAAAAGATAACGCCGACACCGTAAAAGAGGCTATCATCAGCGCTTTAAAGAGTGCCGATATATTAGTAACCACAGGCGGCATCAGCATGGGGGATTACGACTTTGTAAAGGGCGCGCTTGATCAAAACTTTAAGATCATCATAGACGGCGCCGCGATAAAACCCGGCAGACACATCAAAGTAGTAAAAAGCGAGGACAAATACATCTTTGCGCTTCCCGGATTTCCGTATTCGGCGATGGTTATGTGCGTGCTTTACGTGCGAGTTTTGATAAACTCTTGGTTTGATCTGCCTGAGCCAAAGATAACCGCGATAATAGACGAAGACTATAAAAAACGCTCGCCGTTTTTGGAATTTACGGCTGTAAATTTAGTAAATCGCGACGGCAAAATTTACGTAAATTTAGACGGCAAGAAGCTTGGAAGCTCCGCGATCGTAAATAACCTCTTAAACGACGCGGCTCTTTTAATCATCCCAAAAGAGACGGAATTCATAGCTAAAGGCGAAGCAGTAGAGGTTCTAAAGATGGTTTAATGAAAATTTAGGCTCTTTAAAAGAGCCTAAATTATACCTCAACGTTCTTTTACATTAAAAGCGAGGCTAGCCATATGAAATACATTCTTAGTCTTTCCAAAAAGCTCTTTTAACTCCCCGTCTTTTGTCACACTTTGATTGTAAGAGATACTAACGACCCACTCGCCAGGATGCGTAAGTCTTATCTTGGCCACTCCATTCATCAAAAACGAATAATAAGCAGTACCGCCAACTTGACCTAAATTTTCATTATCAGCTCTTATAAATTCGTTCATCTTATCGCTTACGCTTATTTTCTTTCCATTAAAAAGAACTTCAAACTCAACTTCATCGCCAACTTTTAAATTAGATATATTACCCCTTGGCATAATTTCAAGAGCGTGACCAAGAGGCTTTAGTTCGCTATTGAAATTTAAATATCTCTTTGCAAACGCTTGGTATTTAAGAGCAAAAAGAACTTTTGAGGCATCGCTTATCTCATCAAGTGGCTTTTGATTCATTCTGGATTTACCGTTTTGATCGATGTATTGCGTTACAAAAGTGGGTTTTGTAACGGCCTCAAAGATAACGTTTTTAGGCATATCTTTTTTGAGTGAAATTTTATTAAAGGCAAAATCGGCTTGAAAAATACTAAATTTATCACTCTCTAAAAACGAATTTGGTAGACTAAACTCGGGAAAATATAGCTTTGAAACTCCATTCTCGTCTATCATTTGAAATTTTTGTAAATTTACGCTTCCGTTTTCAGAATTTACCATATCATCAATTGGTATTTGATGCCCCCAGCCGACATTTACAAGCAAATGCCCCGGTCTATGCACCGTATGCTCGCTTAAATTTATCCAAAAAGTATGAGCAAAAGCGTTTATTGCTAGCGCTGCAATTAAAAACAAAATTTTTATATTTTTCATTACATCTCCTTTAAATTTATACCTAGTATAGTCTTTATGATGAATATTATCAATTTAAATTTATCGCCAAAAGGATTTATTTTAATGCTAAAAGGATTTTTTTATGAAATTAAATTTCAAAAATTTTTTGCTTAAAATCTCAAAATTTGCAGTACAATAGCGCCTAAATTTTAAAATTTTAGGAACACTTCAAAATGCTTGTCATAGGTGATTATAACCTCGAAAAATTCAGCATTACAACAAAACCTTGTATGCAAAAATATCTTGAAAAACTCCAAAATGAAATCGAACTTAGCATAAGCGATTATACATTTGCGGCAAATTATATCTGGCTTTCAAACGCAAGCGGCTTTTACGCGGTCATAGAGGATTGCTTTTGCCTCTTTGTGATGACAGGAAGTGAACTTAGCATGCTTTTGCCACCTATCGGTAAGTTTGAAAATCTGAAAAACGCTACGGAAAAATGCTTTGAAATCATGAATTTAAACAACAGTTCGCGCCACTACTCAAGGATTGATTACGTGGCTGAAAATATCCTTGAAAAATTTGCCGTGATGATCGATGAGAGCGCAAATATCTTTGATGTTTTTGAAGATTACTTGTTTGAAAAAAAGCTGGTTGATTACATATACAAAACCGATAGTTTGATCGAGCTAAAGGGCAACTCCTATCATACAAAACGCACAGAGATCAACAAATTTAAAAACACCTATCCAAATTTTCGTATCGAGACGCTAGAGCCCGCAAAGCACAGCAAAGAGATCATAACTCTAGCCAATATTTGGGCGCAAGAGCGCATAAAATACATACCAAAAGAGCAAGCAGATGAGTTCATGGAGGGCATGTATCAGGAAAAAGCGGCGATTAAAAAAATGCTTCAAAACTACGAGGCTCTCGAGCTTAGCGGCATAGTTTTATACATCAACGACATATTGCAGGGCTTTACGGTCGGCGAGAGGATCAACGATAAGGTAGCAAGCGTCATCATAGAAAAGACGAATTTTGAAGTGCTTGGTTGCGCGCAGTTTATATTTCGCGAATTTAGCAAAATTCTCAAAGAAAAATACGGCTGCGAGTTCATAAACGTGGGCGATGACATGGGGTTTGAAAATCTTAAAAAAGTAAAGATGAGCTACCGTCCAGAGCAACTTTGCGTAAAATCAAAAATGACCTTACAAAAGCCAAATTTAACTGATATAAAGGCACTTTTTGAGCTTGAGAGCGCCTCTTTTGACAAGTTTAACAGCCCTCTTTCAAAAAGAGCTTTTAGGTATCACATAGATAAAAATTTCATGCTCGTAGCAAAAGAAAATGGCGAAATTTTAGGCTACATTTTGATATTTGCCTATCTTAAAGCTCCTCGCATCTACTCGCTTGCAGTTAGTCCAAAAGCTAGAGGTAAAGGAGTTGCAAAAGCGCTTATAAGCGAGGTTTTAAGCTTGTTTGAAAGCTTGCGCCTTGAAGTTAGAGTTGATAACGTAGCGGCGATAAATTTGTATAAAAAATTTGGCTTTAAGCAAATCAAAACGCTTAGCAAATACTATGATGACGGTTGCGACGCTTTAGAGATGCTTTGGCTGAAGCGCGAATTTAAGTAGTTTGAAGGTAGCGTGCTAGAGTTTTTGCGCTTGCAAAGGCAAAGTGTATGTTGTATCCTCCAAGCATGCCCGTAACGTCCAAAACTTCGCCGATAAAGTATAAATTTCTTTGCTTTTTGCTCTCAAAATTTTGATTTAACTCGCTTGTTAGCACACCGCCTTTCGTAACCTCTGCTCGCTCAAAGCCAAAAGTGCCCGCAGGTGCGAATTTATACTCTTGTAGCTTTAAAATTTCGGTTTTTTCGGCTTGGCTATATTCATTAAAGCTCTTATCGGCTAAATTTCTTGACTTCAAAAACTCAAGAGTAAATCGCTTAGCAAGCGGTAAGATCGTAGAAAGCTGCTTTTTTGAGTTTAAATTTTTAAAGCTAAAATTTGGCAGAAAATTTAAGCTCATCGTGCCCTTTTGCCAAAATAACGAAGCATTTAAGATTGCAGGTCCGCTAATGCCTTTATGCGTAAACAAAACATCTCCGCTAAATTTTCGCTCGGCTAGATTTTTTGCGCTTAAAGAAATTTCGGCATTTAGGCTAACACCGCTTAAATTTTTAAACCAAAACTCATCCTTTTGCACCGTAAAACCGACTAAAGCGGGAGCTGTTCTAGCTACCTCTATGCCAAAGCTATGAGCTATCTCGTAGCCTATCTCGCTTGCGCCAAGAGCCTTGTAGCTAAGCCCACCGCTTGCGATGACAAGATGTTTGCAGCTAAATTTTTGTCCGCCGTGAGTTAAGACTTCAAAGATTTCATTTTGTGAATTTGATAATTCGCCTTGTGCGCTAACTTCAGTCGAATTTGAAATTTTAGACACGCTTTTTACATCACAGTTATAAAAGATCTTTGCTCCGCTTTGCTGCGACGCTCTTAAAAGCACGCCAAGAACGTCTTTAGCCGAGCTAGCACAAAAAAATTGATTTTGTTTTATCTCTTTAAATTTAAGCTCGCTAAAAAACTCAAGCACTTCGCTAAAGTCTAAATTTAAAAGGGTCTTTGTGACAAATTCTTCATCACCAAGATAGTTTTGCGCGCTTATATAGCGGTTTGTGACATTGCATTTGCCACCACCGCTTGCGATGATTTTTTTACCTGCAGAGGGATTTTTTTCAAGGATAGCTACGCTTTTGCCGTGCAAATTTGCTGCCAAAAAGAACCCGGCAGCTCCTGCACCGATAATTAAGACATCATAAATTTTATTTGTAGTAGTCACCTTGCCAACCTATTAAATTAATACATGGCAAGATGACTAAAAAATTTTTAGAAGCTATCTTTTAGCGCAAAAAATTTCTTCTCTTGCTCTGGATCTAGGTTATGCTTCTCGTCGCGATTTATATAAAGCTTAAAGATTATATTATTGTCTTTGCCGTAAAAATGCAAACTATGTCCAAGCATACCCATAAATTTAGTACTTGCAAAGCCTATATTGGCTATCGCATCTTCTTTTAAATGTCCGCCTAAAAAGCCACTTTTACCGCAGAAATTTAAATATCCTTGAGCTTTTTTAGGGCTTGAAACTTTAACTTTAATCTCTATTATAAATTCAGGAGTATTTTTTATGAAATTCATCTCTCCCCAGCTACTAAGCTCTTCAAAAATTTTTTCCAAATGCTCAGAGCCAATAAGCTTAAACTCGTCCTTGCCTCTATGTTTTAAAACCTCGAACTCGCTAACTCCAAGTTGCTTTGCAGCCTCATAAACAGACATCTTTTGATCTTCAAAAAGCTTGTCAATTTTTTGTTTTAAATCACACATTGTTTATCCTTTAAATAATTTTGGTAATTATATTCAAAATTTAATAAAGAATAAATAAAATATTGCTAAATAAAAATTTAAGCTTTTAAAATCTCTCTGATTCTCTCTTCGGTAATTAGAGTTGAATTGTATTTGACGACAAAATTTGCCGAAGTCTTGTAATACTCTATCAAACCTTTTTCATCTTTAAGTAGTTCAAAGTCTAGACCTTGATCTAATCCAAAATACAAATTTTTAAATATCACAGGATTATCAAGCCATCTTAAAAGCACAAGCCAAATAATACAAAGTGCTATGAAAACAGCACAAAGAACATCTAAATCAAAATATTTTAGCAATACTCCAGCCCCAACTCCGCCTATGAAGCTACCCATAAAGCCAGACGAGTTAAAGACTCCAAGAGCGGCACCTTTTTCGTTAGCCTTTGCAAATTTTGAAGCAATTGACTGCATTATAGGCTCATGCATGTTAAAGCCTACGAAAAACAGCACAACACCTATACAAAACACTATCTCGCTATTTGCCAAAGCAAAAAAGAGGTAAGAGGCTATAAATAGCACTATGCCAAGTATCAAAAGGTGCTTACCAAGACCTCTTTTTTCGCCCATTGCGCCACCTAAACCCATTGCGATAAATCCAAAAACCGTCGAAACGGCATAAATCTTCCAAAGCTCATCTTTGCTTCCGCCAAAATTATGAACCAAAGCGATAGGAATGATGAAAAAAGCTACAGACATCAACATCTTTTGCATAAAATTTGTAGTATTCATAAGAAATAAATTTTTGTTTGAAAGTAGCTTAAAAAACGGAGTCTTCTCCTCTTCATGCCAGGTTTTACTCTCTTTTGGAACGGCAGTGTATAAAAGGATGATACAAAAAAGACTCAAAGCGGCACTTAGATAAAATAGGCTAGAAAGCCCGAATTTCGCACTCATTACTGGGGCTACGAGCATAGATAGCGCAAAGCTTATGCCGATAAATGCGCCCATTATAGCCATCGCTTTGCCCCTTACTTCTTCTTTTGTGCTATCGCTTATCATGGCAGTGGCAACCCCACCTATAGCGCCGGCTCCTTGGATAAAACGACCTAAAATCATGGTGTAAATATCAGTCGCATTAGCGCAAATCAAAGCTCCCACGATAAATATCAAAAGCCCGAAAAGTAGAGTGATCTTGCGACCAAATCTATCTGAAATATATCCAAAAGGAATCTGAAATATAACCTGAGTAAGTGCATAAACACCGATCAAAACTCCGACTAAAAATTCGTTCGAGTGATTAAGCTCCAAGGCATATACGCTAATAACCGGCAAGATGATAAAAATACCAAAAAATCTGCTTCCTATAATAAAAGATAGAGGCAAAACACTTTTTAACATATAAATTTTCCTTTTAAAAGAGAGATTGTAGCTTAAAATGGCTAAGATATTTTTAAATTTTAAATAGATTTTAGGTAAAATCACGATTAAAATTTGAAAAAAGGCAAACCGTGAAAATATTACTAGCCACATCAAATAAGGGCAAAGTTAAAGAGATAAAAAGTTTCCTAAAAGAGTATGAAATTTATGCCTTAAGTGAGATTTGTGAGCCTTTTGAGATCATTGAGGACGGAGATAGCTTTAAAGAAAATGCACTCATTAAAGCAAGGGCGGTTTATAATAAAATTTGCGAGCTAAATTTGCAAGATGAGTTTATAGCTCTAAGCGATGATAGCGGCATTAGCGTTGATGCGCTTGGCGGAAAGCCCGGCATTTACTCGGCTAGATTTAGCGAGATCGCAACGGACGAGGCAAATAGAGCCAAGCTGATTTCTGAAATAAAAGCGCTAAATTTAAGCTCATCGCCAGCGCATTATACAGCTTGTATCGCGGTTACAAGTAAATTTGGAGAGTTTAGCATGCACGGCTTTATGCACGGAACTGCCCTTACTAAAGAAAGAGGCGAAAACGGCTTTGGCTATGATGCACTATTTGTCCCAAAAGGCTTTGATAAAACCCTTGGCGAGCTTGATGATGAAATGAAGCTTGAAATTTCTCACCGTTCAAAAGGGCTTAAACTAGCCAAATTTATATTAAAAAATCTAAAAAATAAATTTTATTAGAAATAACTAAAATTTTAATTCGGTTAAACTTTAGCGATTTTAACCGAATTTCTCAAAGTTAAAATCAAAGGCTTTTTATGCAAGTTATTGTAAGTGCTATTTTGTCGATATTTTGTATAATCCTGCTTGGCTTCGTTTTAAAAAGAAAGTTTTACAAAGTGCCTAAATTTTGGGCTATTTTAGATAGTATGACCTACTATATTTTTATGCCATACATGCTATTTTATAAAATCGCAACAGCCAAGATAACTGGCTCAAGCGACCTATTAGGCGCACTCTTGCTTGTTTTAATTTGCTTTTTTATAGTCGTATTTTTAGCCATATTTATAAATTTTTTTACCAAATTTGAACCTGCCAAATTTACATCTTTTTTTCAAGGCTCCATCAGATATAACACCTATATTTTTTTAGGTATAGTAAATGCGATGTACGGCGAAATCGGCATTTTAACCGCCGCTTTTTTAATGGCTTTTATTATACCGCTTATAAATATATTTTGTGTTTGCATTTTTGCAATCTACATCAAAAAGGGCAAATTTTCACTACAAAATACATTTAAAAACATAGCAAAAAATCCTTTTATCCTAGCCTGCGTTTTAGGTATTTTTGCAAACTTTTTAAATATTAGAAGCGAAATTTTAGAGCCTTTAAAGCTCATAGGAACATCCGCTATCACAACGGGTCTTTTGTCGGTTGGAGCGGGGTTAAAATTTGAGCAAATTAAAAATTTAAAGCCGGAATTTTACCTGTCTAGCTTCTTAAAACTTATTTTTTATCCGCTGATAGTTTTTATAGGCTCCAAAATGATAAATTTATCGCCGCAAACCGCGATGGTTTGTATATTTTTCGCCTCAATGCCTACGGCAACGTCAAGCTATATCCTAGCAAGTCAAATGGGAGGAGATAAAAATCTAATGTCTCTCATCATCACGCTTCAGACGCTTATATCGATGGTTACGATATGGCTGATATATGTTTTGGCTAGTGCGTGAGGATAAATTTCGCGCCAAGCCAATGAGTGCTATTAAGCAATAATTTGATAAAATCCGGCATTAAGCAAGTAAAATAAGCAAGGAGCGAAAATGAAACATATCTTAATTATCGGAGCGGGTGGAGTAAGCCAAGTAGCTACGGTAAAATGCGCGATGAATAGCGATGTATTTACCACTATCACGCTTGCAAGCCGTACAAAAAGCAAGTGTGATGCGATAGCTAAATTTATAAAAGAGCGCCTTGGAGTTACGATAAATACGGCTCAAATAGATGCTGATGATACAGATGCGGTCGTAGAGCTTATCAAACAAACTAAAGCCGATCTACTGCTAAACGTAGCGCTTCCTTATCAAGATCTAACTCTAATGGATGCATGCGTAAAAGCAGGGATCCCATATATTGACACTGCAAACTACGAGCATCCGGACACTGCGAAATTTGAATACAAGCTTCAGTGGGCAAAGGATAAAGACTTTAAAAACGCAGGCACGATGGCTTTGCTTGGAAGCGGCTTTGATCCTGGCGTAACAAACGTATTTTGCGCCTATGCACAGCAAAATTTGTTCGATGAAATCCACGAGATCGACATCCTAGACTGCAATGCAGGCGATCACGGATATCCTTTTGCAACAAATTTTAACCCTGAAATAAACCTGCGCGAGGTTAGCTCAAAGGGACGCTACTGGGAAAACGGCGAGTGGATAGAAACTAAGCCTATGGAGATAATGTTTCAGTGGGATTATCCAAAAATAGGTGTAAAAGATAGCTACCTGCTCTATCACGAAGAGCTTGAGAGCTTAGTCAAAAACATAAAGGGGCTTAAGAGAATTCGCTTCTTTATGACCTTTGGACAAAGCTATCTAACCCATATGAAATGCCTTGAAAATGTCGGCATGCTTCGCATAGACGAGGTTGAACATAACGGCATGAAGATAGTGCCTATACAGTTTCTAAAAACCTTACTTCCAGACCCTGCAAGCCTTGGCCCAAGAACTAAGGGCAAGACAAATATCGGCTGCGTTATCCGTGGTATAAAGGGTGGCAAAGAGCGCCAAGTATATATCTATAATGTCTGCGATCATGAGGCTTGCTACAAAGAGACGGGCGCGCAAGCGGTTAGCTACACTACGGGCGTTCCTGCGATGATAGGCTCGATGATGGTTGCTAAGGGTATTTGGAGCGGTAAAGGTGTATTTAATATGGAAGAATTTGACGCTAAGCCGTTTATGGATGAGCTTATGAAGCAAGGCTTGCCGTGGGAGATCATCGAGATGAAACCGGGCGAGAGATATGAGGTAGTAAGAAAAATTTGATATTTTGGGTCATTTGACCCAAAATAATTTTGCAAAAACACACCTATAAGGCATTTGATGAACATAAACAAAAAATACTGCATAGAAATGCTTCAGAAAGAAAATGACAAAATATGCCTTAAATTGAAATATGAACAGATCAAACAAATTATAGAAAAAACCGAGAAGGAAAAAATAAATAACGAAGAATTTTTTACACTTGATAATAATATAAAATTTTTAATTATCAAAAATGATTTTGTTATAAATAATTACAATCTTACAGAAGTATATCCAAAAGAAACTTTATTCGTCTGTTTTGAAGCTTATAGTACTATATTTATTGTCACTCCTATGGATGTGGCAAACACTTCTTACAAATATTTTTTTGCAGTAACAAACAATAAAGATATATTTGACAACCCAAACAATATATATAAATACTTTAAAAAAACAGTCACCAATCACTGTGAAAATCAAAATTTTATAAATCAATGTTTTAGCAAGTATTATGATATAAATAATAAAATATTCAAAAGAGAGTTTGTTGATGATAAATACAGTTTTTTAATGTATGCAAATACAAAAAATGAAAATTCTATAGTCCTTGTTAAACCTGCTAAACAAATAAATAAATATTTTTACGGAACAAGCATATATATAAAAGTATTAAAACAGCAACTCTTATCAATAATCTATATAGCCAAATTAGAGTATTTTATGAATAAGTTACAAAACAAAAACATTAAAAACATTGAAGAGTTAATAAAAACTAAAGAAAATTTCTTAGAATATATAATAGATTTTCCTAAACCAAAAAAGTCTAGCTTTGAAGATTTTGAAATAAATAAGACAATAAGACTTGCTTATGAAATAGATAGTCAGACAAATGAAGTGTTAAAATATTTTAATGAGATATTTTCTGTAAGACAAGAAAAGTTTGCCGCAAAAAACAATCGTAGAATGTTTTTGATTACAATACTTGCATCTATATTTACAGTACTTACATTCATAAGCGTCATAACAGATACTCTAACATTAAAAGATAGGTACGATTGGCCTATAAATGTTTTATCAAAAGAATATATTATTGAATATTTAAAGCAAGATAAACTCATTGATATAGATATAAATAAAACAAATTTATTAAATTACAAAATAAATCAAGAAGTTATAAGGCAATTAAATAATATAAATAAAAAATAAGATTAAAACACTTTATATTAAAATTTATATTAGTCAGTTATTTTTTATTTTGCAGCTTCTCTCTTAAAAGATTAAAAATTTCATATTTTGATTTTTCGTATTTATCTAAGATTATTGCGTCGTTTTCACCGATTGGCTGTATAAGCCCGTCAGCGGCCTCTCTATCAAGCCTTCCTCTTTTAAATTTCACGTTTAAAACCTGAATATCTCGCTTTTTATCCACAACGCGAGTGCTGATCTCATCGATATCTTTAAAATAAAATTTATGTTGTTTAGAACCCTTTTTCACGCAAAATCCGTCATCAAAAATTTCTATAAAGCTCTCTTGAACTATCTTTTTCACGCAAAAAACGGCACATACTAAAGTTACTATCATAGTAAAAATCGCAGAAGCCGCAAGTTCATAATAAACATATCCTAAAAAGCCAGCCACAAACAGCAAAACCGACATGATAAGCGATCCTATAGCGCCCTTTTTATTCTCTTTTATCTGCATAATCTTCCTTTTTGTTTCACAAATTTCGCGCTCAAAAGCTAAAAATTTAAAAATGATTATATCAGAACAAGCCCAAATTTAAAGATTTCAAACCGATACTAAAATTTGGCCGCTAAGCTAAATTCCGCTATAATAATATCACGTTTTAAGGAGCTATTTTTAGCATTTGCACTCTAAATTTAAGGAGTAAAAATGAATGCAAAATTTATAGTTTTATCTCTTTTTTTGCTACTTGCCGGTTGCGACAAGAAAGCCGGTGATACGCATTTTAACGGCTATTTAGAGGGCGAATACATCCACATATCGCCTTATTTTAGCGGACGCATAGTAAAAATTCACGTAAAAGAAGGAGAGATTATTGATTCGGGCAAGTTGCTATTTGAGCTTGAAGATACTTTGCAAAAAGCGAATTTAAACATAGCTAAAGCGAATTTAGCCTCACTTGAAGCAAAGCTTGAGGATCTAAATTTAGGCATGCGAAAAGAAGAGATCGAGCGTATCAAAGCAAAGCTAGACGAAGCCAAGGCGGCAAGTTGGCTTGCTGATAAAAACTGGCAACGAACTAAAAAATTAATAGCCAAAAATTCGGTTTCTGACAAAGAAGCGGATATCGCAAAAGCCGAATTTGAAAGAGCAAAGGCCGTAGTAAGCGAGCTTGAAGCCTCTTTAAAGATAGCAAATTTGCCAGCGAGACAAAATCAAATAAACAGCTTAAAAGCAGATATAAGCGCACTAAAAGAGGATATCAAGGCTAAAGAGTGGCAGCTAAATGAAACTAAAATTTACGCTCCAAAAGCAGGCAAGATCGAAGAGATTTTTTATAAAGAGAGCGAGTGGGCTCTAAACGCAAAGCCCGCCATCCTGCTACTTCCCGTAAAGGAGCTAAAAGCCAAATTTTTCGTGCCGATCGCTTATATCGGCGAGTTTAAAGAGGGGCAAAAAATAAAGATTGGCTGCATTGGATGCGAAAATTTAACCGCAACCGTTAGCAAGATAGCCTCCAAGCCTGAATACACCCCACCCATCATCTACAGCGAAAACACTCAAGATACACTTACGTATCTCGTTGAAGCCGTGCTTGATAACCCAAGCGAGTTTTTACACCCCTCACTTCCCATTAGCGTAAGGCAAAATCAATGAACGATACGAATTATTTAGCCATCGACGTAAAAGGGCTTAGTAAGAGCTTTGGCAAGAAAGTCATCTTAAAAGATGTAGATATCAGAGTGCCAAAAGGCAGCGTTTGCGGATTTTTAGGTCCAAACGGAAGCGGCAAAACGACTGCCATCAGAATACTTTGCGGACTTTTAAAAGCAGATAGCGGAAGCGGGCAGTGTCTCGGATATGATTTTTTAACGCAGTCTGACGCCATAAGGCGAAATACCGGCTACATGACACAAAAATTCGGCTGGTATAGCGACCTTACCGTTAGGGAAAATTTAGAATTCATAGCGAAACTTTTTAAGCTAAAAAACCAAAAATATAAAATCAACTGCACGCTTGATCGGCTTGGACTAAGCGCTAGACAAAACCAAAATGCGAGCGACCTCTCGGGTGGCTGGAAGCAGCGCCTTGCACTTGCAATGTGCCTTATACATGAGCCTGAGCTTTTGCTCCTTGATGAACCGACAGCGGGTGTAGATCCAAAGGCAAGGCGTGAATTTTGGGATATCATCCATGTACTTGCAAAAGAGGGGATCACCGCGCTCGTATCAACGCATTATATGGATGAGGCCGAGCGCTGCCACGAGCTTATCTATATAGCTTACGGTAAAATTTTAGCCCAAGGAACTCAAGATGATATCATCGCGTCTCATGCGCTTGATGTTTGGACGCTAAGCGGCAAGAACGCCTTAAAAGCCGCTGGTATGCTTGAAGGAAAGGAATTTTTACAAAGCATTTCGGCGTTTGGCAACAGTTATCATATCGTCGCCAAAGATACTCGCGCGCTTAAATCCTCCGTAGAAGAATTTGGGCTAAATTTAAAGCTAACCGCTAGCAAAGCTACTTTAGAAGATGTTTTTATACATCTGCTTGAGCGGTTTAAAGACACTAGGTATTAGCATGAAATTTGTCTCTTTTTCGCGCACTTTAGCTATGATCATAAAAGAATTTCGCCAAATTTTAAGAGATAAAGGCACGCTAGCGATGATAGTTATGATGCCGCTTATGTTAATGCTTCTTTTTGGTTACGCGATAAATACCAACCCAAGACATCTACCTACCGCAGTCGTGCTAAATAGCAGCGGAGAGCTTACGCGCTCGCTAATAACGGCGATGAATAACACGAGATATTTTGACGTTAAAATCATAACTTCAAGCATAGATGAGGCTCAAAACCTAATGCAAGGAGGTAAGGTGCAGTTTATCGTGCATTTCCCGCCGAATTTAGAGCGAGATCTTATGCGAGACGATACTCCAAAGCTTCTTATTTCCGTAGATGCGACCGATCCCGCCGCGCAGAGCATCGCTTCTTGGGCTTTGCAAATAGCTTTTAGCGACGCTTTAAAAAGAGATAAATTCGCATTTGAAGCTAAGAGAGCGGAATTTGAGCTAAGGACGCATTCAAGGTATAATCCTGAACTTCTTACGCGACATCAAATCATACCAGGGCTTATGGGCGTGCTGCTAACGCTTACCACGATACTGATGACTAGCATCTCGGTAACCAAAGAGCATGAGCGAGGCACGATGGAAAATCTGCTTGCCACACCGCTTCGTCCGCTTGAAGTCATGATAGGTAAAATTTTGCCCTATCTTTTTATAGCTTACCTGCAAGTTTGCATACTTTTACTTATCGCTAGAATTTTATTCGGACTACCCCAGATTAGTGACTTTACTTCGCTTTTTGCCGCTTGCACGCTGCTGATGCTTGCAAATTTAGGCATAGGATTTACATTTAGCACTTTGGCTAAAAATCAGCTTCAAGCCATGCAGATGACTTATTTTTTCTTTTTGCCGTCGCTACTTTTGTCAGGATATCTCTTTCCTTTTTACGGAATGCCCGTTTGGGCACAGGTTGTAGGCGAAATTTTTCCTATCACTCATTTTTTACGTATGGTTAGGGGAATTTGGCTTAAGGGCTCGAATTTAAGCGATTTTAGCTATGACATACTCGCTCTTACAGCGTTTTTGGCGTTTAGCGTTACGCTGTCGTTATTTAGATACAAAAGGACACTTGATTAGATTAAAGCCCGAATTTGGGCTTTAAATCATTTTTCTACGGCAAGCTTTAGGCTAACTTCAGTTTCGCTCCAAGTTTTACCTGCATAAAGAGCCTTACGCATCTACTACTTTAGCCATTATCGGCTCTTTTTTCAATATCTCTATACTCTTTGCAAAATCGGCAAATTTATCGCTTTTAGTCGATTTAAACTCAAATTTCTTACTCGGGATCGTCGCTAAATTCGTTATTTTTAAAAATTTTATAAAAATCAACAAACCATAAAACAAAAGCGATTACGATCAAAGTAGCCGGCAGATGTATATAAAATCCGCTCCAAGCATAGGCGAAAAACCCTCTAAAAATTCCCGCAACCACGACCAAAGCAAAAGCTATCTTGCTAAGAAGCAAAAACTCAAGCTCCTGTCCGCTATGACGAAGCCCTGCGATATTAAAGATAAGCATAATGCTAAATATCATGCCGTTAATCGCAAGGATGTGAAGCATGTTTGTCTCAAGTCCAAGACCCAAAATTCCGCTTATGCCAAAGATAGCGTAAGCAGCCGCCACAAGAAGCTGCATAAGGTAGTAAAACACGATGAAATTATGCCTTAAAAGCTCTTTATAATGCCACTCCTTAAGCTTGGCAAACACCGCTGCGCCACACGCTAAGGCAGCGTAGCTTATCGCGCCGCTTGATTCAAAAAATACGCTTAAAATCAAAAACGCGCAAACGCAGCAAATCGCGATATTTTTGTAGACCAAATTTGGCACAAATACCGCTTCTTCCATATCGCTTTCGCGCTTTATCGCCTCTCGTCCAAGCACCATACTAACGCGAAATGATATAAGCAAAATCGCTATGATATGCAGATGAATTTGTAAATTTAAAAATTTCTCCTCACCGCTTACGAGATAGCAAATTTCAAAGAGCAAAATTCCAAGCAAAAAGCCCATAACTCCGAACTGATCATCATTTTTATCAAGCCAGATCATATAAGCGCAAAGCATCACCAAATACGCCCAAAAAATCGCCATAAAAAGATGAGCAAACCACAAATTTATAAACGCGCAAAAGAAGCTAATAGCAAAAATTCCAAACAAAATATAAGCGTGAATTTTAAGCGACTTAGTAAAATTCGTCCAATCCGTAAGCCCCGTGAGCAAAAATCCAGCATAAGCAAGCGCGCCTACAAGGTGTAAAAATATAAATTTGTGAAGGCTTATAAAATCAACCGGCGCAAAAAATACAGCTCCGCCAAGTGCCGCACAAATAGCGCTTGAAAGGAAAAATATCCGCATAGGATAGGTAAAAAAATCATTAATCATAGTAAATTTTCCCCTTGAAATTCTCGTTTATCACGGCGTTTAAGTAATCAAAGCTTCTATCTTCAAAGCGCTTTTCAAGCTTTAACTTGCGCTCAATGACTGCACCCTTGCTCTCAAGGAAGCAAATTTCATCGCTCATCTTGGCAGCTTCCATCCTATCATGCGTCACAAGCACTACACTCATGCCGTTTTTCACGCGGTTTGCGATCATTTCCATCAAAATTTCTTTCATATCATAATCAAGCCCCGAAAACGGCTCATCCATCAAAAGCAGATCAGGCTCGGTCACGATAGCGCGCACAAAGGCAACCCTTTGGCGCATTCCGCCGCTTAGCTCATCGGGATATTTTCTGGCGTCTTTTTTGCCAAGACCAAGCCTTTCAAAGTAGCTAAGCACCAGATCTACGTCCGGTTTAGCCATAACCAAAAGGACGTTTTCAAGGGCGTTTTTCCACTCTAAAAGGCGGTTTTCCTGAAAAAGATAGGTCGTGCGGGCGAATTTGTTGATTATCTGCCCTTTTCTTGGCTCTATGATACCGGAAATCAGCTTAAGTATCGTGGTCTTACCGCACCCGCTCGCGCCAAAGAGAGTTATGACCTCTCCGCTTTTTATCTCAAGGTTAAAATTTCTTACGACCTTATCGCGCAAAATTTCATATTCTACATTTTTAAGTTCCAGCACTGCCACTCCTTAACGCTTCCAAGGCATGAGAGCGATCTTTAAAGGCTCGATGATGAGGTATTCAAAGAGGATGATAAGCGTGATAACAAGCACTACATAAGCCATCACTTCGGTCGTATCAAGCATGATGCGCGCGCTTGCTATCTTTGCGCCCATTCCTTCATTTGCTCCCAAAAGCTCCGCCATGATGACTATCTTAACGCCCATAGCTACAGCCACACTTAGCGAGCTTATGATATATCCCGTAAGATGAGGGATGTAAAGGTGGCGAATTTTCCTTGCAAGCCCAAGATGATATGCGTCAAACATCTATTTTAGCTCTTCGCTAACGCTCATCATACCGACCGCCGAACTTGCGAAAGTAAGCGGCAAAACAGTTATGATGATAGTAAAGATAGTGCTAAAATTTCCAAATCCGAACCAAAATATCGCCATCACTATCCAAATGATCGGCGGCATAGCCAAAAGCACGGTTATAAGCGGCTTTAAAAGCGAGGCAAAGCTCTTATAAGCGCCGGCAATAAGCCCCAAAGTGATGCCGATAACGCAAGCCGTGCCGACACCCACAAGCGACCTAAAAAGTGTTACATCGATTTCGCTTGCCTTGTATTCAAGCAAAAGCGAATACGCCTTAAGAAATACGACCTTTGGAGCAGGCAGCATAAATTCGCCGAATTTCTCGCTACCAAGCTGCCAAAGAGCGATCAAAAGACATATCGTGGCAAATCCGCTAAATCCGCCCCAAAGATAATCAACCACGCGGTTTATCGCCGCGCGATCTTTTTTAACGTTATCGATTAAAATCATAAAAATAGGCTCTTATCAGGCATTTTTCCGCCTAAAATTTTTGGATTTAGCTCAAACAACACTTCAAAAAAGCTCATCAGCTCATCAGCCAAATCGCTTGCTTTAGTAACGGTTAAATTTGAACGCTCAAATGCGTTTGCAAGAGCGGGTTCCGGTGCAGGCAGATACTGAGCGCCTATCTTAGCGGCACTTTGCTTGTTTTGCAAAATCCACTTAAGAGCATTTTGCAAATCGTTATGAAATACCTCAAAAACCTCTCTGTTAGCGTTATAATAATCCAAACTCACTATAAGACCTGCTTGCGGGATATATGGCTTCACGCCAAAGCTCTCGCCCCAAATTTGAGGCAGATCAAAGCCTACGCTTACATCCACCCCCATCTTTTTGCCCTTAAGTATGGCAGCCGAGCTCATAGGCTCTATGGATAGTGCCGCGTCATAATCCTTTTGTAAAAACAGACCAACCGATTCAGGCGGAGTTTGCACGTAAGTGATATCAATCTTTGAAATATCTATGCCGCGCTTTTTGCAAATGGCGCGAAGCACGAGATCGGGCATGTCGTTTTTAAAAGGCATGATGAGTTTTTTGCCTACCAAATCCTCTATGCTTTTTATACTCGGATCTTTAACTAAGACGTTTTGAAGTCCGTTTGTCATGATGTTTAGCATGCCAAATTTTATGCCTTGGTTGGCTAAATTTACGCCCACATTGCTTGGTGCCGCAGTTAGCTTCATCTCTCCGCTTGCCACGCCTGCACGAAGCTGGTCGGGATTATTCCAAATTCTTAGCTTCATATCGTGAGTTTTGTTAAGCTCGCCTTGCATGGTTGCAACCGCAAGCATAGTGCTTGGGATAGCGGGCATCCCCCAGATGTCAAACCTCTCTTTTGCAAACAAATTTGGAGCAAATGCAGTTACTCCAAGAGCCGCGCCTAAACCTAAGAAATTTCGTCTTTTCATCTTTTATCCTTTATGTTGAATTATTTTTAGCAAAATTTTATATCTTGGATGAGAAATTAATGTTTTGCATATTTTTTAGACCAAGAAAAAATCAAAATCATTAATTCATCGCCAAGAGCAAATCTTCATCGCAAGATGTTTTTGAGTTTTGAAGCAAAATTAGACAAAGCTAGGCAAGTAGCCTGTTACACTGAAAATTTTGCAAAATCTCAAAAAACGCTCGCGAAACAAGCTTTCATCAAAAACTTGAATGAAAGCTCACAAACACCGTCCTACCCGGCGCATTCACTCTCCTTGGATCAAGAGCTGCGACATGATCGCCGCTTATAAACTCCGCATACTCCTTATCAAAGATATTATTTACGCCAAATCTTAGGCCAAATTTGTTCCTAAACTCAACCGCACCGTAAACGTCTATGAGCGTAAACGCTTTTGCTTCTTTGCTGTCTATGCCAAGTCCGGTGCTTTTATCAAAATCGCCTCTGTTTTGCTTGGCTACATATCTAAGCGCACTGCCTAAACTAAAGCTTCCAAAGCTTGCGTAGCTCTTGTAATCAGCTGCCAAATTCGCTTCAAACGGGCGAATTTGATAAAGGGCTCTGCCGTCTGTTTTGTTTTGTCCGTAATTATAAAAAAGCGCCGCTTTTAAGCCGAAATTTTGCAAGAAATTATAGCTTGCGCTTAAATTTGCGCTGTAAATTTGCGCATCCACATTGCGCGAGATAACAGCGTTTTTGTTCATCGGAGCAGGCGCTTTTGAGTGCCTGCGATCATAGATGATGAGATCTTTTACGTCGCTTGCGATAAGATGAGCTTTTATCGCAAAGCTATCCTCGCCCTGCCTTGAGGTTAGATACTCTTTGAAAAACTCGCTTTTATATTCAAGTCCCAAATTTACGCGATTGTGGCGCTCTGGTTTTAAGAAAGGATTTGATATCCAGCCGTTATCAAGCGGTCCGTAAAGGGTGTTAAAGCGCTCCAAGTTTGAAGGCATTCTGCTAATGCTCTCAAGTGCCGCGTAGTAAAGATCCTTTTCATTCGGGCTAAATTCGTATTTCAGGCTCGCGCTTAAAGCCTTATGCTTGATGTCGCCGTCTAAATTTTCGCCGTAAATTGACTTAACCAGCCCTTTTATTGTTGAAATTTGAGGCATAGGCGCTGAGTATGGGTTGTTCGCCGCGCGCAAATTTGAGCTCATCCACTCGTAGTTAAGCGCCAAATTTAGCTTGTTTGCTTCGTTAAATTTATAAGATATCTGCTTTGGTTTTTAACATCACCGAAGCGATATCCGTTAAACACCCATTTGCCGCCCATAAATGCGTATCTTTTGCCCTCGTGCAAATCACGCTGATAGCTAGTGCCTATCATGTTGTGAAAATTGCCAAAATCAGCGTCATAGCTAAGCTTAGCATCAAAAATTTTCCTCTCTACTTCGACTTTTACTTTTTGAGCCGAATTTCTTAGCTCGTAGTTGTTTGCGTTGCGGTTGATATCTCTTAGCATAAGCTCTAAATTTAGCGTATTAGCAAGGCTTTCTTCGCCAAATCTCGCGTTAAATTTAGCTATCTTGCGCTCGGTTTTAACCGCATCTGTCGGGTTGTGAGGCTCTTTTTCGTTTTCTATGTTATCACGCAAAAATGTAAAACGAAATTCGCTTATATCGTTTGGCACAAAGCCCAAAATAGCGCTTTGTCCTTGTCTTGAGTAGCCAAAATCAACTTCCTTGCCTCCGCCGTCTTTGTAACGGTTGCCCTTTGAGAAATTTGCGTTTAAGATGGTGTAGAAATTTGCCGCGCGGTATTTAAAAAGAGCTGAGCTATAAAAATCTCTACCGTAAAATCCGCCTGAAATGTGAAATTTATCCATCGAATCATCAAGCAGATCGGTCACGAAAAAATAATCATCTCTATTTGTTCGCTCAAACTGATGTGCAGGAAATGCGCCCTGAGCGATGTTTGGCATATATGGCTTAGGCGGCGCGAAATCTTTTAGCGGAGTGATATTGTCAGGATTTGCGCCGTTTGCAAAGAGTAAGCCCGCTAACGCGGCGCAACTTAAAACTACTCTCATCTTATATCCTTTTTGTGTGAAATTTATAAAAAATTTGATTTCTTTTAATTTTGATTAAGTATATCATTATTAAGCAGTTAAAGATATTGATATATATCAACTCTAAAATATATATCAAAAACAAATTTGAAATTTAGCTCGATAAATTATAAGCATGGTTTGAAAAGATAAAGGTTTGTAAAGAGAGCCTATACGCCCTCTCTACAAACAAAATTAATAAAAGAAGTTGATTATCTGAGTAGCTATCTTATCTTCTACAAAAGGCATGATGTAGCTTGGAGAATATACGTTTTTATCGCTTTGCACATCAAGTATGGTGCGCTGTTCGCGCTCTTTTGTAGTGATTGAGACGCTAACGGTTGCTTTATAGATGTAGTGGCGAGTGTTGTAGTAATCATCATAAAAAGGATCGCCAAACACTATGCCAACACCGGCTGAGCTCCTGCGTCCAAATGAGCCAAAGCCGTAGCCTAAATTTATAAAGACATTCGGATCTTTTCGCTCCACTCTCTCAAGCATCATAAAATCCCCAAGTATAACTATATCGGCGCGCTTTTTATCAGCTACCGGCACGAAGCCTTTGTTTACAAATTTCTTTTTGACCGTCTCTTCAAGAGTGTTTTGATGGCCTGATGAGTTTTTAAAATTTATAAAAACTGTTCTATTTGCATCTAAATTTGTGATAAACACAGGCGCACTTGAGTTTAGATATAGCTTTGGAGTGCTATTTGTGCTGCAAGCCGCAAAGAAAAAAGCCATAAACAAAAGGAGTAAAATTTGAAGATACCTCATCGCAAATCCTTTTTATCTGATTTTAGACAAATTATAACTCGCTGCGATTAATGAAAGATAAAATGAAAGCTAAATTTTAGAGGATAAAAAGAGAAGAAAAAGGGGCGAATTTGCCCCTTAAATTTAGATAGAAAAGCCTGTATTGCGAAGTGTGACACGTTTGCGATACACGTTTGCAACTTCGGTTGCATCTCCAACCAAAAGAGCATTTGTCGCACAAACAGCCGCACACATAGGCACTTTACCCTCTGCGATACGGTTTTGTCCGTATAGTTCGCGCTCTTCGTGTGAATTTGTCTCTGCCGGACCGCCAGCACACATTGTACACTTATCCATCTCGCCTTTGATACCAAACGCTCCGTCTCTTGGAAACTGCGGCGCACCAAACGGACATGCATATAAGCAGTATCCGCAACCGATACATTTGTTTTTATCGTGAAGAACGATACCGTCCTCACGGATATAAAAGCAGTCCACAGGACAAACTTGCTCGCAAGGAGCGTCGGTGCAGTGCTGGCATGCGATGGTTGTTGAAACCTCTTTGCCTTCAACGCCGTCGTATAGCGTGATAACCTTACGGCGATATACGCCTACAGGAACTTCATGAGCAGAAGAGCAAGCAACTTGACATCCAAAACAACTTATACATCTATCGTTATCTACGAAAAATTTCATTCTTGCCATTACCTACTCCTTACTTCGCTATTTCATCTAAAAAATTGGTTTTAAAGCCCATATCATCAGCTTTTTCCAATCTACACAAGCCTGCGTTATACTCTGAAATTTGAGTTACCGGGTCAAATCCGTAGTTTGTTATGGTATTTGAGCTTTCTCCTGTCGTATAAGGCTTAGTTCCCTCAGGATAGCGGTGACTTAGATCAACACCTTGCATAACTCCTGCGAAGTTATAAGGCAAACAAATTCTATCAGGCGTAACGCTATGATTGTGATAGCATCTTACTTTAATCTTTGTGCCTTGAGGCGAATGAATCCACATCATATCCTTATCTTGGATACCATATTTAAGAGCTAGCTCCGGATTAACATAGGCAAACATCTCAGGCGTAATAGCCGCTAGATATTTACTTGTTCTCTCTAGCATTCCGGCACCGCTCAAGTTTACTAGGCGCATTGAGCTGATAATAGTTGGGAAGTTCTTGCTCCAATCTTGCTCTTGTTGTTCTGATTTAAATTTAACCGCAACACGGAAATTCTTCTTTTGATCATCAATAGCAGGATATTTTTGAACCAAATCCCATCTTGGCGAGTGTAGAGGCTCGCGATGTTTTGGAATTTTATCGATAAATTCCCATACAAATGCACGCGCTCTTGCATTACCAAATGGAGCAACGCCTGCCTCACGGCATTTTTGATTAATAATACCGCTATAATCCATCATCCAGTTGGCACCCATCTTAGATTTTTCTTCCTCTGTTAGAGTGATGCCAAGAACTGTTTCGATATTCTCTTTTGTAATTTGAGGATATCCGCCTTTTACCTTAGAACCCTTTAACTGAACAGCTTCAGAAGCTATTTGACTAACCCCATTATGCTCTAAACCAAAGCGATTTCTAAATCCGCATCCGCCCTCTACATAAGGCTTACTTAGGTCGTAAAGTATTGGTGTTCCAGGATGTTGCTTATCCCAACATGGCCACGGCAAGCTGTAATACTCGCCCTTAACTTCTCCGCCTATACCTATCAAGGTATCAGGGTCGAAATTCTCCCAGTTTTGTTGATGTTTTCTTAATCTTTCAGGCTGCCAACCCTGAAGGCCGATAGATTGCCCCATTCTAGCAAGCTCTCTTGTAGCATCGTCAGGCCATATAAAGCTATCTTTTACCACCTCAAGATTATCATTCATTCTAAGAGATTTTGTATACTCATCATAAAATCCCCATTTTTTTGCAAATTCAAACATAACCTCTTGGTCTGGCTTACTCTCGTATAGCGGATCTACAACCTTTGTTCTCCATTGCGCAGCACGGTTAGTCGCAACAACTATACCTTCGTTTTCAAACTGAGTCGCAACAGGAAGGATGTAAATTCCATCTTTTCTATCACTAAGAATAGCAACTTCGTTTACAAAAGGCTCTGCTATAACAAGCATATCTAGTTTATCGATAGCCTCTTGAATTTTAGATAGGTGAGCCATAGAGGTAATTCCCGTTCCTTGAACCCAAAGAACTTTTAGCTCGCCGCTTGTAAAGGTATCTTCCTCTTTTAAAACACCTTGCCACCATTTAGATAGCGACCAACCTTTTTCATTTCTCCAGTTTCTATCTTCAGGGTTTTTAGGATCGTGATAGAAGTACTCCTCAAATTTCGTTCCTTTAACAGGAGCGCCGCCTTGCTTAGGCTCTTTGGTAGATACCGCAAAGCGTTTTACGAAATCATCAAATTCTACGCCCCAACCTTTACAGAAGTGCTTCCAAGCCGCATCTCCAAGACCATAATATGTAGGAAGAGAATCCGCCAAATTACCCATATCTGTAGCACCTTGAACGTTGTCATGTCCACGAATGATTTGACATCCGCCGCCAGATTTTCCTGCGTTACCAAGCACTAATTGAAGAATAGGGAAAATTCTCGTATTAGAACTACCTATTGAGTGTTGTGTAAGTCCTAAAGACCAAGCAACAGCGGCAGGTTTTGTAGTAGCAAAGATTCTAGTTACCTGGATTAGCTGATCAGCCGGCACTCCCGTAACGTCTTCAACAACCTCAGGTGTCCAGTGTTCGGCCTCTTTGCGAATTTCATCTATTCCGTAAGTTCTATCGCCTATATACTCTTTATCTTCCCATCCGTTTTTAAATATAAGATGTAGCATACCGTAAGCAAACGCTATATCGGTTCCCGGTCTTACTCTCACATAGTGATCGGCTTTGGCAGCTGTTTTAGTAAAGATCGGATCAACAACTATTAATTTTGCATTATTTCTATCTTTAGCTTGAAGGAAGTGCTTCATGCCTCCAACAGGATTTGCAACGGCAGAATTTGCTCCTACAACCATAATAGCCTTAGAATTCGCTGCAATATCTCCAAAGTGGTTTGTCATAGCGCCATAACCCCAAGTATTCGCCGCTCCGGCGACTGATGCGCTGTGTCAAATACGTGCAACGTGATCTATATTGTTTGTGCCCCAAAATGCCGCAAATTTTCTAAAATAGAAAGATTGCTCGTTGCTAAATTTTGCCGAACCTAAAAACTCAACACAGTCAGGTCCATGTTTTTTACGAATTTCAAGCATCTTATCGCCGATTTCGTTAACAGCTGTCTCCCAGCTAATGCGCTCCCATTTGCCGTTAACTTTCTTCATCGGATATTTGATGCGTTGTTTACTCTTTGTAAGATCGATCTGATCGATTCCTTTGCAGCAGTGGCTACCTTGTGATATCGGGTGATACATAGCCATATCTTGGCGTATCCAAACCCCATCTTTAACCTCTGCTTCTATACCACAGCCGGCCGAGCAGATCGAACAAATTGTTCTAACCCTCTTTGAGCCCTCAAAAGGATTTTTAATCTCCTCATTGGTGACCCCTCTTATTGTTTCGTTCTTTCCGAAAGCTACAGTGCTGCCCGCTCCAAGGGCTGCAAGCTTAAGGAAAGAGCGTCTTCCTATACGTGCATCACTCATAGTTTTCTCCCTTAATAAGCGATCTTATAGTAATATTCCCATTCTTTGCTCGTTTTATAGAGCACCTCTTTTTTATTTGATTTTCCTACAACTACACCATTAGAGTCTGATCTTAGACTACCACCGGTACTAGCGATAGCAACTGAAGTAGCAACTACACCTGCTCCAACAGCCCCTATCTTTAGGGATTTTTTAAGAAATTCTCGTCTTGATCCCTCCATTTCCCTCTCCTTTCATTAAAGAATTTAAAAGCAAAATATAACATTCAAATTTAGCATATTTCTATATAAAAATATCTCCAAATAAAAAGTTTTTCGCAGCAAAAGCCCTAAAAAACTTTTTATGCAAATTTAGCATATCTTATAATTATAAATAGTAAAGAAGTTGTATTAAGTATTATTCTTAAAATATATTTAAAAATATAAAAAAATAATTATAGGAATAGAAATAAATTTTAAAAATAGTTTATCGGATGTTTTTATTAAATTTATTGGCAGCTGAAATTGATTTACGATTAAATGGATACAAAGGCTTTGAAAAAATCAAAGCCTTATAAATTTAGTTTTTTATTTTTTAAGATCTTCCAGATTGATTATGAACGGTACGCTTCTAACGCCTGCAGCAAGATATTTAGTGCGAAGCTCATCCATTTTTTTAACATCATCCTCGCTTACAGCTTTTTGATCTACCGTATAATCAGGCGCAAAGTATTTTCTTAGAGCCTTTATCTTTTCACTATCGCTCTTTGCGGCTGCCGTATCTTTATATACCAAGAAACTCTTTTGAAGAGCTGTTGTATCATGCACTGGAGTTAGTATGATTTGCACATTAGACTCTTTTAAAGTACCCTCTATCTTATCAAGTTCGGCCCTACAGTATGGACACTCTGGATCCGAAAAAACTACTATAGTAGGCTTTTTGCTGTCATTTCCTAAGGAGATGATATTTTTCTTATCCTCTTTATTATAAACTGCGGCTAAATTTTTAACAGTTATCTTTTGTTGGAAATCTCTAGAGTATGATTTGTGCTCTTTTAGATCGAAAATTTCAGGAAATAAAAAATCACCTTTTGTAAATACTACATCATGCTGAGAGTTTTTGCCATCACTTATAGTTACGGTAACTACCTCTATATCTGATTTATCAGATACTTTTTGGCGATCGCTTACTGTAATACTTACGCCTTGTTTTCCGCCTATCATAGCGTTATAAAAATCCTTTATCTGAACATCGCTCGCACCAAAAACCGCACTAGCAGCAACCAAAGAGGCTACAACAATTTTTTTCATTTTTTACCTTCTTGTTAAAATTTCGAGGATTATAATAATTTTTTTTAAACGGATATGCAATCACTTTTTGATAACTCTATCGTTGCCCTTTTTAATAATATCCGGCATAGTATCTAAATATTCAAGATAGGCTATTACATATTTTCTGCTCAAATTTAGATGCTCTTTTGCATTTGTCACATTTACAAAACCCTCTTTTTTGATAATCTCTCTTAGTCTTTTGCAAGCCTCGTTTAAAGCTTTTGTAGTTACAAAAAGATTGTGCGCCAGCCTTACCACTCGGCTTATTCCGGTTAGTTTTTTAAGCGCATTATCTCCTGTGATCCTATCTATCTCAAGCTCATCATAGATATTATAAGGTGCATCTGGAGCCAAATTTGCACTCTCTAAAATTTTATAAATTCTCTCCTCTATCTTTACCTTTAGTTCCGTTATATCAATGCCTATCTTTGTATATACGCCATCATTTTGAGCTATCAGATTCGCACTTTTTAGCTCATCTATAGCCCTTTGGCACAGCTCCTCGCTTGCCCAATTTAGCTTTAAAGCCACTGATGTAGCTGAAAATATCGCATATTGATTTTTTTCTATCATAAATTTTATTACTGCTTTTACCCTATCTATGGCACTTAAATCATAGATGTTTAGAGCGTTTTCATCTACGTATGAATTTGGAATTTGCCTTGCTACTTTTAAAGCCTCTTCATGATTAAGACCGAATCTTTGATACGAAGATATGATACCAAAGCCATTTTTATGCGAATTTTTAAGTATATTAAATGCGTTTACAAAGTCCTTTTTGAGCAAGAAATTTAAAAACTCGATTTTCAATTGTTTTTTAAGCGGTTCGTTTATCGGATTTAAGACCCTTCCGCCGCCTATCACACGAGAATTGGCTATCAAAACAAAAGGTTCATCAAATTTTAAAAACATATCCTTATCAAATTTAAATGTCACGAAATAGCTATCGTTTTTCTGAGTTAAAATCAGCACTTTAGCGCTAATTGATCTAGCTCCCACGCAAAAAGTAACGCTTTCATTATGTATTAAATTTTTTGCAATTACTATACAATCAGTCTCTTTAAAGCCTCTAAAAAATCCCTTTTTACTTAGCAACTGACCCTTTTTAAGCTCGCTTAGTTCAATTCCGGTTAAATTTAATGCCACACGGTTGCTTTGATGAGCCATATCTACGAAACGATCGTGGATCTGAACGCTTCTTACCTGCACCTCTTTGTTTGCACCGTAGTTAAATAGCTTCTCATTTTTTCTAACGCTTCCTTCTATCACGGTTCCGGTTACGACATTTCCGATACCCTTTACACTAAAGACCCTATCTATGTAGTAGCGAAAAACACCGTCTTCGCTAAGTTTTTTAGCTTGTAAAGTAAAAAGATAGTTTCTAAGCTCGTCAATACTGGATTTGTCTTTTATACTGACTCTAAAAATTTCTAAAATTTCAAGATTTTGATAGCTTTTTATAGCCTCTCTTATCTCATTCTCTCTTTGGTCTAAAAGCTCTTTAGAAACCAAATCACTCTTTGTTATCGCAACTATCAAAGACTTTACGCTAAGTAAATTTAAAATTTGTAAATGTTCTAAACTTTGAGGCATAAGCCCGTCATCCGCCGCTACAACAAATAAGCATGCATCAAATCCATATGCGCCACTTATCATGGTTTTAACCAGGCTTTCATGGCCAGGCACATCGATAAAAGCGATATTAGAATCGCCTCTGCTTAAATTTGAGAAGCTAAGATCTATCGTGATGCCACGCTTCTTCTCCTCTTCAAGTCCATCTCCTTCAAAGCCGTTTAGCTCCTTTATAAGAGCTGTCTTACCATGATCTATATGTCCGGCTGTTCCTATTATCAAGCTATTCATTCGCTTCTCCTATCTCGTTTATCGCTTCTATAAGCTCCTTTAAATCGCTATCCAAAACACTTCTTAAATCAAGTAAAAATTCTCCATTTTCGATACGACCTATTACATTCTTCTTTCTAAATTTTAATTCGTTGAAATTTGCATCACCGCTTAAAGCCAAAGCCACACTAGGAATAGCCTTGTTTGGCATAGTTCCTCCGCCTACAAAGGTCTTAGTATCTACTACTTTTAGTGGGGATTTTAAATTTTCATTGATTTTATTCGCCAACTCTTTAAGCTCGTCAATGCTTTTATAAAGATATTTTAAAGTGGTTATAAGCTCAAATTCACGGTTTATATACGCCTTTACACTCTCGCTTAAAATTGAAATTATCACCTTATCTACGCGAAGCATTCGTAAAAGTTGGTTTTTCTTAAGCTTTTCTACCAGCTCTTTTTTGCCTAAAATTATTCCGCACTGCACAGAGCCAAAGAGCTTATCTCCACTAAAACTAACAAGCGAGACGCCATTTTTAGCCAGGCTTGCCAAACTAATCTCTTTATGCTCAAGCCCATAAGGCAAACTCCCTATATATCCGCTTCCAAGATCGTAATAATCCAATATATCATGCTTTCTAGCCAAATTTGAAAGCTCGCTCATATCAACTTCTTTGCTAAAGCCTACAATATCAAAATTTGAGCGATGCACTTTTAAAATCATTTTGGAATTTTCACCGATAGCGCTCTTGTAATCATCTATATTTGTCTTGTTGGTAGTGCCTATCTCTTTTAAAATTGCTCCCGAATTTAGCATCACTTCAGGCACTCTAAAACCGCCTCCGATTTCGACCAGTTCGCCCCTACTGATAATGGCTTCGCCATTTTTTGCAAAGGTATTTAGCACCAAAAATACCGCACTTGCGTTGTTGTTTACTACAATAGCATCTTCAAAACCAAATAAATTTGCCAAAAGTGATCCGACATAGTCATAACGATTAGATCTAGCACCTTTATCAAGGCTATATTCTAAATTTGAATATGAGCAGATAATATCTTTGGCTCTATTTAAAATTTCTTGATCTATAACGCTTCTTCCAAGGTTTGTATGCACTATGACACCAGTTGCATTTATCACTTTTTGAAGTGATGATCTTTGAAATTTTTCATATCTTTTTAGGATATTTTTTATAATTTTTTCAAATTCAGCGCATGGCTTACCAAGTGAAATTTGAGCTCTTTGAAACTCTATCTCATCTCTTGCAATCTCGGTTACAAAAGACGAAATTTTATCTTTAAACTCTGGACATTTTAATATCTTATCAATCTGCGGAAGCTTCTTAAATTCGCTCATAAAGCACTCTCCAAGTAATTTTGTTTTACTGCACAAATTGTATCATAAACTAAAACAATCTTTAGCTTTAATATAAAAAATAGATTAAAAAATTCAGTACCTATTAATGGCATAAATAATAAAATGCAGTAGTTTTTGATAATGGGAGAACAAAAAATGAAAGAATTTGGCTTTTATAACGATTTTGACGATACCATTATGCTAAATGAGCAGATTGATATATCAAAAGAGGGCGAATACCTTGTATCAAATTCGCCAAAACTAAAGGCGAATGTAGTAGCCAACGAGATAAATTTTTACTTAAAAAATAGCGAAGATAGCGTGCTTGATAAGGCTAAAAATACACTCTTACTATATGAGGCTAGAGCCAATGCATTTGACTTGGCCAGAGATGTGGATCACGAAAAAACAGTCGGTAAAAACGTAGTATTGGTAAGCAACGTAGGACGTGAAAATTTAGCCAATCTACTTAAAGAAAACGGATTTAAAGTTATTGAGCTTACTCACTTTGAAGTAAAATTTCTATATGGCGCAGCCGGCGAACTAAGTGTCATAGTGCTTCGCGCAAACGATGAATTCGAGATAGATTGCGACTTTTTACTCGTTGAAAACGCAAGAGATTATATGTTAAAACAGAGTGGCTGTTATGAAATAGCTAATATGAGCGATGAAGATGCTTTAAATTTACTAAACGAAAAAAGTCCAAGTTTTAAATACAAAACCCATATAAGCTATGACTCCACAATCTGTCAATACCATGAGCGCAGACAAGAAATTTGCGGCAGATGTGCAGAAGTATGCCCTACGGTAGCGATACTAAAAGAAGATGAGACAAAACACCTTGTATTCTCTCATATAGACTGTTTGGGCTGTGGGGGATGTATTAGCGTATGCCCTAGCGGAGCGCTTGATTATTCGCATATGCCTAGAAATTCGTTTGTAGATACCGCAAAGATGTACAAAGGTAAAATTCCGCTTATAATTCCAAAGAAAATGAATTTAGAAAAATTAAGTCTAAAGCTACCTCAAAATGTGCTTCCATTTGCAATAGAGGGAGAAAAATGGCTTCATGAATCTCACTTTATGACTCTTTTGCAAGAGAGTGGCTCTAGCGTGATCTTTTATACGGACTTTGCAAGTAAAGGCACAAAAGATGCAATCTTAATCGTAAATCAAATTTATAACATCAAATTTAACCGCCAGGCAATTGAGGTAGCGATGAATGAAAGCGAACTAAAAGATGCTTTACAAAGAGCCTCTTTAATAGATGGCTCGCAGCATTCAATGAGTGAATACGCTATACCTAAGCGCGAAATTTTCGCAAAACGCTTAGAGTGGTTTGTCGGAGGCGAAAATTTAGGAGTAGTAAAAACCGGAGAAAATATCAGCTACGGAACAGTAGAGATAAACCGCGATAGCTGCACTCTATGTCTAAGCTGTGTTGGAGCTTGTAACGTAAGCGCGTTAGTAGCAGATAGTAAAACAAACTCGATAATGTTTAACCCAAGCATTTGCACCAACTGCGGATATTGCGAGTTAAGTTGTGCGGAGAAAGATACGATAGTATTAAAACGAGGTCAAATAGAACTTAAGCCTGAATACTTCGTATACAACGAACTTGCAAAAGATGAATTGTTCGCATGTATAGAGTGCGGCAAAGAATTTGCAACCAAAAAGGCTGTCGAAAAAATCGCTGCGATTATGTCGCCTAAATTTGCAAACGATCCGGTTAAGCTAAAAACTCTATATTGCTGCTCCGATTGCAAGGCAAAAGTAATGGTAAAAGCACAAATCGAAGCTATGCACAAGGATATATTAAATGGATAAAAATATAACAAAAGCAAGGGCATACCTTTATGAATTTTTATCGTTTCCTCTATTTTTCCATGAAAATGATGAGAAATTTAAAATATGGAAGAGTCAACTTGAGTATTTAGCGCAAAATCCATTAACAGAAGAGATGGATCAGGCGTTTAAAAATTTACAAGCATTTGATTTTGATGCTTTTTTAAAAGAACAAAACGAGGTTTTATTTGATCTCGCCTACTCAAACATACCTCTTAACGCCTCATTTTACGAGGACGGAAGAGATGACGGCGCAGCTAGACTTAGAACCATAGAGTGCCTGAAACTCAGTCCTTATCGCCGCAATAGTGAGATTTGCAAAGATAGTGAAGATTTTATTGGATTTGTATTTCTCATTATGGCTACATTTTTAAACGACGAGATTAATGGTGCGAAAAACATTAGCGAAAAACTATTTAAAGAGGTTGTAAATAACTTTTCAGATGAGTTTGCTTCACTTTTGCAAAAGCATAAAAGTGCAAATTTTTTCAACTCTTACGCTAAGCTAGTGGAGATTTTAATACAAATCGATAGAGTTTTATTGGCAGTTGAAGCGCCTGTTAAACCCGAAGGCGATAGCGTTGCCGTAGCATCTATGAAAAAAGAGCCGTTCCAAAGCAAGATGCCAACAGCAAAAACAAAGCTTAGATGGGAAGAGTTTACTCCTGTTATTCAAGATGAGCTCTAAGCAGTTTATCTCAAATTTAAGCGATTTGGCGCTTAAATTTGAGTAATCTAGCCTCTTTAGAAAATATTTTAAGTGCTTTTTGCTCTTTTTTATCTATCTTGTAGCTTATAAATTTCAAATACCATCTGATATCTTCGCCTTTAATACCTCTGCTATCAGCATACTGCTTTAATATATAGTTTGGTATTTTGATGTTTTGTTTTAGAAAATTTTGAGATAAATTTTTATAAAGTTGATAATCTTTTGTGCAAGAAAATCGGCCGAAAACAAATGGCAAATTTGTGCGCCCTTTCCACTCTTTAGACAAATCATAAAATTTATCTCGACCTTCATTTAGATATGCTTTTAACGCCCTATCTCCTATAATAATCTCGCCTTTTATGTCTAAAATTTTAGCCAATAAATTTGATGAAGCAGAAGCGGGATCGGACTTTGAAATAGAATTTTTACGGACTAAGACGCTTTTTACCTCATCTTTTGCGACAATTCCGAAATTTAGCTTTTTATATCGTTTTTTAAAACTTTCCACACTAGAAACCACTGCAGCATCTATACGGCGTACACGCAAGTCTTTATTTAGCTTACTTGGAACACCCTTTTTAAACTCGATTGTTTTTTTAGAGTAACTTGTTAAAGTGGAGCGTTTTAAAAATATATGAAAAGGAAGCAAGTTAAGATAGTCAATCTTACCAAATATCAAAATACTTCCTAATTTAAGAGGATAAGAAACTCTGGCATATCAAATTTGCTTATCCTTAAATAGTTCTATATATCTTTGAGAGCAATTTGCGATGTCATCGTCATTCATGCGATAAACTCCTCCACTTACAAATATATCCTTAAAATTCATCCCGCAGTAACCTGCAGTTATTTTCAGAGGAAGTAAAATTTCATCTAAACTAAACTTTATTTTGCCCTCTTTTGAGTATTCAGATTCAGAGCTTCCAAGACTAACAGCTACGTAAAAATCTTTATTCTTAAGCTTATCTCCGGTGCTTCCGTAAGCCCATCCATAAGTAAAAACTTCATCAATATATGCTTTTAACATAGCAGGGACATTTAACCAAAACATTGGAAATTGAAATACTATTCTATCTGCACTTTCAAGGATTTTTTGTTCAACTCCCACATCAATCTTGCTTGTATCATAACCATAAAGCTCTTCTAGATGTCTTGTTTCTACATTATTAATGCCTTTGGCTACTTCAAAAAGAGCCTTGTTTATCCTAGAATTTTTATAATAAGGATGCGACATAATCACAACAGATTTCATACCTATTCCTATAAATTTATTTCATAATATAAAAGGCTATTTAGGCTCTTCTAAGATAACCATCTCTCCCTCTTCACTTTGGAAAAGAGCGAATTTCCCCTTTATATGGACACTAATTTTACTGTCTTTCAGTAAAATTCCCGTAGCACTTTTTTGCCTTTTTAAGCTATATGACCTATCATCACTATCTATCATAGAGGCGGTCTGCCAACCGTCATCGCTAGTTATTTTCATAGCATATAGCATGCTTGAATACTCTTTAGTCTCTACATTTTTTGAGATTTTTGGCTCGGAAGTTGTGGCACAACCGAACATAAAAAAGATTAAGAGTAAACAGGTAAAATATTTTTTCATATTATGACTTCCTTTATAGTGTATTAAAAACTCTATCGCCCGCATCACCAAGACCCGGAACTATATAGTTTTTCTCGTTAAGTTTCTCATCTATCGCTGCCGTATAAACCTCTATATCAGGATAAATTTCACTAAATCTCTTTAGTCCCTCAGGAGCTGCGATAATAGATATAAATTTAATATTTTCCACTCCGTTTTGTTTTAGGAATTTAACAGCATCTATGGCTGTTCCACCTGTGGCAAACATAGGATCTATTATAATAGCGGTTCTATTTGTCGCATCTTGAGGGAGTTTTGCATAAAAAAACTCAGCTTCGGCGGTTTTTTCATTTCTTTGAAAACCCAAAAAACCGACACTAGCATCAGGAATTATCTTAAATACGCTATCAAGCATACCAAGAGCCGCCCTTAAAATAGGGCATATCATAATTTTAGTAGCAAGCTTTTTAGCTGTCGTATTTGCAACCGGAGTTGCTACGGATACATCGCGCAATTTCAGGTCTCTGGTCGCTTCAAAAATCATCAAATAGCTTATCTCGTCAACCAGCATTCTAAACTGAAAAGGCTCTGTGTTTTTATCCCTTAAAATCGCTAATTTATGCTCTATTAAGGGGTGAGAAATCAACTTGATGTTTTCCATCAAAAGCCCTTTTCAAGTTTTTCTATATAAGCTTTTATATCAAAATCATTTACTCTAGCTACCCCGTCTTCTACTGCAGCTTGCGCTACTGCCGGAGCTACGGCTGTAAGCACGCGCTTATCAAAAGGCTTTGGTATAATGTAGTCTTTGCCAAATTTTAGCTCATCTACTCCAAAAGCCTTGCAAACTTCGGCAGGCACAGGCTCTTTAGCTAATCTTGCAAGAGCTTTTGCCGCAGCCATTTTCATATTTTCGGTTATCTTTTTAGCTCTGACATCAAGTGCTCCACGGAAAATAAAAGGAAAGCCAAGTACGTTATTTACTTGGTTTGGATAATCACTTCTACCAGTTCCCATCATTACATCATCTCTTACCTCTTTAACCTCTTCAGGGAAGATTTCAGGCGTAGGATTTGCAAGTGCGAAGATTATAGGTTCAGGATTCATTGTTTTTACCATCTCTTTAGTTAAAACTCCCGGCTTACTAAGACCTAAAAACATATCAGCACCCCTCATGGCATCGCCTAGAGTTCTATCGGTCGTATTTACTGCGAATTCCAATTTTTCAGTCGTTAAATCGTCTCTTTCGTTATGAAGCACACCCTTGCTATCTACCATAACTATATTTTTAGCACCAAGCAGCCTATACATTCTGGCGCATGCTATACCGGCGGCTCCTGAACCGCTTACCACGATCTTTATCTTTGTTATATCTTTACCTGAAATTTCAATCGCATTAATAAGCCCTGCACTAGTTATCATGGCTGTTCCGTGCTGATCATCATGCATTACAGGGATATCTACAGCTTCTTGAAGTTTTCTTTCTATTTCAAAGCATTTAGGGGCTTTGATATCTTCTAAATTGATACCACCGAAAGTAGGGGCTATAGCTTTACAAATTTCAACTATCTTCTCAGGATCTTTCTCGTCTATCTCGATATCAAAAGCATCTACGTTTGCAAATTTTTTAAATAAAACAGACTTGCCTTCCATTACTGGTTTGCCAGCTACCGCTCCGATATCGCCTAGTCCTAAAACAGCTGTACCATCAGTAATAACAGCAACTAAATTAGCCTTATTTGTGTATTTATACGCAAGTTCGTTATCTTTACTTATCTCTTTGCAAGGCTCTGCAACACCCGGTGTATAGGCCTTAGATAGATCCTCTGCTGTCGCGCAAGGAGTCTTTACCTTTATCTCTATCTTTCCACCTATATGATAATCAAGCGATTCTTCTTTTGTTACGTGCGCCATTTTTATTCCTTTATTATGTTTTTTATTCTATTTTTAACCTCATCGCTTCCAAGCACTTCAAGCACTTCAAAAATCGATGGTGATACGCTTGAACCAGTTAAACTGACCCTTAGCGCTTGAGCTAGATCTTTTAGCTTAATTCCATTTGCTTCAAGAAATTTATTAGTAAGCTCTTCATATCCCTTGGCATCCAAATTTTCATTTAAAATTTCACTAAATTTAGCCAAAATTTTCAAGCTTGTTTCGTTAATAAATTTAGCATAAGCTTTCTCGTCATAAACCTTAGGAGTATTTATTATCACTCTTGCACTATCGCTCATCTCAACCAAAGTTTTCGAGCGTTCACGAAGCGAGTTTAAAAGCACTTCGCCCTTTGGCATGGATTTAAAATCAACCCCAAATTCCATCATCTCTTTTGCAAGTCTATCATAAGGCAAGGTCTTGATATAATGGGCATTTAGCCAGTCCAGTTTTTGAGCATTATATGTACTTGAGCTCTTGTTTATATCATGCGGATCAAAATATTTTAACATATCCTCCATGCTAAAAATTTCATCATCGCCGTGGCTCCATCCAAGACGCACAAGGAAATTTAAAAGCGCTTCAGGCAGATAGCCCATACGTTTATACTCCATTACATCAGTTGCACCGTGACGTTTGCTTAGTTTTTTGCCGTCTTCGCCGTTTATCATAGCCACATGAAAGAATTTTGGTTTCTCAAATCCAAGCGCATCGTATAAAACTATCTGTTTTGGAGTATTAGATAGATGATCATCGCCTCTTATTACATGAGTTACACCCATGAGCGCGTCATCAACTACAACTGTAAAATTATAAGTAGGAGTGCCATCACTTCTAGCAATTATAAAGTCATCTAGTATATCTTCAACCCTAAATTTAACCTCGCCTTTTATACCGTCATTTATTAAAATCTCACCATCAAGCGGAGCTTTAATACGTATAACAGGATCTATACCCTCAGGCGGAGCGCCCTTAAAATCGCGATATCTATTATCATACTTAGGTCTTTCTTTTCTTGCCTCTTGCTGAGCACGTAGCTCGTCAAGCTCACTCTTGCTCATATAACATTTATAAGCATGCCCTGAGTCTAGAAGCTTTTGCACGAAAGCCTTATATACGTCAAATCTTTTGGATTGGTAGGTAACTTCACCATCGTGATCTAAGTTGCACCAATCAAACGCTTCTTTGATCGCGATTGTAGCCTCTTGCGAGTTTCTTTTTAAATCGGTATCTTCTATGCGGAGTAAAAATTTGCCGCCATTTTTTCTAGCATACAAATAACTATAAAGCGCTGTTCTAAGCCCTCCGATATGCAGGTATCCCGTAGGCGAGGGGGCAAATCTTGTAACTATCATAATTTTGCCTTATCTAACTTAAATATTAAAATGTTATAATGCCAGCAATTATATTTATTTTAGACTTAAACAAAGGTTTCATATGTCAAAAAAGATCTTTTTTGTAGCTTTTTTATTGAGCTTAAATTTTGCCTTCGCCCAGATGGTAAATGGCATTGCGGCAGTAGTTGAAAACGAGCCTATAACCCTTCATGAGCTATATAAAACTTCACAAATTCTAAAAACGGACGAGAGAAATGCTTTAAATTTTCTGATTAAGGATAGGCTTGAAAAAGCTCAGATAAAAGCACTTAAAATAGAAGCAAACGACTTTGAAATTAGTGAAAAAATAAAAAAAATCGCTCAAGAAAGCGGGCTAAACGTATCGCAACTAAGAAATACCATAATCTCGCAAGGAGTGGATTATGCGAAATTTAAAGAAGACGTAGCAAAAGGAATAAAGCAAGAAAAGCTCTATCAAAATATCTTTAAAGATGCCAGAATTAACGTTACTCCGGAGGCTGCAAAGGCCTATTTTGAGCAAAACCCGCAGATGTTTTTACAATTTAACCAGATAAAAATGACTAGATACATAGCTCAAAGCAGAGACTCTTTAGAGATGATACAAGCATCTCCTATGAGCATGCGCCAAGAGGTAAATACAGAGAATTTGGAACTAAAAAGTGAACAATTACCGCCTCAGCTAAGAGCTGTTTTAAATAGAACTCCAAACGGTTCTTTTACTCAAATTTTCCAAACTCCTAGTGGATTTGAGATGTTTTTAGTAAATTTAAAATCAGGCGAAGTTCTACCAAATTTTCAAGATATTCAAAACGAGGTCATGTCAACTATCTATAATTTTGAACAAGACCGCGTAGTGACCGAATATTTTAATAAGCTAAGAGCAAAAGCCGATATAAAATATCTAAGATAAATAAGCAAGCGTTTATTGCGCGCTTGCTTATTATGATATATTAACCTTTGTTACGTGATCAAAAATAGGGTCTTTTAAGATAAAATCAAAGCTCTTTCTATCTACCCAGCCTACACACTTATCACTATCATACAGTTTTAGTAAAAATCCTGCCATCTGCTCGCTTGTGTGATAGTTTTTGTAATTTTTAGCATAGTCATACTCATCGGCATCTATAGCAACTTGCTTAAATTCGCTCTGTGTCGTTGCAGGAGCTAAAATTTTAGCACTCATTTTTGCATTATTTGATTTAAGCTGCCTATAAAGCGCTTCAGTAAATGCACTTACATAAAATTTAGTCGCACAATATACCCCAAAGCTATCTACCATGCTATATCCGCAAGCGGAGGATACATTTATAAGCTGAGTGCCGTCAATGCTTTGATAATCCCTTACGAAAAGAGTTGAAAATATAGTAAGAGCTTTGATATTTAGATCAAGCATCTGCTCTGTTTTCTCTAAATTTTGGCTACCTATAAGTGTGCCATCACCAAAACCGGCATTATTTATCCATGTTTTAATCTCATAAATTTTTAACTCATCATAAATTTTATATACATTTTCCATCTTTGAAAGATCGCAAATTTTAATGATTATATCGATTGTAGGAGCAAATTTTAAAATCTCGTTTCTTAAGCTCTCTAGTCTTTGAGCTCTCCTGGCTATCAAAATCAAATTTTCACCACGCCTTGCAAATGCCTTTGCCGCTTCAAGGCCTATACCGGAGCTAGCACCTGTGATAAGAGTGTATTTTTTCATAAATTCTCCTTTAGATTTTATAAATTGAGCTGAAATGCATATGAGAAGCTACTTTGGCAGAGTATAAAACTCTGCCAAAATTTTAATGTCTTGACAGGTAGTTTGTGTCGTAATTGTTATTAATAAAGTCTTTGTTTTCCATCATTGTTAGATGAAAATCTCGAGTAGTCTTTATACCTTGTATAACAAGCTGCTCAAGCGCAACTCTCATCTTGTGAATCGCTTTATTTCTATCCTCATCCCACACTATAAGCTTACCTATCATGCTATCATAAAAAGGAGGTATAGAGTAATCTTGATAGATGTGGCTATCCATGCGCACATTTCTTCCGCCCGGGCAGACATATTTTGTTATTTTTCCTGGGCAAGGAGTGAAACTGTTTGGATCTTCGGCAGTGATTCTACACTCTATAGAGTGTCCTTTTAGCTTTATACTGTCCTGATTTGGTAAAACACCACCCTCGGCAACCCTTATCATAAGCTCTATAATATCTATTCCACTTACCATTTCGCTAACGCAGTGTTCGACTTGAAGGCGCGTATTCATCTCGATGAAATAAAAATTCAGATCCTTATCCACTAAAAATTCAAATGTTCCAGCACCCTCATAGCCTATCGCTTTAGCTGCTCTGATGGCTGTCTCATGAAGTCTAGAGCGAGTATCATCGTCAAGCAATATAGCTGGACTCTCTTCGATCAATTTTTGATGTCTACGCTGCATAGAGCAGTCTCTCTCACCTATGTGAATTACGTTTCCATGACTATCGCCTACTACTTGAACCTCGATATGGCGCGGATTTAAGATATATTTTTCCATATACATTGTCCCGTCGCCAAAGGCACTCATAGCTTCGCTCTCGGCAGACCAAAACGCTTTTTCTATATCCTCTTCTTTTTCTACTACACGCATACCGCGTCCGCCACCACCTGCAGCAGCTTTTAAAATAACAGGATAGCCGATTTTTTTAGCAAGCTCTTTAGCCGCTTTTACATCAGCTACGGCTCCGTCAGAACCAGGTATTACAGGCACACCCGCTCTTTGCATCATCTGTTTTGCTTTACTTTTATCGCTCATTAGAGCCATAGCCTCTACGCTAGGGCCTATAAATTTAAGGTTATGATGAGAGCAGATTTCAACAAAATTTTGATTTTCGCTTAAAAAACCATATCCGGGAAATATCGCATCAGCTTCGCTTATCTCGGCTGCGGAAATAATAGCGGGAATATTTAGATAGCTATCACTTGATCTGGGATTTCCTATACAAATAGCAGCATCAGCGTATTTGACGTAAAGTGCATCTCTATCAGCAGTGGAGTAAACGACGATCGCCTCTTTACCCATCTCTTTGATTGTTCGCAAGGCTCTTAACGCTATTTCGCCGCGGTTTGCGATTAAAACTCTTTTGATCTCCATTAAATTTTCTCCACTCCAAATAAAGACATTCCAAATTCTACAGGTTGTCCATCAGATACTAGAGCCTCTGTGATAACACAATCAAATTCCGCTTCAATCTCGTTCATGATTTTCATAGCTTCAATAATGCCTATAACTTCGCCTCTTCTTACTTTTTGCCCCACTTTCACAAAAGGCGCCGCACCCGGGCTTGGGGCCATATAAAACGTTCCTACCATAGGCGATTTTATACTCTCTTTAGCACTTGATGTTTGCTTCACTTCCGAGCTTACGACGACATTAACAGGAGTAGGGGCTGGGGCAGGGGCAGGGGCTGTCGGTTTAGGAAGCTCACAACAATCGGCAAATTTTTCAAGTTCGATCTCAAAATCACCATCTTTTATCTTGATCTTATTCATATCCATTTCGTTGAAAAATTCGATCAACTCTTTGATGTCATCTTTTTTCATAAACTTCTCCTATAAATTTTTAAATAGCAGTTTATTGTATCAAAAAAATACTAAAAGTTTTTTCTATGTCCCAGAAAATTTATAAATCCAAACATAAGCAGGCTCAAAACTACTAAAATCAAGCTTAAAATAAGTGCACGTTCGTTTTCTCCGTCATAAACGGCGTTAAAGATAGCAAGCGAGATGGTGTCGGTTTTGCCTACGATATTGCCACCAAGCATAAGAGTGATACCAACCTCTCCGAGTCCTCTTGCAAGCGCAAGGATAAGAGCTGAAACAACACTTCTAAAGATGTTTGGCATCATGATAAAAAGCGCGATTTCAAATTTATT
The DNA here is from genome assembly GCF_025319965.1 of Campylobacter sp. RM16187. Lineage (NCBI taxonomy): Bacteria > Pseudomonadati > Campylobacterota > Epsilonproteobacteria > Campylobacterales > Campylobacteraceae > Campylobacter > Campylobacter sp. RM16187. The sequence goes on from NZ_CP012549.1 coordinate 1,827,678, forward strand.
TTTACCAAGGCTCTGCCCCGCTTCAATGAGGCTCTTTGGAAAGCTCTCAAGCACGCTTGCAACGGGCTTAACTAAAAGCGGAAGCCCTGCTAAAAAGGAAGCCACAACAAGAGCGCTAAAGCTAAAAACTATCTGCAAATTTAGCGTTTGACCCAAAAATGAGTTTCGTCCCAGCAAATAAAGCAGCAAAAAGCCCGTGGCAATAGGCGGAAATATAAGCGGAAACATCACAACCGCTTCAAAAACCGCTTTAAATTTGCCCTTGTAAAAAGCTAAAAAATAAGCTATCGGAAGCCCGATAAATACGAAGAAAATGAAAGTTATACAAAGCGTCTTTGCGCTTAAGATAAGCGGATGAACGAGCCAATTAAGGCTCGCAAGATCACTTAAGTCCAAATTTGGCAAAAATTTCCTTTGAACGCTCGGTCTTTAACTCATCTATAAATTTAGCGCAGTCTGCGTGTTTGTCGCACGCTGCAAGCTTGGCTGCGCTTATAAAAACAGGGCTATAAAGGCTCTCGTCCACATAAATGACCGAGCCAAACTCGCCTCTTCTAGCTTCAGCTTCAGTTGAGTTGATAAAGCCTGCATCAACTTCGTTATTTAGCACATAAGCTACCACTTGAGGCACACCAGCAACTGCAAGCATTTTTGAGCTCACGTCTTTTTCTAAGTTCGAGTTTTTAAGAAATTCTGTCGTGCGGATACCGTAAATCGCTTTTTTAGCGTCAGGCATCGCGATACGCTCGAATTTCACGATATCTTTGATGTCGTTTATGGTTTTTCCCTTTGGTGTCACAAGAGCTAAAGTGCCTTTTCCTAGGCGCCCATAGCCCTTTATCTCAAGTCCGCTTTTGTTTAAAAACGCCTCATCGCCCACTATCACAGCCATCTTGCCTTCTGCGGCTTGGATAGTGATCTGCTTGATGTTTGCAAAGGCACCTTCTACGTTTACGCCCTCTTTTTTAAGATTTTCTATAACGGCGGTAACCGGCTTTTTATATCCGCCACCGGCACCTACGAGTAAATTTTCCGCGCCAAGCGCAAAAACCGCAGCCAGACTTAAAAGAGCTATCTTTTTCATTCTGTTTTTCCTTTTATCAAAATAATATTCAGCGATAATATAAAATATAATCTTATATACTAATTAAAACGCATTTTTCTAAAATTTTTATAGCTATTTTATACATTTTTATATTTTATAAAATTTAAATCCGTCCGGCCCGCACAAATGATGATAAAATACAAAAAAAGGAAAAAATATGAAGATAGCTATAAACGGACTTAGCGGTTTTGTAGGCGGTTACGTAAGTAAATTTTTAGCAAGCAAAGGCCATGAGATAGTGCCTATAAAAAGAGCTTTGTATAACGATACGCAAGGGCTTAAAAAAGCCATTGAAGGTGCCGATGTCATCATAAATTTAGCAGGCGCAAACATCTCTAAAAAATGGAGCGAGGAGTATAAAAAAGAGCTTTATTCAAGCAGGATTAATACAACTAAAAATTTAGTAAAAACCATGAGCCTTCTAAAAAATCCGCCAAAAATTTTCATCTCAACTTCGGCTGTCGGCATATATAAAAGCGGAGAAGAGCACGACGAGAGCTCGGATAGATACGACGAGGGATTTTTAGGCAAACTTGCCAAAGAGTGGGAAAGCGAAGCAAATAAGGCAAAAGAATTTGGCGTTAAAACAGCGATATTTCGCCTTAGTGTAGTGCTTGGTAATGGCGGCGCGTTAGAAAAAATGCTTCCTGTTTTTAAATTTGGACTTGGCGGGATTTTAGGAGATGGCAAGCAGGGATTTTCATGGATAAGCATAAACGATCTTGCAAGAGCGTATGAATTTGTGATAAACAGCCAAAAAGAGGGCGTTTACAACCTATCTTCGCCAAATCCCGTAACAAATAAAATTTTTACCGCATCACTCGCCAAAGCGCTAAACCGCCCAGCCTTTTTCAAAGTGCCAAATTTCGCACTCAAGCTTAAATTTGGCGAAGGAGCCGTGATACTGCTTGAAGGACAGAAGGTCTATCCTGCAAATTTGCTTGCGCAGGGGTTTAAATTTGAGCATGAAAACATAAGCGAAGCTCTGGAAAATTTGATTTGTTAGAGCGAATTTAACGATAGCTAAAAGAAGTTGTGATAAAATCCAAAGAAACTAAAAAGGAAGCTATAAATGGGTCTAAAAAGCGATAGATGGATACGCGAAAAGAGTTTAAATGACAAAATGATCGTGCCTTTTTGCGAAGAGCAGATAGGCAAAGGTGTCGTTAGTTACGGCGTTAGCAGCTATGGGTATGATATACGCGTTGGAAATGAGTTTAAAATTTTTACAAACATAGGCGGCACTGTAGTTGATCCCAAAAATTTCGACGAGAAAAACGTAGTTGATTTTGTGGGCGATGTCTGCATAGTTCCGCCAAATTCGTTTGCGCTGGCTCGCACGGTTGAGTACTTTAATATGCCCGATAACGTGCTTGCAATTTGTCTTGGCAAGAGCACTTACGCGCGCTGCGGTATCATCGTGAATGTCACGCCTTTTGAGCCCGGATTTAAGGGGCATATCACGATTGAAATTTCAAACACGACTCCGCTTCCGGCTAAAATTTATGCAAATGAAGGTATCGCGCAGGTACTATTTATCGAGGGTGATGAGCCTTGCGAAGTGACGTATGCCGATAAAAAAGGCAAATACCAAGCGCAAGAAGGCATCACTCTGCCTAGGATTTTGAAGTAAATTTTGGCTTTAAAATCAGGTTTTAAATTTAAGCTAAAAGTGTGGTTTAGCTGATAAAAACTGCCAGATGAGCTAAATTTTGGTATATATTTTGCTTAAGCTTTATAAAATAAACTTTTTAGGAAATAAAGATGTTTAACGGTAAAAATATTTTAATCACCGGCGGAACGGGCAGTTTTGGCAAAAAATACACCGAAATTTTGCTTAAAAATTTTAAGCCAAAACGGCTGATAATCTACTCAAGAGACGAGCTTAAGCAGTACGAAATGGCTCAAGTTTTTAAAAATCCCGCAATGAGATATTTTATCGGTGACGTGCGCGATGAAAAGAGGCTTAAGACAGCTATGGACGGAGTTGATTATGTGATCCATGCAGCAGCGATGAAGCACGTACCCATAGCCGAATACAACCCGATGGAGTGCATAAAAACAAATGTAAACGGCGCTCAAAACGTCATAGACGCCGCCTTTGCTTGCGGGGTAGATAAAGTGATCGCGCTATCAACGGACAAGGCTTGCAACCCGGTAAATTTATACGGCGCTACAAAGCTTGCAAGCGATAAGCTATTTGTCGCGGCAAACAACATAGCAGGCAGCAAAAAAACTCGCTTTAGCGTCGTAAGATACGGCAACGTCGTAGGTTCACGCGGTTCGGTTGTGCCACTGTTTAAAAGACTCATAGAAGAAGGTGCGAAAGAGCTTCCCGTGACGCATGAAAAGATGACGAGATTTTGGATTACTCTTGAGCAAGGAGTAAATTTCGTCCTTAAAAATTTTGAACGCATGAAGGGTGGAGAAATTTTCATCCCTAAAATTCCTTCCATGACTATGCTTGATCTTACCAAGGCTCTTGCGCCCGAGCTTAAAGTCAAAATCATCGGTATAAGACCGGGCGAAAAGATGCACGAAGTGATGGTCGGCAAGGATGATGCGCATCTAACTTATGAATTTAGCGACCACTACGTGATAAGCCCGTCCATTCAGTTTGCGACTATACAGGACTTTTCGACAAATGCGCTTGGCGAAAGAGGCAAGCTTGTAGAAGACGGGTTTGAATACAGCTCAAATACAAATAAAATTTGGCTTGATAAAAAGGGTCTTTTGGAGATGATAGGATGATACCTTACAGCAAGCAGCAGATCACGGAAGGCGATATAGCGGCAGTTTGCGAGGCTATGAGGGGCGAGTTTTTAACAGGCGGAAACAAAGTAAGCGAATTTGAAGCGGCGATTTGCGAATACGTGGGCGTAAAGCATGCTATCGTGATGAACTCTGCTACCTCGGCGCTTCACGTCGGATATCTTGCTCTTGGCGTTAAGGAAAACGATGAGGTTATAACTACGCCTTTAACCTTTGCAGCAACGGCAAATGCGGCTCTTATGGTCGGTGCAAAAGTGAAATTTTGCGATATAAAATTTGACGGAAATATAAACGAAAACAAGCTTTCTGAGCTCATTACCTCAAAGACAAAGGTCATAACTCCTGTTGATTTTGGCGGAAACGGCGTAAATATAATAGAAATCATGAAAATAGCGCGCGCAAAAGGCATAAAAGTGCTTGATGATGCCTCACACGCTTTAGGAAGCGAGATAGACGGCGCAAAGGTAGGCATTCACGCCGATGCAAGCGTGTTTAGCTTCCATGCGATTAAACCGATCACCACTTTTGAAGGAGGGGCACTTGTCACAAATGATGATGAGATAGCGCGTCTTGCGAGGCTTTACCGCTCACACGGTATAAACAAAACTCACCTTTGGAATAGCGATATGAGCGTGCTTGGATACAACTACCGCTTAAGCGACGTGGCTTGCGCGCTTGGGTTAAATCAGCTTAAAAGACTTGACGAGATGATCGAAATTCGTGAAAATATCGCTAAATTTTACGACGAAAGATTTGATAAAAATCCATATTTTAGCCTCATAAAAATCCCTGAAAACAAAAAAAGCTCGCGTCATCTTTATCCGATCTTGCTTTTTAGCAATCTTTGGTGTGCTAAAGAAGATATTTTTGCGGAGCTTCACGAGCGTGGAGTGGGCGTTCAGGTACATTATAAGCCTACTTATCAATTTAGCTTTTACAAGCAACTTTACGGGCAAACCGAGCTAAAAGTTACAGAGGATTTTTATAAATCAGAGCTTAGCTTACCGTGTCATCAAGGCATGAGCATGGATGATGCGAAATTTGTCGCAGACACCCTGCTTGACGTACTTGCCAAATTTGCAAATCCAAAGTGCAATATATGAACCTATGCGTCATACCCGCAAGAGGCGGAAGTAAGCGAATCGAACATAAAAACATTAAGGATTTTGCAGGCTTACCGCTGATCGCTCATAGTATAAAAACGGCTTTAGATTCTAGCGTGTTTGATGAGGTAATCGTAAGCACGGATGATGAAGCCATAGCTGAAATTTCACTCAAATTCGGCGCAAAAGTGCCGTTCATGCGAGAAGCGAATTTAAGTGACGACTTTGCTACGACGGGTGCGGTTATCAAAGACGCCTGCCTTAAAATGGGCGAAAATTTTAAAAACGTCTGTTGCCTTTATGCTACGGCTCCGCTTTTAACGGCTGAGATTTTGCGTGAGGCTTATGAGAAATTTCAAGATAATAAGTGTGAGTTTTTATTTTCCGCTTGCGAATTTAGCTTTCCTATCCAGCGTGCAATCAAGCTTGACGATAAAGGCGCGGTAAGCATGTTTTATCCGCAGTATCTAAGCACTCGCTCGCAAGATTTAGAAAGAGCGTATCACGACGCGGGGCAGTTTTACTTCGCAAAATGCGAGGCTTGGATAGAAGAAAAGCCGATTTTTGCGCCTCATTCTAGAGCCTTTATCTTGCCTAGACATTTGGTCTGCGATATCGATACACCCGCGGATTTTGAATTTGCGCAAAAACTTTATAAAATCAATCATGAGCCTTGAAAAACTTACGAATTTAAAAACCTTGATAAGAGCCGATAGCTCCGTAACTATCGGGCATGGACACATCAGGCGAGACCTGGTTCTTGCAAACAAATTTAAAGATATCAGCTTTGCTTGCTTAGAGCTTGAGGGCTCACTCATAAGCGAGATAAATTTCCGTGTTTTTACTCTTAAAACAAACGATTTAGATGAACTGATAAGCCTAATAAATACTCATAAATTTGAACTGCTTATCATCGATCATTACGGCATTAGCTATGATGACGAACGAAAGATAAAAGAGCGCACCGGAGTTAAAATTTTAAGCTTTGATGATGAGTATAAAGAGCATTTTAGCGATATCTTGCTAAATGTAAATATCTTTGCAAAGGCAAAAAAATATGAAAATTTGCTGCCTTCCGCTTGTGAAATTTGGTGCGGGCAAGAATTTATGCTTGTGCGAGATGAGTTTTATCAAGAAAAAAAGATAAAAAGAGAGAAAATTTATGATATCTTTATTGCACTTGGCGGAACGGATATACAAAATTTGAGCGCAAATTTAGCCCTTAAACTGCTTGAAAAAAATTTAAAAATCGCCCTTGTGACTACAAGTGCAAATGCGAATTTAAAGCCGCTTAAAGAGCTTGAAAAGGCGCATAAAAATTTAAGCCTGTTTGTTGATTCAAACCAAATTGCAAAGCTAATGAACGAAAGCAAAGAGCTGATAATCTCGGCTAGCTCGCTTGTAAATGAAACTTTAATTTTAGGAGCAAATTTTACCGCCGTGCAGGTTGCAAAAAATCAAGAGCAGATATATATGTGGCTACTTGAAAATGGCTATAAAGCCGTTAAAAGCGAGGAAATATGCCAAATCTTATAAATTTTACCAAGCTTACCAGAGAGCAAAAGATGATGGTTTTTGATTGGCGAAATGATGAGCGAGTGGCAAAATTTATGCGCTCAAAAAACATAGCCTTAAACGAACATCTTAAATTTATCGACAGCTTAAAAAGCGCTTCTGATAAACTTTACTTTTTAGTCGAAGAAAATGGCGAGTTTATCGGTGTGATCGACTTTATAAACATAAATGATAACGAATGCGAATTCGGGCTTTATGCAAATCCAAATTTAAAAAATCAAGGCTCAAAACTCATGCGGATTATAATTGATTACGCGTTTTATGAGCTAAAAGTTAGCAGGTTAAACTCGTGCGCTTATAATTTTAACGAAAAAGCCATTGCGCTTTATGAGAAATTTGGTTTTGAAATTTATGATAAAGATGAACAGATGAGCCATCTAAGGCTTGAAAGAGCAAATTTAGAGGTAAAAACAATATGAAAATAGGAAATTTTGATACGGACAAAAGCGTATTTATCATCGCTGAACTCTCAGCCAACCATTCAGGAAGTTTAGAAACGGCGATTCAAACTATAAAAGCGGCAAAACGTGCCGGAGCAGACGCGATAAAGCTTCAAACATACACCGCTGATAGCCTTACGCTAAATTCTCAAAAAGAGGATTTTATGATACGCGGCGGACTTTGGGATGGGCGAAATTTATACGAGCTTTACGAGCAGGCAATGACTCCTAGAGAGTGGCACAAGGAGCTTTTTGACGTAGCTAGCAAAGAGGGGTTAATCTGCTTTTCAAGCCCGTTTTGTAAAGATGATGTGGAGTTTTTAGAGCGGTTTAATCCGCCTGCTTACAAGATCGCAAGCTTTGAAGCGGTTGATTATGATTTTGTAGAGTATGTGGCGAAGAAAAACAGACCAATCATCGTATCAACAGGCATCGCAACTCACGAAGAGATCGCGGATATCGTGCAAATTTGCAAAAATGCAGGCAATAGCCGGATCGCTCTTTTAAAATGCACTTCAAGCTATCCTGCGCCGTTAAATGAGATGAATTTGTTAAATATACCTACTATAAAAGATGAATTTGGCGTGGAAGTCGGCTTTAGCGATCATACTTTAGGTATCGTTGCGCCAGTTGTTGCGGTGAGTTTAGGTGCGCGTATAATCGAAAAGCATTTCATACTAAACAAAGATGTAAAAAGCGTAGATGACGCATTTTCTCTCGATGAGGCCGAATTTGCGCGGATGGCAAAGGCAGTAAGAGAAACAGAAGCATTGCTTGGCAAAAGCAAATTTGTTTCAGGTGGAGAAAATAGAAAATTCGCTCGCTCGCTTTATGCAAGCAAAGATATAAAAGCGGGAGAAATTTTTAGCGATGATAATGTAAAAAGCGTGCGTCCAAGCTATGGACTTCATCCTAAATTTAAAAAAGAGTTGATAGGTAAAACAGCAAAAAGAGATATAAAATTTGCTGATAAGATAACCGAAAAAGACTACTAAAAGGAGATAGTATGAGTAAAAAAGAGAATAAGGATTTAACACTAAGAGATCTAAGAATCAAAAAACAAGAGTCTCAACAAAAAGATCAAATAGAAGCTCAAGGAATACAAAACCCTATTTTAAAGAAAAATCTTCAAGCTCTATTCCAACAAGACGAGATATTAGCCGCCAGGCTTTTTAGTATGAATGATCAAGGCGATTATGAGGTATTTATAGGAAAAGATCCGATAGATATAAATATCATAAATAATAAAACCTTAAAATATATATATGAAAATCCCGTAAAAGATATTCAAATTTTACTAGAAGAGACGGAAAAAAAGTATAAAAGATATCCTATTATGTATTTTTACGGACTTGGTAGCGGTATCTTTTATAAGGCTCTACTAAGAAACGAAACCCATCAAAAGATCATAGTGGTAGAGCCAAGTATAGAAATAATATATATAGTTTTAAATTTAATTGATCTATCAAGCGAACTTGCGAGCGAGAAATTAGTTCTATTTTATTCGAAATTTTCTACATATACTCAATTTTATTTTATAGTCTCAAAAAGTGAATTTAAATCCTACGCCAAGCTTTATGATTTGCATATACATACACATTTTTATGATCAATTTAGTGATGACTATAAAAGAGTAAATCAAGATCTAACTAAGGCTATAGGTCAAATGGTAGTTTCTCACGGAAATAGTATAGATGATACTTTAAAAGGCATAGACCAGCATATAAAAAATTTACCAGCTATGATAACCAACTACGCTTATGCCGATATAATTAAAAAAAGACATAAGCTTATGGATACTGCTATAATAGTAGCAACCGGACCAAGCTTAGACAAGCAGCTAAAAACACTTAAAAAATTTGCTCCGTACGCTACAGTTATAAGCGTAGATGCATCCTACCCTATACTTGCCAAGCAAGGAATAAAGCCCGATTATGTTACATCTATAGAGCGAGTTGAAGCAACTTCAAGTTTTTTTAAAAAGAGATACGGCAAATTTGATAAAGATATATATTTCATTGTAGCATCTTTAACCCATAAGCAAACTATTAAAAATATCCTACCTTCAAGAAAATTAGTCCTTACTATGAGGCCACAGCAAAGTGAGCTGGTATTTGATATGAAAGACTACGGCTATCTAGGCATAGGGCACTCCACAGCAAACCAAGCTTACCAACTAGCTTATGCTCTAGGGCATAAAAATATAATATTAATCGGGCAAGACTTGGCTTTCGCTCCAGACGGCAAATCACATGCAACAGGACATGCGTTTATGCAAGATGAGGAACATTTATATACTCCTGCATACGGTGGAAACGGAGATGTTCGCACCACTTACGTATGGAAACTTTTTAAAAATCAATACGAAAAGGATATCGAGCAGGCCACAAAAGACAAAATTACGACATATAACTGCACAGAAGGTGGAGCAAGGATAAACGGTGCTATAGAAAAGCCCTTTTTGGATACCATAAAAGAATTAACAAAAGACAAAAAGTCTAAAAATTTACCGCATATAAATATTGTAAAAGAATCAAAAGCAAATAAAGATCTTCTCAAAGCCTACAGGTTTATAACTAAAAAAATAAAGATACAACAACTCGTAAAAAAGAAAATAGAAAACACATTTTTAGATATAGCTCCTAAAATAGACGAGATTATCAAACTAAAAAATGAAAGTAAAATAACAGAAAAGCTATTTGACAAACTAATTAAAATTTCAAACAAAATAGATAAGGCAAAGGATTTTATTGCATCTGAAAAATATAAAAAATACATAGAAACCATAGTTCAAATTTCAATATTTTACCAGGAGCTTGAGCTTGCTAAAATCGCAGTGGCACCAAGTGAGAGTAATATAGAAAAAGTAAATAAACTAGCTGAGTGGGTAGAAATTCACAAATACTGGCTGTTTTCAGTAGCAGGTGGCTTAAATGCCGATATAGAGACTACTAAAAAAGCTTCAAAAAATTTAATAAGAGAGCTTAAAAAACGAAGTCTTATAGAAAAATAGATCTAAATAAAATAATAAATTTTAAGTCAGGATAACCCCGACTTAAAATTTTGAGTTTTAACAACTAAGCTATCTTAACACATCACAAGAAAGCCTTAAGCCGGAAAGCTTAAGGCTGGATATTTTAGAATTAATCCTGCACTGCTTATAAATCTAAAGCTCTTTGCAGGGCTTTAAGTAACATTTTTCCAGCTCCGTAAAAGCCATTAAGGCTTTTACTTTGCATAGAAACGTACTAAGACTATTGTAATAGTCTTAGTACGTTTTCAAGGAAACTTATCTTAGATTACTGAAGCAATCTAAGAACGTTTTGTTGAACAGCGTTAGCTTGGCTCATTGCATAACTTCCTGATTGAGCTAGGATGTTAAATTTAGAGAAGTTAGCTGATTCAGCAGCGAAATCAACATCTCTGATTTGAGATTCAGCTGATTTTACGTTTACTTGAGTAACTGTTATGTTATTAACTGTTGCTATTAACTGATTTTGAACAGAACCTAAGTCAGAGCGGATGAAGTCAAGTGTGCGTTGAGCAGATTCTGCTATATCCATTACAGCCATAGCTCCTCTTAGAGTCATAACACCTGCTGCTTGATTAGATGTCATAATTCCATTACTCATTCTTTGGAAGCCCATAGCGGCAGCTATATTTTTATCTAGTTGTCCTCTAATGTCTCTTAAGGCGACTGATTGTTGATTTCCACCATGGCTAGCATTTGTTTTGCTAAATGCTGCAGATAGTCCTAGTCCCGCTGCTCCAGAACTCATCTTGATATCACGTCCATCAAGGCGAACTAGATTTAGACGTCCTACGAACATACTTAGACCTCTTTTACCGCCTAATCCGCCACTGATATCACCGCCTGAAATATGTATAGCGCGACCATCGCGGCTAGTTAAAACCATTCTACCCTCAGTATCTACTGAAGCTTCTACTCCAGTTTGATCTTTTACGGTATTGATAGCATTTACTAAAGCGTTATTTTTATCCCCTTCTTTTACTTCTAAGTCTCCGATTTTTACTCCGTTTATAACAAGACTTTTTACTAAACCTCCAGATATAGATTTACTACCTACCCAAGTAGTATCAAAAGTAGCACGAACTCCTGTTTTATCTGAAATTTTGTTGATATTTTCAGCTAAAGCACCCACACCTGTTCCCATACTGGTAGATATGACAGTGGCTGCGACTTTAACGTTATTTACTCCGTCAACGTTTAAGAAAGTCATACTTACTATTAAACCATCTTCGGTAGAGCTTAAAAGTTTAGAGCTTTCAAATCTTGTTAAACCGATCTTATCTGACGTTGTAGCACCAATACTTGCTTTAACAACTTGATTTGAGTAAGCGCCTATTTGGAACTCTTTATTAGAGAATGTTCCGTTGAGTAGTTGTTGACCGTTAAATGATGTAGTATTACCGATGTTATCAAGCTCTTCCATAAGGCGAACGATATCGGCTTGAAGCGCTTGACGAGATTGTCTTGTTTGTCCGTCTTGAGCTGATTGAGTAGCTTTAACCTTAATAGTCTCAAGAATTTTTAGCTGCTCATCCATAGCCTTATCTGCAACTTGAATGATACCGATAGCATCGTTTCCGTTTGCTATAGCTTGACCTAAAGAGCTTGATTGAGCGCGAAGGCTATCTGCGATAGCAAGACCTGAAGCATCGTCTGCTGCTGTTTGGATTCTTAAGCCTGAGCTTAATCTACCAAGAGAGTTAGATAACATTCTATTGTTACCGACTGCGTTTGCATGTGTGTTAAGAGCGTTTACGTTAGTGTTAATACGAAAACTCATTTTAAATCCTTTTAATTTTTAGTTACGACATCTTGTCGCACAAAAACTATATCGTGCCTTTTTAAAAAAACTTTATAGCATTTGTGAGAAAATTTAAATTTTATTTTTGTATATTTTTTTTGATACAATTACTTCAAAATTTACAAAAGGTATATATTGATGAAAAACTTAATCATCGTAGAGTCGCCCGCCAAGGCAAAAACGATAAAAAATTTTTTAGGCAAAGACTACGATGTCATCGCTAGTAAAGGGCATATTAGAGATCTGCCAAAAACTACATTCGGAATAAAAATAGAGGATGAAAAATTTACTCCCGAATACAAAGTAAGTGCCGATCACTCCAAAGTAGTAAAAGAGATAAAAGAGCTTGCCAAAAGCGCGGATCAAATCTATCTAGCAACCGATGAAGATAGAGAGGGAGAAGCTATAGCCTATCATATCGCAATGGCGATAGGCAAAAAGCCAGAAAGCCTACCTCGAATAGTATTTCACGAGATAACCAAAACTGCTATAAACAATGCTTTAAACACTCCTCGCACGATAAATATGTCAAGCGTAAACGCACAACAAGCCCGTAGACTGCTTGATCGCATAGTGGGTTATAAGCTCTCTCCGCTTTTAAATTTAAAAATCCAAAAAGGACTAAGCGCAGGACGCGTGCAAAGTGCGGCTTTAAAGATAATTGTAGATCGCGAGCGTGAAATTCAGGCGTTTAAACCTATAGAATACTACACGATCGATACGAAATTTAAAAAAGATCTTGAAGCCGAACTCATTAAATTTGAAAACCAAAAGATAGAAAAGCTAACTATAACAAACCCTGATCGCGCAAAATTTATCGTAGAAAATTTACAAAGCGACAAATTTAAAATTCGCGAAATCGAAAGCAAAGAGCGCAAAACCGAGCCAAGCCCGCCATTTATGACCTCAACTCTTCAACAAAGCGCAAGTAACCGCCTTGGATTTAGTCCTAAAAAAACCATGATGATAGCGCAAAATTTATACGAGGGTGTTGAGACTCACGAAGGTTTTATGGGCGCGATAACATATATGAGAACCGATAGCTTAAATTTAGCCAAAGAGGCGGTTGAAGCCGCAAGAGAGATTATTAAAAGCGAATTTGGAGAAAAATATCTGCCAAGCAAGGCTAAAATTTACGCAACCAAAAACAAAGGCGCGCAAGAAGCTCACGAGGCTATACGTCCTACAAATTTAAGCTTTACTCCCGAAATCGCGGCTAAATTTTTAGAAAAAGACGCGCTTAAGCTTTACACTCTCATCTACAACCGATTTTTGGCATGTCAAATGAGCGCAAGCGTGAGCCAAACGCAAAATGTATTTGTAGCCGGAAATAAGGGCGAATTTAAGATAAGCGGACGAAAGGTGCTATTTGACGGCTTTTACAAAGCTTACGGCGATATGGACAAGGATAAAATTTTGCCGAATTTAAATATCGGCGACGAGATGAACTTGCAAAGCATAGCAAGCAGCCAGCACTTCACTGAGCCGCCTAGTCGCTACTCTGAAGCCGGACTTGTTAAAAAGCTTGAAAGCCTTGGTATCGGACGCCCAAGTACCTATGCGCCGACCATCTCACTTCTAACCTCTCGAGACTACGTGAGAGTGGAAAAAAAGCAGCTCATACCAAACGAGATAGCATTTACTATGATGGGCGTGCTTGAAGAGCATTTTAGCGATATAGTAGATAGCGAATTTACCTCGGTTATGGAAGAAAAGCTTGACAGCGTGGCTGAGGATAAGGTTGATTGGCAAAAGCTTTTAAGCGAATTTTACTATCCATTCATGGAAAAAATCTCAAGCGGCAAAACAAACATAAAGAGCCAAAAAGTAGCAACTCCAATCGGCGAAAAATGCCCTGAATGCGGTGGCGAGCTACTTATGAGAAAGGGAAGATTTGGCGAGTTTATAGCGTGCGGAAATTTCCCAAAATGCAAATACTCACGCAATATTAAAAGCGAAAAAGAAGCCTTAGGCACAGAATCGCAAGATGCACCAAAGCCAAAAAAAGAGCCAAAAAAGATAGATGTGCCATGTCCAAAATGCGGAGGCGATATCGTAGAGAGAATAAGTAGGCGAGGGAAATTTTATGGATGCTCTAACTATCCTAAATGCAATTTCGTCTCAAACTACGAACCAGTAGCCGATAAATGCGTTGAGTGTGGCGGAGATATGATCAAAAAAGAGCTAAAAAAAGGAACGTTTCACGAGTGCACTAAGTGTAAGCAAAAGGTGCAGATAGAGGGCTAACTCCATTCTATCCACCTTTAAACCGTTTTAGCTAAAGCTATTAACAAGGGGATAAAATGGTAAAAATAGGTCTAATAAGCGATACTCATTTTAGACCGGAAATCGCACGTGAAGTGATTGAGATATTAAAAGAGCACGAAGCAAATTTGATCCTTCATGCCGGAGATATCGTTGAGCTTGAGACGCTAAAGGATCTAAAAAACTCTAATTTGCTTTATGCTGCGGTTTTGGGCAACAACGACTACCATTTGGCTAAATTTAAAGAGGAATTCGAACTATTTAACGAACCTCATATATTTAAATTTGATAATCTAACAATCAAGCTCATGCACCATCCTAAATTTCTATCTGCAAATGCCGATATAATCGCCTTTGGTCACACTCATAGTTTTACGGCGGTGTTAAACAATGATTCTCTTTTCATAAATCCAGGTGAAATTTGCGGACGTAAATATGGGAATTTTACTTTTGCCCTACTTTGCTGCCAAGATAAAAATTTCCAAGTTTTTAAATTTATAAAAACTCCTCAAGATGAAAAATTTAATGAGATTGAAGTAAATTTGGGCTAAATTTATATCTTCAATTCAAAGCCGGTTTAAATTTGATTTTGTATAATTGCTGGCTATTTTAAACTAAAATCCCTTATTTACGAGGAATAAAATATGAAAACAATAATGTTATGCGCTATTTGCTCCGTTAGCTCTGGAAACTGTTCAGAGGATTGCGGCTACTGCACGCAAAGTGCTAAAATAAAAACCGACATAGAAATTTACTCATTAAAATCTACGGAGCAGGTAGTCGCCGAGGCAAAAATGGCAGCCAAAAATCATGCATTAGGATTTTGTCTGGTCACATCAGGCAGAGGACTTGGCAAGCTTGAAGGAAAAAAGGTCGAATTTATAGCTCGCACGGCAAGACAAATTAAAAAAGAGATTCCAGGACTAATGATTATAGCTTGCAACGGAGAAGCTAGCTACGAGGCTTTAAAAGAGATAAAAGATGCTGGAGTTTTTAGCTACAACCACAACTTAGAAACATCTCGCGAATTTTTTCCTAAAATTTGCACGACTCACAGCTGGGATGATAGATTTCAAACAAATTTAAATGCAAAAAGAGCCGGCCTTATGCTTTGCACGGGCGGAATTTACGGACTTGGAGAGAGTAACGAGGATAGAATTAGCTTTAGAAACAGCCTAAAAGAGCTTGAGCCATTTTCAAGCCCTATAAATTTCTTTATCCCACACCCCGCCCTACCAGTAAAACAACCTATGCTAAGCGTGCAAGAAGCCTTAAAAATAGTACGAGATACTAAAGAAGCTCTGCCTAATACTCGCATAATGATAGCTGGCGGAAGGGAGAAAATTTTAGGTGATAGACAATACGAGGTCTTTGATCATGGTGCCCAAGCCTTAGTCATAGGAGACTACCTAACAACCAAGGGTGAAATAGCAAGTCGCGACATAGAAGAGCTTAAAAAAAGAGGGTTTAAATTCGCCTCAATCTGCCACTGAAATTTCTTCTAACAAGTCAAAAGCCGAACTTAAAACCATCAAATTTAAGTTTGGATCATTAATAAAAACATAACCGACCTTAAGATATAATTATTGTTTTTTAAGCTTAATATTTAAACACAAGGTGATTTGGTTTTGCAAACAGACGGAGCAAGCGGACTTAGCATACTTATTGTTTTAGCATTTATCATATTTACATCACCATATTTTTCAAAAATTCTAAGAATTCCGATCGCTCCTATTGAGATTATTTTAGGCTCTATAGCAGGCTATTTAGGCCTTATAGGTCATAACGACATCTTTCATATAGTTAGCGAAGTAGGATTTTTTTATCTTATGTTTCTTGCGGGCACAGAAGTCGATCTTAAGCTCTTTTTTACTATCGATAAAAAGATTTTAAAAGCCGGAATTGTCTATATTTTGATACTATACCTGCTCTCGGCACTTCTTACCTTTGGATTTGATTTAAACAGATTGTTTATTTTAATTATCCCTATTATGGCAGTCGGCATGATATTTACACTCTTTAAAGAGTACGGCAGAGAAGAAGAGTGGCTAAATATAGGCATGCTAATAGCATCCATAGGAGAGGTTATTAGCATCATCTTGCTTACATTTGTGGGCGCTTATATGAAATTTGGAACAGGTAGCGAACTGCTATTTTCTATCATATATTTAGTAGGATTTTTAATATTTAGTATGATAGGATTTAAAATTTTAAATGTTCTATTCTGGTGGTATCCTCAACTTAAAGTGATCCTGATGCCGTATTACGATAACTCAGAAAGAGATATTAGGCTCTGTATGGCACTATTTTTCAGCATAATCGCTTTGATGCTCTATCTAAATTTAGAGATAGCGTTTGGCGCATTTGTCGCAGGAACCTTTATCGCATCGTTTTTTGATCACAAAAAAGACCTGCCTCACAAACTTGCGAGCTTTGGCTTTGGCTTTTTAGTACCGACTTTCTTCGTGTATATCGGATCTACGTTTAAATTAAGTGCTTTTATGATAGATGGGGTGGTAAAAGATGCGGCTTTGATAGTGGGAGTAATGATAGGATTTAGGATCATTTCTAGCTTTGTATTTTTAAATATCTTAGGCTTTAAAAAAATGATACTTTATGCACTATCTCACTCTATGCCGCTTACTCTTCTCATAGCTGTTGCTACTATAGCTCACAAGTCAGGAGACATTAGCGAGGAATTTTACTTCTCTTGCATACTTGCAAGCCTAACTCAGGCTATAATAGTCACCATAGGTATTAAAATTATTATGGGTTATAAAAATAAAAGTTTAAAAACGTAAACCAAAGGAGCCAGGATGTCAAATACAGTTACGCTTACCGACAACAGAAACGGCAAGAGCTACGAATTTCCGATTTTACAAGGCACAATGGGGCCTGATGTCATAGATATATCGACATTTTTTACAGATACGGGCATGTTTACTTTTGACCGCGGATATACCTCAACCGCGATGTGTCGCTCATCTATCACCTACATAGACGGGCTTAAAGGCGAGCTTATGCACCGCGGATACGACATAGCATATCTTGCCGAGAACAAGACATTTTTAGATGTTGCTTACCTGCTTTTAAACAAAGAGCTTCCAAACGAAAAAGAGTATGATGATTTTAGACTTGAGCTTAAAAAGCGCTCGTTTATACACGAAGGCATGCTTAAAATTTTTGACGCTTTTCCTAGTAAGGCTCACCCTATGGCGATCCTGCAAGCTAGCGTTTCTGCGCTTAGTGCGTTTTATTTTGATCATCTTAATATGGATAAACCAGAAGAATACCACGAAATGGCTATGCGCATAATCGCCAAAATCCCTACTATAGCGGCATTTAGCTACCGCTACTCTCGCGGGCTTCCGATCATTTATCCAAATTTAGACCGCGGCTTTACGGAAAATTTCCTCTACATGATGAGAAGCTATCCGTATGAGCATGTGGATCTAAAGCCGATCGAGGTTAAGGCGCTTGATACGGTATTTATGCTGCATGCCGATCATGAGCAAAACGCTTCAACCACTACCGTTCGCACCGTTGGCTCAACTCACGCCCACCCTTACGCTTGCATATCAGCAGGCATCGGAGCGCTTTGGGGCTGGGCGCACGGCGGAGCAAACGAAGGCGTCATACGCCAACTTGAGGAGATAGGCTCGGTCGCAAACGTAGAAAAATACATCGCCCGCGCAAAAGACAAAAACGATCCGTTTAGACTCATGGGCTTTGGTCACCGCGTCTATAAGAATTTCGACCCGCGCGCAAGAGTGCTTAAGAAGATGTGCGATCAACTCTTTGATGAGATCGGTATCAACACTGAGCTTTTAAAAATCGCCAAAAAGATCGAAGAGATCGCGCTTCAAGATGAATATTTCATCTCGCGCAACCTCTATCCAAACGTGGATTTTTACTCCGGTCTTATCCTAAAAGCGCTATCTATCCCGAATGACATGTTTGCCGTTATTTTTGTTATCGGTAGAACTCCGGGCTGGATAAGTCAGTGGATAGAGCTAAAGGAGCAAGATACGATTAAGATAGTTCGCCCTAGACAGCTTTATGTCGGAGAGACAAATCGAACACCGAAGTGATTTTTAAATCTGTGCGAAGCACAGCAACTTATAACGTCGCCCTATGTGGGGGGGGGTTAAAGGGGTCGGAGCGGGCCTCGTAACTCTGAGCAGCCGCCCCCTTGATAAAAATCAAAGTGAGCAAAGTTTAAATTTTTAAGCTGATTGCACAATGTTATATCTATAAATTTGGATTAAAATGAAAGACCTGAAATTTTTACTTGAACTAGCTAAAGGTGCCGCCTTTGAGGGCGGAAAAGAGATTTTGAAATTTTATCAAAGTAGCGAAATTTTAATGCCTATTAACAAAAAAGATGAGGCGCGCGCTTACGAAATTTACATAAAGCCCGACAAATCGCCAGTAACTCAAGCAGACTTAGCCTCAAACGATAAAATTTTTGAAATTTTAAGCAAAAGCGGCTTGCCGATCTGCTCGGAAGAGAAAATTTTAGATGAAAATGCAAGCGAATTTTGGCTCATCGATCCGCTTGACGGCACTAATGACTTCATAAGCGGAGTTGGCGAATTTTGCGTGTGTATCGCGCTTATTCAAAACTCTCGACCGATTCTTGGAGTGATTTACGTGCCTATCTCAAATGAAATTTATTTTGCCGCAAAAGGCTTTGGCACACACTATGAAAAGCTTGAAAATTTTAGCCCTATTCAAGATAGCGTCGCTTCATTTTCAAAGCAAAATTTAGCAAACAAATCTCAAAAACGAATAGCCATAAGCAGATACGGTAAAAATCAAATTCCGCTTCTACTTAGCCAAAAGCTAAATTTAGAACCTCTTCGCTTAAGCTCGGCTATCAAATTTTGCAAAATCGCCGAAGGCACGGCTGAAATTTACGCTAGATTTAGCCCAAGTTCTATCTGGGATAACGCGGCAGGCGAAATCGTAGCTAGCGAAGCGGGCGCAGTGATGATAGATCTAAAAACGCAAAATCCACCGCTTTATCAAACCTCAAATTTAAAAAGCAACGAATTTGTCGTTATCTCAAAAGAGTTTTTAGATAAAAAAGATGAAATTTTAGTTTTTATAAAAGAACATATGCATAAATAACTTTATTTAAATATATCAAACAACGTTTCCACAATACCTTTTAAAAAAGAGGCTCCAACAAAAAATGCAACTATAATCATAATAAGTTCAGGCGTGCCTGCCAAAACGCTACTAAAAAGCGATATGCCTAATAAAACACCGATAAAACCGCCAAAAATATAATTCATTATTATCCTTAACTTTAAAAAACTATGACAAAAAATCATAGCTTTTAATTTTTATTATGACTTCTTCTCCGTAGGTTTCATTTTAAATCCGCCATTGCTAGTGCGAATTTTAGTGTATCCTCCAAAACTTTGACCTACTTTTTGATGAGCCCTAGCTGATGAGTAGCTTTTTGTGCCAGAGCTTTTGGCTGATGAACCCTTAAACGCCATTTTGCCTCCTTTTTTTTAATATTAATCCTATAGGATAAAGAATGCCTAATGAATTTAAAAACTTTAGCGATGATGAAATTTTGAATTTTTATAAGAAAATATCGCAAAACATAAGAAATTTAAGAGAAACTAATGGCATATCCCAGCTTGATTTAGCATTAAGCATAGATATAAAATCGGTCGCCTTTTATTCAAACTGCGAAAGTAACCGCTATAACAAACACTTTAATTTGGAGCATATTTATAAAATTTCAAAAGTATTAAAAGTGGAGATAGCTGAAATTTTAAAAGATTAAATTCTACCGATAATATTAAATCAATATTTAAGCCTCATCAAATTTAACACGTGGATTTATCTTTAACTCGATAAATTTCACAAACTCTTTTTTCAAGTATTTTTCACGCCCTGCTCTAGCTATCATAGCGGCATTATCCGAGCAAAATTTAAGCGGTGCAAGCAGGGGCTCGCACTCAAATTTAGAGCATAAATTTTCGATTCGCGAGCGTAAATTTAGATTTGCACTTGCGCCTCCAACCACACCAAAGCGCTTAAATTTTCGCTCTTTAAAAACTTTTTCAAGCTTATTCATGATATGTTTGCAAGCAGCATTTTCAAAAGCGTAGCATATATCGCTGATATCTTGCTCGCTTAAATTTCCGCTCTCTTTTAGCTTTTCTATCTCGACTCTAACCTGATTTTTAAGCCCGGAAAAGCTATATGCCATGCGAGGATCTCCAAGAAGCGGCACAGTAAAGCTAAATCTTTCCCTGCCGTTTTTAGCTGATTTTTCGACCTCTACACCGCCCGGATAGCCAAGATCAAGCATCTTAGCAACTTTATCAAAGCTCTCACCAAAACTATCATCCATAGTCGAAGCAAGCAACTTAATATCGCCTTTTTCATCGATATCAAGTATCATCGTATGTCCGCCGCTAACAAGCATCACGCCAAGCGGGAAGCGCGCCTCGCTCTCTAAAAATAGCGAATAGATGTGTCCGACAAGGTGATTTACAGCTATTAACGGCACATTTAGCGAGATACTAAGCGCCTTTGCCATACTAACTCCGCCCACCAAGCTTACGGTAAGCCCCGGTTCGTTTGTCACGGCGATGGCCTTGATGTCCTTGAAATTTGGTCTTATCTCTTCAAGCAGCTTTGGCAAAGCGGCAGTGTGAAGCCTAGCCGCAAGCTCAGGCACTACTCCGCCAAATTTTGAGTGCTGCTCATCTTGAGAAATTTTTTTATGGTAGATAAGCTTTAAGCTTTTGATGTCAAGCAAAGCGACGGAGCTATCGTCACAACTGCTTTCGATACCTAAAATCACCGTTAAAATCCTTCATAATGTTTGGTTTTTGGCAGTATTAAATTTAATACTATGCCGACTACCGCTCCAAGACCAACGCCTGAAAAGCTAACCAGACCAAAGTCAAGCAGCATTCCGCCGATAGCACAAACAAAAATAAGCGCTACGATTATCATATTTCTTGGCTCTGCCAAATCGACATTATGCTTAATAAGCGTCTCAATACCCACAGAAGCGATGATACCAAAAAGCAGCAGCATAATACCGCCCACAACAGGAGTCGGGATAGTGGCAAGCACTGCGCCAAGTTTGCCTACAAAGGCAAGCAGTATCGCAGTAATCGCAGCAAAGGTCATAATGGCAGGGTTATAGGCCTTAGTGATGCTAACAGCTCCAGTAACTTCAGAGTAGGTAGTGTTCGGAGGTCCGCCAAAACAAGCTGCAAGGCTAGTAGCAAGTCCGTCTCCTAAAAGAGTGTTTTTAAGCCCCGGATTTTTCAAGAAATTTTCTTTAGTGACATTACTGATAGCAAGCATATCTCCTATGTGCTCGATAGCAGGAGCAATGGCAATAGGAATCATATAAATAATAGGCTCAAATTCAAACGTAGGCGCGGTGAAATTTGGTATTCTAAACCAAGCGGATTCAAAAATCGGAGTAAAATTTACCATGCCCATAAAAAAAGATACGATATACCCCACCACAATTCCAAATAAAATCGGAATCAATCTAAACATCCCTTTGGCAAACATCATCACGCAAATAGTCGCAATCAATGATATAAACGCTACAGTCATAGCCTCATTTTGAGTATACATAGCCTCATTTCCCTTGCCCATAGCCATATTAACAGCCGCAGGCGATAGAATAAGTCCTATAGTTACAATCACCGGCCCAACAACTACAGGAGGAAGCAGTTTATGCAAAAACGACTCCCCTTTAAATCTAACCAAAAGACTTAAAATCACATAGAAAAATCCCGCAAATACTATGCCGCCCATAGTAGCGGAAATCCCCCATTTTTCGATACTAAAAGTAATGGGAGCAATAAAAGCGAAACTAGAAGCCAAAAAGATCGGCGGCACATTTTTGCGTGTAACAAACTGAAAAAGCAAGGTTCCAATACCGGCAGTAAACAGCGCTACACTCGTATCAAGTCCCGTTAAAATCGGCACTAAAACAAGCGCGCCAAACGCCACAAACAAAAACTGAACGCCTATGAGGCTGTCTTTTAGTCTAAATTTATATCCCTCATACCTATTTTCCATTTAATTCCTTTTGCTAAGCTCTTTTTGCGTCCAAATTTCAACCTCTTTATCAACCGCAAAAATATCATCTAAATTTGAAATTTTGATATCTTGAAATTTCTTAACGCTAGATAAAGTTATCCTTGAAATATCTAAAAATCCACACTCGCCTTTTAAAAATTTATAGACACAACTCTCGTTGGCTCTATTTGCAACCACACCTAAATCAGGATTGCTAAGAAGCTGCTCTTTAAGCGAGAAAATCGGATATTTTTTCAAATTTATCTTGTGAAATTTGATGTTTTTAAGTGCGAGCAGATCTAAATTTGCAGTTATTTGCGAACTTAAATCCCGTTTATTTAAAATAGCATGCGCTATGGCTAAACTCATGTCCGTTTTTGAAAGGTGCGCGCTAGTTGAGCCGTCTTTAAACGCCACAAGTGCGTGTATCATCGATGTTGGCTCGATCAGCGCGTCTATCTTATCCGTGCCAAAGAGCCAAAAAGCCTCCAAAACCTCAAAGAGCTTATTTGCCATCGTGGCGCTATCTATCGTGATTTTAGCTCCCATATCCCAGTTTGGGTGCTTTAGCGCGTCTTTTGCCTTTACATTTTTTAGCGCTTTTATAGGCGTTTTATAAAACGCTCCGCCGCTTGCGGTTATGATGAGTCTATCAATCGGAGTTTTATTTTCAAGCAGAAATTTAAGCCCAAAGTGCTCGCTATCTATCGGATTTATCGCTTTTGTGTTTAAAAATTTACCGCCTACGACGAGGCTTTCTTTATTTGCAAGAGCTAGCTTTTTGCTTAAATTTTGGATTTTAACACTCGGAGCAAGCCCTGCAAAGCCTACAAGAGAGTTTATCACAAGATTAGATTTGCAGGCTTCAAGCATATCTAAGATGCCTTTTTCTCCTACAAAAACTTGCTTATGCTTAACAAATTTAGCTAATTTTTCATCATTTATACAGACAAATTTGGGATTAAATTTTAAAATTTGCTCGTTTAAAAGCTCGTAGTTTGAGTTGCAACTAAGCGCTTCAACTTCTATATCGAATTTAGCAGCCAAATTTAGGCTAGTCTTGCCTATGGAGCCGGTTGAGCCTAAGACTACCACGAAAGCATCCAAAGCATCGCAACTACGCCAAACAGATACCCGTCTATCCTATCAAGCATTCCGCCGTGTCCTGGAAATATATCTCCGCTATCTTTTGCACCGGCATTTCGCTTTAAATAGCTCTCAAACAGATCTCCCCACACTCCAAATGCCGCTACAAAAAGGCTTGTAAGCAGGCTATGCAAAATATCTTCAGTAACAAAATACCCAAAAAAAGCACCTACGAAAGAACCCACAAAAATTCCACCGGCTACACCCTCCCAAGTCTTATTTGGAGAGGTTAAACTAAAGACTCTTTTGCCATAAAATTTACCTATAAAGTAGGCTCCGCTATCGCAGGCGACGACTGTTAAAATCATCCAAGCAAGATATGCGATGCCAAATTCTGAATAGAGCATCCAAATAAGAAATATTGGCGTCATTGGATATAAAAAAGGTAAGACCGATCTTAGGCTCTCACTTTTAAAATGTGCCAATACGCTAAGCACTAATAAAACACTCAAAATTGCTATAAATACCGGGTTTGAAAATGGAGCCAGAAGATAAAAAATCATAGCTATTATGACCAAAGTCTTCTCTTTTAATCCATAAAGTTTTTCGCTTTCTACAAATGAAAAGAATAAAACAATGCCTAAAATTATGAAATTTAAAAGATAGCTATCTATGATAAAAATAGCTAAAACCGCCAGAAATAATGCAACTCCTGTGATTATACGTGTTTTCATGGGTTTCCTTTAATTGGAAATTCTATAAAAACTTTGCTTATATTTTAATATCTAAGATCGGTCTTTCCTCTTCATCCTCGATATTGCCATCATCATCAGTCTCTTTATCGCTTAATTTTTTTTGCTCCTCATCGTCAAAAACACTCTCTTCTTGATCGCTTTTAGATTTTTCATGCTGATGTTGAGGATCTATCTTGTATGTCTCCTCAGTCGGACGCACTTGCGCAACCTCTTCGTTTTTTTCATCATTTAAAGTCATTGCGGCTAAATTTTGTAAATCAAAGCGATTTTGCACCTCAGCCTGTTTATTTGAGACGATATTCATATTTTGGTTTATAAAAATAGTATTTCCTATAGGCGTTACAGGCATTTTATCTCCTTTTACTCTTTTACTACTACTATCGTCTTAAAATCTGTATAGTTTACATTAGCGCCCTCATTCATCTTGACATTTGCCCTTTTTGTATAATCCACTTCATAATTTCCGGCTCCATTTACGCTAAATTCCACACAAAGCTTAGCTGCGAATCTTAAAACTTCCTCGCTAGGCGACATTTTTGCCGTTTTGATTATAACGTGAGCCGAGGCGATATCTTTTAAATGAAGCCATACGTCATCTTTTTTGGCGCTTTTTAAAAGAGCTATATTGCCTTTCTCGTTTCTACCTACCAGGATTTTATAATCACTTATGAAAAAGCTCTCAACTCCGTCACTAATATCATCTTTTTGCTTTGATTGAGTCTTTTTAGGATATAAAATTTCAAGTTCGCTTAATGTCTTCGCATTTTGTATCAAATTTAGCAAATTTTGATAAAAGCTTAATTTCTCCTCTAAATTTGCCCTCTCATTTATTATGCCGATTGATTTTTGTTTGAGTCTTTTTGATTTTGTAAAAAATAAATTTGCACTGTTTTTCGGGGTGTCCGGGATAGAAAATTTTAGGCTTTGTCCGCTAAAATCGATTAAATTTAACTCTCTGTCAAAATCTTTTAAATGATGTAAATTTGCTAAGATTATAGTTGCATTTTTACTTAAAATTTCACTTTGGTTTGCTAACTCATCTGAGCTTTCAAGAGCGCTTATGCTCTCTTTTAAAGATTCTGTTTTTTTTATAATTTGAGCCGATTTTATATCTTTTAAATTTGCTAAATTTTTACTGCTAAGCTTATCAAATTCATCTTTGAAAAACTGCTCAAAGTCACTTATTTTATCAACCTCTTTTTCCTTTATCTCTATTGGCTCAAGCTGGACTAAAACTTTGCCTGGTTTTACCTGCCTTAAACTATTTTCAATATGTCTTAAAGCCTCGATTATAACGCCATTTTCATCGGTTATTATCGCATTTGTAAAACGTCCGGTAAATTCCAAAAAAAGATGGTTTGTAACACTCTTATATGAGCCCTCCTGAACACAGACAAACTCTAAAATTCTATTGTTCTCAAGAGTTTTTACACTTAAAATTTTAGAGTTTGAAAATCTTTTTTTTAGAGCGATATCAAATGGGGCTTTGTATTCTTTTATAACGATAAAATCCTCATTTGAGTAGATAGAAGAAGATGATTTGCTAAGGTCAAAAAATAGAGTAAATTTAGAGTCAAACTGTATCAAAATAGCCATATCCGAGGCTCTTTTGATACCTGTAATTTTTCTAAATTTAGCCAAATATGTTTCAATCTGTTTTAAATATGCGTATTTCATAGCCATCATTATACGAAAAATTAGCAAAATTTTGATAAAATCGGGCAAATTTTAAGTTGCGTAATAAACAATATATACAATATCTTTAGCCAAATTTAAAGAGATTGCTTAAAAGGAATTTCATGAAACAAACCATCACTGAAAAAATTTTCTCAGATCACGTAGGACGTGAGGTATCAGCTGGACAGATCATAGAGTCAAAGATCGATATGGTCATAGGTAACGACATAACAACACCGATTTCTATCAAACAATTCGAGAGAAGCGGTGCAAAAAAATTGGCGAATCCTGACGGATTTTGTATCGTAATGGATCACTACATCCCTGCTAAAGATATTTTAAGCGCAAATCAGGCCAAAATTTCACGAGAATTTGCTTATAAACACGATCTAAAAAATTATTTTGACGAAAAAGATATGGGCATAGAGCACGCCCTGCTTCCAGAAAAAGGTCTTGTAGTGCCAGGAGATGTGATCATCGGAGCGGATTCTCACACCTGTACTCACGGTGCGCTTGGAGCATTTTCTACGGGCATGGGCTCTACCGATCTAGCCTACGCAATGATAACGGGCAAAAACTGGTTTAAAGTGCCGCCAACTATAAAAGTGATTTTTAAAGGCAAACTTGGCACACACGTTTACGGTAAAGACCTAATCCTTGAAATAATCCGCCGTATAGGCGTAGACGGAGCATTATACAAAGCTCTTGAATTTAGCGGAGAGGTTATAGATAACCTTGATATGGATGGGCGCTTTTCTATGTGCAATATGGCGATAGAGGCCGGTGGAAAGAGCGGAATAATAGCCGTAGATGAGACTACAAAGGAGTTTTTAAAAGATAAAACTATGCGCGCCGAGCCAAAATTTTTCCATTCCGATGACGGCGCAAAATATGAGCAAATAATAGAAATAGACGTCACAAATCTTGATCCCGTTATCGCATATCCATTTTTACCAAGCAACGGCAAGAGCGTAAGAGAGGCTGTCAAAGACGATCTGACAATAGATCAGGCGTTTATCGGATCTTGCACGAACGGTCGCTTAAGCGATCTTAGAATAGCTGCTGAAATTTTAAAAGGCAGAAAAGTAGCCAAAAGAACAAGGCTTATAATCACACCGGCAACACAAAAAATCGCTCTGCAAGCACAAAAAGAAGGTCTTATGGACATATTCGTAGAGGCGGGAGCTGTCGTAAGTAATCCTACATGCGGAGCGTGTCTGGGCGGATATATGGGTATCTTAGGCGTTGGCGAAAGATGCGTAAGTACCACAAATAGAAATTTTGTCGGTAGAATGGGTGATAGAACCAGCGAAGTATATTTAGCCAATTCGGCTGTTGCCGCAGCTTCGGCAGTGGCGGGGAAGATAGCCGACCCAAGAGATTTGTAACACACTATTTCGTGAGCGGGATTATAATTTATAATAAAAATTTAATTCCATCTCACGAAACCTTCATAGAAATTTTTATTGATTTTGAATTTTTGCTAGAATACCGATTAAAAATAGCCTGAAATTTAAGGAAAAAGATGAAAAATTGCGTTATTTTAGCAGGTGGCAAAAGCTCCAGAATGGGCAGAGATAAGACTCTGTTGCCATTTAAAGGCTTTAACACACTTACGCACTTTCAAGTGGATAAATTTAGCCAAATTTTTAAAAACGTCTTTGTAAGCTCAAAATTTGATAAATTTGATCCGCCGTTAAGGCTTATCAAAGATAAGATAAGCGATGATTTTTCACCGATGCTAGCACTTTTTAGCATACTTTCTAATTTTAAAAACGAATATGTATTTATAATCCCTGCAGACATGCCATTTGTCAATGAAAACACCATAAAAGAGCTTTATAAATTTACAAATGAATTTGATATAGTAGTGCCTATGGATGACTCTCACACACACTCTCTTTGCGGGTTTTTTAATGCAAATTTAGCCGATATCGCAAAAGAGCTATATGAGCAAAAAGAGCATAAAATAGGCATACTGCAAAGCAAATGCAGATGCAAAAAGCTAAAATTTCAAGATAAAAAAGAGTTTTTTAATATAAACTATCCAAACGAATACGAAGAAGCTACAGGAGACAAACTATGAAATTTATATATATATTGCTATTTTTGTGCATAAATTTAGTAGCAGGTAGCACTCAAGAGCTCTATGACAAGGCGGCTGATCTTGAAAAGCAAGGAGATATAAAAGGAGCTCTTGAGTACTATAAATTAGCTGCCAAATCAGCACTAGACAACAACAATACGGTTAAGTCAGAGCTTGGAACAATAGCTCCCAACAATACAGTAGCTCAAATTTTAGAAAACAGCAAAGAGACAAATGATAAACACTTATGGGAATCTTACGAGAGCGCAAAGCCTTACAACTTAGATGAAATTTTAGGTATAAAAATGCACCACTTAAACTATATTCTACCGGCCTCAGTCGCTTTTAAAGAGGTGGAAGGAAGGCGAAAATTTGAGACAAACTTCCAAATCAGTCTTCAAAAGCCAATACTTTATAACGTTTTTGATCTAAACGAAACCATCTCGTTTGGTTACTCTCAAGAATCGTGGTGGCAGACCGCAAAGAGCTCTACTCCGTTTCGCGAGACAAACTATAGACCGGAACTGTTTATAACTTTTCCTACAAAAATACCGTTTTTGCAAAGCCTAGACTATTTAAGATTTGGACTTTTGCACGAAAGCAACGGGCAAGGAGGTGAAAAATCAAGATCATGGAATAGAATTAGAGGCTAAATTCTATATCAATAACTTATTGATAATTCCTCGTGCATGGATTAGACTACCTGACCCTGACGGTGCGGACGATAATCCAGATATTGAAAAATACATAGGAAAAGCCGATGTGACACTTGCTTATCCATACAAAAGACATATGCTAACCGCAATGATAAGAAACAACTTGCAATTTGATAGCACCAACAAGGGCTCCTTTGAGCTTGGATGGCTTTTTCCATTCGGACAATCAGGAGTTTACGGATACTTAAAATACTTTAGCGGATACGATGAGAGCCTTATAGACTATGATAGGCGTAGAGATAAGATAGGCATTGGTTTTGCCCTAGTAAAATAAAAAAATAACTTATTTGTCATCTGTTTTTAAATTTAAATTATACTTTTGAAAAATTATTCAAAAGGAGCAAAAATGAAAAAAATTATCAAATTTTCTGTTTTAGCAGCGCTTTGTGCAAGTTTTTTAAATGCAGCAAGCTATGAAATAGATAAATCTCATAGCGATTTGGGATTTATGGTTAGACACCTAAAAATTTCAAAAGTTCGAGGAAATTTTCAACAATATGATGCCGTAATAGACTATGATAAAACATCAAATGAGCTAAAAGCACTTGAGGTTAGTATAGATACAAACTCTATCAATACACAAAACAAAAGAGAGACGAGCACTTAAAAAATGATGATTTTTTCGATACGCCCAAATTTGACAAAATCACATTTAAAATGACTAAATTTGAAAAAAATGGCTCAAACGAGGGCAAAATTTATGGTGATTTAACTATAAAAGGTATTAAAAAACCTATCAAACTAGACTTCGAATATCACGGCGATAGCAAAAATATGAGAGGCATAGAAGTGATTGGCTTTAGCATAGATGGCGAGCTAAAAAGAGAAGATTTCGGTCTTGGCAAGAAATTCCCTGATGCTATGGTTTCAAACAAAGTTGAACTTAAAATAGAAGTAGAAGCCAAAGCGAAATAATATAATAAATTTGCCTGCCAAGGAGGCAGGCATATCAAAAAGTTATAATTTATAAAGCCTTATTACTTGCTCGCAAACTCGCCTTATATTCTCTCTTGTAGTATTTTCATCCATTGCTTCATTGAGAGTCATAGGCTCATTTAAAATACTAAAAAAAGCATCTATACCATTTTCATTACAGCTTCTAGCATCTTCTTTTACGCATCCTGCTATTGAAACTACTGGCTTGTTATGTTTTTTGGCTATTTTTGCAACACCTATAGGTGTCTTGCCCATAGCACTCTGATAGTCCATTCTACCTTCGCCGGTTATTACCAGATCGGCTTTTTTAATCTCATCCTCAAGCCTAATTTCTTCTGTAATAATATCAATTCCTGACTTTAGCTTGGCGTTTAGATAGCTAACAAATCCAAATCCTAATCCTCCGGCAGCGCCTGCACCTTTAAAATTCCAAAATTCGCTAGAAAAATGCTCACTTGTGGCGCTTGCAAAACTTATAAGTCCTGCATCAAGCTCTTTTACCATCTGCTCATTAGCTCCCTTTTGAGGTCCATAAATGTAAGCGGCTCCGTTTTTGCCAAAAAGAGGATTGTCAACATCACAGGCTATTAAAAACTCGCACTCTTTAAGCTCTGGCAACACATTAGATTCTGAAATTCTAGTGATTTTTATCAAATTTTCACCGATTCCTTCTAACAAATTACCGTCTTCATCATAAAATTCATATCCAAGCGCACTTAGCATACCTGTTCCTGCGTCATTGGTTGCACTTCCGCCTATACCTATTATAAACTTTCTTGCACCCTTATGAATCGCATGAAGTATCATCTGCCCAAAACCATATGTGCTAGTCTTCATAGGATTTCTGCGATTTGGCTCTACAAGAGTAAGTCCGCTTGCGCTTGCCATTTCTAATATTCCAAGATCTCCTGCTAAAGCGTATCTAGCAGGGATTTTCTCGCCTAGTGGATTTTGAACTATCGCGTCTACATAAGTTCCGCCAAGCGCATCCGCAAGAGCTTCCACGCTTCCCTCTCCGCCATCTGCTATAGGCTTTACTATAACCTCATCACATAAGTTTTTTATGCCTTCTCTTACTGCTTTGCCAACTTCAAGTGAGCTGAGCGATCCTTTAAAAGAATCTACCGCTACCAAAACCCTCATAATTTCTCCCTAAATTTATAAATTCCAATGGCTAAATTTGGAAATAAATATCCAAATTTAGCCAAAAATGCAATATTTACAAACTATAGCAATATAAGTGAAGCTATCCATACGGTTAAAATACCTACAAGACCCATTATTAGCGTAAGAGTAGTTTGAGTTTTATATCCTTGTTCAGGCGTCATCTGGCTGAAGTTGGTTACAACCCAGAAATAGCTATCATTGGCATGAGAAACTGTCATCGCACCAGCAGCTATAGCCATTACAGTTAGCACTGCGCCCATCTCCGTAGTAAGACCCAAAGTAGCCATCATAGATGTTCCATCGGTAAAAAGTCCCATAATAGCAGCCGTTGTAGTAAGAGCTACTGTTGAGCTTCCTTGTGCGGTTTTTATGATAGCCGAGATAATAAATGGGAAAAATATGCCTACAGAGCCTATTATATGAGCATTTTGTTTCATAAATTCAACAAATCCGGCTTCTGCAATAACTTTGCCAAGAACACCGCCTGCCGCAGTTATAAATAAAATCGGACCCACTATTTTCAAAGTGTCATTTGTCATTAGATTGAATTCGCCAATCTTGCCTGTTTTTGCTAGTAATACAACAGCAAAAATTACACCTATACCAAGAGCTATTACAGGGTTTCCCAAAAACAGCATAAAATTTGCAAAACCGCCTTGAAGTTTAGCCATCTTCACAATTGAACCAAGTGCCATTAAGACAATAGGAGCAAAGATAGGGGCAAGGCTTAAAAAAGCACTTGGTAGCACACCATGACTTTTAATAATCTCATCATAGCTCTTTCCAATATCTTGCATATCCTCTTTTAAAGTTATCTTAGTTCCTATGTATTTTGCATAGGCGTATGCAGCAATAAGAACAGGTATGGACACTACCATACCAACTATAATCACTAATAGTAAATTTCCACCAACGCCCACAAGTCCTGCCGCTGCAATAGGTCCCGGAGTAGGAGGAATAAATACGTGAGATGTATAAAGACCTCCTGATAGTGCTACAGCCATACCAACTGGATTCGCACTTATCTTTTCTTTGATGGCTCGACGAATTGGGTCAAGTACAACAAATCCGCTGTCACAAAATACTGGAATTCCAACAATCCAGCCCATGACAAGCATCGCCATTTCAGGTCTTTTCTCACCAACACACTTTATAACAATATCTGCTAATTTCAGCGCTGCGCCTGTTTTTTCCAGTGCCATACCTATAAGTGCACCAAAAATAATAACTATGCCTATACTTTTAAATATTCCACTAAATCCATTTCCTATAATGCCAGGAATTTTAGCAAGATCAATGCCAGCCACTATAGCAAGAGCTAAAGATACAACCATAATAGCAAGAAATGGATGAACTCCGACTTTGGATATAAGCCATATCATCAAAACGATAGCCACAATAAAACAAATGATTAAACCAACACCACCCATAAAAGCTCCCTATGATATAAATTACTTGTTAGATATTACCAAAAAAATATTGAAAAGATTTTAAAATTATATTTTTAATTGAATTTTATTTTGAAAAGCAAAATAGAAAAATAATAAAATTCCCCCGCTTGTCAGCAGGGGAATTTGTAGCAGGGATTAAAAATTAAAATTTAAGCTATAAAAGCGTAAATCATCATAAACAAGAACACCATACCAGTGATTAGCATAGCATAACCTGCAAGTTTAGCAAGCAGAGAGTATGAAGCAAACTTGTCCTCTTTTTCGATAAGCTTTTCTAGCATTCCGTTCTTCATCAAGCGGTCATACCACTTGCTTCTTTCTTGTCTCATCTCTTCGGCAGTTAGGCTTCCTGAGAAGATTACCGTATCCATTGGGAAGCGGTCTGCTCTAAAGTGAGTGTTGAAGAAGTGGATAGCGAAGATAAATCCTGTCGCTAGCAACGCTTCGTCTGAGTGAACTAGAGTTGATAGGTTGATCATCCATCCCGGCAAGAAGTTACCAAACCAGTTAGGGAACCATAGTATAAGACCTGAAAGTCCTATGATAAACATACCCCAGAACACCGCAAGGTAGTCGAATTTCTCCCAGTATGTCCAGCGGTCAAACTGAGGTCTTTCACCTTTGCCGATAAACCACATGAAGTGATCTTTCATATCTCTAAAGTCTTGAAGATTTGGCATCAAGCTATCTTCACCAAATATTTTAAATTTGCCTAGGTTCATCATAATCTCAGCTATGTGGCTGAAGAACACTGCAAACATTATCACCGCTGATATATGGTGAATTTGAGTAGCCATAATAGGTCCGCCCATTAAATTCATCATATCTTGAGCCCAAGGAGCCGTATAGAATTTTTGCGGTAAGCCCGAGAACGCAAGTCCAAGGAACGATGCAGCCATAAAGAAGTGTTGCCACATATGGAATGCGCTAAAGCGTTTTACTTTAACTCTATCGTGGTGAGCCGCCTCTCTTGCTTTTTTCCAAGCGACCGGATTTTCAAGTCTCATTCTGATTAGTCTAATCGACCACAAGAATGTATGGAAACCAAAGAATGCAAATACCGCTATCACAAGACCTGTCATAAATATATACGCAGAGTGAAGCAGCGGGAATTTCTCGCCGTCGGTATGGTCTGCGTGAGCTACGAAGCTAACGAAATTTGCGTTTGCGTTAGGGTGACACTCAGAACATGTCTTGATACGATTTTCAGTCATGTGAAGAGTTGATTTAGGATCGTCGATCTTAAATACGTTGTGTGTTCCGTGACAATCAAAACACGCAGCAACTCTTGGCGCATCGCCCGGTTTATTTAGCAGTAGCGCTTTACCGTGGAAGGTGTCATGATAGTGCTTTTGTTGCTCTTCGTGACAAGAACCGCATTTTTGCTCGCTAAGTTGTTTAATGTCAAGATGCATTTTAGCGCCCGCTGTGTGCACAGAGTGACAATCACTACAACTTGGAAGCTCTTTATTCGGATCTAAATTTTTATGAGCATTCTCATCGTGAACACTGCCCATAAAGTCTTTTTTGATATCTTTGTGACAGCTCATACAATTGTCATTTACAAAAGCCTTATCTTTAAACAGCTCCTCACGTTGCTCTTTTGAAGCAAACGGAATTTTATCTGAACTATGGCAATCTCTACAAGATGGAATTTTACCAAACAGCATACCACTGTGAATTCCATCATCATAGTCTTCTATCTTCTCTTTTGTAAGTTGTTTTCTGGCTTTGCCAGGTTTTTCAAATTTATTTCCAGCTATAATCCATCCTTCTATACCATCATTAAGAATATAGATGTTCTCATAGCCTTGACTTTTAGCAACCTTTGCTGCAACGCTACTATCAAAGCTCATTCTGTTATCACAATAAAATACCAAATGAGCCTTTTTGTCTTTTGGCAATAGCGATATGTTTAAATCATCTGCATTATTTAAGATCGCTCCAGGAATGTGCCCGGATATACGACCAGCCGGTGAACTCATATCAATAAAGTATGTATCTTTTTGGCCTAGCATCTTCTCAGCTTGATTTATACTAAGAGATTTTGCGCCCTCAATACCAAAATTCAGAGGCGAATCCATATTGGCAAAAAGATTATGAGATATCACTAAAGCAAAAAGTATCATAAATCTCATACACAATCCATACATATTCTTTCCTTTTTATAATCTCGATGAAATCATCAAGTTATAGCGGGTGAGGCTTAAAAACAAGCCTCACGAGCCGTTTGATTTATTTTGTTCTACCTTCTAAGATATCAGTTGCTTGCTCAACGTAAATCAAAGCCTCATCAACTAGTTTTAAAGAATATTTAGGACCGTGAACGCCCCAAGAGCCGTCTTTTTGCACTTTATCTAGTATATCTTGCGCTTGTTTTGCAAAAGATATGATTCTAGCTTTTTGATCAGTAGATAGTTTTTTGTTATTACTCATTGCTCTATCTATTTTTCTAAGTCCTATCTCAGCTTTTGAATATCCATCTTTTACAGGCATTTGCCATTCCATAACCAAGTCATAGATCATAGCTTGATCTGTAAATTTAAGCTTATCAGGCAATGTTGATTGAACAGGGCTGTGGCAACCGCTAGCTCCAGGAGCCATTAAGTTTGGATCACTAAAGCTTGTTCTACCGCATGACCACATCAAGTCAACGAAGAATCTTCCGTTTTCATCTCTATCAAGTGTCCAGCCTTTTACGGTCATAGGATCTCTTGGTTTGCCTTCAGGTGGGTTGATTGATTTTCTATCTTTATCAACCATGATGTTCCAGATGTGTGAAGCACGAACGTTGTCAAATCCGCCTTTATCAGGGTTTTGAACAGCTGCGAAGTTCTCACAACTCATCATGTTAGGCATGTGACATCCTGTACAATTATCTTTCGCGTGGATTCCGCCTTGTTTAAAGAAGCTTTTTTGAACTTCGTGGCAGTCTTCGCAAGTCTTTTTAAGTCCTGTTAGAGTATAGCCGTCTTTCCAGTCGTTAGCTGTAACTTCATGCGGATCGTGGCAAGTGTTACATCTCATACCCTCATCATAGTGAGCAGAGCTAAACATTTGAGCACCTTCGGTTCCGCAAGATGGACAAGATGATTTAAAGTATGCATTAAATTGCTTTCTTGGGTTCTTTTCAGCATCTGCTTTATGCCATGCAAATCTTTGGTGGCATCTTTCGCAGTTACTTGGCATACCCGCACCCCTAGCACCATATAGGTGAGCGCCCGCACCGTGACACTCCTCGCAGCTAATGCCTCTTGCTATCGTATGCTCTCTTAGTTTTTTAGCATCGCCAAGAGCTGCATAGAACTCGTCTTTGGATTTAAAGTCAAATTTAAATGTATGACAAATTTCGCAGTATGCGCTTGCAGGTTGGAATTTGAAATTTTTTCTATTTGAAGCACCGTATGAGTTCATACCCCACATGTGTGAACCGCTTTTACCGAAGTCTTCCATTTTGGTAGGGAAGCCCGGAGAGAATTCAGCTATCTTTTTAGTCATTTCAGGAGTTAGGAATTTAGCCCACAAAACCGAGTATTGGTTACCGCCGGCTACCAATCTACCGCTAAGATCGCTTAAATTTCCGTCTTCAACGTGGTATGTACCGCGAACTAGCCATTTATCAAGGAAGCCGTATTTTGTTCTTGGGGTTCCGATGATGCCGTATGTATCATCAGGCCAAATACCGGATGTCAAAATCGGAGTTGTAGGGATAGCGCCAGGAAGACCTTTTTTAACGTCTCCTCCAACCTCATCAAGCTCTTCAGGCCATCTGATGGTTTTAGCGTGACGTGAGCGCTCCCATTGCATATATTGTGCAGGGTGGCACTCGCCGCATTTTTTGTGTCCGACAAATTTGTTAGGGAAGTCAAGGAATGACTCCATGCCAAGGCGATATGTAACAGCTGTGTGTTCCATATTGTTCTCTTTAGCGTAAGCAGGGCCTTGGTTAATCTCGATAAACTCTTCAACACGGTCGCTTAGTCCGTATTTACCAACGAGTCTACCCTCTTTTTCATATTTAAATACCGGGTGATTTTTCTTTAGATACTCCCAGTACTCTTTCTCGTGCCCAACATAGTCCTCCAATGTTCTTGGAGAGACACCGTCATTCTGGAATGTTTCACCTTGCTCGAAAGGCTCCTCATACTTGTCATCCGCAGTAAGAGGGGAGATAGCACACATAGCAAGAAAACAACTACAGGTTATGAATTTTAACCAACCTTGTTTCATCTCAGTCTCCTTAATATTTTTTAAAACACAGTATTTTTTAAACAACATAAAATAATCAGTATAAAATCAAAACATCTCAGACAAGATATTTTAAATCTTCAAAGAAAGCAGATGGCATAATCCGCCTTAACTTCGAACATCGCTCTTCTATACTGTTAAAGATCAACCTCCGCTCTTGCTAACAACCCTCCTTTCACGAGCAAGAGAATTTGTATATAAAACATTTATTTAACAAAATCCTAATACTTTTTATTTTAAACAAATATTAAAATATTGATGTAATTAAAATTTTTCTTATTAAGTCTTTAAAATAATAATTGGTTTTACCATTATTTTTAATAATTTTTATGTAACTTTTTATATGTAAGGATTTTTGTTGTTGATATATAGTATCAATAATACTAAGTATTACTAAAGCATTAAATTTTATTTAAATATATTGAAATATCGTTAATATATGGAAATAAATTATCTTAAAAAAATATATTAAATTTATACTTAAATTATAAATAATATTAATTACTTATTAAATAAATATATTAAATAGTATAATTAATAATAGTAGAATAAAAAACTTTTATTATGTTACAATTAGAAACAATTTTGTATAAAATAGTAATATAAATTTGTCTATTTATTTAAAATATCTATTACTAAATTATTAAAAAATTTAAATTTATTGGTATTAAAAATAGTCTATAGCACAACTAAATAAAAAAGTATATACTATTTGTTAACTCTTAAAATATACCCGTTATCGATATTTTCGATAGTATATTTGTAGTTTTTATCAAGATTTATAGTGGCTCTATAAAATTTATCATGGGCGCCAAAAGTTATGCTTTTAAAGGCACCGCAATCAAGCTTAAACGTCTTTGTATAAAAATTTAAATAATTATTAAAGTCTATCACTATTTTCTTATCTCCAGCTATTTTAAAATCTCTAATTTTCTTATCAGAGGTTAAAAACCTAATTTGCATCAAATCGACTTCAAGAGTCATCTTTCTAAAATTTATAGTCTTAATCGAAGTCTGTTTAATATTTTCAACCGGTATTATTAGGACATCTCTCAACGGCTCTTGCTTAGTAAAATTTTCATCTATTTTGACCTCTTTCTTGCTCTCTTCTTTGATGGTTATATTTTCATCTTTTTTTATAGCTTTGATAGCTATCTTTGCCTCATCTTTTGTAACCGATACATCAGTTTTTGTAACCACTGACGGCGTAGCAACTCTAGTCAAAACAAACTCATCTTGCCAATTAATACTCCTATTTACATCTATAATTTTTTCTCTCACACTACCATCTAAATTTTTATATTTTAAAGTAAGTGATATAAACTCTTTAGTATCGCTTGGGAACTTAATGTGTTGTTTATCAAAAGGAGATAGAGTCTCTACTATATTAGTGGTCACGACATTTGTATTTAGTTTACCCACTGGAACAAAAGGATTTTCTCTACCAAAACAAAAACATAAAAATAGTATCAAAAACCAAATTTTTCTCATTGTTAAAACATCCTTAAGGTTCAAGATCTTTCAGTTCAAAATATGTCTTTTGAAGCTCTGCATTATATTTTTTTAAAATTTCAACATCTTTTTTGAGCCGCTCTCTTTGATCTTGCAAATTTAACATCACATCCAAAGAGCGCTTACCAAATACCATATTTCCAATATATACACCAAACAATATGACAATGATGGTTATTATAAATAGTCTTAAGAAATTTTTAAAAGAGTATGATCTCCTTATCTCATTTTCGTCATACTCCTTTAAAATTTCACTCAAATTTCATTTCCTAAAAATTCATCCGTCTCAAGCTCGATCTCAAGCAAGCGGTTGTATTTAGCGTTTCTTTCGCTTCTTGAAGTTGCGCCTGTTTTTATCTGACCCGTATTCATCGCTACGGCAAAATCAGCTATAAAGCTATCTTCGCTCTCACCGCTTCTGTGGCTCATCACGCAGCGATAGCCTTTGCGTTGCGCTAGGCGGATTGTCTGCATCGTTTCGCTTACGCTTCCGATTTGGTTTGGCTTGATCAAGATCGCGTTTGCAACGCCTTTTTGTATGCCTTCTCTTAAAATTTTCTCATTGGTTACGAAAAGATCGTCGCCTACTAGCTGAACCTTGCTTCCAAGCTTAGCCGTAAGCTTAGCCCAGCCGTCCCAGTCATCCTCGCTAAGTCCGTCTTCGATAGAAAATATCGGATACTTATCGCAAAGTTTTGCGTAGTATTCTATAAGCTCTTCAGAGCTAAATTTTTTGCCTTCAAGCTCGTATTTGCCGTCTTTATAAAGCTCGCTTGCAGCCACGTCAAGAGCTAGCTTTATCTGCTCTCCTGCTGTGTAGCCCGCTTTTTTGATCGCCTCCATAATAATAGCGATCGGCTCTTCGTTATCCTTTAAATTTGGAGCAAATCCACCCTCATCGCCCACTGCCGTGCTATGTCCGCCGGCATTTAAGATAGCCTTTAGCTCGTGATAAATTTCAGTAGCGGCTCTTAGCGCATCGCTAAAGGTCTCAAATCCAAACGGCATCACCATAAACTCTTGAAAATCCACGCTATTGTTCGCATGAGCTCCGCCGTTGATGATGTTAAACATCGGCACAGGAAGCACGCTTGCGTTTGCTCCGCCAAGATAGCGATAAAGCGGGATATTTAGGCTCTTTGCAGCTACGCGAGCAACCGCCATAGATACGCCAAGAACGGCATTTGCGCCTAAATTTGAGTAGTTGTGAGTGCCATCAAGCCTCTTCATCTCTTCATCGATAGATTTTTGATCGTAAGCGTCAAGTCCGATGATGGTCTCTGCGATAGCCTCATTTACGTTGCTAACCGCCTTTAACACACCCTTGCCACAGTAGCGCTTATCTTTATCTCTAAGCTCTAAAGCCTCGCGCTTGCCGGTGCTTGCTCCGCTTGGAACAGTTGCGCTTGCTACGGTGCCGTCGCTTAAGCACACAGTTGCGCGCACAGTCGGATTTCCTCTACTGTCAAGAACCTCTATCGCCGTTACATCCTCTATAAAAACCATTATTCATCTCCTACTTCTGACGCATCGTCGTCATCTTTTGAACTTCCTATGATATGATCAACACCCATTGAGCCTTTTATCGCGGTTACGATCTCTTCGGCCACTTCAGGATGCTCTTTTAAATAAGCTTTGGCATTTTCTCTGCCCTGACCGAGTTTGTTTGCCTTGTAGCTAAACCAAGCTCCACTCTTATCTACGATATCAAGCTTCACGCCGTAGTCTATTATCTCGCCTTCTTTGCTAATTCCCTCGCCAAACATAATGTCAAATTCAGCCACTTTAAATGGAGGAGCGACTTTGTTTTTTGCTACTTTTACCTTAGTGCGGTTTCCTATAGGCTCTTCGTTTTGCTTTAAAGTAGCGATTTTACGAACATCTATTCTAACGGAGGCGTAAAATTTAAGCGCATTTCCACCCGTAGTAGTCTCAGGTGTGCCGTATCCCATAGCACCGATTTTCATAC
Source organism: Campylobacter sp. RM16187 (assembly GCF_025319965.1). Taxonomy (NCBI): domain Bacteria; kingdom Pseudomonadati; phylum Campylobacterota; class Epsilonproteobacteria; order Campylobacterales; family Campylobacteraceae; genus Campylobacter; species Campylobacter sp. RM16187. The sequence continues at coordinate 1,867,455 of NZ_CP012549.1, forward strand.
GAATTTGATTGATGAATATTACAGTTGTATTCATCTTGTGTAAAATTCCGGTGAGCTTTCTAAGAGCTTGAGACATCAAACGAGCCTGAAGACCTACGTGCTGATCGCCCATATCCCCTTCTATCTCGTTTTTAGGAGTTAGCGCAGCAACACTATCAACAACTATTAAATCAATAGCTCCGCTTCTGGCCAAAGTCTCTACGATATCAAGTGCTTGTTCGCCGTAATCTGGCTGAGAAATATAAAGATTATCCGTATCTACGCCCAAATTTGCGGCGTATTTTACATCAAGAGCATGCTCAGCATCGACAAAGGCGCATACTCCACCGGCCTTTTGAGCTTCAGCTATTATATGAAGGGTCAATGTAGTCTTTCCGGAGCTCTCTGGTCCGTAAATTTCTACGATTCTTCCTTTTGGCACTCCGCCTATACCAAGTGCCAGATCAAGTCCTAGCGAACCTGTAGATATGCTATCTATCGGCTCTATCTCTCTATCGCCAAGTCTGACGACTGTGCCTTTACCAAATGATTTATCAATCTGCTTTAAGGCTAGCTCTAGCGCTTTTTTCTTATCAGCATCAAGTTCAGCCGATCCTATTTTTTTATTATCCTCTTTTTCTACCGCCATTTGTTGCCTTTAAATTTTATAATTAAATTGTCTGATTTTATCAAATTTAAGATGAATTTCGGTTTATTTAATTTTTTAAAAAATATAAAGATAACTTCTAATAATGGGCTATTTAATCAACTATTCATAAAATTTAACCTATAATCTTAAAAAGGATTAAATTTGAGACATTTTAAAGATATAAGCGTCGCGCACTCGCCTGATGCCGATGATATTTTTATGTATATGGCGATAAAATTTGGCTGGGTTAATTCTACAAATTTGCGTTTTAGCAACCTCGCTTTAGATATCCAAACGCTTAACGAAGAGGCGCTAAAAGGCACTTACGACGCTACGGCGATCAGCTTTGGACTCTATCCGCTTATAAGAGATAGCTACGCTCTGCTTCGCTGCGCGGTTAGTTTTGGCGATGGGTACGGACCAAAACTCATTAAGAAAAAAGATAAAATTTTAAAGCGAAATTTTAGGGTCGCACTCTCAGGCAAGCACACTACAAACGCGCTTTTATTTCGCGTGGCGTATCCTGAAGCAAGGATAGTTTATAAAAATTTCTTAGAAATAGAAAATGCCGTTTTAAGCGGCGAAGTCGATGCGGGAGTGCTCATACACGAAAGCATCTTGACCTTTAGCGACGAGCTTTGCGTAGAGCGTGAAATTTGGGACATCTGGCGTGAGTTTGCGGGTGATAATTTACCGCTTCCGCTTGGCGGCATGGCTGTTAGAAGAAGCTTGCCGATAACTGACGCGATAGAGTGCGAGCGAGTGCTTACCAAAGCCGTTAAGATCGCAACCGATCACAAGCCGTTTTTATCGCACATGCTTATGGAGCGAAATTTGATCCGAGTCGATAAAGAAAAGCTTAAAATTTATCTAAATTTATACGCTAATGATAGCTCCGTATCGATGAACGAAACGCAGCTAAACGCCGTAAATAGGCTCTTTGAGATAGGCTACAAGCACGGCTTTTACGATGAATTAATCGACGCTCGCGACTATCTGGTGCCGACCGAATACAACGACATAAGGTTTAGCTAAATGCAATCAACCCTAATAGAGCTAGGCATAGAGACCTTTAAAACCGCGCTTTATCTTAGCTTTCCTATGCTTTTAGCTGGTCTAAGTGCCGGTCTTATCATCAGCATCTTTCAAGCGACCACACAGATAAACGAGATGACGCTAAGCTTCGTGCCAAAGATCATCCTCGTAGTCGTTGTTATCATATTTCTCATGCCTTGGATGGTGAGCATGATGGTTGATTTTACCATCCGCATGATCGAGTTTATACCGCATTTTGTTCAATGACCAAGCTTATTGATTTTTCTAAATTTACCTCGGTTAAAATAGGCGGCGTGCACGAGGTTTTGCTCATAGATAGCACGCAAGATGATACGCAAGGTCGCGTGATAATAGGCGGCGGAAATAACCTTTTAGTTTCGCCAAACCCTGCTCCGATGGCGATTTTAAGCGATAAATTTGACTATATAAAGCTTGAAGGCGAAATTTTAGAGATAGGTGCAGCTACAAAGAGCGGTAAAATTTATAATTTTGCCAAAAAGCACGATCTAGCAGGCTTTGAGTTTTTACAAAATATCCCGGGCACGCTTGGAGGCATGATCAAGATGAATGCGGGGCTTTGTGGAATTTCCATGAGCGACAACCTACTTGAAGTGCGTTTAAAACGAGGCTGGGTTAAAAAAGATGAGATAAAATTTGCTTATAGATATTGCGAGCTAAATGAAATTGCTTTTGCAGCCAAATTTAAAGCAACAAAAGGCTTTAACGCCGCACTTGCAAACGAATTTGCGTTTAAACGCTCAAACCAGCCAAAAGGAGCCAGCTTTGGAAGCTGCTTTGTAAATCCGGCGGGAGATTACGCGGGCAGACTTATCGAAGCCGTGGGGCTAAAAGGACACTCTATCGGCGGAGCAAAATTTAGCGAAAAGCACGCAAATTTCTTGATAAATTTTGATAACGCAAGCTTTGATGATGCGATAAATCTGATAAATTTAGCCAAGAAGCTGGTGCTGGAAAAATTCGGCGTAGAGCTAAAAACGGAAGTGGTTATAATTTAGATTAAAAATATAGTAAAAAAGTTATAATTCTTAAGATTTACTCGCAAGGAGGAGTCTATGAAAAAGTTATCTTTAATCCTGTTTTTAGTATTTAGTTGCTTGTCGGTAGCGCAAGCCGGACCAAATCACCACAATGGGCTAGTGGCGATAAGCAAGGGGCAGTGGAAGGATGCCGAACACTACCTTCAGCTAGGTTGCTATAAGGAAAAGAATAGCTCTTCTTGCAAAGAGCTTGGACAAATTTATGAGTTTGGACGCGGCTCTGATATCAAAAAAGATCTTGCACGTTCAAAGCAGGCTTATGAAAAGTGCTGCGAACTAGCATTTGGAAAAAGGGATGACTGCTGCAACAAAATCAAAGATAAAACAGCCGTAAGTCCTGAAAAAGGTTGCGAAAACGGTGATGCGGCAGCTTGCATAGACTACGGTTATGAAAAACAAGATGTAAAATACTACCAAAAAGCTTGCGATTTGGGCTCAAATTTAGGATGCTTGTGGACGGGATACTCATACACCGAAGGCAAAAACGGCGCACAGCACGATCCTAAAAAGGGCTTTGAGATATTTTCAAAGCTTTGTAGCGGCGGCTACGATGACGGTTGCAAATTCTTAGCAATGGGTTATAGAGACGGCAAAGGTGTAGATAAAAACATAGACAAAGCGATCGAAATTCTAAGCCAAATTTGCGGGGGCGAAAGATTTGACGGATGTGCTAAGCTAGGCGAAATCTACCAAGACGATAAATACGGCAAAAAAGACGAGATAAAGGCATTTGAGTATTATCTGTTAGCCTTTACGAAAAAGGATCATGAGGCGTCAGGAAAATATGTAAAAAATAAAGACAATGCCGCAAAGGCTTGCGAAGCCAAAATCGCTATCGGATGCCAATATGCGGGCTCTGCATACTACCAAGAAAAGCAGTTTGCTAAAGCAATGGAATATTCCGACAAAGGTTGCGAACACGGCTTAATCGACTCTTGCATACTTGCAGGTTTTACATACTATCTGCCACCGGATGAAAGTGGGGTTACAAAAGATCTTGACAAGGCCAAAATTTACTTCAAAAAATGCTGCGAGTTAGGTTCTAGTCGATGCTGCAGCCTATTAGATAATATCAAATAAACTCACGGGCGCAAATGAGTTAAATTTGCGCCTAAATTTACTTTTTAAACTCTACTTTTTGCAGTCTTTCGGAGATGAAATTTCGCCGTCCTACTTTGGCTTCTGCTTTGCCGTTTAGCTCCACAAGATCGCCTGTAAATCCGCAAGTATCGTTTCTAACGGTAAAACTTCCCACGCCGTAGATATCAACAGGGGTGTTGTGCGCTTCAAATTCGGCGATTTTTGCAGGAGTAAAGCCTGAGCTAACGACGATTTTAACGTGGTTAAAGCCGTTTTCATCAAGCGCTTTACGAAGCGCAAAAATTAGCTCTTTACAAACCCCGTGCGGATCAAATCCGCTTGTATCCTTATCTTCAAAATACCTATCTATAAGGCTTTGAGAGGTATCAACCCTAACTGCTCCAAGCCTTGATTTTAACGCATTTGCAGCTAAAAGCGCATCGGTAATCACGTCGTTATTGTAATCAACCAGCGCGCTTACAAGCTCATTCGGAAAGGTTTTAGCGTAAATTTCACACGCCTTTACTATATTTCCCTCGCACATCTGAACGAGCGCGTGCGGCATAGTTCCCATGCCCTTGCCACCCCACCAAAAGCCCTGAGCATCGGTTGAGACGCGATCTATGCCTGCGACATAAGTGGCGTATCCGTCACCCGTCTGCGTTGAGATATCATCTTGCCTATCAGCCATTGAAAATACTATCTTGCCCTTTGCCGCCTTTAAGGCTCTGGCGACATTAGTAGCTACAGAGCTTCTGCGAGTTAGTGTTGCGTCGATGATGTTTTCTAAAAAGCCAAAATTCTCATACATCCCGCTTATCTTTAAAACAGGCTCGTTTGCATTTATGATATCGCCGTCGTTTAATGCCTGAATTTCAAGCTTCTCAGGCTCTTTAGCAAAGGTATGCACTATCGCTATGGCTTCATCGATCCCGCACAGAGTGATGTTATCAGCCCTTTGAAAAAACTGCATAGTCACGTGTTGATTAGGCAAATTTTGCTTTATGACTTGATTTATCTTCAAAAAATATCTTGCAGTATAAAAACCCTCGGCTATCCTTGGGTCAAATTTGAAAGTTTTGTTTGTAAGGCGCTTGATGACACCTTGTTTTTTTAGTTCTATCTCGTTACTCATCATACTCTTTCATCCAAATTTAATCCCTTAGTCTATCCAAATTTATTTTAACAATAAGAATTTTATGAGGCAATAGTTTAAATTTATGTCTAATAATATAAAACCATCGTCTAAAAGAATAATCCATAAATATACATGTTGCCAATTCATTACATCAAAGACATTAAACTAATTTAACCAATTAAAACATCCATCCTACAATCAGAATACTTCTTAAATTCAGCCTGCTATGTATAAGGAGAATAAGACATTAGGTAAAGATTTTAAATATAAGTGTTTATAAAGCTTATCTTGTATAAATATATAAATGTCTTGATGTTGATATTATCGATATAAATATTTTAATAGCCGTTTAGATTAGATGTTTATGATAATGTTTTAATGAATTTTAGTGATTTAAATAAGTAGTAGCTTTGTATAAATAACAAAGCCCGCAACGACCTACTTTTCCAGCATCCCAGTAAGGGAGAGTATCATCAGCCAGGACGAGCTTAGCTTCTTGGTTCGAGATGGAGCAAGGCGTTTCCTCGTCTGTATAGTCACGGGCAGTGTTAGTTAAGTAAATTATCGGTTCGTCTTTTTAGTATCTTTGAATGAGTTTGCTATTTTTAATACTCACGGACAACACGTCCGCTCCGTTTAAAAACAGCCTCACAACATTCAAATCTATCTAAAAATACTTCACCTTGCCTATAATCTATAGATAAATTTGCTTAACTAACACTGTCTTTTAATTGCTAAGAGTTAAAGCGTTTTAAATAACAATCTTTTCTTGTAAGGTTTTTGAATTGAGAACTAGTTTTTCGCTAGGCAAGGCAGACGAGTAAAGACGAGGGAGCATACATATAGTATGTGACCGAAGTCTGAAACGAAGTCTAACGAAGCATAGTAGAAAAATTAGGAATCAATTTTACCCTTAACAAGGAAGTGATGCTTATTAAAAGATAAGCAGACGACCTATTAGTACTGGTCAGCTAAAGGACTTTCATCCATTACACACCCAGCCTATCAAACATATAGTCTTTATGAGGTCTTAAAAGAAGATTCATCTTGGAGTTGGCTTCGAGCTTAGATGCTTTCAGCTCTTATCACGTCCCAACATAGCTACCGAGCGGTGCCCTTGGCAGGACAACTCGTACACCAGTGGTTGGTTCAACCCGGTCCTCTCGTACTAGGGTCAACTCTCCTCAATCTTCTTACGCCCACGGCAGATAGGGACCGAACTGTCTCACGACGTTCTGAACCCAGCTCGCGTACCGCTTTAAATGGCGAACAGCCATACCCTTGGGACCTGCTCCAGCCCCAGGATGCGATGAGCCGACATCGAGGTGCCAAACCTCCCCGTCGATGTGAGCTCTTGGGGGAGATCAGCCTGTTATCCCCGGGGTACCTTTTATCCTTTGAGCGATGGCCCTTCCACACAGAACCACCGGATCACTAAGACCGACTTTCGTCTCTGCTTGACATGTACGTCTCGCAGTTAAGCTGGCTTATACCTTTATACTCTACGAACGATTTCCAACCGTTCTGAGCCAACCTTTGTAAGCCTCCGTTACATTTTGGGAGGCGACCGCCCCAGTCAAACTACCCACCAGACATTGTCCTGCATGAGGATAACTCATGCCAGTTAGCTATCAGAATAAAAAAGAGTGGTATCTCAACAATGGCTCACTATAAACTGGCGTCTATAGATCAAAGCCTCCCACCTATCCTGCACATCTTTATCCCAATAGCAGTGTCAAGCTGTAGTAAAGGTCCACGGGGTCTTTCCGTCTTGCCGCGGGTAGGAGGAATTTTCACCTCCACTACAATTTCACTGGATCCCTCTTCGAGACAGCTCCCATCTCGTTACGCCATTCATGCAGGTCGGTATTTAACCGACAAGGAATTTCGCTACCTTAGGACCGTTATAGTTACGGCCGCCGTTTACTCGGGCTTCGATCAAACGCTTCGCAGAGCTAACGTCATCAATTAACCTTCGAGCACCGGGCAGGCGTCACACCCTATACATCCTCTTACGAGTTAGCAGAGTGCTGTGTTTTTGGTAAACAGTCGGGAGGGACTCTTTGTTGTAACCTTCTTTGCTTACGGAGTGAATCCTTAACAAAGTTAGGCACACCTTATACCGAAGATACGGTGCTATTTTGCAGAGTTCCTTGAAGAGAGTTCTTCCACGCGCCTTAGAATACTCATCCCACCCACCTGTGTCGGTTTACGGTACGGGCAACTATTACTAAACTTAGAAACTTTTCTTGGCTCGACAGTATCAAGGATTCACACGCTGTTCCGAAGAACTTTGTGTGCCTGTGGGGTCTCGGCTTAAAAAGATCCGGATTTGCCTGGATCTTAACCTACACCTTTCGACCAGCACTACCATCCGCTGGCTCCTCTAACTCTAAGCGTCCTTCCATCGCACATAATAGTTGGCATTGGAATATTAACCAATTTTCCATCGCATACCCCTTTCGGACTTTGCTTAGGACCCGGCTAACCCTACGATGACGAGCATCGCGTAGGAAACCTTGGGTTTACGGCGTTGGGGATTCTCACCCCAATTATCGCTACTCATGCCTGCATGCTCACTTCTATCCGCTCCAGCGCTCCTTACCGGTACACCTTCAACGCTGAATAGAACGCTCTCCTACCACTTGCACTTAATTATTCATACTATCAAAATTTATACTGTAAATTTTAGTGCTTAATCTGAAATTTAAAAGAACGGATTAAGCGAAGTATTTTGAGATGGATTTAAATGTTGTGAGATATTTTTCGATTGAGACTAGCCATATAGGCTGTCGATTGAGAAAAATACAAACTCATTTAAATACGCTCAAAAGACGAGCTAGTATAAATGATTAAGTGCAAGTCTAAAGCTTCGGTACTCATTTTAGCCCCGTTATATTTTCCGCGCAGAATCACTAGACCAGTGAGCTATTACGCTTTCTTTAAAGGATGGCTGCTTCTAAGCCAACCTCCTGGTTGTTTCAGTAACTCCACATCGTTTTCCACTTAAATGAGATTTAGGGACCTTAGCTGTTAGTCTGGGTTGTTCCCCTCTCGACGACGGATTTTATCACTCGCCGCCTGACTGCCATGATTACACACTAGGTATTCGGAGTTTGATAGGGTTTGGTACATTGGTGTATGCCCTAGCCCATTCAGTGCTCTACCCCCTAGTGTTACTACATGACGCTATACCTAAATATATTTCGGAGAGAACCAGCTATCACGATGTTTGATTGGCCTTTCACCCCTATCCACAAGTCATCCCATAGCTTTTCAACGCTAGCGGGTTCGGTCCTCCACTGGCTCTTACACCAGTTTCAACCTGCTCATGGATAGATCACATCGTTTCGGGTCTGCAACATCTGACTAAACGCCCTATTAAGACTCGCTTTCGCTACGGCTCCGGGTTTCCTTAACCTCGCCAGACATCACAACTCGCAGGCTCATTATGCAAAAGGCAGTCCATCACCCTGATAAATCATAGGGCTCTGAATGATTGTAAGCAAATGGTTTCAGGTTCTATTTCACTCTGATCACCTCAGTTCTTTTCACCTTTCCCTCACGGTACTTGTGCACTATCGGTCTAGTAGTAGTATTTAGGGTTGGATAGTGGTCTACCCGGCTTCAGACAGAATATCACGTGTTCCGCCCTACTCAGGATACTGCTAAGTAAAACATCGCTTTCATATACGGGAGTATCACCCTCTATGCTCAACCTTTCCAGATTGTTCTATTAGCTTTGCTTAGTCTATGTTGCAGTCCTACAACCCCGTTAGTAAACTAACGGTTTGCCCTCTTACGCGTTCGCTCGCCGCTACTAGCGTAATCTCGTTTGATTTCTTTTCCTGTTGGTACTAAGATGTTTCAATTCCCAACGTTCGCTCCATATAGGTAGTTAAGTTCGCACTTAACTGGGTTGCCCCATTCGGAAATACCCGGATCAAAGCCCCTTGACGGCTCCCCGAGTCTTATCGCAGCCTGGCACGTCCTTCATCGCCTCTACTAGCCAAGGCATCCACCACTTGCTCTTAGTAGCTTACCTTTTATTATATTAGATTAATATATTCTAATTCGCATCACTTCCTTGTTAAAGGTAATTTATAAATTTAAAGCTTTATCTATTTATATTTATATTTATTTTAAGATAAATAATAAAAATAGAAAAGTTAGTCAAATTTACTTTGCAATTACTAAATTTAAACTCTCATCCCCAAGACGGAAAGCATTAACTGATATATAGATAAGTTTTAAACTCCATATATCTTGTGACGTTAAACTTCTGAATACTGATTATATTCAAGAGATAAGATATTTAAATCTTTAACAAGTCCTGTAAAATTGTTTTATTTAAAAACTTGCTTGTGACTCTTAACAATGATAATTAAAAGAACTTTTAGACTTCGCATACTAGCAAAGCTAGTATTTGCGACCAAAGAGCTACGCCCTTTGGAAACCCCTAAAGCACACTGCCTCTTTCGGAGGCACCGTAAGATAAGGATATTAATCAACTCAAAGTCTAAAGCAAATATTCTTTTTAGAACACTTGATTTAAACCTTGATGTCTGTTTAGTTAAACTAATTTTTATTTATTTGCTAATTAATGGTGGGCCTAACAAGACTTGAACTTGTGACCTCACCCTTATCAGGGGTGCACTCTAACCAGCTGAGCTATAGGCCCTCTTGCTTGCTCTTTTGCATTCTATACTGCGTCAAAGCTTGGTCATAACTTCGTCACGTAGTGTATCTACGCTCCTTGTTACTCGGTCACTTTTCCTTGTCTAGAAAAAAATAGCTTCGCACTTAAATTTGGTGGAGAATAGCGGGATCGAACCGCTGACCTCCTGCGTGCAAAGCAGGCGCTCTCCCAGCTGAGCTAATTCCCCTTAACATCCTTACTTCGTATACTAGCAAAAGCTAGTATTTACGAGCAGGAGTTTTGTTCCCTGCACCCACCTAAAGTTATAAAGATTTATTCTAAACTTCGTTTATCATAAATAATAAATTTAGGTTTTTGTCTAGGCAATTAAGGAATTAGACAAATTTATTAGCTGTCAATCTTTCAAAACTAAACAAGGATGATTGAGTTAAATTTCAATCTCTTAGATTGAAACATATCTTTCTTATAGATATCTTGTGAGAGAATATCTATATGTACTCTAGAAAGGAGGTGATCCAACCGCAGGTTCTCCTACGGTTACCTTGTTACGACTTCACCCCAGTCGCTGATTCCACTGTGGGCGGTAGCTAGTTTAGCATTCCGACTTCGAGTGAAATCAACTCCCATGGTGTGACGGGCGGTGAGTACAAGACCCGGGAACGTATTCACCGTAGCATGGCTGATCTACGATTACTAGCGATTCCGGCTTCATGGAGTCGAGTTGCAGACTCCAATCCGAACTGGGACATATTTTATAGATTTGCTCCATCTCGCGATATTGCGTCTCATTGTATATGCCATTGTAGCACGTGTGTCGCCCCGGACATAAGGGCCATGATGACTTGACGTCGTCCACACCTTCCTCCTCCTTACGAAGGCAGTCTATTTAGAGTGCTCGGCCTAACCGTTAGCAACTAAATACGTGGGTTGCGCTCGTTGCGGGACTTAACCCAACATCTCACGACACGAGCTGACGACAGCCGTGCAGCACCTGTCTTAACATTTCTGCAAGCAGACACTCTTCTATCTCTAGATGATTTGTTAGATATCAAGTCCGGGTAAGGTTCTTCGCGTATCTTCGAATTAAACCACATGCTCCACCGCTTGTGCGGGTCCCCGTCTATTCCTTTGAGTTTTAATCTTGCGACCGTACTCCCCAGGCGGTATACTTAATCCGTTAGGTGCATTACTGCCAAGACTAGCTTGGCAACAACTAGTATACATCGTTTAGGGCGTGGACTACCAGGGTATCTAATCCTGTTTGCTCCCCACGCTTTCACGCATTAGCGTCAGTTAAGTTCCAGCAGATCGCCTTCGCAATGGGTATTCTTCTTGATCTCTACGGATTTTACCCCTACACCAAGAATTCCATCTGCCTCTCCCTTACTCTAGATTATCAGTTTCCCAAGCAGTTTAACGGTTAAGCCGTTAGATTTCACTCAAGACTTGATAATCCGCCTACGCGTCCTTTACGCCCAGTGATTCCGAGTAACGCTTGCACCCTCCGTATTACCGCGGCTGCTGGCACGGAGTTAGCCGGTGCTTATTCCTTGGGTACCGTCATAATTCTTTCCCAAGAAAAGGAGTTTACGCTCCGAAAAGTGTCATCCTCCACGCGGCGTTGCTGCTTCAGGGTTTCCCCCATTGAGCAATATTCCCTACTGCTGCCTCCCGTAGGAGTCTGGACCGTGTCTCAGTTCCAGTGTGACTGATCATCCTCTCAGACCAGTTACGCGTCATAGCCTTGGTGAGCCATTACCTCACCAACTAGCTGATACGATATAGCCTCATCCTACACCGAAAAACTTTCCCGACTTAACTTATGTAAAGAAGGAGTATAGAGTATTAGCAGTCGTTTCCAACTGTTGTCCTCTAGTGTAGGGCAGATTAGCTATACATTACTCACCCGTGCGCCACTAAGATATAAGAGCAAGCCCTCATATCTCCGTTCGACTTGCATGTATTAGGCACGCCGCCAGCGTTCACTCTGAGCCAGGATCAAACTCTCCATATTAATTTCGCGAACTAGCAAAGCTAGTTCTTGCGACCAAAGGATTTTATCCTTTGGAAACCTCTAAAGCACTTCTGAGCGTAGCGCCTCGCAGTTACGAGTGCTTTGCATGAAGTAAAAAATTGCGTGTCAGCAATTTCGTAAAAAGCAAATAAGCTTTTTAAGTTCAAATTTGAACTATCTTAGAAGTTAGCTTTTATATGAAGTTTTAATCAAAAAACTTTTAATTTTATAATCTCTTATCTTTTAAATTAGCAAGCTAATTAAAAGATGATTGTTTTTAGTTTTTCTACATTAATTACTTTCCAAAGAAAGCCTATTAAGTAGATGGCTCAATCGATCACTTGTTTAGATTTCAAAGATTGACTAATTAGTTTAACATTGGTAAAGTTATAGAACATGACGATTAAAAAGAAAAAGCTTTATTAACTTGAAAGAAGAAGTTAAAGGTGGTTTCTTAATTCGTGAGCTGGAATTATATAAGAGGGAAGCTTAAAGTTTTATTACAAAATCAAAAATTACAAAAGAAATTTGCAAAAATATAAAAATGCAAATTTCTTTCTATATAGAATATAGTATTATTGAGCAGCTATAACTTCAATTTCTACTAAACCATCTTTTGGCAGAGTCTTTACAGCTATAGTGCTACGTGCCGGAAATTCTCCTTTAAAACAACTAGCATAAATTTCATTTACTTTTGTAAAATCATTTATATCGGCTAAAAATATAGTTGTTTTTACAATATTTTCAAATGTTAAGCCAGCTACAGCCAAAATATTTTTGATATTTTCCATAGATTGTCTTGTTTGGTCTTCAACACTACTTCCTGCAAATTCTCCGTCAGGTTTTACACCAAGCTGCCCGGATATAAATAAAAATCCATTTGACATAACCGCTTGAGAGTACGGTCCTATGGCTTGTGGAGAGTTTTTAGTAGATATAATTTTTTTCATGATTTTCCTTAAGCTTAAAATCTTGCAAAATCCTACAACAAATTCATTTTTCTGTCAATAAAAATAATCTCATATTTTGATATAATCGATAAAAAATAGGATTTTTATGATACCGATTAAATTTTACAAGTTCGTTTTAGCATTTATTATGTCGCTTTTTATGTCATTTTTGATGTCTGGAGTCTTACTATATATAAATTTGGGGCTTATAGATAGATTCTTGATATTATGGGCAGAAGGCTGGTTCAAAGCATTTGTAGTCGCCTATCCTAGCGTTATATTCATAATGCCTTTTGCAACAAAGCTAACAAAGAAAATTTGTAAAAACGAGTAATCTATATAATGAATATAGTATTGGCGCCTAACGAATTTTTGGATGGTTATGTGCTTGGGTGCGAATTTGCAAAGCTTGCAAATATCTCTTCAAACGCATATCTCTTCTGGAAGGGCGTAATTTCGGCTAAATTTGAACACTCTCGTATAGTTTTTTTAAAATACAAAACAATTCCACATAAATTTGAGCATATTATCAAAGATTGCAGTGGGCTTGAGGGACTAGTTTTAACAAGCTCTTTTTGTTCATTTACCGGACTTGCACCATCTCATCTAGTGAAAAAAAATAATTCAAATTTATATAAACTTTTTGATATAAGAGAAATTTGCGGAATAAAATTTATAAATTTAAAGAAATTTTATGATGACTTAGGACTTGATTACGGCTATAGAATTTATATAGAAAAGTGTAAATTTTTCTCTCCAGAGCCATTAGAAAAGCGCATCAGACTAACCGATACGCTTTGTCTTGGATATTATTAAACCTTTTTATATGGCGCTTGGCCTACTTCATAAAAATTGTTTCCATCGCTATCTATCGCTACTATCGCAGGAAAATCCTCGATAGTTATTCGTGCTATAGCTTCTGGGCCAAGATCCTCATAAGCCAAAACTTCATATTTTTTGATACTCTGACTTATTAATGCCCCGGCTCCTCCGATAGCCACCATATATACGCATCCTGATTTTTTCATCGCATCTACCACTTCCTGAGAGCGGTAGCCCTTACCTATCATACCGTTTATACCAACTTCATTAATCATAGTTGGGGTATATTTATCCATTCGTCCACTTGTTGTAGGACCTGCCGCACCTATAACTTGACCAGGCTTTGCAGGACTTGGTCCAAGATAATATATTGTTTCACCGGCCAAATTTACAGGCAACTTTTCACCTCTGGCTAAAGTCTCTGTTAAGGCTTTATGCGCAGCATCTCTGGCCGCTATTATTGTTCCCGATATTAATACGCTATCGCCAGCTTTTAGACTTTTTACTACGCTTTTATCAAACGGTGCAGTTATTTTCTTGATTTCTGACATCTTTTCTCCTTAAATTTCAGCTTCAGCATGGCGTGCAGCATGGCAGTTTATATTTATAGCAACCGGAAGTCCAGCTATATGAGTAGGATACCACTCTACATTTACTTTGACGGCAGTATAATCTCCGCCAAGTCCTTGTGGACCAACACCTGTTTTGCAAGCCAGCTCAAGCAACTCTTCTTCAAGCTTAGCATATCTTTTATCGGGGTTTTTGCTATCTGCAGAGCGCGCAGCGGCATATTTTGCCATAAGTGCAGCCTTATCCATAGTGCCACCTATACCTACACCTATTACCATAGGAGGACAGGCATTTGGACCAGCCAGCCTTACCGTGTCTAAAAATACTTTTTTAATGCCTTCTAATCCATCGGCAGGAACTAGCATTTTAAGAGCCGATTTATTCTCACTACCAAACCCCTTTGGAGCCACTTTAATATGAATTTTATCGCCTTTAACTATTCTTACATTTATAACTGCCGGCGTATTATTCTTAGTGTTTTTTCGGTCAAAAACAGGATCACACACTACAGATTTTCTTAAATAGCCTTCCACGTAGCCATTGGCCACGCCTTCATTTATAGCATCTTCAAGAAAACCTCCCTCTATATGTACATCTTGTCCTATATCCACAAACACAACTGCCATTCCGGTATCTTGACAAATAGGTGCTATTCCTTTTTCGGCCAAGTCGGCATTTTGCAAAATTTTGCCTAAAATATCTCTGCCTGTTGGCGAACTCTCATTTTCTTTAGCTTTTGCAAAAGCCTCTCTCATATCAGGGGTTACGATATAACAGGCCTCTTTGCAAAGCCTACCGACAACATTGGTAATTTTACTAGCTTGAATCACTCTCATCCATACTCCTTAAGAATTATCATTACATTATATAACTTTATTATAAAATTTAAGTTGAAAATTTTATTTTTATATAATAATTACAAAAAGTTAATTATATTTGGATTTATTTACAAATTTACTCAATTTTTAAATTTAAAATAATTAAAAATTGATATTAAGACAAAAACATAATATAAAAGCCATATAATTTAGTAAATCTTAATATCAAAGGAGAAAATATGAAACTACTGACTACACTTGCAATAAGTGTAATTTTAGCTCTAAGCTCGTCGGCAGCTGAAAAATATAAATTAAAACTTGCCGCAACTTACGAAAGTAACGTTCCGGCACTTGGGGAGGCTCCGAAAAAATTTAAAGAGTTGGTTGAGAAGATGAGTAATGGGCGTATAGAAGTGCGAGTGGACTACCCATCAAAGCACAAAGCTGCATTTGCCGTGCTTGATATGGTTAAAAGCGGACAATATGATCTAGGATATACAGCAAGCTACTTTTATAAGGGTAAGGATGCAAAACTAATGCTTTTTACAACAGTCCCTTTTGGTATGAGCGTATCCGAACAGCATGCTTGGTATAATTATGGAGGCGGTAAAGAGCTATCAAAAAAAGTATTTGCGGAGCATAATTTAGTAACATTTTTAGGTGGAAATTTCGGTATGCAGATGGGCGGATGGTTCAAAAAAGAGATAAAAACTATTGACGATCTAAAAGGATTAAAGCTTAGAATGACAGGGCTTGGCGGTGAAATCATGTCAAAACTTGGAGTAAATATCAATACAATTCCTATAGGCGAGCTTTATATGGCACTCGAAATGAATACTATAGATGCGGTAGAATGGGTGAGTCCCGCACTAGATATTAGCTTTGGCTTTCAAAAAGTAGCAAAATACTATTACACAGGATGGCAAGAGCCTGCTAGCGAGAATGAATTTTATATAAATAAAAAACTATTTGACAAGATGCCTGAGGATTTAAAATACATAATTGAAGCAGCGACAAAGGTTGTATCTGACTATGTTTACGAATATGCAACATACCAAAATGCTGTTGTTCTTGATAGGATTAAAAAAGAACATCCGGATATCAAAATAACATCATTTTCTCCAGAGATAATGGATGCTTTAAAAAAAGCAACAGATGAAATTTTAAATGAATTAAGCGCAAAAGATCCTATGTTTAAAGAAATTTTAGAATCACAAAGAAGCTATATGAAAATAGGCAGAGAGTGGACTAAAATTTCGGATTGTGCATATATTAAAAATTCAGACAAATAGTGCTTAGGCGGCAAAGACCGCCTAAAATTTAATCATTCTCTTCACCTTCAATCTTTTTACGTACTTTAACAGTTAGAATGCTAGTTCCATCCATTTTACGCACTTCATAGTGGCAGTTCTCATCATCTATTCTATCTCCGACCACAGGCAATCTGCCAATAAGGTTAAATACATATCCGCCGATAGTTACTTGATCTGTCTCCTCATCAAAGCTAATACCCATAAGCTCTTCAACGCTTTCTAGGTCAAATCTACCGTTAAATTCATATATATTGTCATTTATCTTTCTAAAATGAGGATCGGCATCATCATGCTCGTCATTTAGATCACCCAAAACCTCTTCCATAATATCTTCCATAGTAAGAAGGCCTGCAGTGCCACCATATTCGTCTACTACAAGAGCGGCTGAAATTTGCTGTTTGTTCATCATTACTAGCGCCTTTGAGATAGATAAGCTCTCAGGTACTATCAAAAATTTTCTAACAATTTGATCAAAATCTTTTTTCTTACCCTCTCCAAAATGCACAGCTAAAATGTCTCTAATATGTATCATGCCTAAAATCACATCTTTGCTACCATCTATATATGGGAAACGAGTATATTTGGACTCAAAAATTACTTTTAAATTATCCTCAAAGCTCTTTTGTTTATTTATGCAGACTAAATCACGGCGAGGAGTCATAATTTCTTTAGCCACAGTGTCGCTAAAATCCACCGCATTCTTTATAAGTTCAGTCTCAAAACTATCTAAAACTCCGCCTTTTAAGCTCTCTCCTACGATTATCTTAATCTCCTCTTCGGAGTGCGCGAGCTCGCTTTCTTTGGCGGGCTTTATGCCGAGCATTTTTAAAGAGAGCCAAGCAAGATAGTCAAATGTCTTAATTAGAGGCGAAAAAATAACCCAAAATATATGAAGGGGTTTTGCTATAAGCAGAGTTGATTTCTCAGCTTTGGCAATGGCGATCGATTTTGGAACCAGCTCTCCAAGCACCACGTGAAATAACGTAATAGTCGTAAATGCGATAGCAAACGCAACGGTATGAACAACCAAGTCGCTTACATCAAAGTAAATTTGAAGCGGCCTTTCTATAAGCCTTGCGATCGCAGGCTCGCCTATCCAACCAAGCGCAAGCGAACTAAGCGTTATGCCGAGCTGAGTCGCGCTTAGATATGTATCAAGCTTATTTGACATATCGTAGGCTAGTTTTGCATTTGGAACCTTATCTTTGATAAGCTCTTCTAGTCTACTTCTGCGAACCTTGACAATGGCAAATTCGGATAAAACAAAGAAAGCGTTTAAAAGTACAAATAAAATTGCGAGTAAAATCATAAAATATGAATCGCTACTGGGGTGCAATAAAAATCCTTAAAAATTAAGATAAAATTGGCATTATATCACAAAAGCAACCAAATCTCAATTAACTTACTTGCAAGAACTTTCATGTAAAGCTATTTTAAAATTTAGGCTTCCCGTCGTTTGATTTAGAAATATTTATAAAATCAATAGCGATTTTTTGACATGCGGTTTTATCTTGTTTTTCGAGACAAAGAGTTTCAAGCTGCTCCTTGCTCATGTTTTTATAATCCGCTACTGTTTTATTATTTGCGCCCATATATATCCATACTAAAGAGAAAATAACAGCAAAAATAAATATAATTCTAAACAAATTTTATATCCTTAAATTTTAGTTTATAAAATAATACTACATTTAAACCAAATTTACTTATAATTTAAATCTATCAAATTTCATATTATTTTAATTTTTTTAATATTTTAGGTCAAATCTAGCAATTTTGAATTTAATATCCAAATTTAAATTAATATTTTTTTTGATATACTTTAGCGTTTTAATTTCACACTCGGGAGAGAAAAGTGTTTTTATCTTTTTTTAAGAGTAAAAAATGGGCCAAATGGGCTTACGGCGGTATAATTTTGATATCATTATCACTTATACTTCAAACATATATAAATATTCAATTTAATAATTGGTATAAAAACTTTTACGACATCTTACAAAATGTAAAAGAGCACGACATACAGGATTTTTGGGCGGGGATAAGACTATTCTTATATTTAGCCATGCCGTATATAATGCTTCGTGTTTTTATATCGTTTTTTTCCAGCCACTGGATATTTCGCTGGCGAGAGGCAATGACCTTTAGCTATCTTAGCTACTGGCGAAAAGTCGAAAAGGACATCGAGGGAAGCTCGCAGCGTATGCAAGAAGATACTTATAGATTTGCAAAAATCATGGAAGATCTTGGAGTTGATATCTTAGACTCCATAATGACTCTAATCGCCTTCATACCGATACTTTGGGGGCTTAGTGCCAAAGTAAATTTGCCTTACATCAAAGATATTCCGGGCTCTCTTGTATGGATAGCCCTAATTATAAGCGTGGGCGGGCTTATAATCTCTTGGTTTGTAGGCATCAAGCTTCCTGGACTTGAATACAACAACCAAAAAGTCGAAGCCGCCTTTAGAAAAGAACTTGTTTTAGCAGAGGATAACAAGATAAGTTACGCTCATCCGGCAACCATAGTAGAGCTTTTTACGGGGCTTAAATTTAACTACTCAAGGTTATTTTTACACTATGGATATTTTAATATGTGGCTATACTCATATCATCAAATTTCAATCATAATTCCATATCTAATAATGGGTGGAGGACTATTTACGGGTCTTATTACTCTTGGAGTTTTAGTTCAAGTTAAAAATGCATTTGCACAGGTTAGATCAAGTTTTGGCGTGTTTATCAGCAACTGGAAGACCATCACCGAGCTTCGCTCAATCCATAAGCGTCTAAAGGAATTTGAGCACAATATCGGCTACAAAAAAATGGATTGGGAGTAGAAATTTAAGAAAATCTAGTATAATTTTTGAAATTTCACAACCTAAATTTAAGGATGAAAAGATGAAAAAAATTATACTTCCATTTTTATTTATAATAATATTTTTGGCCGGTTGTGTTGCAAGTTCAACCGGCGGTGGAGTTGTAGGAGCCGATAGAAAACAACTATTTTTGGTGAGTTCTGAAACAATGAATCAAAGTGCGGTATTGGCCTATACAAAGGTACTTCAATCAGCCAAACAAGCAAATACGCTAAATATCGATCCAGTCCTTACCAAACGCGTACAAGCTATCGGCAAACGCCTCATAGCGCAGGTCGGAGCCTTTAGAGAAGATGCGCTCAAATGGGACTGGCAGGTAAATGTCATCAACTCAAACACATTAAATGCGTGGTGTATGCCCGGAGGCAAGATCGCCGTTTATAGCGGGCTTATTAAAAATTTATCCTTAACGGACGCGCAGATAGCAGCCGTCATGGGTCATGAGATAGCTCACGCGCTAAGAGAGCATAGCCGCGAGCAAGCTAGCACAGATCAGCTTAAAAATATAGGAATTTTTGCTGTCTCAACCGCTGCAGGGCTTGGCGATACGGCAACAGGGCTTATAAATTTAGCCACCCAATACACTATCAGCCTGCCTTTTTCAAGAAGTCATGAAACTGAGGCTGATCATATCGGCACCGAACTAATGGCAAGAGCGGGATATGATCCACAAGAGGCGGTCATAGTGTGGGAAAAGATGTCTAAAAAATCAGGCGGCGCCGTGCCTGAAATCCTAAGCACTCACCCGTCAAACGAAAGCCGTATCAAAGACCTAAAAGAGATAGCCAAAAAAGTTGAGCCGCTATATCTCGCAGCTAAAAAGGGTTAAATTTATCCGATAAAAGCTTAAATTTGTGCTTGGTTTAAGGGCTTTAGAGTTATTAAAATGACGAAACTAGACTACGCTAAGCATTTGGCAAATTTAATGCAAATCAATCTTTATTCAGGAGATTTAAAAGATCTGAGTGCTTGTTTTTACGGACTGTTTGAGGAATTTATGCCTTACGGAGATGGTGTAGATAAAGTCTTTGAGCCGCTAGTTTGCGCTAAAGATTTACAAGATAGGATTATGCCGCTTTACGAGGCGAACAAAGACAAAGCAAATGCTTTTATCGAGGCGGGTTTTACGCCGATATTTTCGCCTCCGCTATCAAATGACAAAGCAAAGCTGATCGCTCTTGGCAAATCTCACATCGATAGCCTTAAAAAATTTGCCGAATTTATAAATGACAAAGAGCTTCTTGAGAGGCTTAAACGTGTGCATGAAGTTGCAATTTGGGACATTAGAGAGGCTATTTAGGAGCTAAATTTAGATGAGCAACTCTACAAAGCCATAACTAAATGGAGGCACAAAGCAGAATTTATAGACGAAAAAGCTGCAATTTTAAAAGAGGCGTACGGATCGGTTGTAGCAGATGCTTTATTGATAAATTACCTGTTTTATCCTGCACTCAGGCACAAGCCTAAGGAGGATTTTTTAAAGAGCTGTTTTGAAATTTATCTACTCGGACACCTTTGCGAGTTTGACAAACATAAACTAGCGATCTATCCTCTAGCTGTGTAAAGTAGCCTAATCTACAAGCTCGGCGTTAAATCTATCCTCATTAAATTTCCTGCCCAAAAACTCGCAAGCTCTTCTAGCGTCTCTAAAGCCGTTTGCAAGACAGCTCGTAGCTCCTGGGCTTGGCGTCATGTTAAAGACGATACCTTCGCCTGTGTTTATGCTAGCCTCGCCAAGCATTAGCTCCCTGCCCTTTTTATCAATCACTTGCGGGCGAACACCGCCAAAATTTCTAGCATAATAAACATCGTCATTTTCAAGCGAAGGCACGATCTTTCTGGCAGCCTCAACGAATAAAATTTTATTTACGATCGGCACCTCATAGGCAAAATTTCTAATCACATAATCCCTTATATCGCTATCGCCAAAAAGTCCTAAAAGCACCTTCGCCACGTTTGTATCAAGGCGCAAAGTCTTTATAAAATCAATAATCGTCGAATTTCCGCGGTAACGCTCAAGTTTAGGCAACACAAGCGCAGTCGGCCCAAATCTGGTAAGCCCGTCGGCTAGGATATCGGGATCTCCGTGGATAGCGGCAAACGGCAGCTTTGGATTTTGCACGGTGTAGACCTTGCCGTTTAGCAAGCGCTTTTTACTCATATAAAAGCTTCCGGCGATCGGCAAGCAGCTAAAATCAAGCCCATGCCCCATCTCGTGCGCCAAATAAAGCGAGTGAGCGCCTGCATTTACAACCACATAATCCGCGCTAAACTCACGCTCGTCACGAGTCTTTACAAGATACCTGTTACCTTGCTTTTTGATACTCTTAACCCAAGCGTCAAAAAACACATCGGTAGTCTTGCTCGCCTCTTTTGCGTGCTTTATAAGGCTATTTGACATCTGCTCAAAATCAACAGTCGTGTACTCGCCGCCACTTACTCCCATGGCTACGATCTGCTCTTTTCGGTCGTTTCCGTCCATACCTCGCACCACCAGAGGCTCGATCTGCTTTAGCTTATCTTTATCAAAAATTTCAAGCGAGGTGTAAAGCTCCTTAAACTTCTCAAACCTAGCTCTTATCGCCTCGCTTTCAGCCTCGCCAACACCTATGACCATCTTTTGATGAGCGAACATAAATTTGTTCTCATATCCGTGCATGAGTGCGTATTTTACGATCATATCGGCTGATTTTTTGACGCTTTTTGCTTTTTCAAAAGTGTAGTTAGTCTCTATGTCGCCGCAGTGAATAGTCTGAGAGTTGCTCGTGCCTTTTGAGTTTAGAGTAGCGCAAGCCGGATACTTCTCCAAAAGTGCGATACGCTCTATGTCCGTATAGCGCGCAAGCTCGTAAAACAGAGCCGTTCCTGAAATTCCTCCGCCCACAACCAAAACATCATAGTGATTTGACACGACCTACTCCATGAAAATTTAGACGAATTGTGCCACAGAATTCTTAAAATTTTATTTTATCGTTAAATGTCGCTTATAAAAGTGGCTTTTGCTTGCTCGCACGGTTAAAATTTGGCACAAATTTGAGCGCAAATTTTAGAAATTTAAGCATTTTGAAGCTGCTTCATCAACTCCTCATCGCAAATCGGGCAGTATTCATGCTCGCCGGGGATATATCCGTGCTTTGAGCACACGCTAAAGACAGGCGTGATCGTGATATACGGCAAGCGGTAGTTATTTACGATGCCGCGCACGAGATCCTTGCACGCTTCAGCCGAGCTAATGCGCTCCTTCATATAAAGGTGAAAGACCGTTCCGCCCGTATAGGCACTCTGAAGCTCATCTTGCAGATCAAGCGCCTCAAAAGCATCATCGGTGAAATTTGCGGGAAGCTGAGTTGAGTTGGTGTAGTAGATATTTTCATCCATGCCAGCTTGCAAGATGTCAGGATAGCGCTTTTTATCCTCTTTTGCAAAGCGATATGTGGTACCTTCTGCAGGAGTTGCTTCAAGGTTGTAAAGATTGCCCGTGCTCTCTTGAAATTGCCTAATTTTAGAGCGCAGATACTCAACCATCTCAAGCGCAAATTCGCGCCCGAATTCGGTCGAGATATTTTCCGTGTCGCTTGTAAAATTTCTTAAAAGCTCGTTCATGCCGTTGATGCCGATAGTGCTAAAGTGGTTGTTAAAATGCTTCAAATAGCGCGCCGTATAAGGATAAAGTCCGCGATCATACATCTCTTGGATAAATTTGCGCTTCTTTTCAAGGGTTGATTTTGCCAAATTTAAAAGATACTCAAGCCTTGTGTAAAGCCCCTTCTTGTCACTCTTATACAGATAACCAAGGCGAGCTAAATTTATGGTTACGACACCTATAGAGCCTGTCATCTCGGCACTTCCAAATAGTCCTCCGCCACGCTTTAAAAGCTCTCTTAGATCAAGCTGCAAGCGGCAGCACATCGAGCGAACGTGTCCAGGTTTATAAGCGCTTTCATTTAGAACGCGGTTGCCGTTTTCATCAAATTTATACTGAGAACCGACGAAATTTTGAAAGTAGCTTGAGCCCATCTTTGCCGTATTTTCAAACAAAATTTTAGCCACTTCGCTATCCCAATCAAAATCCTCGGTGATATTTACGGTAGGGATCGGGAAAGTAAATGGCTGAGAGCACTTGTCGCCTGTGGTTAAAATTTCATAAAACGCCTTATCGATACGCGCCATCTCAGGCTCAAACGCTCCGTAAGTCATATCGGTAAGTTTATTAAACCCGCGCTCTTTGGCAAGTTTTAAAAGTTCCTCATCCTCTAAATTTGAAAACAGATGTATGTCGGTTGAAGTTGGAATTTGAGCGCGAAGATCGCTTGGGCAAGTGATATCGATAGTTACGTTGGTAAAGGGACTTTGACCCCAGCGAGCAGGGACGTTTAGGTTAAATATAAAGCTTGTAATTGCCTTTTTGATCTCCGTATCGCTTAACTTATCCTTAAAAACATAAGGCGCAAGATAGGTGTCAAAGCTACTAAACGCCTGAGCTCCGGCCCATTCGCTTTGCAAAATTCCTAAGAAATTTGCCATCTGGCTAAGAGCTTCTCGAAAGTGCTTTGGCGCGCGACTTTCGACTCTGCCGCGAACGCCGTTAAAGCCTTCATTAAGAAGCGCTCTAAGCGACCAGCCTGCGCAATATCCGGTAAGGCAGTCTAAGTCGTGGATGTGATAATCGCCGTTTCTGTGTGCGATACCTTCTTCTTTAGAGTAAATCGCGTCAAGCCAGTAGTTTGCGATAACCTTACCTGCGGTATTGTTGATAAGTCCTGCGTTTGAGTAGCTTGTGTTTGAATTAGCCGAAATTCGCCAGTCCGTGCCGTTTATGTATTCATTTATCGTTTGGGTGGAGTTTATGTATGTGGTGTCTTCGTTGAGTCCTAAAATTTGCTCGCGTTGCATTTTGTGAGTGTGGCGATAGAGCATAAAACTCTTCATCACGTCAAAATAACCCGACTTAAAAAGCGCTTTTTCTATGAAGTCTTGCACATCCTCGACTGTGATGATCTCTTTTTGCGCGACATCTTGCATAACGTCGGCAAAAATTCTATCGTCATACTCTTTGCTCTCGCTTGCAAAAGCCTTTTTAATAGCATCTTGGATCTTATACGGAAGATACTCTTGTCTTGTGCCGTCGCGCTTTAAAATTTGCTTCATAGTTACCCTCTTAAAAATAGTTTTGTAAATTTAAAGAGTATAGTGATAGTTTTCTTAAAATACAATAGAACAATTTAGATATTTTTGATAAAATATATTATTATTTGATATTAAATATGTTTAATTCTTAAGCTTTATTTTCTATTAAAATATAACTATTTTATGGCATTTTAAATAAAATTAATCTAAAGTAGTCTTAATTTTAAATTTTAATATTTTTATATAAGTATATAATCTAAATTTCCACAAAAATCAATAAGTTTTTAATTAAGATTTTAAAATATATCGCATTAAATATGTAAGATAAAATATTAAAAAAGATATTACAAAAAGCGAAATTTGAATTTATAAAAATTAGAGTTAGGTTTAAAGGGGTCTTTGGCCCCTTTTTGTATTTAGTATTTTAAAAATATATCTTTTTGACCCTTGCCAAGAGTTAGCACAGCTTCGCCTTTTTTGAAATGTATCTCTATGCCGTCATCGTTAACAAGTCTTGTTCCACTACCTGAAACAGCGCTTTTTAGAGCAATTTTATGCCCTTTAGTGTCAGTCAAAACAGCAGTTTCAAAATTATCTGCCGAAACTAAATTAACCTTATAATTTTTATCGGTAACACCATAGAAATGTATAGTATTAACGCTTATAACTTTTGCGGTAGTCGACTCTTGTTTGGTTCCCACAGAAGCACAACCACTCAAAAATGCAACTGCGGCCAAAGAAGAGATTAGAATTTTTTTCATTTTGCATCCTTATAAATAAAATATTTTCGGATACTAGCATAGAAAGGTAAATTTAAAAATTTAGATGAAATTTTAATTCATAAAATTACCAAAAAACTTGTTTTTAGTGATTTTAAAGAATATTTCGAATAGACAACAATATATCTTGTTCTAAATTTATTAATAAATAATTATTATTCAATCGTTTTTTATTTTAATGTATTTTAGAGTAATGAAATATTTATTTTTTAGAAAATAAGTAAAACAAGGGAGTATTTTATAAAAAATTGAAGAGGAAAAACCTCTTCAAAAAATCAGTGGCAACCACATCCTTTTCCACATCCGCACCCTTGAGAATGAAGCTCGCCTATATAAAATTTAACCGAATTTACGCCTTCTTTTAATGCCCACTCATAAGCTGTAGAAACAAAATCCCAGTTTATATTTTCATAAAATTTCTCTAGATATGCAGCTCTTGCATTTCTATGATCTACATAATAGGCATGCTCCCATACATCTACTACCAAAAGAGGTATCAGACCCACCGTTACAGGTGTTTGAGCGTTATTGGTTTGTATTATCTCTAATTTATCAGATTTTGGACTATAGACTAGCCATGCCCATCCTGAACCAAATAGTGTAGTAGCCGATTTTAAGAATTCCTCTTTGAAATTTGGAATATCTTTTTGCAATCTTGCTTTTAATTCATCGCCCATATCACTCTTTTTAGCTATACAATCCCAATAAAAATCATGGTTATAAACTTGAGCGGCATTATTAAATATACTGCCTGAGCTCTTTGTTAAAATTTCGTATAGTCCAGAATTTTCAAATTCGGTACCTTTAATAAGATTATTAAGGTTTGTTACGTAAGTTTGATGGTGCTTACCGTGATGGTAACTACAGGTCTCCTCACTTACAACTGCATTTGACTTAGGATCAAATGGAAGCTTTCTAAGATTAAACATTTTGATTCTCCTTGTAATTTAAAAAATTTTTCGAGATTATAAGATAAAAAAGTAATTATTTTGTTAATAGGATAAAATTAGTATTATTTATCAAGTTTAAATTTAAGTGTATTTTAGTAACACTATTTCAAAAAATAAGCAATTTTACTAAAATTACGTGAATTTTATATACTATGATAATAATAAAAATGTTACTAATTTACTCATACTAAAATAAATTTTTGAGAGTTTTTGAAACAAGATTGCCAATTTATAAATTTTATGATTTATAATTACGACTAGCTATGATTAATTTTGTAGTGAATCAAAAACATAAAAAGGATTCAACAATGAAACTAAAATTTCTTTCGGCACTATTTCTGACTTGTGCTCTAGCAGGTAGCGCATTTGGCGCCCAAAAGACATATACTATAAAATTTGCTCACGTTGTTGCCGCAACCACACCGAAAGGCAAAGCAGCAGACTTTTTTGCTAAACGTGTGAACGAGCTTAGTAATGGCGCAATTAAAGTTGAGGTTTATCCTGCGGCTCAGCTAGTAGATGATGACCGCGTATTTGGTGCACTAAAACTAAATAACGTTCAAATGGCGGCTCCGAGCTTTTCTAAATTTACGCCTATAGTTCCTGAATTCCAACTGTTTGACCTGCCTTTTATCTTTAGAGATAATGCTCACTTATACGCGGTACAAGGTGGTGAAGTTGGACAAAAACTTAAAGATATGATAGCCAAAAAAGGCTTTGTGGCACTTGATTTTTGGGATGCAGGCTTCAAACATTTTAGCTCAAGCAAAAAAGCTATCGTTGCTCCTGAAGATGCAAAAGGACAGAAATTTAGAATTATGAGCTCAAAGGTTCTAGAAGAACAAACAAAAGTAATAGGTGGTAACCCGCAAGTTCTACCATTCTCTGAAGTTTATCCTGCGCTCCAACAAAAAGTTGTAGATGCTACAGAGAACCCATTGTCAAACTTTTATAACTCAAAATTTTATGAGGCGCAAAACTCTTTAACAATATCTTCACACGGATATTTGGGATATTTGGTTATTCTAAGTGAGAAATTCTGGAAAGGCTTGCCACAAGATATGAAAAATCACGTTACTCAAGCTCTTAAAGAGGCTACTGCTTTTGAAAGAGAAGAGTCTGCGAAAGAGGATGCCAAAATTATAGACGCTCTTAAAAAATATGCAAGCGAGACAGGCAAACTTGAGATAGTAGAGTTAACCCCTGAGCAGAAAGCCAAATGGGCTGAGGTTATGAAAACTATCTATCCAAACTTCTATAAAGTTATAGGAAAAGACCTGATAGAAAAAACTATTAATACAAAGTAGGTCTTTATGCGAAGATTCTTTGAGATTATAGATATCGGCATCGCGACTGTAAATAAGACGATCGCCGTAGTAGGCATAGTAGCGGGAACGCTACTTGCCTTTATAAACGTTGTAATGCGTTATGTCTTTAATACCGGATGGGCATGGGCGGGAGAGGCGACTAATTATCTTTTTATTTGGTCTGCATTCTTTGCCGCTGCATACGGCTTTAGAAAAGGCATACACATATCAGTCACTATTTTAATTGAAAGATTCCCTTCACCAATGGCAAAAGCTTATCTTGTGTTCTCCAGCGCCCTTACTACAATCTTTTTAATGTTTATAGTAGTTTATAGTGTGCAGTATCTATATGTTATGTATGAGCTAAATTTTATGAGTGTTGACCTAGGAATACCGCAATGGGTGCCTATGCTAGTTCTTCCGGTGGCATTTTTAGGAGCAAGCTATAGAGCAGGAGAAAAAGTCTATCAAATAGCAGTAACTCCTTCTGATAAAGTTATTATCAACGCTGAAGCAGAGATGATTCGCGACTCCATAAAGAAAGACTAAGGAGAGATAGTATGACTATTGCATTTTTATTTGTATGTCTATTTGGACTTATGCTAATTGGCGTTCCTGTCGCTGTCTCTCTTGGCGCTAGCACGGTTCTTACTATGCTTCTTTTTACCGATCTTGATGTAGCTACTGTTCCGCAAATCATATTTGACGGTATTAACAAATTCGCACTTATGGCAATTCCTATGTTTATTTTGGCTGGAAATTTACTTAGCAAGGGTGGTTCGGCTAAAAGAATCATAGATTTTGCAAAATCAGTAGTAGGACATCTACCGGGAGGTCTTCCGATCAGTGCTATATTTGCTTGTGTT
Source organism: Campylobacter sp. RM16187 (assembly GCF_025319965.1). Taxonomy (NCBI): domain Bacteria; kingdom Pseudomonadati; phylum Campylobacterota; class Epsilonproteobacteria; order Campylobacterales; family Campylobacteraceae; genus Campylobacter; species Campylobacter sp. RM16187. The sequence continues at coordinate 1,895,463 of NZ_CP012549.1, forward strand.
ATATTTGCTGCCGTTTCTGGAAGCTCACCTGCTACGGTTGTGGCCATAGGCTCTATTATGTTCGTAGCCATCAAAGAGGCGGGATATCCTCCGGCTTATGCGGTTGGTGGCATTACTACAGCAGGATCACTTGGAATACTAATCCCTCCTTCAGTAGTTATGATTGTTTACGGAGTTACGGCTGAAGTTAGTATAGCACAGCTATTTATGGCGGGGGTTGTGCCTGGTATAATGCTAGGCGGTATGATGATAGCCCAAACATATATAGGCGCTAGAAGACTTGGCTTTAAAGCTACAAAGCCTGAGCCATGGAGCGAAAGAATCAAAAAATTTACCAAAGCATTTTGGGCTCTTTTAATTATAGTTGTAGTTATAGGCGGTATCTACGGAGGTATTTTTACTCCGACAGAAGCTGCTGCCGCAAGTGCCGTATATGCGCTCTTTATCTCACTTGTTGTGTATAAAGATATTAAGATAAAAGATCTTTGGGGTATCTGCCTTGAATCTGCACTCACTACAGCTATGATATTTTTTATTATTGCAAATGCAGTTGTGTTCGCATACCTTCTTACCAGTGAGCAAATTCCTCAAGCGATCTCTGACGGAATTTTAGAGGCAAATATAGGCAAAATAGGATTTTTAATCATCGTAAACATACTGCTTTTCGTTATGGGTCAATTTATGGAACCTTCAAGCGTTGTTATGATTATGGTGCCTTTATTGCTACCTATAGCACTTCAATTAGGAATAGATCCGGTTCACTTTGGAATTTTGCTTATAGTAAATATGGAGATAGGTATGATTACTCCACCCGTGGGGTTAAATCTCTTTGTATCGAGTGGTTTAACAGGAATGAATCTAAAAGATGTTGTTGTGGCATGCCTACCTTGGACTTTAACACTATTTATAGGCTTGATGCTAGTTACATACATACCACAAATTTCACTATGGCTTCCAAATTTAATGTATGGACATTGATAGTAAGGGGTAAATTCCCCTTACTTGATATATATTTTTAAATTTCAATTCTAAATTTATTACATCTCGTAAGTATCTTCCTCTTCATCTCCATCGTCATATTCGTAGTCATTCTCATCATAATTGTAGTTATACGACCCCTCATTCTCTTCATCAAAATCGTCAGAATACTCATCTAGATCTTCATCTTCATAGTCAAATTCTTCACTCATTTGCTCTCCTTTATCGTGATTGTATTGCCTATTATACTCTTAGTATCCATAGCGTCTTTTAAATTTTCAATATATAGGCTTTGACTTGGAAATGCAAAACTTAGCCCATTTTTCTCGACAATATTCATAATCTTTAGTATAACATCCTCTTTTACGCTCAAAAATTCTCCCCAAACTATCGTCTTTGAAAAGCAATATACCAATATATCGATAGAGCTATCGGAAAGATTATCTACGGCTACAAACAAATTTGACTTATACCCTATCAAATCATCTATGGATACTATATTTTTTCTAAGCCTTAATATGTTTTGAATATCATTTGAGCCCAGATCGTTTGGTTTTGCAATATCAGGATGATTTAATAGCATCTCTTTAATCTCTTCTGCACATTTTTTAACCTGTTCGCCAGTAGCTCTATATTCAAGTGCTACAGTTAGCTTTATAAGTCTGCCGAGTCGCCTTCTGGTCCAGTTTCTAATCGGATCGCTGGCAAGTTTTGAATTTGGCACAAAAATAAGTGCATTATCGGCAGTCCTAACTGTTGTCTTTCTAAGTCCTATCTCTACCACCACACCCTCTATATCACCGCATACGATGTTATCTCCCTGAGAAAAAGAGTTGTCAAACAGCATCATAATAGAGGCAAAGAAGTTAGCTAAAATATCCTTAGTTGCCAAAGCTATAGCTAAACCACCTATTCCGAGTGAGGCTATTATAGCGCTTACATTAAAACCAAGCCTGCTTAAAACAAGTAAAAATGCAATAACTATGATAATAAAGTAGACTATTTTAATTATTAAATTTATAACCTCTTTTCGCCCTCCACTCTTCTTGGTTATCTCGCTTATAAAAACCATACCGTAGCTATCCAATATGCTAAGAATAAGCCATGCAAAAGAGATAATAAACACTATAGAAAAGTAATTTACAAATTTGATAGGCACGGGGGCTGGGTAGTAAAATATCGAGACACAAAGATCTATCGCATAAACCGCCAAAATAAAGAAAATGGGACGCTTTACAATACCCATGACTTGATCTTTGATAAATTTTCCTTGATGATCCTTTACAAACAAAGAGAGTAAAATCTTATAAGTTATCGCAGATAAAATTCTTGTAAACGATATGAAAAACAAAAATACAAAAAGAATAAGTATTATTTTGCCAAAATTCACATCTTTCATCTCAAAAGGAATCTGCTGATTGATAAATCCTATGGCGGTTTTTAAATTTAGCTCGCTAAAAAAGTAGTTTGTGCTAAGTAGCTCCGCATTATCCCTAAGATATATCAAAATCTCCTCAAAAGTCTTCCTATAAAGCTCTAATGAGTTAAATTCATTTGTATATCCTTGTATTCCCATACTATCCATGCTAGACTTGAGCTCTTTAATACTAACATACGAGTTCGTCTGAAGGTCAAGCAAGCCGTCTTCTATACCAGATTTTATCTTTGCGGTTCTTGCTCCATCGCTAAAAATTTTTCCAAGCTCGATTAAGGTTTTATAAAAAGATGCCTCCATATTCATCTTCTCAAGCTCCATCGCACTCTCTATGTAAGCCTTTTTGTTATTTGCTGCTTTTAGTCTTTTTACCTTTGTTTCAAGTTTGGACTTATCGCTTCTAAATTGGGCAATTTTCTCATCATCTACCCTTGTCTCCATAAGCAAATATGGTATTTTTTCCAAAAGCTCACTCTTTTTTGTCACAACACCTTTAAAAAGAACATTTTGCTCGGCAGTTTCATTTTTATCCACGGCTTGAGCTTTTATAGCCTCTATCTGAGCATTTATCTCATCTATTTTTTTTATGGCCAAAACTATATCAATATCGTCAAGACTATTCGCAAAAGAATTTAAAGATACAAATATAAGACCAAAAAATAGTAAAAAAATCTTTTTCATCTATCAACTCCAAGTAGTCTAAAGCTCTTTGAAACAACGTTATAGTTGTAAATTTCGCCCGTTTCTATGATATAGTGCCAAACGTAAATTTTAAGGCTTCCATCCCTAAATTTAGCCTTTACATCCGGATAAGTAAGCAAATTTTCGTAAGAATTTATGACATTTAACCTCTCGGTTAGCCACTCTCTTCTTGCGATGTCTTTTGGATCAGACAGGACACCTTCGACTTTTTTCTTAATCGGATCAAGCAAATTTAGCCATCTTTTTACGTTTGGAGTATTTTTAAATTTACTCTCATCAAGATAAAGTGCCGCGCATCCGCCACAGTTACTATGTCCGCAGATAATGACGTTTTCCACATTTAGCGTTTGTAAGGCGTATTCAATCGCCGAAGTAGTAGCCAGATACTCTTGGCTGGTGCGGTATGGAGGGATGATGTTTGCGATGTTTCTAACTACTACAAGATCGCCGGGCATCGTATTTGTGATCAAATTTGGCACCACGCGCGAGTCGATACAGCCCACAAAAAGAGTGTGCGGAATTTGCTTTTGCCCGAGACTTTCAAAAAGCTCTTTGTGTTCTAAAAAGCCCTCTTCCATAAATTTAACAGCACCGCCTAAAAGTGACTCCATCGCTACTCCGAAATTTTATTTTCTAAATTATATCAAATTCGCTTTGAAGGTTGATTAACCAAGCGGGAAATAACATTTTTTGGTGCTTTTAAACAATCTTTTATACTTTATTTACTATTTTTTGGATAAATTTATAAAAAATTACATAAGGAGAATTGATGAGTTTATACAATAGAAACTATGCAAACTCACACGAACAAGAGTTGGCGAGAGAGTATTCACAAAGCTCGCTTAGCACGTTTATCAAGCAAACTTACCAGCTGTTTGCGGCTTCACTTCTAGCAGCAAGCGTTGGAGCATATGTCGGTCTTGGTATAGCACATATGTTTATAGGAAATTTACCGCTATTTATCGGACTTGTAGTGGTTGAGCTGGGACTTTTATTCGGTCTTATAGCGGCTAAACGCAAAGCTGGGTTAAATTTAGTCCTTCTTTTTGCATTTACTTTTGTTAGCGGTCTTACGCTTACTCCGCTTCTAGCTTCGGTTTTAGCGATGCCGGGCGGCGCTAGCATAGTGGCTCAAGCATTTACGCTTACGACTGTTGCATTCGGCGCTCTAAGTGTATTTGCGATGAATACAAAAAGAGATTTTACAGCTATGGGCAAGATGCTTTTCATCACTCTAGTAGTAGTGATAGTAGCGGCTATTATGAACCTATTTTTCAAAAGCCCGATCTTCCAACTTGCTATCTCGAGCGTAAGTGCGGTTTTATTTAGCGCGTATATCCTTTATGATACGCAAAACATCATTCGCGGCAACTACGAAACTCCGATAGAAGGAGCTGTTGCGCTATATCTTGACTTTGTGAATTTATTTACTTCACTGCTTCAAATTTTAGGAATTCTAAACAGAGAATAAAATGAGCGGCGATTTAAATGAGCGCATTTACAGAGTAATCGACGCAAATTTAAATAGACTCAAAGAGGGTTTAAGAGTCGTTGAGGACATAAGAAGATATGTCTTTGACGACCTTGCTCTCTCTTCTCAAATCAAAACACTCAGGCATAAAGCCAAAATCGACTCAAGCGAATTTATCAAATTTCGCGATGCTACAAACGACGTGCTAAAACCAAGCATAAAAAGCGAATTTGACAGAGCGAATTTAACCGATTTGCAAATAGCAAATTTAAAACGAGCGCAAGAGAGCGCAAGAGTTTTGGAAGAGTGTTTTAAGCTTATCGACACTACAAATTCGGAAATTTTTAAATCCATCAGATACGACCTTTACGAAATCGAAAAAGAAATTTAGAGAATTTTTAAAACTTTTTTAGTATAATCGCTACTAATTATTTTCAAATTTAAAGGATTTTTTGTGAGTTCATTCTTTTTGGTTTTACAATTCATTTTAGCAGCGATTCTAACGGTTGCCGTTTTGCTTCAAAAGAGCTCTTCTATCGGACTTGGCGCATATAGCGGAAGTAACGAAAGCCTCTTTGGTGCAAAGGGACCTGCGGGATTTTTGGCTAAATTTACCTTTGTTGTGGGAGTTGTCTTCATCCTAAACACGCTTGCTTTAGGCTACACTTACAACACGCAAACTAAAAAATCGCTAATCGACAACGTAGATACAAAAAACATCGTAGTTCCGGCTCCTAGCGCAACTCCTGCTGCACCTGTCGCACCTACAGCGCCTGCTGCTCCGGCTGCACCTACAAAATAACTTTACGGATAAAAAGTGCTTAAAAATATCTGCTTAAAATTTTGCCTAGCGTTTTTGCTTGCGGCAGGCTCTCTTTGGGCCGATGCGCATATATTTAACTATCACAGATTTAATGATCCAAGGCATCCAAGCACAAATATCTCTAATGAAAATTTAAGAGAGCAGTTTGACTTTTTCAAAAACAACGGATACGAGGTCGTGCCGCTTTCAAAACTGGTTGATGCGCTTAAAAACGGCGAAGAAATTCCTGATAAATGGGTAGTTTTAACGGTAGATGACGGATACAAGAGCTTTTATGAAAACGGGCTTCCGATATTTATCGAGTACGGATATCCGTTTGCCTTGATGGTATATGTTGAGGCAAGTGCTAAAAAATACGGCGACTTCATGACCTTTGAGCAGATCAAAGAGGCGGCAAAATACGGTGAAATCGGTTATCACTCATACGGGCACCTTCACATGGTTGGTCTTAGCCATGATAGACTAAAGTACGACTTTGAAGACGGGATTAGAATTTTTGAAAAGCATATGGGATATAAACCAAAATACTTTGCCTATCCATACGGAGAATACAACGATAAGATAAGAAATATGTCCGTAGAATACGGGCTTGAAGTCTTGCTAGCTCAAAACTCAAGCGCAGTTGGCACAGGCAGCGACCTGCTTGAGCTTGATAGAACCCCGCTTATGGACGGAACCGATCTAAAGGCGGCTCTTGCGATCAAATTTCTAAAAGCCGACTGGATTATGCCAAAAGACTATCCCAAAAACAATAAAATAGACGAAGTTATCATCAAAACCGAAGAGAACGCCTCTTTCGGACATTTTTCAGCCACAGGTAGAGGAACTAAAAAGGTAAAGCTTCAAGACGGCACGATGAGTGTCAAATTTAAAGAGCCGATCGACAGATACAAAGTAAGAATGAGCCTAAAAGTAAACGGCAAAACCACAACAAAAATTCTAGTAAAGGACATAAATGCTGAATGAAATTTATAACAAACAAAAAGAGTCTTGCGATAGATGTATAGACGGCCTTAAGCGCGATTTCTCAACACTTCGCACAGGCAAAGTAAATATAAGCATAGTTGATAACATCTTTGTTGATTATTACGGAAGTGCAACTCCGCTAAATCAAGTTGCAACCGTGCTAACAAGCGACGCAAGCACGATTAGCATAACTCCATGGGAGAAATCTATGCTAAAAACTATCACAGCAGCGATCTCTGCGGCAAACATCGGTGTTACGCCTAACAACGACGGCGAGAGCGTGAAGCTATTTTTCCCTCCGATGACGGTTGAGCAACGCCAAGAAAACGCAAAACATGCAAAAGCCATGGGCGAAAAAGCAAAAGTAAGCGTTAGAAACATAAGAAAAGACGCGAACGACGAGATCAAAAAACTTGAAAAAGACAAAGCCATAACCGAAGACGAGAGCAAAAAGGCTCACGACGAGGTTCAAAAGATAACCGACACATACACAACTAAAATCGATAATTTAGTAAAAGAAAAAGAGGCCGAACTTCTTAAGATATAAGATATTTGCCCGTATTTAACGGGCAAATTCTCTCCTTTGAAACCAATCCAATATAATAATTGTTATTGTAACTTAAGTGCTTATTTGCTAAGATTTTGCTTAAATTTTTAAGGGGTTTTTATGATGAATTTAGAGCAAATTTATAAAGAGGCGGGCGCTTATCTTAAGGGGCATTTTCTGCTAACGAGCGGCAACCATTCGCGGTTTTATCTGCAAAGCGCAAAAGTGCTTGAAAATCCGATGATAGCGGGCAAACTAGCCGATGATCTAGCTCGCGTGATAGCTGAGTCTGGGGTAAAATTTGACACTGTGTGCTCGCCTGCGATAGGCGGAATTTTAGCAGGATACGAGCTTGCTCGCGCAGCAAAAAAGAGATTTATATTTACAGAAAGAGTTGATCGCGTGATGACTCTGCGTCGCGGCTTTGAGGTGCATGAGGGCGAGAAATTTATCATCTGCGAAGACATCATCACCACTGGCGGCTCCGCACTTGAAGCGGCAAACATCATAAAAGATCTTGGCGGAGAGGTTGTCGCGTTTGCGGCACTTGCCAACCGAGGATTTTGTCCGTTAACAAATTTAAAGAGTGAGCGTAAGCCAAGCTGCAAGCTACCAAGCGATCTGCCGATATTTGCGCTTGGAAATTTTGAGTTTGAAATTTACGAACCGCAAAACTGCCCGCTATGCAAGGATGGTATCATAGCCATAAAACCCGGCAGCAGAGGCAACTAAAATTTCCGTGCGGGCTTGGTAGGGATAAATTTAGCTCTACTAAACCGCACGGACTTCATATCAAAACAGGAGAAAATTTGGCAAAGCAAAAAGCAGTCATCGCAAGCATTCCTTCACGCATAAAAGCCTTTATAACCGATGTTTTTTTCATACTTATGCCGATTCTTTACATCACGACTTATGCCGTTTTAGACGGCAAAAATGAGTTTCAAAACAACCAGCTCGCGATCTTTATCACGAATTTTTTATTCGGCGTTATCATCTGCCTTTTTCAAAGCATCAAAGCGCAAACTCCGGGCTACAAAAGCCAAGATATCTACCTTGTAAATTTAAAAAACGGACAAAAACTGGGCTTCTTTCACGCTCTGCTTCGCTACATCTGCTTTGTTTTGGCAGGCTTTAGCTTGGTTGGAATTTGCCTATGCTTTTTCCGTAAAGACAAGCTAAATTTACACGATCTACTTACAAACTCCGCTGCCGTTAGCAAAAAGCAATCTATTTAATCGCGACGTATAAATTCCATCTACCGTTTTCATGCGCGATATTTTGAGTCTTGTTAAATCCAGCTTCTTTTAACATATCAAAAAGATCATCAGCCAAACAAACGCGCATGTTTGGTACTATTTTCTCCCAAATTTTGGCTTTTTCATCTAGCGCCAATTCTGCGAATATATAAAACGAGCCACCATGTTTTAAAACTCTGTATATCTCTTTTAAATTTTGCCTTAAATCAGGCCAAAAATATATCGTCTCAAAGGCAGTTATAATATCGAATTTACCGTTTTCAAAAGGCAAATTTTCAACCGAGGCCTCCAGTATCTGCATCTTACCATCACTAACGGCTTCTTGGTTAAATTTCTTACTATATTCTACGCAGTCCTTAGAGTAATCCACACCAAAAACCTGTCCGATTTTTAGTTTGGTTGCGATATTTTTGAGATTGAGCCCTCCTCCACAACCGACATCAAGCACGCACATATCGTCTTTTATCTCAATCTTAGACAGTGCCCAAATTTCAGCTTTTTTGTGTCCTTTGTTCATAAGATTTAAAAATAGTCCAGAGAACCTGCCTTCCGGCTTAGAAAATTTTTTAGTTATAAAATCTAGCATTAAAGATCCTTTGCTTGGATTATACTTTTTCGTAACCAAAATTTAAATTAATAGTCTTTATCAACTATATTCAAAATAAAAGTGTATTTATTTTGAAAGAAAAGCCAAATATTAGGCTTTTGCTCCATGGTTTAGTAGTTTTCTTGAGCCTAGTTTTGTATCAACTCCACTTATAATAGCATTATAAATATATTCTTTTGCCTTTTTAATAGCATCTTCTATACTATTTCCTTGGGCTAAAAGACAAGCCAATGAGCTAGAAAAAGTGCATCCCGCCCCAATAATAACCAAAGGATCGGCTAAAAGGGTCTCAAAACTACTTACACTTCCGTCTTTGCCATACAGAATATCTATGCTTTTATTATCTAATATATGCTTTTTTACTACGGTATCGCAAGGCAAATTTGAAAAATCACCACCAAAAAGCACCTTAGCTTCACGCAAATTCGGAGTTGACACAGTGGCAAATCGCATAAGTTCCTTTAGTTTCTCAATTGCGCTATCCTTAATTAGCCTATGTCCCATCTTTGATACACATACAGGATCTAAAACTACAGGAGCCTTATTGTGATGTAGAAATTTCTCCACTACATCCATTATCTCTTTATTAAAAAGCATACCGATCTTAACAGCATCAAAATCAAACTCGGCACTAAGCATATCAAGCTGATCTTTTACAAAATTTGCATCAAGCGAAATTATATTCTTTATCTTATTGGAATTTTCAGCAGTTAGTGCTGTGATTGCGGTAGCTGAATAGCAACCAAAATGTGAGCAAGCCTTGATATCAGCTTGAATTCCAGCTCCACCATTGCTGCAAGAGCCTGCGATGATTAAAATTTTTTTCATCTAATACCTTTGGATAGCAAATTAAAATAATATTATATGAATAAAATTTAAAATATATATAAAATCTCAAATATGTCAAGTTTTATCCGATACATAAATTTTCTATTTAAAAACAATGATAATTCAAAAAATAAAATTATAAATAGAAATTTTAGCACCTTTTTTAGAGTGCGATTTTTCTTGAAAATACATTAAAAGTACTGATCTATCACTAGCTTTTAGAAAATTTATGAGGCTCTTTTTATAGTCGCTACATCTATTCCAATATGCCAAAGTTGAATAAGGTATTTGTGTTATTTCACTCACTTCTTTTAAAGTCATGTTTTAATTACCTCCAAATTGTTTTTTATTTTTATCTATTCAGTAAAAGCCTAAAAGGCAAATTCTAACCAAAGTGGCACCAGCTATCAGCCGGACGCAAAAGTGTTTCAAAGCCCAAAAGGCAAATTCTAACTATCGAGCAGTAAGAATGTTTGGCTGGGTTGCGTGGGTTTCAAAGCCTAAAAGGCAAATTCTAACTATGACACCGCACCTATTGTGTGATTGTATTTTTAGTTTCAAAGCCTAAAAGGCAAATTCTAACACTTGAATTAGATGAACTAGAGGAAAAACTAGGATAGTTTCAAAGCCTAAAAGGCAAATTCTAACAAACCAGCTATAGCAGTAGCTAGATATAAATAGTTTCAAAGCCTAAAAGGCAAATTCTAACTAGTTTAGAATGGTTCGCTAAAGATAAAAGAAAGAAGTTTCAAAGCCTAAAAGGCAAATTCTAACATGCTGACCCTCAAAAATCTACAGAAGTTTTTAGGTTTCAAAGCCTAAAAGGCAAATTCTAACCCATAAGGTAAAAAAGAAACATCTTTAAATGTTGTAGTTTCAAAGCCTAAAAGGCAAATTCTAACTATATAAGTTATCATTGTTATAGCCTGGCAACATGTTTCAAAGCCTAAAAGGCAAATTCTAACAGCACTCAAATATAAAACTGCAAGGCAGTTTGTAGATAAAAGTCTATATGCATTTACCTTATAAATAAATTAAAATTGATATTGCTAAAATACTTAAAGCCCAAAATTACGAGTATTCAAAAATCTTAAGCAAAGCTTTATTTATATACAAAACCTTCGTATGGTGCATTTTCGCATATACATTTTTTAAGCCGGTTTGCTTCTCTGCGAATAATCTGTCTCCATGTAAGCTTTTGCCCTCCTACTTCTATCTGGTCCGTTAGTTTAGATATCATTTTCATCTCTATTTTTTGCACTGCATCATTTGTAAATTTTATTCTTCCTGCATTAGTCTCAAAATCTTTTGCAGTAATCTCTTTTTTATTCAACATCGAAAATATTAGAGTATCGCCCAGAATAGGTTTAAAAATCTCAGCCAAATCCAAATGCAAGCTTAAAGAGCGATAGTTTGGCTCGTGCAGAAAGCCGATCCTAGGATCAAGCTCGGTCTTATAAATTTCACTCAAACACACATTGTAAATACGCGTATTTACATAACTTATAAAGCTATTTATCTTATCGGCCGGAGGGCGCTTGGAGCGGACTGTAAATTTAAAGCTCTTTTGATTAGATATTATTTCATTCCACTCTTCATAATATAACTTTTGAAAAGAACCCTCAACAGCCATTATTTCAGGTATTGTTTTAGCGACTTCAAGTGCTGATATATGGGGATTGGTATCAAATTTTACTCCGTGTCTTTTACAGTTAAGTGCATCGTTTAAAATATGAGCTCTTGTTATCTCTCTAGCTATGTAGCTTCTCTTAATTTCATCGTCAAAAGATCTTAATTGCTGCAAAAGCACAAATCCGCTTTTATTTACCGAATTTGAAGTATTTGGGAAAAAATTACCACGAAAGCTCTGATAAGGGCTAAATATATGCAAAAGCACATTATTATCAGCCAAAAATGCCATAGTATAGCTATCCATATCAACTTTTGCCAGTATATAAATTTCATCTACGGCATTAATGGGCAAAATTTTAGTCGCTACAACCGACATTTCATCATCATATTTATCAAAATATATATTATTATCCTGTCGTCTTAATCGCCCGGAATTTAAAATAAAGTGCGCTCTATCGTTCTTTTGCATATTTTATCCTAGCTAAAAAGTGATTGATTTTTATCCTGCCCGATAACTATTCGATCTGAATATTTAAGTGAGTTAAATGTATATATTATGATAGAATCAAGCTCTTTTACGCACTCTTTTTGCAAGATTGCAGTTAGCTTCTTAAAATCACTTTGCCTTATCTCGCCTTCAAAAACAGAAAACTGCACACGCGGAAGATATTTTTCCACTGCTTTTCTTATGCGATTTGCATTGTTTTTCTCTTTAGACTCTACACCCATAATATCGTAAAATAGTATTACATACAAGGCTTATCTCACATACAATAATTTCTATATGCGCAATTATCGCATATCTTTTTATACTCAAATTTTGGAGCAGTTGGCATATTTACAAGTTTTTCTATATCTATTAAAATCTCTTTCATCATATTTAAATTTTCTTCGCTTGCATCCACTAAAAACACGGTTTTACCACTTACTAGTTTGCCTTTTACCTCTTTTAGTTTTAATCCAATTTTTAAAACATAAAGATAAAACAAAAGCTGCATCTTGCCCGCTTCCGGATTTTTTAAACTCTTTTTGTATTCGGTTACCAAATAGTGTCCGCGCTCTTTTGAAAGTTTATCAAATTTTAGATTTGCAAAGGCAAAATCTTGTAAATTCTGCTCTTTTATCTCTGCCATCACTCTGCCTAAAGCCATATTTTCATCTTCTTGATCTGGATATATATGGTGTGCGTAAAGCCAAGCTTCACGCTTGCAGGTAATATAATAATTGACCAGAGTACCGGCTATTTGATCCTTGCTAAACATTACATAAAAGCCTCTTCGATAATAGTTAATTCAGGCAAAAATCCATCTTTTTTGTTATAAAAATCACTTGGAGGTAAAATATATCGTCCAAACATCTCTTTTATATTGCATTTTATTCGCAAAATTAAGTTTTCACTAACCGATATAGTATATAATCCCAGATCTTTTTCCAGATCTTTAATACGTGCAATAGCTTCAAATTTATCATCGTATGCTTGCAAGATAGTCTCTCTATTTTCTAAAAATTTATTAAACTGCCCCTCTTCTTGCTCTATAAAAAGCGACACCTTCCAAGGCTGATTTGGCATAAAATTACAGTTAAATTTTGTAAATAATGTTTGAAAATCCAAATTTTTAGCATAATCTAGCAAATTTATACTAGTAGTTTCATATTTCGTATTATTAAAATATCCTTCTAAAATATCGTAAATTTGGCTCTCTTTTATATTGTTAGATAAAATTTCTTTCATTTTTTTCTCTTGCAAATCCGTATTGTGATACGGAAGTGAAATATTATCTAAATAATCAAAAACAATAACGTCCGAGATTTTATTAACCCCCTCTCGATTTACTCTGCCTGCAGTCTGAATAATAGCACCAAAAGGGGCAAATTCACGAAATCCAACGTCAAAGCTAAGATCAACTCCAGCCTCTATAAGTTGTGTTGAAATCAAAATAATCTTATCTTCATCATTGCACAACTTCAATCTAATCTCATTAATCAACTCAATTCTATGAAGCGGAATTTGGTGAGTAGTCAAAAGATAAATATTTGCCTTATTTTCAATTTCTTTTTTTATCATTTCGTATAGTTTTTTAGCCTTAAAAATAGTATTAACAACACAAAGAACATTTCTATTTTTATTCTTTAAAATTTCATCTTTTAAATTTTCAAAATCACTCAAATTTGACCTATAAATAAGTTTATATCTATCTTGCTTTTGACTATAAAATTCTGGCACAGAAAGCTCGGTAAAATTTTCAAGTTCGGCTTGAATATGCGGCATAGTAGCCGACATAATAATAAAGTGAATGTTGTATCTCTTTGCAAACTCATTAAAGGCGATAGAAATCGGCTTTAATAATACTCTGGGTATATTTTGTATCTCGTCTATTATTATAACGCTATCCCTAAGTGTTTCAAGCTTTAAATTATCCCTATTGTGATTCGAAAAAAATATATAAAATAATTGATTAAAAGTAGTCACGATAAAATTTTCTTGCCAGATATCTGCTAAAAATATTTTTTGCGAAAACTGTTCTTTTTCATCTTCCTCGCTATAATTTATGGATTTTTGTGTATATTTTGTCAGATGATGGTATTTCAAAACACTATCTTTACCTATCACATTTTCATATACATAATGTGTCTGATCTATTATAGAAGTAAATGGAATGGCTGTTATTATGCGCCTTTTATTACCTTTTATTTTAGAAATTTCTAAGGCCAAACTAAGAGCTAAAAATGTCTTGCCGATACCGGTTGGGGCTTTGATTAAAAATTTGTCTTTTTCAGTATTGTTTTTAAAATTTTTAAAGATTACTTCTCTGGCTTTTGTTTTGTAATTATTCGTATCTTTTTTCTGCTTTTCATTTATTATTTGACTTATTTTATACAAATAAAAATCAATTTTTTCTTTACTTAAAATATCCACATTACTATATGGCTTAGAAAATATAGCTTCAAATTTATCTGCTAAAATTAATCGTGAATATCGCTTTTTAAAAATAAAAAAGTTGTCTAAATTTTGAAATTGCTTAAAATTTCTTTCTAACGCTAAAAAATATTTCATAAAACTACGAATATTAATATTTGCATCTATTTTAGCAATTTTACAAATATCTTGAGATGTCTGAACTTTTTGATTGATGCTATCTTTAAAATTAATTACAGATAGATAGCCTTTTATAAATTCTAGAATATCAGGTAGGTCGGAGTGATGCTTTAAAATGCTAAAAAAATTAGCTAAGAAATTTATATTCTTGTTTTCTTTAACAAAAAAATATATAAAAGCGCTTTCTAGCGTATGTGTTGTCTTTAGCTTCTCTCTTGCCTTTTTAAATTCTTCTTTAGATTCAAAATCTTTTGTTTCAAGATTAATGTATGTTTGAAATTTATCAGCAAGTTTAGCTATGTCGTGATAAGAACTTGTCTCGATATGATCTAAATCATCGCCAAAACTATTATTTATATTGCCAATATGCGAATTATATGGCTTTTTTGGATGAGAATTAAATTGATCGGAAATCTCCATTATACAAATCTGCAATGATAAATTTTATCGCCACAAGTTATTTTAAAAGCTTCAATATTTTTAGCTCTTATTTTATTGTTAGATAAAATCAAATTTTTACTTGCGATGGGCGATCTGTCGGCATCTAAAGCAGTAGCAAAACTTAAAGGCGAGTATAAAACACCATCCTCAAAGTCTATATTTTTTATATCGCTTTCCAATAAAAATGAGTCTATGCTGACCTCATCAAAATATAAATTGTCAAATTTATTTATTTCTAAAAATTCAAAATTGCCGGCAAATTCACTATTGCCAAGATAAAATGAAAATTTACAAATTCTATTTTTAAGATTATGAATCGCCTCGGCTTCAAGCTCAAATTCATCAATAAAGATGATATACCCGGGGTTAATCAACAGCTCCCTATTGATCGGTTTTTGAGGAGCTTTTATATCCCTAAGTCCATTTGCTATTTTTTCTATATTAAATTTAAGCAAATTATTAATATGAGTTTTTGTATTTTTGGTGTAATCGTTTATATAATTTTGTGAAAAAGTCTTTTTTGTGATTGAATTGCCTAAAACTACACTGTATTTAAAACCTGAAAACTTACTATTGTTTAAATAATCCTCTACTCCAAGCAAAGCCGCAAGCATTCCTGAAACAGCTGTCTTTGGCGGAATAGGCAAAGTAATATTTTGACTAATACCCAAGGGGTCTTTGAAGCAAGCAAATTTTCCCCAAACTTTAAAAGCGAACATTATAATTCTTTAACTTCTAAATTGATGCTTATATTTTTAAAATTATCAATATATTGTTTTGCTGTTTCATCATAAAAAATCACAACTTTTTCTATCTTTTCACTCATGCTTCTTAGTGAGTTTATTAAATTTGTAAAATTTAATTCACACTCATTAAAACTACGAAGCTGTTGCGAATTTTCATTATCAATTCTTACAAGCTCATCAAGTAATCCTATCATATAAGTATCTTTATAAATTACTCTAATAAGCATTCTAGGTTTTTGACCGACCTTACTTCTGGTATTTAGCAACTTTGTTCCTTGCCACATAGAATCAAGCATATCAGCAACATCATCTTCGCTAGCATTTGATTTTTTAGCATTTATCGAGTTTATAGTGCCATACATAGCAAACAATCCGTACGGAATATAATTATCTGTTCTAAAAGTCTTATTTTGGCTATTGTCCTTTCCAAAAGCGCCTGTTCCTTGGGATAAAATAGTCTCGGTTTCATTTAAAGACTTTGTCCACGAAAACTGCACTGCTCCGATAATTTGGATATTGCTTTTGGGCGCAACTCCACCAAAAAGTCTATTATCTATACAGCTTAGAAAAACTTCTTTATCATCTTTTAGCTTTAGTGCATTTTTAAGTTCTGCAAATCTAGTCTCCGCAGATTGTACCTGCTCTGCATTATTTACAAAAATAGTTCTTTCTTTTCTATTTTGGAGATCATCTCTAATTGTTCTTTTGACCCTGACATCACTTACTACAGCCTTTCTATCGCTTTCATCATATCTTGGCGCATTATCATTTAGCATATCACCATTGGGATTTGTCATTTTCGCATCCCACAAAAATAAAATTTCACTATGTTTTGCTAACTCACTCATACTATTCTCCTTTTTTTATTTCTTTAGCTTCTCTTTTAAATTTTGCGTAATCATTAAAGCCTCTAATAAAGGCATATGAAATCTCTTGTTGAGATATTTTAGTATTTTTATCATAATTGAAATGTGTAGTAACAAGCTGGGACAAATTACTATCTTTAAAGTTACCAAGTCTTAACTTTCTTTCAAATTCATTTGCTTTATTAAAAATTTTCTTTAAATTAACCTCTATTATTTTTTGATTGGAAAGCCATTTTTCAAAAGTCTTATTTCCACTAGAAACTTCCGAATACAAAGAGTTATTGATTATACTTTTAGAGTAAGCACCTATTAAATAAGCTCCTTTAATTAATCCGTTATCAAAATAATCAGGATGTAGTTCCAATAATTTTTCAAAATATTCAGAAAAAAGTTCCATTTTTATCCTTTATCGCATCTATTTTTTTTAAAAACTCTAAAATTTTATCCTCATTTTCAACATATTTTCTTGGATATACTATCCAGTCTTTTACATCTTTTTTTTCAGAATTCATTCTTTTTTTATTCGCTGCATCAAATTCTCTAAAGTGCTCAAATCTCTTTAGAAGCTCTAAATAATCTATCTTTAAATAGCCCAAAAGCAGCTTTGCCAAATAAATTCTTTCCTGAAAAATTTTATTTTCTAATCCCTTTAAACCATTACTGTTTTTAAACTGCTCAATATTTCTAAAACAATCTCTCAAATACGTGTATTTTATATTTTGATCTTCATTTTTCACTACGTATAAACTATCACTTATATAATTATCTTTCATTAAATTTGCCACTTGTCTTATTCTGCTAGGTATTATGTCTTCTAGTGTAGAAAATATCTGAACAGATAAATTTGTAATATTAACTTTAGTAAACAGTATATCAAGTGTTAGGTTATCTATATACATAACTTTTTCTACTTGATCTTCAAGTGACCAGATAAAACTCTCTTCTCTAGAAGCAAAGCTTTCTAAGTTATTTTTAGATTCTTTCAAGGAATATAACATATCATTGAAAACTTCTTTATCAAAATTTAACATTGATGGAATTATTATATACTCCAGCCCTTTATAGTAAAATTTGAGATTATTTACAGCAAACATCCAGCCTTTTTTTATGGCCTTTGCAGTATCTTTTGACATAGGCATTTTATCTATCATTTGCACTTTAAAAATATCATCGTAATTATCCATAGTAAAAAATTTTATATTTGGGCTATACCCGCATAGTTCTTTTTTTCCACTGATAATGTCTATCTGCTCTTTAAAAAAAGGTTTATCATTTTTATCTTTTATATGAGGCTCCACAAACTCATCTATATAGTTTTTTAAAACTTCGGGCATAAGCTCATAAAAAGTCTTGCCATTTATTAATAAAACAAGAAAATAATCATTTTTTTGATATGATTTTAAGTCAAGCTCATCAACTTTGTAATTATTTATATATTCAAATACAATTTTTGCTAAAGCAATATTGTTATCATTCGCATAAATCATAATAGAATTTTTTATAGTATGAGAGATGGCTTGAAATTTTTTATATAGGTCGCTTTCATCCTGATACTCATAATTTGGATATAGATAATATGAATTACTAGTGCCTCCGATTTTTTTAGTAAAAAATGTTTTTAGATTATCTAAAGATGACGTAGAAATAATCGGTTTATCTATTAATTTACCATCTTGTATTTTAAAATCAACAACCAAAGTTGTATATTCACTCTCCTTAAAATTATGATTTTTGATCATATCTTTGATTTTGTCATCATCTATTAAAATACCGATTTTATAAAGTTTATGCGCCAGTCCCATAAATTCATTATCCTGAAATATTTTAGAATAATTTTACATCTTTATATATTAAAAATATCTTATATTGCTTTGTAATTTAAGAAAATTATGATATTATTTCTACCGTAAAAGAAAATTTTACTCTTTTAGGGTTTGAAATTATTGATGTGTAATTTAATTAATTAATTTTCTTTTACAATCTCCAAAAATCCGGTGCCAACGCTCATGCACCCGCTTCCAACACCTGTATCAAGTATCAAATTTATCATCTCGCTACTAGCCTTTATTTCCCATATAGCCTGCCATGCACGCATTGGCGCATTATTATTACCATAATAAAATAAAACAGGTTTATAAAGGTTTTGCCATTTCAAAATAAGCTCAAATTCGCCGTCATATTCATATCCTTTTATAGTCTCAAATCTCTGCAATGCATTAGTTTTCATCATTTCAAGATGTCTTGAATCCTGTGGCTCAAGATAAATTTTATAGCCCAAAAGTCCTTGTATAGCGCAAGCCGCATAACCTTTTAACAAAACGCTCTTACCTTCTAGCTCATTAACTCTATGAGATGATATTGATATGTTAGTGTCTAGCAGATAAATTTCGCCTAGCTTAAGACCGTTTTTTAAAATTTCCATGGCAATAAGCTCTTCAAATTTTGGCTCATACGAGGTAAATCTTATCCGTAAATTTAAACCTCTCAAACTAAAATCAAAATTTGTTTTTTTAAATATTTTGCCTGTCTTTTTATGTCTATATCCGATATGCTCGCTTTCTGGTAAGTTATGATATATGAAGCCTTGTATAAGCTCTGGCAAAATTTTTGCAACCTTAATATTTGTAGTAGGAAGTTTAGAATTTATAATAAGCATACTTGATCCTTTAAATTTTTAACGCTATAAATTATAGATTATATTAGATAAATTTTTAAATTATTAACTTTAAGTTGAGTTAAAATTTAACCCCCTAAGATATGATTTCATTGTCCGACAAGAAAAACCTCCTTTTTGTAACAACTCAAATACGCTCCTTATTTTAGGGGCGTATTTTTTCTCCTTAAACTTTTTCTGATATAATCTTTTAAAACATTAAAGGAAGTAAATGCTAACACATATAGATGAAAAAAATCGTCCAAAAATGGTAGATGTAAGTGAAAAATCGATAACTACGAGAATAGCTGTAGCAAGCGGAATAATCAAAATGAGCGAAGCTGCATTCAATGCTATCAAAGAAAATACCGGCAAAAAGGGTCCTGTATTGCAAACAGCAGTAGTAGCGGCAATAACAGGAGCAAAAAAGACAAGCGAACTAATCCCGATGTGCCATCCTCTACTAATAAGCGGTATAGATTGCGATATAGTAGAAATCCCGGAAATTACCGCATTTAAACTCATAGTAAGCGTCAAGATAGACGGCAAAACAGGCGTGGAGATGGAGGCGCTAACCGGAGTTAGCATAGGCCTTTTAACTATTTACGACATGATAAAGGCTATTGATAAAACCATGCAGATAACAGACATAATGCTTGAAAGTAAAAGCGGAGGTAAGAGTGGCGAATATTTGCGAGTTAAATAAAGAGCCAAAGATAGAATATCCAAATTTTTGGGAATATAAAGTAATATTTGAAAAAGATCAAAATGTACATAAAATCGTGCTTGATATTGTAGGTGACAGAGAGCATAAGTTAGTTGTCTCAAAATCAAGCAAAGAGGGCAAATATACAAGCTACAATCTAAGTGTTATAGTCAATTCCAACGAGGAGCGCTTAGAGCTATTTTCGGCCTTAAGGCATGTTTCAAAATACGTATTATAGGAGATATTATGCAAAATAAGATTTTTTTACATACAATCGCGGAAAACAAAGATAATCCTCAAATTTTAGTTTTGATTAGAGAGCTTGCTTTCGATCTTGGCAAGAAAAAATTCAAAGATATCAAATGTCAAAAAGAGCTAAATCAAGAGCTTTTACATACTTTTTCAGATATGTGCCAAATCTTAAAAAGTGAAAATTTACTAAATGCAAAAAGTATATCAAACCTTATAGACGGACTTATAGATGCCTCTACAGAATCAAAAGAACAGTTTTTATATAGGCTTATTTACGAAAAAGAACAGGTAGAAAAGCAAATTTTAAACCAAAAAAACGATATAAAAGATAGCATAAAAAGCTCTCTTGAAGCAGTCGAGAACTATATCCAAGACAGCGATTTTGAAAACAAAAACGAGATAATAGGCAAAATAAATGATGCGATGTTCCTTGATCTGCAAATGCTTGAGATATTGAAAGAAACAACAGAAACCGCTTTTTTAACGACGATAGAAAAGGGAGAAGATGTAAGAGATACCGCTACGGAAATAGCCAAAAACATCGTTTACGGCGCAATAAATGAAGGAAATTTTAACAAACAAAGATTTTTAGAAATTTCAGGAAGTGTTATAGAAACTGCGACGGTAATAGCAAACGAGGATCATCTGTTTGCCAAAGATCTGATATATGGAGCTATCGTAGGCTCAAAAGACGGGGTTACAAAGTCTATTGAAAAATTTAAAGACGATATGAAATTTGCTCCGGATAGCCAAATTTTAGTAAATTCTGTTAAAGATTTAATAGGAATAGAAGAGGACTTTATTCAGATGCTAAAAGACTTAATGGCACAGACCGAAGAGCCATCAGCGAGCATAATAAACGATATTTTAGAAGATTCTCTTGATAGCTACTATGCGAAATTTAAACGTATTCAAAACGAGCTAAGCGAACAATTAAACATTAGGCTAGAAGAGCTTAAAACAAACGAAAATATCAACAAATTTGTCAAAACAGCAACTATGAAATTTGAAGAGCTTAAACGCGAACTTGATGAAAAAAGCGAGAAGCTAAAAGAGAATTTTGATGCCAGTAAAAAGCTGGAATCACTTAAAAAAGAGATAGATGAATTTGAGAAAAAAGCTGGTGAAAAGATGGAAAATTTAAGCAGTAATTTAGGAGAAAATTTAAAAAGCAAGTCAAAAGAACTAGGAGAAAAATTTTATAAAGCTGCTGAAAATTTCATAAAAAATACAAAAGAAAAAATAGGTATCAAAGATGATGACAAGAATGGGCTAAACTAATTAGCCCATATTTTTAGAGATTATATTCTGCAAAAAAATAACAAATAAAACAAAATACTGAATTATGAAGTAATTTGATCACTAGCTGCGCTTAAAGAGTTCACCTACATCGTGATTCTTGGATTCAGTCCAAGGAATATCAAAAAATTTAACTTTCTGAAATCCAATAAGACTTGCGACTAAATTCGAAGGAAACATCTCAACGGCATTATTATATATCTCAACTGCCGAATTATACGCTCTCCTGGCAGCTGAAATTTGTTCTTCTACTTCATTTAAACTCTCTTGTAAGTAGAGCAAATTCTCATTTGCTTTTAGCTCAGGGTAAGCTTCAAGCATAAGCTGAATGTTTGGCAATAAATTTGAAATTTTAGCATTTAAATCAAATTTTTCTTGTTGAGTTTTTGCATTTTTAGCTTTAGACCTCAGCTCTGTGATCTTTTCTAAAAGCTCTCTTTCGTGAATCAAATATTGATTTGCAGTAGCCACTAAATTTGGAAGCAAATCATATCTGCGCTTTAGTTGAACATCAATTCCAGCCTCAATATTTGCCACTTGATTTTTTTTGGAAATTAATGAGTTATAAATAATTATTGCATAAACGGCTAAAATAGCAACAAAGATCAATAACCACATAAAATTTCCCATTACAACCCTTTAAAATACCTAATTTAAATTATAACAAAACAATACTTATTTTATATAAAATAATAAAAATCTCTTTAAAAATTTTAATATATTAATCTTTGAATTTTATGTACCTTAAAAAACTTAAAAACTAAAAAAAATACGTCAAAGAAAAAATTTAAAATATCTCTTAAGACGCATAAAACTAAATTTTACTCCTTAGATTTTGCCATTCTGCGGCGAATTGTAGGGTCTAGATAGCGCTTTCTAACGCGGATATTTACAGGAGTAACTTCAACTAGTTCGTCCTCTTCGATCCACTCAAGCGCACGCTCAAGGCTAAGCTTGCGAGGCGGCACCAGCTTGATCGCATCATCGCTTCCGCTTGCACGCACGTTGGTTAAATTTTTGCCCTTGATCGGGTTTACGTCAAGGTCGTTTGGACGGCTGTGCTCGCCGATTATCATGCCGACATAAACTTTAGTTTGCGGATCGACAAATAGCACACCGCGATCTTGCAGGTTAAATAGCGAATACGCAAGCGTCACGCCGTTTTCCATAGATACAAGCGCGCCATTGCTTCTTTGATCCACGCTTCCGCTTAACGGGCGAAATTCCAAAAAGCTATGGTTCATCACACCTTCGCCTTTAGTATCTGTTAAAAACTGGCTTCTAAAGCCGATTAGTCCGCGCGCAGGGATTTCAAATTCGATCCTGGTTTGTCCGTCGCCTGTCGGATGCATGGAGACCATCTCAGCCTTTCTGCGTCCGAGTTTTTCGATAACAGTTCCGCTAAACTCATCAGGCACATCGATCACAAGCAGCTCAAAAGGCTCGCATCTCACGCCGTTAATCTCCTTAACGATAACTTCCGGCCTGCCAAGACAAAATTCAAAGCCTTCGCGGCGCATATTTTCAGCCAAAATCGTTATCTGAAGCTCACCGCGTCCGCTAACTTTGAATTTACCCTCGCCTTGGTTTTCATACTTCATCGCGATATTTGTCTTCATCTCGTTTGATAATCTCTCATCGATCTTATTTGACGTTACGTGCTTGCCCTCGGTTCCTGCAAGCGGGCTATCGTTAACTGAAAAAACAACGCTTAAAGTTGGCTCTTCTATGCGAAGCGGATCAAGCGGCATAGGAGAATTCGGATCAACTATGCTATCGCCCACATCAAGCGCGTCAAATCCAGCAATCGCTACGATATCACCAACTCCGGCTTCGTCTATATCGCGTCTTTCAAGTCCTAAAAATCCGATGAGTTTTGAAATTCTACCTGTTGTTTTCGTGCCGTCTGCTTTAGCTAGCATTACGTTTTGATTTTTGGAAATTTTGCCGTTAAAGATACGCGCGATTCCGATCTTACCGACATAGTTGTCATAATCAAGCGTGAAAACTTGAAGCTGTAAAGGATTTTCCAAATTTCCGCTAGGCTCAGGAACATGCGCCAAAATTGTCTCAAAAAGCGGTTTCATATCGACGTTTTCATCACTTAGCGCGTATTTTGCGTATCCGCTTCTTGCAGCTGCGTATATGACAGGAAATTCCAGCTGCTCGTCATTTGCTTCAAGTGCTACGAAAAGATCAAAAATTTCATTTACTACGCGGTCAGGATCGCCTGCAGGCTTATCTATCTTGTTTACCACAACTATCGGGCGAAGTCCTAAAGAAAGGGCTTTTTTAACCACAAATTTCGTCTGAGGCATAACGCCTTCTTGTGCATCCACAAGCAAAAGCACGCCGTCAACCATCTTTAGCACGCGCTCAACCTCGCCGCCAAAGTCCGCGTGGCCCGGAGTGTCGATGATGTTTATCTTTGTGTCTTTGTATCTTATCGCGGTATTTTTTGAAAGGATCGTGATACCACGCTCTCTTTCGATATCGTTACTATCCATAACACGCTCGCCGACTGACTGGTGCTCGCTAAAGGTGCCTGATTGTTTAAGCAGCTCATCGACCATCGTCGTCTTGCCGTGATCGACGTGTGCGATAACGGCTATATTTCGTATATTTTCCAAAACCAAATCTCCAATCTATTTTCATCTAATAAGAGGCGATTTTATCTAAAAAATACTAAAATTTTGTTTTATTGTTTGCCGGACAAACTTTATATAAATTTAAAATAAGATTGATATAATTTCACAAGGCATCAATTTAATTATTATAATAGGTATCGTTTCCTATGCTTAAAGCACAAAATCTTAGCCTTAAAATCGACGATAAAATCATTCTGCACCCTCTCGATTTAGAATTTAAAAGCGGTAAAATTTATGGACTTATAGGACATAATGGATCTGGCAAGTCCTCTTTGATAAAAATTTTGGCAAAACAGCAAAAAGAATATCAAGGCAGCGTATTTCTGGACAATAAAAACATAAAAAAGTATCACTCTAAAGAATTTGCAAAAAAAGTCGCCTATTTGCCGCAAATTTTGCCTGATACCTCTTATTTAAACGGTTTTGAATTAGTAAGCATGGGCAGATATGCTCATCAAAGCGGGTTTTTAAGAGATAGATTAAAAGATAATAATATAGTTATCAAATGCCTAAAGATTACAAAAACACTCAATTTTAAAGATCAAGAGGTTCAAACCCTATCAGGGGGCGAAAAATCTCGCCTCTTTTTAGCAATGCTATTGGCTCAAGAGAGTAAATTTCTCTTGCTTGATGAACCTTTAGCTCCACTTGATATCTCATATCAAATAGAAGTTATGAATCTTATATCAAAACTTTGTAAAGAGCTTAAGATAGGCATTATTATCGTTATTCACGATATAAACCTAGCCTCGCTTTACTGTGATAAACTAATAGCTTTAAAAAATGGAAACATAGTATTTAACGATGATGCAAAAAACGTTATGAATAAAGATAAACTAGAGCAAATTTACGGTATTCAGGCTTATATCATAGATCATCCGATCAAAAATCAACCTATAGCGATATTTTAAATGCGTATATTATTAATATTTCTTGTCACAATCCAAATGATTGTCGCCGACTTTAAAAAAGTTGTGGCGATAGATTGGACTGCGGCTGAAATTTTAGGCTCTCTCGGATACGAAATAGCTGCTATAGGAGATAAAAGAAATTATAAAATTTGGGTTAAAGAACCCGAGCTTTCAGAAAATGTAGTCGATCTTGGACTTAGAATGCAACCGAATTTAGAAAGCCTTATAAAGATCAAACCAGACATCACTATTATCCCTTCGTTTTTTAAATTTCATCAAAATACACTATCTCAATACTCCAATGTAGCTGTAATAGATGCATATAAAGATGGTAATTTATATGAAAATTTAATTAATGCAACAAAAGAGATAGCACAGCTGATAGACAGGGAAAAAGAAGCTGCGAATTTAATAAGTAGAAATGAAGAAATTTTTAAAATTTTAAAAGATAAGGTCAAATTTTTTACCTCTGCTCCAATAGCAGTAGTTCAGTTTATAGATAGTAAACGACTTAGAATTTACGGCAAAAACAGTATTTACGGTATAAGCCTGGAAAAGCTGGGACTAATAAATGCAATAAAAGATGAATTCGCCACAAATCTTTGGGGTATAGCCACTATACCTCTGACTGCACTTTTTCATCTTCCAAACAACACAAGAATAGTAATAATCAAGCCAAACCCAATAAATATAGAATACGAACTAAAATTTAACAGCATTTACAGAGAGTTAAAATTATTCGAAAATCGAATAGAATTAGATCCTGTTTGGAGTGCAGGAGCTATAGCCAGTATGCAAAAATTCGCTTACAGACTGGTTTTTGAACTAAAAAGCCAGTTAAAATGAAAAAACTGATTTTCACATTATTTGTTATATTTGTGATTTTAGTAGCAATTATTCTTTATTTAGAGGCAATTTCACTTATAGATTATGATTTTCGGATTAGAAAACTTATTATTTTTAACTACACCCTACCTCGTATTGCAGTAGCTTTTATATGCGGGGCTTTTTTGGCAATAGCTACTGCAATCATGGCTCAAATCACACAAAATCCTCTAGCAAGCGATAGCACATTAGGGGTAGGAAGCGGTGCCGGATTTTTCATGTTGACCACAGCCTTATTTTTTCCAAATCTTGAGCCCAATAGTGTATTTAGCTCTTTTTTCGGAGCGATAATGGCGCTAGGAATACTTTTTATACTCTCGCTAAAACAAGGATTTTCAGTCTTTACAACAACTCTTTCCGGTCTTATTATAGGACTGTTTTTCAGTTCTTTGACCACACTTTTATTACTATTTTTTCAAGAGGAGAGCTATTTTGTCACTGTATGGATGAGTGGAGATATGGCTCAAGATGGAGTCATGGACTTTTATCTCATGCTAATTTACTCCGCTCCCGCACTGATTTTAATCTTTTATTTTTCCAGCTCTTTTCATCTTTTTATCTTAGGAGACAGTGCTTGCAAGGCACTTGGGGTAAATATCGAACAAACACGTATAATAGGGCTTTTACTTGCGGCATATCTTACCGCTATAACAGTAGCCTTTGTTGGCATAATAAGTTTTATAGGACTTGGGGCATACACTATAGTAGACAGGTTTAAATTTTCAAATTTCACTTCAAAGTTAGTATACTGCGGACTCTTTGGGGGCTTGCTTCTAGGTATTACGGATGAAATTTTAATGATCGTATTAAAAATAAGCAACATTAATCTACCCGCAGGAGGAATAAGTGCATTTTTAGGCACTCCATTGCTTGTTTGGTTGATATTTTGGGGTATAAAAAACGGCGAAAGTGGCATAAAAACCAAAGCTACAAGAAAGGTAAGAAAAACAGGCAAAACATATCTTTTGATAATTTTATTCATAGCATTGGTTTTTGTTTGCATATTTTCTTTATTTTATGACTCGCAAAATTTTCAAACTGAAATTTTAAATGTTAGAATAAACAGGATTGTAGCCGCGCTCACAAGCGGAATAATGCTTGGTTTAATAGGAGTGGTTTTACAAAGCCTTAGTCACAACTCTATGGCATCACCGGAACTTTTAGGCATTAATTCAGGAGTTAGCTTAGGGGTTTTAATTGCTATGTTTACAGCTCCCTTTTTAACCATACCCCTTGGTGTATCAGGAGCTTTTTTAATGCTGGCTTTTATGATAACCTTAAACTACAAAAACGGAATGCTTCCTCAAAAAGTAATATTAACAGGCATGGCCATAATGGCATTTACAGGATCTGTAGAAAAAATTTTATTGACATGGGGAGATAGCAGAATTTATAACTTTATTAACTATGCCTCTGGTAGCACATATTCAGTAACCTCGACATGGGCATTATTTATGGTCGTAGTAGCTATTTTTAGCACTATAGTAGGATTAATTTACTCAAAAGAGCTAGATATTTTAAGTCTTGGAGATATAAGCGCTTCAAGTCTGGGTCTAAATTTATTTAAATATCGCGGAATCTTATTTTTGTTTTGCGCAGGAGTTAGCTCTATAGCATCTCTTAGCATAGGGCCTATTAGCTTTATCGGACTTCTGGCTCCCCATATAGCATCATTTTTAGGATACCACAAAGCATCCCTAAAGATATTATCAGCCCTTTTAATAGGGGCTATTTTAATGGTGGTATCTGATTTTTTAGGAAGAACGCTAATAAGCCCGTATGAGATACCATCAGGACTTGTTTCGACGATAATCGGAAGTCTATATTTTGTGTTTATGATAAGAAATTTTAGATAACTTCATAAAAAGGAGAAAAAATGAGATGTTGCATAAGAGGTGGCATACTTCTTAGTTTAAGTGCTTGCATGCTTTTAGGAGCTCAAAGTGTAGAATTACAAGAGGTGTCCGTAGTAGGTTCGGTTGCAAAAGGAAGCGGTAAAATAGAATTTATGCAGCCAAACTCGACATCCGTAATTACTAAAGAAACAACTATGGAACAAGGAGCTACACAAATTGATAATGCCATAAAGTATGAGGCGGGTTTTATAAATCCTTACGGAACCGATCTTGATACTACGGACTGGATTAAGCTTAGAGGATTTAACGCCACAATTACCATGGATGGCGCCACTCCTTATAAGGGCGGCTATTTAGGAACTCAACACGATATTTACGGACTTGAGAGCATAGAGATAGTAAAAGGTGCCAATTCACTTCTTTACGGTGCTTCAAGTAGCGGAGGAGTAATAAATTTGGTAAGCAAAAGACCTACCGTAACTCCATTTGGCGAAATAGGCATTAAGCTCGGAAACAAAAATCAAAGAGGGGTATTTTTTGACTTAAGCGACAATATTTTTACTGATAGAGTCAAGTTTCGCCTCGTGGGAAATTACGAGAAAAAGCATGGGGATGTTGATTTTACGCATAATAAGCACTACTATATAGCTCCTTCTTTGCTATTTTTGCTAGGAGACCATACAAGCCTCACTCTGCTTTCAAGCCACTCTAAAGACAAAGGCACCGGAGTAACGGCGTTTTATCCGTATCCAAACGTGATGAATGTAAAAAGAGGAGTAAGTCCTAGTTCAAGTAGCGATTTTTTAAGAAGAAACCAGAGCTCGTTTGGTTACGAGTTAACACATAATTTTACCGATAGTTTGAAATTTGATTCAAGCTACAAATTTAATAAAGAGGCAAAAGAGCAACTGGCTACGCTTTATGTAGGATTTTTTGGAGTAACGTTAGTAGATGCGAGCGCAAATTCACACACTCTTGATAATCGCCTTACTTACGAATTTAAAGGCGAAAATATCAAAAATTTAACAACATTCGGATTTGATTATCGCAAAATAAAAACTGACGGAATTTATGGCTTTTCCAGCACTGCGGCTTGGCCTATCGGAACAAGACCAAGTGTGGCTAAACCAAATACGGCTTTAAAATACTTCGTAGATCAGTCTCAACTTGGTCTTTACCTAAATAACCAAGCAACCTTTTTTAATAACTTTATAGTAAATGCGGCGATTCGCTACGACAAACTAAAAGAAAATTCCGATACCCTTGGCACTAAAAACGACTACGACATATCAAAAACCACTTATCAAGTAGGATTGATGTATAATCTTGATACGCTTGGACTGATGCCTTTTATAAACTACTCCGAATCATTTACTCCGGTAGTGGGCAGCAACAGTGCCGTAGGATATAAGCCTATAGAAGGCAGACAATATGAAGTCGGCATAAAATACCTTCCTGATTTTGTTGACGGTGAATTTAGCCTATCGTATTTTGATATAGAGGAGAAAAACTCTCTTGTAGGAGGTATGGTTGGCGGACTATATATCCAAAGCCAAGCAGGAAAACAACAAACAAAAGGGTTGGAGCTAAGCTCAAATTTAAACTTAGTTGATAATTTAAATTGGCTTATATCATATACTCACTATATAGACTCAAAAACACATAGCGGGGCAAAGGGAGATATAGTAGCCAAAACTCCTTTAGTTCCTAAAAACACACTATCATCGTTTTTAACATATAAATTTAATATATCCGATAACCAAAACTTAAAATTGGGTGGCGGTATAAGATACACAAGTTCTATTCCCGATGGTAGCGTAAGCGGATATGAGTCCGCATCATATACTTTGCTTGATGCAATGGCTGAGTATCAATATAAAAATTTTAGTGCTTCTATAAACGTAAATAATCTAACAGATAAAGAGTATTTTTCGGGATGCGACGGATACTTTTGCTACTATGGCGAAGGATTGCGCGCCACTTTGACCGCCAAATATAGATGGTAAGCTTAATTGTCAAAGGGTATTTATATCCTTTGACAATACTACAAAAAATAAATTCATCCGATTTTTAATTCTAATCAATTTTGGAATAAATTTTGCATATACTTTAGAAGTTAAAATCTAAAAGGGAAAGTTATGCAAACCGCAGGAAATAATATCCTATCCTTTGACGCTAGTATAGCTGGCGGTATCAAACAACAAACAAATACCAATAAAAGCGATGAAGACAGTGGTGAATTTTTGTCTATGGTTCTTGAGGCTGCGGCTAATAAAGGTGAAAATTTAAGTGAAAGAGATCTAAAAGATATAGCCAATTCCGTAAATATGTCTGCTCAAAAAAAGAGTCAAGCCAAACAAAACAAAGAGATTATAAACGCAAAGGAAATTTTAGGAGAAGATACGGCTTCGGGGCTTTTTGAAAATGCTACTTTTATGCAGCTTTTACAAATTTTAGAGATGTTAAACGGTGGAGAAAAGATAAGTAAATTTCCAAATTTTAGCACTCAACTTGCAAAGGTTTTATCTGTCGAAAGCAATATAAATGAGCTGAAAAACGCTAAAAATATAAAAGAACTTATCCATATAGCCAAAAAGCTAAATTTAGGGCTTGAAAAGATAACTATCACAAAAGAGCAGACCGGTGAACTAAATGCAAAATTTCCAAATTTGGCAAAAAACAGTTTTTTTACGACAATAATTCCTCAAAAGCAGTTATTTAGCGCTGATTTAAAAGCAAAAATAGAAGATGAGATTGAGCTCACAAGAAGTATCGATGAAACTACAAAATTAAATAGACTACTGAAAGAGATTTCTAAGGATATGGGCGATGAGGCTAAATCCAATTTGTTACAAGATAAGCAGATGCTAAAAAATAGTGAAACCTTAAAGGATGTTCGGGTTTTACAGTCCCAAAATCAACTCTCAAATGAAAATTTGAACAAAAGCGTAGCCTCAAATGAAACCATAAAAGAGGCAATTTCTCAAAATACTCAAAAAGAGTTTACAAAAACAGATCTGATTAAAAATGAGAATTTAAAAGGAGATGAGAAAAATTTAAACTCAAGCAAGATAAATTTACAAACCCTGCTCTATCCAGAAAAAGAACAAAGCGAAGCTAGCGGCGAACAAAATAGCCAAAATAGCGAAAGCGAGCTAAATTCGATGGTGCGCGAGATAATGCAAAACGCAAGAAGTCAGAGTAAAAATTTACAGCTTGTAAGGCAGACCTTTGATAATTTCAATACCACTCTAAAAGAGCAAGTAGATGCTTATAAATCGCCATTTATGAGGTTTAATATAACTCTTAATCCTCTAAATTTGGGCGAAGTTGAGATCACGATGGTGAATCGCGGAAACAATCTGCATATAAATTTTAACTCCACAACTCAGACCATGAATCTATTTTTGCAAAATCAGGCGGAATTTAAAGCCAGCCTAGTAAATATGGGCTTTACTGAGCTTGAGATGAATTTCAGCGATCAAAATCATAAAAGAGAGCAAGGAAGCAAGGCATATAAGGGATCAAATTTTAGTGATAGCGAAGAGATACAGATAGCGGAACAGCCTTTGCTTGAAATCGTATTGCCAAGATACATATAAGAATTTAAAAGGATAAAAATATGGCCATAAACACAAATAATAAAATACCTACAAACGAATTTACAGTTGATAAACTAAAGGCAAAAAAAGAGGCTGAAGCTCTAGCTAAAGCTGATGGCACAAACCCCGGCGCACAGCTTGATAAGGATGCTTTTATGAAGCTTTTACTAACAGAACTTCAGTATCAAGATCCCACAAGTCCGATGGATAGCGAAAAGATGCTAACTCAAACCTCGCAGCTTGCTACACTTGAAACTCAAGAGAATACAAACCAGATGATGAAAAAATTAGCCGAGCAGCTAAAGGCTAGCACAAGTATGTATGCGGTTTCCGCTCTTGGCAAAATGGCTACTTTGGGCGAAAGCTCCATAATCAAAGAAGATGGCATGTCTACTATAACCTCGATGGCGTTTTTAGAAGCGGACGGCAAAACAGGAACTATAAAAATAAAAAACACAGACGGACAAATTATCAGAAAGATAGAATTCGGAAATGCGAAGGCTGGTATTATGGAGTTTGAATGGGACGGCAAAGATCAATCCGGCAACGAAGTAAAAGCCGGAGTTTACGGAGTGGAGATAAGCTATCAGGATAAAGATGGTAAAGAACACAATTCTAGCATAGGCAAGTATCCTGTGGAGGGGATCAAATTTGTTAACGGAGAGGCTCAGATAAAAGTAGGCGGACTATATGTCGCAATGGATAAGATTAGGGAATTTACAGAGCCAACCAAAAAAGAGGGATAAGTCATGATAAGAGGTTTTTACAACGGTATAAGCGGGATTAAAACTCATAGCTTCGGTATGGATGTATGGGCAACCAATATCTCTAATATAAATAACGTAGGATTTACCGCCTCTATTCCAGAGTTTAAAAACACTTTTTATCAAAGTCTCGCCAATGCGGGAAATAATCCTACTACAGATCAAGTAGGGCTCGGCTCTATGGGTGCTACGACAGCTCTTAGCTTTTATAAACAAGGCTCAATGATGCCTACCGATAATAAACTTGATATGGCTATACAAGGCGAAGGATTTTTCGGGGTTTTAGATAGTAACGGAGAGACATACTACACAAGAGCCGGTTCGTTCGGCGTAGATAAAGATGGATATTTAGTAGATAACGAGGGAAGATATGTAATGGGTACTCAAAATACCCTTTCAAAAGCCACTCCAAGTAAAAACGCTCTGCAAATTTTTGGCAAGACAAATTCGGCAACACCATATCTTGACGCCTATACCTTAAGCGAACTTGGCGATCTTGATTTAGGAGAGATAGACTCTCAAAGCAAAATAAAGCTTCCGGATTTTTTATATCTTCCGGCTAAGGACACTACAAACGTATCTTATAAAGGCAATCTAAATTCGGAAAGCATAAGAGAACAAGTAGAGATCGCAATAGACGAGAAGAGCTATACAAGCGTTTTAGACGAAGAAAATAAAAGAATAAATTTAAACGGACAAATCACTCCAAACGAAACCATATTTGAACCAAAAGAAGGAAATATGGTAAAAGTAAATTTAACCGATGCAAACGGAGTTAAAACAACACTAATAGGCACGATTGACAAAGACGGAAACTGGAAGATAGATGAGCTTTTGCCATCAACTTTTGATCTAACTAAACCGCTTAACATATCAGCCACTCTTACCACAACTCAAGAGAAGGCAAATCAAGAGAAATTTGCAACCGAGCTATACGTCAAAAACGGTGACAAAAACTTACTTACAATAGATTTCACCAAACGCCTTCCAGCAACTGGAAATTCAACTATTTGGGATGCTGTGGCTACAGTTACGGCGCCTGATAAAAGCGTGATTTCAATCTCAAAAGGCACATTAGCCTTTGGCGAAAACGGAACTTTGGTAGAAAATACATTAGGTGATATAAAAAACGGCGAAATACCATTAAAAATTGACTTTGGCTCACAGACTCCAGCCGGATATTCAGGGCTTACAAGCACTCCAAATCCAAAAACCTTATCGGTAACAAAAGATGGCGCTATGGAGGGAATCATAAAAGAATATCATACAAATAGCAGTGGAAATATCCTGGCGAGCTTTAGCAACGGCGGAGTTCTTTCGGTAGCCAAACTTGCACTGTATCACTTTCAAAACGACCAAGGGCTAACCAAACTAGGTGATAATATCTATGCAAAGAGCGCAAACTCAGGAGATGCGATATTTTATAAAAATGCAGAGGGAAAGACAACATACGGCTCAAAAATAGCAAGCAATATGCTTGAAATGTCAAATGTCAATCTTGCTCAAGCCTTAACAGAGATAATAGCCATACAAAAGGCCTATGACGCAAACGCAAAAAGCATAACCACAAGCGATGATCTGATTAAAACCGCTATAAATTTAAAACGATAGTCTATTGGTAAAATCAATACAAGACTTTGTTTAGCAATTTTTAGATAAAATCGCTTTATTTTAAACACTAATATAATTAAGGCAAAATTTTATGGATAGAAAAAGAATTTATAATCCAAATTCCAATGAGACATTGACAGATAGACGCGTATTTAACGGAAATCCTCACGGGATTTTAAATTTCACTAAGGCAAAATATCAATGGGCGCTTAAGCTTTGGGATCTAATGGAGGCAAATACATGGTTTCCAAAAGAGGTTGATACGACAGACGATGTGCGCGACTATGCACACAATCTAACGGAGGCTGAAAAGAGGATGTATGATCTGGTATGGAGCCAGCTCATCTCTATGGACAGCTTTCAGACAAACAACCTAGCCGATAACATAAACCCATATATAACAGCACCAGAAATTAACGCCTGCCTAGCTCGCCAAGCCTACGAAGAGGCAAACCACTCCAAAAGCTATGCTGTTATGGTAGAGGCAATCTGCGACAATACCGATCTCATCTACGAAATGGAAAAATATGACGACGTTTTACGCGAGAAAAACGACTATATCTCAAGCGTATACGAGGAGCTTGCGGGAGAAGTTACAGATGAAAAGCTTCTACTTGCAATGGTAGCAAATCAAATTTTAGAAGGAATTTATTTTTATAGCGGATTTACGGCGATCTATGCTCTGGCAAGAGCGGGCAAGATGCTAGGTTCGGCTCAGATGATACGCTTCATTCAAAGAGACGAGATAACTCACCTTTTACTATTCCAAAATATGATAAATTCTGTTAGAAAAGAGAGGCCCGATCTATTTACTCTTGAAATAGAGGACAAAATTTACGAAATGTTTAAAAAGGCCGGAGAGCTTGAGATAAAGTGGGGAAAATACATCACTCAAAATCAAATCATGGGCTTTACGGACGATATCATTGAAGAGTATATCCACTATCTTATAGATCAGCGCCTTGTGGCTATCGGACTAAATAGAATATACAATGCCAAACACCCTATAAAATGGGTCGATGACTTTGCTCAATTTAATGATCAAAAGGCAAATTTCTTCGAAAGTAAAGTTACAAACTACTCAAAAGGAAGCTTAAGCTTTGACGACTTCTAACGAGGGCTTAAATTTACTTCCCGTATCTCTACAGGCAAAAAGTATCAAGGAGCGCATAGAAGAACTACTAAATTTTATAAAAGACGCTCCTAAAAACTCGATAATATCATCAAGCGAACTTTGCATAAGCGGCTATGATTTTAAGGGTCTTGATAAAAACTTTAATGAAAATCTAATACAAAATTTGCAAAGAGCTCTCGAGGAAAATAAATTCCTTACTTTTACATACCTAGGCAATGAACACAAAAAATCAGATACTTTAAATCAAAAATCATATAATCAATTTACTTTTTTAAGCCAAGATGGGATTATCTATACTCAGCCTAAATGCAAGCTTTTTAAACCGAATTTAGAAGATAAAAAATTTGACAAAGGAAATGAAAGGACTATAGGGCATTCTTATTTTCAAGGCATAAAATTTGGCACATTAATCTGCTTTGAACTTAGATTTAGCGAATTATGGGCTAAGCTAAAAGAGTGCGAGATAATATTTGTGCCGGCAATGTGGGGCAAAGAGCGCAAAGATGCCTACATAAGCCTTTGTAAAGCACTTGCTATTGCAAATAACTGCTTTGTAGTAGCCTCAAGCTCGCTTGATCTTGAATTCGCAGGCGTTTTTATGCCTACCGGCGAGCTAAAAAATAAAGCAAAATTTGATAGAAATTTAATTATAAAAATAAAAGAAAATTTAGGAATTTTATAGAAAATGACACCTTTAGAAAAATCAAAATGTATCAATATGGCAGATGAAATTGCCGATAATGTCAATCTTTCTCCAAAGCTATACAAGGCCTTTTGCGAAACTCCGCGAGAGATATTTGCTCCCGTTAGAACGCACGCATACAAGCTTGACGCACAACCAATAAGCGGTAATCAATGGATAAGTTCACCTCTTACGGTAGCCAAAATGACTCTAGCGCTTGAAGCAGAAAACGCCGATAATGTCCTAGAAGTAGGTTGCGGAAGCGGATATCAAGCAGCCATATTGGCTCATCTTGCCCATAGGGTTTTTAGCATAGAACGAATAGAAAAGCTTGCGTTAGAGGCAAAGGCACGCTTTGAAAAGATTAAAATTAGAAATATTCATGTTAGATATGATGATGGAAATAACGGCTGGAAAAGCTATGCGCCATATGATAGGATAATGCTCTCAGCCGCAACCGAGGAGGTGCCGCAAAATTTATTTAATCAGCTAAAAAACGGAGGTATTTTGGTAGCTCCGGTAAAGAAAAACGGCAAACAGTATATAGTAAAATTTCAAAAAGACTCAAACGGAAATATCCAAGAGAACGTATTTGACGAGTGTCTATTTGTTGCGCTTTTAAGCGGCAGGGAGTAAGATATGAAATGGGGAATATTTTGTCTATTTGAAAATTTTGAAAAAAACTATCAAAAGGCAATTTCAGAGCAGATAAATTTAGTCAAACATGCTGAAAAAATAGGTCTGGACGAGGCTTGGTTCGCAGAGCATCATTTTAACGACTTTAGTCTATGCCCTTCACCATCGCTGTTACTTGCTAACGCTATTGCTCAGACAACAAAAATTCGCCTAGGTATGGCTGGTTTTTTGGCGCCTTTTTATGACACCATAAGGCTTAGCGAGGAGGTGGCGACGTTAGATATTTTAAGCAATGGCCGGATAAACTTAGGTCTTGCCAAGGGGGCTTTCACGCCTGACTCTAAGCATTTTAAAACAACTACTGAAAATTTGAGACCAAAACTAATAGAGTGTGCCGAGGCTATAAATTTACTTCTAAATTCAAAAGGACCCGTTAGTTTCAATGGTGATTTCATAAGTTTTTCAGAGGTGGATATAGAACCAAAACCATTGCAAAATCAGATTCCAACCTATATAGCGACTTTCGCTTCAAAGGAAACGATTGATTTTGCAGCTCATAGAGGATGGGGACTGCTACTGTCTCAAGGAGTAGATCTTGATGAGTGCCAAAGCGTAGTGAATAGATATAAAGAAATTGCCGGATTTGATCCTGAAGTTGTTTTACTAAGAACATTTTTTACCGCAGATAGCGATGAAGAAGCGAACGAAAGAGCTATTCCGGCGATAGATCACTTTGTAAAATCTATGCGCGCGGCATCTTCTTTTAATAAATCTCCAAATTTCGATAGGTCAAAATACGAAGATATTATTAAAGAGAGAGATTATTTCTTTGACGGAGAAAAATTCTTTAAAAACGGCATAATCGGAGATGTAAATACATGTATAAAAAAGTCTCTTGAGATCAAAAAAATAATCAAAAATGTCCATATCGCACTTAAGCCACTAGGAGTGAGTGAAGCTGAAAATATTGAGCAACTAGATATATTTGTAAATAAAATCCGCAAGAAAGTGGATAAAAGGAGTATATAAGGTAAAATTTTACATTTTACCTTTTGCAATCTGATTTTGTAAACTCAAACTCTGCAATTTACTATCCGCCAAATTATATGTCCAAATAATACTATTTGTAAAGTCATGAATCTCTGACAACAAATCACAATAAATACTCTTAAGTGCGCTAGATTGAATTTTTTTAAAAATAGGCATTTGGGTCTTATCAAACTTATTAAATCTAACTTCATCCGCATTACTTAATTCATTAATAAATATAAGGCTTCCATTATTGCAAACGGCACTAATAAATGTAGTCACACGATCTAATTTTTGAGGAGTATTTTTATTTAAGATACCCACAATATCCTTCATCCGAGTGCTTTCGCAAGATGCGAATAAACTAGAACTCAAAAATACAATATATAAGGCAAAAATATATTTTTTAATCTCTTATCCTTTATTTAGCTTTATTTAATCTACACAATCTCTTTTACTAAAAGCTGAGGTGTCACAAGCCCTCTAAAGGAATTTTTAGATATAGATACCACTATATCGATACTATCACCTATATGAGGATGTCTTGTAAAGTTAAAAAACAACGCCTCAAGGCATTTGTTATCCTTTTGTAATATAAGTTTTAAGTGATTTTGTTCTCTGCCTATTAGTTTATGATTTTTTACCGAGACTCCATTTAATCTAAATAAAGGACGAGGATTTTTTTGTCCGTAAGGCTCAAAATACTCTAAAATTTCAAGCAGCTCGAAATCAATCTCGTTTGCATCTATCTCTCCTAAAAGCTCATCGGAATTTATAAATTCATGTATATCCATCAAAAAACAAGTTTGGTTTATAGCCATTTTAAAAGCCTCTAGATTATTTGGGTCTATAACAATACCTGCTGCGCCTTTGTGACCGCCATATCCGTCAAGCAAGTTCTCGTGCTGAGCTATTAAAGATAAAATATCGAGCTTTCCGACACTTCTTGCGCTACCCTTTGCACGATTTTCATCTATACTAAATACTATAGCGGGTCTTTTAAAGTGCTTAGCAAGACGACTTGCGACGATACCTATAACACCCTCATGCCAATCCTTACCCCATGTTACTATGATGCGATCCTCATGGCTAACATCCTTTAAAGAACTCTCATAGAGTGTGCGCTCCTCCTCTTTTCTAGAATTATTAAATTCAACTATCATATCAAGATAATCATTTGCCTTATCTATGTTTTTTGTATGCAAAAAATTAAAAGAATTTATCGCATCATCCATTCTACCTGATGCATTTATAAGCGGAGCTATTAAAAAACTTATATCATCGCACTCAAATTTCTCTTTCCCGTAAAATTGCTTAATAGCGGTAAATGCGGCACGATCCGAGCTATTTAATTTATTAACTCCAAGACGCACAAGCATACGGTTCATATCCCTAAGCTCCATCATATCAGCAATTATTGCGATAGCTAAAAGATCTAAAAATTTGGCCATATCATACTCTATTTTTAACACATCTTTTAGCGCACCTACCATATACCAAGCCACTTGCGCACCGCAAATTTCTATATTAGGAAAGGTGCAATCTTTCTGCTTTGGATTAATTATCGCATAAGCCTCAGGTAAAACCTCAGGCGGCATATGATGATCTGTTATAATAAGATCGATTCCACGTTTTTTACAAATTTCAGCAGCTTCATTTGCCGATATTCCGTTATCTACTGTAATAATAAGATTTACGTCTTTTAGTTCTTCGACAATTTGACCGTTTAATCCATATCCGTCGCTAAATCGATTTGGAATACGCACAAAATAATCGCTTACTCCCAAATCATCGAAAAACTCGGCCATTATTACACTAGAAACTACACCATCCACATCATAGTCACCCACTATGACAATTTTCTCTCTATTTTCAATCGCCTCTTTTATGCGATTTGCGCCCTTGTAAATATCTTTAAGCATGCAGGGCATAGGAATTTCTGAAAGC
This sequence comes from Campylobacter sp. RM16187, assembly GCF_025319965.1. Lineage (NCBI taxonomy): Bacteria > Pseudomonadati > Campylobacterota > Epsilonproteobacteria > Campylobacterales > Campylobacteraceae > Campylobacter > Campylobacter sp. RM16187. The sequence goes on from NZ_CP012549.1 coordinate 1,934,474, forward strand.
CTTTTGTGCAAATCCTTGCTAAATCTTTGATTCAGTAACTCCCTAATATCACTCTTACTCAACATGATTTTTTATTGACGCATCAATAAAACTTAAAATCACGGGATTTGGTTTTACAAGGCGAGATGTAAACTCCGGGTGAAACTGTACGCCTAAAAACCATGGATGCGAGTTTAGTTCTATAGCCTCTATTAGCCCCTCGCTCTCACCACTTACTATCATTCCCGCACCTTCAAACTCAGCCCTATATTTAGGATTTGCTTCGTAGCGATGTCGATGACGCTCTTTTACTTGTTTTGAACCTGAATAAATTTTACTCAAAAGCGAATTTGGCTTAATATCGCAAGTATAAGCCCCAAGCCTCATAGTGCCGCCTATTGGGGTCTGATAGGTCCTGATCTGCTTTTCTCCATTTGCATCGATAAAGCTATCGATAAGGTAGATTATAGGATTTGTACACTCTTGATTAAATTCGACCGAATTTGCATCCTCTAAATGAAGCACGTTTTTAGCAAATTCTATCATTGCAAGCTGCATGCCAAGGCAAATTCCAAGGTATGGAATTTTATGCTCGCGAGCAAATTTAATAGCCTCTATCTTGCCGCTTATACCGCGTTCGCCAAATCCTCCGGCAACCAATACTCCATCGACATCCCTTAATAGCTCATCGACATTTTCAGACTCTATTTTTTCGCTATCTATCCATTTTAAATTTACTCTAGTGTCTAAATTTGCACCCGCATGGATAATGCTCTCAGTAAGACTCTTATAACTCTCTTTAAGATCTACGTATTTACCTACAAAGGCTATAGCGGTCTCTTTGGTAGGAGCTATTATTCGCTTTACTAAGCTATCCCAAGTCTCCATATTGACTTTAAGATCTCCAAGCTCTAAAAGTTCGGCAATAGGAGTTAGAATGTCTTGCTTTAAAAACGCTAGTGGCACCTGATATATACTAAGCGCATCAAGACTTTCTATAACGCAATTTCTCTCGACTCCGCAACTTGATGCTATCTTATCTTTAAGATCACGATTTAAAGGCTGCTCGCTTCTGCAAATTATCATATCAGGACTTATTCCTATACGCCTTAGCTCTCCTACACTATGCTGAGTAGGTTTGGTTTTAAGCTCTCCCGCAACCTTAATAAAAGGTACAAGAGTTAGATGAATATTCATCGCATTCTTTCTGCCCGCTTCTATACGTAGAGCTCGAATCGCCTCTAAAAAAGGTAGCCCTTCTATATCTCCTACGGTTCCGCCGATCTCTACTATTAAGATATCTTGTCCTCTACCAGCCTTTTTGATACGTTCTACAATTTCACCCACGATATGAGGGATGACTTGAATAGTTTTGCCCTTATAATCGCCCCTGCGCTCTTTTTCGATAACCGAGCTATATACTCTACCGGTAGTAAAGCTATTATCCTGACTAAGACTCTTATCCAAAAATCTCTCATAATGGCCCAGATCAAGATCGGTCTCTGCACCGTCATCAGTTACGAAAACCTCTCCATGTTCAAGAGGGCTCATAGTGCCGGGGTCTACGTTGATATAAGGATCCGCTTTGAGCATACTTACTTTTAATCCCGTATTTTTAAGCAAGGTTGCAATACTTGCCGCCGCAATACCCTTTCCAAGAGAACTCAAAACGCCACCAGTTATAAAAATGTACTTGGTTTGAGAATCTTGAGCTTTTTTATTTACCTCATCCATTAAATTTCCTCTAAATTTTTATTTTAATGACAAATTATAGCTTTTTAAAATTTATAATTGGTTGAGAGCTTATAATTTGATTTTGAATTAAAATTTAAAATTATTTTTTAAGTTAATTTATTATAGAATCTAATATTATGATTAAAAAATACCTTAAAAACATATCCGAACTATATATAGAAGGCTTTAAGAATATGAGGCTTGGCAAGAGTTTATGGCTTCTTATAGCGATAAAACTTGTAATAATGTTTGGGATACTTAAAGTCTTTATCTTTGATGAAAATTTAAATACAAAATTTAATACAAACGAAGAAAAGGCTGACTTCGTTATATTAAATTTAACAAAGGAATAAAATGTCCGAATTAGCATCTGTCGATTGGTCTAGAGCGCAGTTTGCACTAACTGCTATCTATCACTTCCTGTTCGTTCCTCTGACATTAGGACTTAGCTTTATCATAGCTATTATGGAGAGTATTTATGTCAAAACTGGAAATGAGCAGTGGAAACATATAACTAAATTTTGGCTTAAACTTTTTGCAATAAATTTTGCAATAGGTGTTGCGACTGGTATCATCATGGAGTTTGAATTCGGTACAAACTGGGCGAACTATAGCTGGTTCGTAGGCGATATATTCGGTGCACCGCTTGCCATAGAAGGACTTTTGGCATTCTTCCTTGAAAGTACATTTTTTGCGGTTATGTTCTTTGGCTGGGATAAAGTTAGCAAAAAATTTCACCTAATCTCAACATGGCTTGTGGCTATAGGATCAAATTTAAGCGCACTTTGGATTTTGATAGCAAACGGTTGGATGCAGTATCCAATAGGGATGAAATTTAATCCGGACACTGCAAGAATGGAGATGCAAAACTTCTTTGAAGTGGCATTAAGTCCTGTTGGAATTATTAAATTTTTACACACAGTAACAAGCGGATATGTTATCTCGGCTCTATTTGTGATAGGAATTTCAGCCTGGTTTATCCTAAAAGGAAGACATATTATAATGGCTAAAAAAAGCATGATAGTAGCGGCGAGCTTTGGTCTTGTAACTTCTTTATTCTTGCTATTTAGCGGTGATGAGAGCGGATTTCAAGTAACCAGAACTCAACCGATGAAGCTTGCGGCCATGGAAGGACTTTACGAGGGAGATAGCAGACAAGGACTTGTGATGTTTGGAGTGCTTAAGCCAGGCAAACAACCAGGAGATGGACAAAGTCCTTTTATGTTTGACGTAGAGATACCTTATATGCTCTCGCTTATAGGCAAAAGAGATATAAACGCTTTTATTCCCGGTATTGACGATTTAGTTTTTGGAAATGAAAAGCGTAATATAGAGAGCGTAAGTAGCAAGATGACAAAAGGTAAGATCGCCGTAGACGCACTAAGAACATATCAAGAGGCTAAAAAGGCAGGTGATAAAGAGGCTATGGCGAAAGCGCAAAATCTTCTTGAAGCCAATATGAATTTCTTAGGCTACGGATATCTAGAAAAACCGACAGATGCTGTGCCTCCTGTGGCATTGACCTTTTACAGCTTTAGAATTATGGTTATGCTTGGCACATACTTTATAGCTCTATTTTTCGTAGTTATGTATCTATGCATGGCAAATAATATCGAAAGCTTTAAAAAGCTCCTTTGGATATGCGTGTGGACAATTCCTCTGGGGTATATCGCAGCAGAAGCTGGCTGGATAGTGGCCGAGGTCGGGCGTCAGCCATGGGCCATACAAGATCTGATGACCGTAGGTGTGGGTGCGACAAATTTAGGTAGCGTAAATGTCAAAATCTCATTTACTCTATTTGCGGTGCTTTTTACAGCACTACTAATAGCCGAGATAAAAATAATGCTAAAACAAATAAAAATAGGATTTGAAAGTCATGCTTAGTTTATCACACGAAATACTTCAAATTTATTGGTGGGTTATAGTTAGCTTGTTAGGCGGGCTTTTAGTGTTTATGATGTTCGTTCAAGGCGGGCAAACACTTATATTTGGATTACCAAAGAGCGAAATAGAAAAAGACATGATAATAAATTCCGTGGGTCGCAAATGGGAGCTTACATTTACTACCCTTGTCATGTTCGGAGGAGCATGCTTTGCTGCATTTCCGCTCTTTTATGCTACTAGCTTTGGTGGGGCGTATTGGGTGTGGCTGGCAATTTTATTTTGCTTTATTTTGCAAGCCGTTAGTTACGAGTATAGAAAAAAACCGGACAATTTTTTAGGTCAAAAAACTTATGAAATTTTTCTTTATATAAACGGCTCGCTTGGAGTTATTTTAATAGGAATGGCCGTTAGCACATTTTTTTCAGGAAGCGACTTTGCACTAGGCGAGCATAACTTCGTGGAGTGGAAAACTCCATATAGAGGTCTTGAGGCACTTGCCAATCCCCTACTCTATCCCCTTGGAATTGCGATGCTTTTCCTATCTCGCGTAGGCGGGGCTTTATATCTAATCAATAATATCTCGGATGAAAATTTTAGAGCAAAAGCCAGAAAAGCTGTTCTAAAAAATACTATTTTGTTCCTACCATTTTTCTTAATGTTTATAATCTGGATATTTACAAAAACAGGCTTTGAATATGATGCAGAAGGCATAGTAAGTCTAGTAGGCTTTAAATACGCTCTAAATTTAGTAAAAATGCCAATCGTTACTCTTATAATGTTAATAGGACTTGGACTTGTGCTATATGGAATTTATAAAGGCGCATTTACTAAAAGCATTTACGGAGTAGTTCCTTACGGAATCGGAGTAGTATTTGTAGTAATGGGGCTATTTTTGATAGCGGGGTTAAATAATACGGCCTTTTATCCGTCTTTTTCAAATTTGCAAAGCTCGCTAACTATAAAGAATGCAAGCTCTAGCCACTACACTCTTGGAGTGATGGCTTACGTAAGTCTTATTGTGCCATTTGTATTGGCATATATCTTTGTGGTTTGGAGAGCTATAGATAGTCGCAAAATCACTCAAGATGAGATCAAAAACGATCACCACGCATACTAAGGAACAAATATGACAACTGCAATTATTTTCTTTTTTCTTTGGATACTTGCTCTTTTTTTGAGCTACAAATTCGTACTTTTAAATGTAAATCAGGTTGAAAAATACCCTGAAAGATACTTTGAAAATTTAGAAGAAGAAAAGAAGAGCAATTAAAATAATATCTTATAATCAAATTTATAGGCGTTAAGTTTCGCCTATAAATTTTAACTAACAAATGCTAATTTACAAACACCCCTCTTTAATACCTAGCTTACAAGCTCTATCGAAGTATGCAGCGGCCTCTACGCTTATTTGACCCCTAAAATCCTTTGGCATCAAGGCTATGCCCATATACATGCAAGAAACGCCGTTTCCATTCTCGCAAGTAGCCTTTAGATACGGCTTGGCTTTCTCGTAATCTTTATTTTTGAAGTAAAATTCCCCAAGCGCCACACAGCCATTTACATCGCCATTCTCGCAGCCTTTGTTGACATAAGATACTCCAAGATTCATATCAGCGCTCACACCACGCCCAGAGATATAAATAAGACCTAAATTTGTACAGGCTTGAGCATCTAGCTTTTCGCAAGCCTTTTCATAATACTTCATAGCCTCTTGATAATTAGCCTCGCCAAGCACTCCATCATCATTAAGCATTCCTGCAAGAGTACAAAATTTCGCCTCTCCCTTATCGCACCAACTTTTAGCTATCTCGTAAGCAGATTTATAATCTTGTTTTGTTCCTTTCCCGGACATATAAAATGTAGCCAGACTCTCACACTGTTTTACATCTCCGCCTTCACAGGATTTTTTAACTACATTAAACTGCTCAGCAGAGACTTGCATATTTATCGCCTCTTTTTTGTCCTCATACTCTTTCATTCTTTCACAAGCACCCTGATGCCCCATTTCACAAGCTTTTTTATAAAATTTATTAGATAGCATATAATCTCCTGAAAATGCCGCCTTGCTACCCTCTTCAAAACAACTACTTGCATCAACGCATTCATTTGCCAGAAGTATTGCAAAAAAGCTTAAAAACACTACTAAAATTTTCATATACATCTTCCAAATTTAAGCTTCTAAAATCGCTCCGCTACTCGCATTTGTCACAAGCTTGCGATATTGTCTTAGCCAGCGAGAATTTAGCTCTTTTTCAAGCGGCTTAAATTTCGCCCTGCGAGCTGAAATTTCAGCCTCGCTTAATCGCACATTTATGCTGTAAGTATCCACGTCTATATCGATTATGTCGCCATCTTCAAGCAGTCCTATCATGCCGCCTTCGGCCGCTTCAGGGCTTACGTGTCCGATGCTTAGCCCCCTTGTCGCACCGCTGAATCTACCGTCCGTTATCAGCGCCACGTCCGCACCAAGTCCGCGACCCATGATTAGCGAAGTTGGACTTAACATCTCTTGCATTCCGGGACCTCCGCGCGGACCTTCATAACGGATCACGACCACATCGCCTTTGTTTACCTTGCCGCTTGAAATTCCCTCTATCGCCTCATCTTGAGAGTTAAAGCAGACCGCTTTACCGCTAAATTTACGCTCTCCAACGATGCCTGCGGTCTTTATGACGCATCCTTGCTCGGCTAAATTTCCAAACAAAATCGCCAGTCCGCCAACCTGCGAATAGGCATTTTCAACCTTATGTATCACGCTTTCATCTTTTATCTCGCTAAGCCCCACGCGCTCGCCTAAGGTTTCGCCTGAAACGGTTAAATTTTCTAAGTACAGCATTCCGTTATCGCGGCGTGAAATTTCCTTTATCACCGCGTTCATACCGCCGGCTCGCCCCACATCTTCCATGTGCACGTTTGGCAAGCTTGGGCTGATTTTAGCGATGTGAGCTATGTTTGAGCTTATTTGATTTAACTCTGAAATTTGCAGATCTACGCCCGCTTCACGCGCGATAGCAAGCATATGAAGCACGGTATTACTGCTTCCGCCCATCGCCATATCAACGACAAGTGCGTTTCTAACAGCTTTTGCGTTTAGGATGTTGCGAATTTTAAATCTCTCATCAAGCGCGATCTCGCAAATTCTACGCGCCGCCTTTCGCACGAGCTCTTCGCGCTCAGGAGTAAGAGCCAGTATCGTGCCGTTGCCACTTAGCGCGATACCCATCGCCTCGCAAAGCGTATTCATGGAGTTTGCCGTAAACATTCCGCTACAACTTCCGCCGCTTGGACAGGCGTTGCACTCGATATCTTTTAGCTCGGCTTCGCTTATCTCTTTGGTCTCAAATTTTCCCACTGCTTCAAACGCCGTAGCAAGATCGATCGGACGTCCGTCTTTGGTGTAGCCCTTTTTCATCGGTCCACCGCTTACAAATACGGTCGGCACATTTACCCTAAGCGCACCCATTATCATACCTGGCACGATTTTATCGCAGTTTGGCATACATACAAGCGCGTCTAGACTGTGAGCGTTCATGACAGTTTCAACCGAATTTGCGATGATCTCGCGACTTGGCAAACTATAAAGCATACCGCCGTGACCCATCGCTATACCGTCATCTACGCCTATACAGTTAAATTCAAACGGCACACAGCCGTTTTTGCGAATTTCGTCTTTTAAAATTTCAGAGTAGCGATTTAGGAAAAAATGCCCCGGGATAATCTCTATAAAGCTGTTTGCAATGCCGATAAATGGCTTATCAAAGTCCTCGTCCTTAAGCCCTGTAGCACGCAAAAGCGAGCGATGAGGCGCTCTTGTGTAGCCTTTTTTTATGATATCGCTTCTCATGTCTTTCCTTTTAGTAAAATTTTATAGATTTTATCAATTATTTTATTATATTAGGTATAAAATAATCTTACCTTGCTTGAAATATGTTTTTTTACATAAATTATTGTTCAAATTTATTTCAAAATCAAGCTTAATAATTTATAAATTTAAGATAAATAGAGGTATAATACCCGATTATCCATCAATAATAAGGAAATTTTATGCTTTCTAATCCCGTTGTTGTAAGCATAGTAATTATGACTGTGCTTTGTCTGCTTCGCTTTAATGTATTATTATCGATTCTGGTTTCAGCGCTTGTCGCCGGTTTAATGTATCATAATGGATTTGCTAGCTTTAGTGCGTTTTTCGACGCTCTTACAGCTACTACTTCTACTCTAATTACCGGCATGAAAGGAAATTTAGAAACTTCTCTTAGCTATATTTTATTAGGAGCTCTTGCGGCTGCTATCGCAAATACGAATTTAACGGCTATTTTAATAAATAGTATAACTAAAATTTTAAGCAGCACTCGTGCATATTTTGCATTAATAATTGCTGCAGTAGCATGCTTTTCTCAAAATTTAATCCCGGTTCACATAGCGTTTATACCTATACTTATTCCACCACTTTTACCTCTTATGAATAAATTAAATATAGATAGACGCGCTATAGCAACAGCTCTGACATTTGGTTTAAAAGCGCCTTATGTAAGTCTTAGCGTAGGTTTTGGACTTATTTTTCACGGTATTATAAAAAAAGAACTTGCAAATAATGGTGTAAATGTAGAAATTTCAGATATTCAAAATGTAATGTGGATAGGCGGATTTTCAATGCTAGTAGGTCTATTTTTGGCAATCTCTATATTTTATTCTAAAAAAAGAGAATATAAACATACAAACTTTGAAAATTTAGAGATGCAAGAAGCGGAATTAGCTAAAAGCCTAAAAATGACAAAGAAAGAGTGGGCAGTATTAGGAGGTGCCATAGTAGCGTTTGTAGTGCAAATTTACACATCAAGTATGCCTCTTGGGGCACTTTTGGGACTTCTTGTTATGGTGGCTTTTGGGGGCATAGAGTATAACAAGATAGACAAAGTCATGGATAGCGGTCTAGCCATGATGGGCTTTATCGCATTTATTATGCTTGTTGCAGCCGGTTTTGGCTCTGTTTTAAGAGAGAGTGGCGGTATCGAACAACTTGTAAATTTTGCTAGCAATATCGCTGGTGGAAAATTAGGAGGAGCTATAATGATGCTAACCATAGGACTACTTGTAACTATGGGCATAGGAACTAGCTTTGGCACCATACCTATTATAGCTGCGATCTATGTTCCGCTTTCTATATCTTTAGGATTTTCATTCCCGGCCATTATTCTTTTAGTTGGTATTGCTGCGGCACTTGGAGATGCGGGAAGTCCGGCAAGTGATAGCACACTTGGGCCTACAGCAGGTCTAAATGCCGACGGACAGCACAACCATATCTACGATACTTGCGTGCCGACATTTATTTTCTTTAATATTCCACTTATAATAGGTGGTATTATAGGAGCAATGATATTATAATCCCTATAATTTTATAGCCTGCTATACTTGACTGGTAGGCTATAAATTTAATTACTATTCTCTACTTGATTTATATATTTTGGAACATCTTTTGCTTTTATCTTTTAAAAATTGCATAAAAGGATAAGATTATGATGAGATCTCTTTGGTCTGGAGTTACGGGACTTCAGGCTCACCAAATAGCAATGGATGTCGAAGGTAATAACATAGCAAACGTAAACACCATAGGTTTTAAATATAGCAGAGCAAATTTTGATGATCTTATATATCAAACTTCTCGTGTATCCACCGCTCCTCAAAATAAACATGGCGGTTTAAACTCTATGCAGGTAGGTCTTGGAACACAGGTTAATACTACTACTAAAATTTTTAAGCAAGGCTCTCTTCAAACTACCGATAAGCAGACCGATATCGCGCTTCAGGGTGATGGATTTTTCATCGTTAGCCCAGACGGCGGTAAAACTAGACTTTATACCAGAAACGGCGACTTCTCACGTGATAGCGTAGGAAATTTCGTAGATAACGGTGGACATATAGTACAAGGCTGGATGAGAGATGAGACTACGGGAGAGATAGATCCGACAAGACCGATAGAAAATATCATTATCCCACCGGGACTTACTACTCCTGCTCGCGCTACTACCGAAATAGCATTAAAAGCTAACCTTGATAGCGGCGATGACGTAGGGACGAAAAAAATTCCTATCTACCAACTTGATCAATACAGTCGCTGGGTTGAGAAATCTCCTATTGATAATATTAAAACAGACAATGAAATACATGATGAAAATAATGTTGGAGAAGATGAGTTTTATGTAACAAAAACTGGTGAACAAAGACTAAGAGAAAGAGGAGCAGATCTAGGAGTGTTATTTAATAATGATGGAGACGCTTATAATCTAAGAGATGGTCAAGGCATTTGGATAAGCTACTCTGATGCTAAGACAAAAGCATTGAACGTAGGTGCTGACCCACTTGGAAATTTTGCAGCTCCACAAACGCTTGATATTGTTTTAAATGGAGAAAATATAAAACTAGGCAATATTAAGAATATTAGCCAGTTAGCAGCTGCAATAAATGAGAAATATAATAAAACAGGTGTTGAAGCAAGCGTAACTAATGGAAATCAACTTGTATTAACCAATAGAAATAATTTAGGAGCATCAGTTGAAAATAAAAATATAAAACTTGTAGCAAATACAGCTATAGGAGATTTAGTTACTACAAATATCATTACAGCTTATCAATATACTTATAGCAAAACAAGGACAAATTCAACTCATACTTATAACGACTCTACAGAGAGAAAAGTTACAACTACAGAAGATTTAAGAGAAGCTATGCAAAAAGATGCAAGACTTTGGGTAAATTATATTGGAGAAAAAGTCGGCAATGAAGCTGATGGCACGCCTAAACAAACAGATTTTACAGATAAAATAGCAGATAATAAAAACGATGGTGTAGAAGTAACTGTAAACGAATATGGTCAATTTCAGATAAAAAACCCAAAAGGCGATGCTTTTAATGAAGATGACACAGATGCAACTGATGGCACAATAGATCCTGGAACTAATACTCCAAAACCTACTGCAAACAATGACACTGATGTTAATGACCACAATATGTATCTAACTATAACAGGTCTAAACAATGCCAAAAATAACGTCACTGAAAATATCGGATTTAAAAAAACTATGGCAGTCTTAGCAGGCTCATTAAGCACAGGTGAATCAAAGCGTGTAACAGATAGCCTACATATGGCAAGCCATAGCTCAAGCATAGATGTATTTGATAGCCTTGGTGCAAAACACAATGTAAAGCTTGATTTTACAAAACGAGCATATACTGAAAACAATGGAACAGAATGGACGATGATCATCCAAGTTGCAGAGCCAAATAAGATAAATTTTGACGGCAAACCTGAAAACGTAACAACAGGATATATTAGATTTAACGCCGACGGTTCGCTTGGCACATATAGCCCTGCCAGTATCACATTTGGCGCGGCAAATGGCTCTTCGGCAGGTCAGCATATAGAGCTAAATTTAGGCGATACAATGGGCTTTACTGGAATGACAAGCTATGATAACGATTCAGCAACTGCAAATATCAGCCAAGACGGTTATACAGGAGGCGAGTTAAACGGACTTAGAATAGATGAGTCAGGCACGCTTGTAGGCACATTTACAAACGGTAGAAGCTTGGGACTTGCGCAAGTTGCGGTGGCTAAATTTACAAATAATGAAGGTCTAACAAGCGAAGGTGGTAATTTATTTGCAATGACTGCAAACTCTGGAGATCCTATAATAGGTGCTGCTAATACCTCCGGACGCGGCAAAATTTCAGCTTCAAGCTTAGAGATGAGTAACGTAGATCTAAGCCGCTCGCTAACTCAGCTAATTGTAGTTCAACGCGGATTTCAAGCTAACTCAAAGACAATAACTACAAGCAACGAGATGCTAAATACACTCTTACAGCTTAAAAATTAATCTATCTATTTTTCTACTCTTGTGGGGCTAATATAACGCCCCCAAATTTAACCCGAATTTCATCAATTTTTAGCTAAATTTACGAGATTAAATTTCATAAATAAAGAGCTAAAATGCAAGTAACACTTCTAAATTTCACTCCGCTTAATATCTGCTCGCACGCGATTCGTACCTGCTGGCAAAGCTTTGATAAGGGCGATAACGGCGGCGAAAAAGATATCGAACTCATCGACCGAGTGGGGAATAAATTTAAGCATGCAAGCACGCTTGAGCATCTTTATTATAACTTTTACATCCAAGGAATTTCGCGCGCACTGCTTCAAGAGCTAGCTCGTCACCGCATAGCAAGCTTAAGCGTGAAATCAACTCGCTACACGCTAAAAGAGCTTAGAAACGAGGCGAAATTTGAGCTTGGCGACTTTGAAAACGCAAGCAGATACATCGTGTTAACAGGAAATGAACTAATCGATAACGCAAGCATAAGGGCACTTGATAATCTGCGCGAAATTTTAGCCACTACTACAACTAGCCTTGATATCGTCAAATACTGCCTACCGGAGTGCTATAAAACGGAATTAACATGGAGTATAAATGCTAGAAGTTTGCAAAATTTCTTATCTTTAAGAAGCTCCAAATCCGCCCTTTGGGAAATACGTGATCTAGCTCATAAAATTTATGGCGCATTGCCTGATGAACATAAATTTATTTATGAAAATCATATCGTAAATAATGAAAAGTCGGAGTAAAAATGATCACAAGGGATAGTGAATATATCAAATCTTTAGTCCTAGAATTTATAAAATATTCAAATGAAACTGAATGGATAGAATTTAAAGAAGATAACAAAGATCCACATCTAATAGGAGAATATATTAGTGCTCTATCAAATTCAGCTACTTTAAATAACAAACCAAATGCATATATAATTTGGGGAGTAAATGATAAAACTCATGAGATAATAGGAACAACCTTTAAACCATCAACAGCTAAAAAAGGTAATGAAAATTTGGATAATTGGATATTAAGACTACTTGAACCAAAAATAGACTATAAATTTTATGAAATTTCTATTGACAATAAAAATATTGTTTTACTAGAAATAGCATCGGCTGATAAACATCCAGTATCTTTTGAGGGTAAAGAATATATAAGACTTGGCGAAAACAAGAAAAAGTTGAGAGAACTACCAGAAAAAGAAAAAGAGCTTTGGAGGGCGTTTGATAAAACTCCTTTTGAAAAGCAAATAGCAACAAACAACCTTAATGATATAGAAATTTTAGATTTATTGGATTATCCAAAATATTTTGAACTATTAAAATTGCCATTGCCTGATAGTAAAAAATATATAATTGATTTTCTTGCCAAAGATGAAATGATAATTAAATTAGATAATGGTAAATATGATATCACAAATTTAGGTGCTATATTATTTGCAAAAGATTTAAATAATTTTACAAATTTAAAAAGAAAAGTCATAAGAGTTATACAATATAAGGGAAATTCAAAAGTTAATACTAAAAACGAAATTGAAGGCAAAAGAGGCTTTGCGGTTGGTTTTGAAGGGTTAATAAATTATATAAATAATATCTTGCCTACCAATGAAGTAATAGATAAAGTCTTTAGGCAAGAGATAAAAATGTATCCTGAAATTTGTATAAGAGAGCTAGTTGCAAATGCCATAATACATCAAGATTTTTTGCAAAGTGGTAATTCTATTATGATAGAAATTTACGACAACAGGATAGAAATAACAAATCCAGGTGAACCACTTATAAATACGGATAGGTTTTTAGACAATCCTCCAAAGTCAAGAAATGAGAGATTGGCTTCTTTTATGAGAAGGATAAATATATGCGAAGAGAGAGGAAGCGGTATAGATAAAGTAGTTCATTGGACAGAATTTTATCAGCTACCTGCACCTGCTTTTGAAGCTATAAATGGCTATACGCGGGCTATTTTGTTTGCCCATAAAGAACTAAAGGATATGTACAAAGAGGACAAAATTAGAGCTTGTTATCTGCATTGTTGTTTAAAATATATACAAAACGAATATATGACTAATACAACTTTAAGAGACAGGTTTGGAATAGACGCCAAAAACAGCTCAATGGCATCAAAAATTATAAATTTTACAATTGAAGACAATAAAATTGCTATACATGATGAGACTGTTGGTTCAAAAGCAAGAATGTATGTGCCTATATGGGCTAAATAGAAATAAATTTGTTTGATTGTTGTTTGATTAAAAGCTTAAAAAAATATAAGATAAGTGCTAAAAGCCTCTAAATTACATATTTAAATATAAAATTTTGTTTGATTGTTGTTTGATTAAAAGCTTAAAAAAATATAAGATAAGTGCTAAAAGCCTCTAAATTACATATTTAAATATAAAATTTTGTTTGATTGTTGTTTGATTAAAAGCTTAAAAAAATATAAATAATATTAAAAAATAAATTTTAATTAAAATTATATATTTAAAATTTTAATTTTTTAATACTAATATATATTTCAAAAATTACTTAAAAATTTTAAAAATAGATTCCAATTCAGAAAATCCTTAAATTTTAGGCATCAAACAATAATTTTACTCTTTTATCTCTTTTAATTTTAGATTATAAACCTGCATGTCTTGCACCATGCCAAATTTACCTCTTATAGCAAGCACTCTGCCGTTTATTTCTATTTTACCAATCTCTTTTCCTCTTGACATGACGATAGCTTTTACAAATACTTTATTCACGCCATTTCTTGTTTCAATAGGCATAAGTTCATAGTCGCAACCAAATTTTAAAAGTAAAGCATCATGTCTTAATTTTTTAGCAAAATCAAATTCACGAGAACTAAAATAATCAACCGCCATATTGGATATCTCATCATCGCCATTTAATATCGTAAGTGTTGCATTTTTGAAAAATGCTTGCTTATTTTCTACGCTATCATCCATCACGCAGTTTAAAACTTCACAAGTTTGTCTTAAGTCCTTTTTAACTCCAAAATTTTGCGAATTTGAACCGCTAAACAATACATCTTTAACCATAATCTGTTTTGCTTTTGTAGTTTTCTTTGTTTCTATGCCTAAATTTGAGTAGTTGCAGATGATTTCATTATCTTTTGAAACTTCATTTGCAAATAAATTTAGCGATGCAAAAACAGCTAAAACAACTAAAATTTTCCTCATTTTATCTCCTTTAAATTTACTTTTTTATCCGCAAATTATTTGCATGCGTTAATGCAACCGCGATAGCATCGGTTATATCAAGCGGCTTTATATCTTTGGCGATCCCTAAAATTTTCTTCACCATAAAGGCAACTTGCTCTTTATCCGCTTTTGCCTTGCCTGTTACCGCTTTTTTCACCTGAAGTGGGGTGTATTCCGCGAATTCTCCGTGAATTTGAAGAATTTTAAGACTTAATGCACCGCGAAACTGAGCAAGTTTTAAAACCGTTTTTGGATTATACGCAAAAAATATATCCTCAATCGCGACTTCATCGAATTTGTGGTTTTTAAAAATGAGATCAAGCCCCTCACAAAGCTGAGTTATCTGATACTGAAGCAAATCAGGCTTAATCTTTATAAGTCCTGCTTCAATCAAGCTCGTTTTAAACGCAGTTTTTTCGATGATCGCATAACCGCAATTCTTGCTTCCGGGATCAATTCCTAAAATTTTCATCACATCCTTAATTTGCCAAATAAAAAAGTTTTTCACGTTTTTTTCACGCTGTGAAAAACATCTATTAGAGGCA
The DNA here is from genome assembly GCF_025319965.1 of Campylobacter sp. RM16187. Classification (NCBI taxonomy): domain Bacteria; kingdom Pseudomonadati; phylum Campylobacterota; class Epsilonproteobacteria; order Campylobacterales; family Campylobacteraceae; genus Campylobacter; species Campylobacter sp. RM16187. Next base: position 1,949,689 of record NZ_CP012549.1, read on the forward strand.
TTTTAACAAAGATTTTATGAAATTTAAGATAAAATGATAAACTACTATAATAAAAAGGGATAAAT